>JAKQDD010000039.1 GCA_029556615.1 Verrucomicrobiota bacterium | reverse complement strand
GTCCAGGTAGAGGTCGATCTCCGTCTCGGGGGTGGCGATCTCCGCCAGTTTGACGACGAACGCCTGCAGGTTCGCGAGGGTGATGGTGGCGAACCGGAGGGCGTCCCCCGGCTCGCCCTCGACCAAGGCGACGGTCTCCGCAGCGTTCGTGTCCAGGACCCGGTAGCCGTCCGGTGTAAGGAGGGCGGGGGGGTCTTCGATCATAGGGTCGCCTCCTGGCGGCGGCGGAAGACATACATCGCCCCGATCTCGTTGGCGGGGCGGGCGGCCACCAGGTCGAACCCGGCGGCCGTGAACAGATCGCGGTCGTCTTCAAGGCGGCGGAACATCTGGTACTTCCCGTCCGTAACCGGCGGGTCCGACATACAGAATGCGGTGACCGCGTCCCGAACCCGACCCTGTTTCAACAGCATCCCGGCCAGCACGGCAGAGTACGGGAACCAGCCGAACGGGTTGTCGTACCAGGTGAAGATGAAGAGCCACTCCTCGGCGTAGCGGGTGAGGTTCTGCAGGATCTGGCGGTAGGCGGTGTCGTCCATGATGTGAAAGAGCATGTCCTGGCAGATCACGACCCGGCCCGATACCCCGGGCACCCGCACCTCGGCCGGGGAGCAGTGGAACGTCCAGCCGGGGTGCGCCTTGCGGTTCGCCTCAAGGATCGTCGGGGAGATGTCGATCCCGGTGTAGGCTCTGGGCTGGATCCCTTCGGCCCAGAAGGTCAGGTCGCCGCACCCCACGTCCACCACGGTGTCGAGGTCGCCGGCATACTCGGCGATGACGGCCTGTTTCCAGGCCCGGGAAACTGTGATGTCGCGGCGGCTGCTGCCGCCACCGTTCCGGTAATGGGTCTCCCAGTAGTTCGGACCCATCTCACGCCCCCTGCATCCGGCGCAGCCCTTCCTCGAGAGAGGTCCGGGCCTCCCAGCCGAGCACCGCCTTTGCCCGTGCAAAGCTCATCCGCTTGATCGGGATGATCGTCGGCTCGACCCCGGCCTCGAGGATCGGGGAGGACGAGCCGAAGACCCCGACCACCTTCTTCGCGAGATCGACCGCCGAGATCGGTTCGTCGTTGCCGATGTTGTAGACCTCGTAGGGCTCGGTCTGGTCCCGGTGCAGCACCCGCAGGACACCTTCCACGGCGTCATCGATGAAGCACCAGGAGCGTTCGGTGTTGACGTGGGCGGTGATCGGGCGGTTCGCCTTCGCGCTGTCGATGAACCGCGCGACGGCGCTCCGGTAGGTGTTGCCGAGTTCGCCGGGACCATACAGCATACAGAACCGGGTGGTGCTGGCGACCAGGCCGTTCTGGACGGCGTTGTAGCGGATCAACTCGTCGGCGTGGCGCTTGGTCATGCCGTAGTAGGAGGTCGGGATGCCGAACGGGGTGTCCTCGGCAACGGTGACCGGGGTGCCGTCCGGGCCCTGGTAGGCGGAGCCGTACTCCTCGCTCGACCCCGCGTAGACCAGCCGGGCGTTGTGGTTGAGGCAGAGGTGAACGACGTTCTGGGCTCCGATGGTGTTCGTCCGGATCGCCAGGTCCGGGGTCTCTTCGCACTCTTTCCGGGAGACCATCGCGGCGTAGTGGACGACGAGATCGGGCCGGGCGACTGCGAAGGCGCGTTCCAGGCTGAAATAGTCGTTGACGTCGCCCCGGATGTAGTTCTCCTGCACGACCCGTTCCCGGTCGAAGACAAAGACCTCGTGGTCGGTGGTGGCGGCGAGCGCCCGGCGGAGGTTGGTGCCGATGAACCCGAGCCCACCGGTGATCAGGATCCTCATGCACACACCTCCCGCAGGCCGTGGAGCAGCCGGTCGTGGAACTCAATCTGGCGGGCGTGCGGCAGGGCCCGGGTCTCGAAGCAGGGGGCGAACCGACCGTCTTTCCCGACCAGGTAGTAGTCGCCCCAGGTTTTGGAGACGGCGGTGATCCCGTAGCGGTCCGGGTTGAGCCAGACGGCGGATCCCGGGAGCGGGGCGAAGGCCGAGAGCAGCCAGCGGTCGGGCCGGGTAGCCTCCGCGAACCGGAGGGTTTCCTCCACGGTCTCGGCGGTCTCGCCGGGGAAATTCACCATGAAGTAGGCTTTGGCAAGCATCCCGGCGTCCTGCACCATGCGGATCGCCTCGGCGTTCGTATCGACGCGGGCCTGTTTCTGCATGGCGTCCAGGATCCGCTGGGACCCCGACTCGATCCCCATGGAGATCTCGGTGCAGCCGGCGGCGTGGGCCTGGGCCAGCAGATCGGGGGTGATCCGGCGACTGTCCATATTGAGCCGGAACGCGATGTCGAGCGGTTCCAGCGCGGTGAGCAGGGTAGAGAGGTACGCAGGGTTGACGTTCATGTTGTCGTCTCCGAAGACGATTTTATGGAAGCCGAGGTCTTTGCAGACCGTGACCTCGCGGATCACCCGGTCTACTGAGAACCGGCGGTAGGTGGTGCCGGCGAGCTTGGAGCAGAAGGCACAGCGGTAGGGGCAGCCCCGGCTGGTGTAGACCGGGGTGCAGGCGTCGCCGCCGGGGCGGTAGCGGTGCAGGTCGATCTTCGTCCGGTGGGGCAGCGGGATCTGGTCGGGTTCCGGCAGGCCGCAGAGGTAGTCCGGGCCGAGCTGGCCCGCGGTGAGGTCGGCAACGATCCGGGGGAGCGCGGTTTCGGCCTCCCCCCGGACGATGCAGTCGCCGTCCCGGATCCGGTTGATCATGTCGGTGGGCAGGAACGTGGGGTGCGGTCCTCCGACCATCACCGGGCAGTCGATCTGCGGGATCAGCCTTTCGACCTGCGGGACGTTCGGGGTCACGCAGGTGATCCCGGCGAGGTCGTAGCCTCCCGTAGGGGGGAGGGGGCGGCCGCCGGTCAGGTCGGCGATATCGGTATGGCAACCGAGGTCTTCTAAGACTGCCGCGAGGTACAGCAACCCCATCGGGGGGTAGGCGGCATCATTCTCCAGGTAGGGAGAGGGCGGGTTGATGAGTAAAATTCGGGTCATTATTTCCCTCTGAATATGAGACTGATGGCGTTTCGTTCCGCCCGGCGGTAGCCTTCCCGCATCTGGGCGGTGTTGCGCGAGAGCTGGGCCGGGTGCTCCCGGTAAAAGGGGCCGGGGCCCGGCACCACGACGCACCGTGCCCCCTTCCAGAAGTAGCGGAAGAAGAGGTCGCGGTCGGCGTCGGCGTTCTTCATTGCGGGGTTCCACGCCCCGAACCGGTGGTAGGCGTTGGCCTCCACCATGAACGACGAGGAGTTGATCGGGTTCTTCGCGAAGAGCATCAGGAACCGGAGCAGGTTCGACCGCTCGAAGATCGGGTCGAGCCGCCGGGTCTTGAGCCAGACGGGGGTGATCGGCCGCCGGGCGGCGAGGGTCGGGCCGGTCGAGAAGTCGCGGTAGTACGACCAGTCGGCACCGGCGGCCTGAATCGCTTCGACCTGGCGGGCGAGGTGGTCGGGATCGACGTAGGCGTCGTCCGCCGCGAGGAATGTCAGGTAGTGGCCGGTCGCTACCGCGAACCCCAGCCAGAGGGCGTCCGCCGCCCCCCGGTTCTCCGGCGAGGAGAGGACGGACACGCTCTTGCCGGGAGGGGCCCCGGCCCGGACCTGGTGGGCGATCTCTTCGGTGCGGTCGGTGGACCCGTCGTTGACGATCAGGATCTCGACCGGCTCGCAGGTCTGAGCGAAGACCGATGCCACGGCCTCCGCAAGGTACCGCTCGGCGTTGTAGGCGGGGATCACCACCGAGACCAGGGGGGTCATATCAGGTCCTCCAGGATCGCGGCGATCCGGTCTGCCCGGGCACTCAGAGGGTAGACGCTGGCGATCCGGGCACGGGCTCGCTCTCCGAGTTCGGGGTGGTCCCGAGCCGCCTGGATCGCGGCGACCGGGTCCTCCGCAAAGGAGATGCCCGCATCCCCGACCAGCAGGGGGAGGTTACCCACCTCCCGCACGACCGGGGCACAGCCGCAGAGCATGGCTTCCGCGACGCAGGCGCCGAAGGTCTCGGTGTAGGAGCATTGCGCGTAGACGGTGGATGCCTGATACAACCCGATCAGGGTCTCCTGCGGCAGCGGGCCGAAGAGGGAGAGGTTCTCGGTCGGGCGGGACTGGAGGGCCTCAATCACCCGGGGCCCGAGCCCGGCGAGGATGATGTCGCAGTCGATCTGGGGGGCTGCGGCTACCAGCGTTTCAATCCCTTTCAGGGCGGCGCGGTCGGTCGTCTGCACCAGGGCTACCGAGAGGACCTGGTCGGCCTTCTCGCCCCGGGGGGTGAATTGTGCGGGGTCAAACCCGAGCGGCACGACGGCGATCGGGGCGTTCGTGGGGCCGAATGATCTCCTGACCTCCTGGGCCAGGTAGGGGGAGGGGACGAGGATCTGGTCGGCGTGATTCAGGATCGCCTGCACCATCCGGCGTTTCCCGGGGTGGAGCGGGTAGCCGTAGCCGAACCGCGGGACCGGGTCGGCTTCGTATCCCGCGATGGCGACGACGGTCTTGACCCCGTAGATCTTCGCCAGCGCCAGGGTGCCGAGCGCGTGGAGGTCGGCCGCCCAGATGTAGGCGAGGTCTGCCCACTTCAGCCCGGCCGCGAGTTCCCGCACCAGAGCAACCTTGTTCGGCGCGGTGCCGCCGTTGCCGAGGTTGGTGACCTGCACGTCCAGCGTCTTGACGGTATGGCGTTGCCGGATCAGGGCGAGATCGGTGTCGATGAAGGGCGACGGCAGCTCGCTGGCAAGCCGGACGAAGAGGATGTTCGCCATCAGACGCCCCCCTTCGGTTGCCGGGCGAGGGCGGTGATGAACTCCGCGCTCAGCCGCTGCGGGTCGTCTTTCAGGATCTCGTGGTGCGCGGCCAGGATGGCCTGCGGGCTCTCTCCTTTGGTCTCCCGGAGCCGGGCCAGACCCGCGACGGCAGCGGGGTTGACGACCGCGGCCCGGCTACTTTTTCTTCTTCCGGCGGGTACGACGACCTGCCGGCGTTCCGCCGCCGGCATCCGGGCGAAGCACTCCCGGCAGACATACAGGGTCACCTCCCGGTGCAGGCCCGGCGGGATGTAGCGGTACTTCAGGACCCGGTGTTTCTGGTAGATCAGCCCGCACTTCAGGCAGACCTTGTGGCTGACGTCCGGCGGGAGTTCGGTGATCGGCACGCCCGGACGGGGGGATAACCGCCCCCGGGTCCGGGGATTGCATTG
>JAKQDD010000052.1 GCA_029556615.1 Verrucomicrobiota bacterium | reverse complement strand
CGCGGCGACCGATGCCCTGTCGAACACCATCCAGGTTCAGTACTGTGATTGCGGGGTGGTCGAGCAGGTCACCACGGCGATGACGAACGTGACGCGCTACGAGTACGACAACGCCGGGCGCCGGGTGCGGAGCTTCCTGCCCAGCGGCCTGGTGATGACCAACGAATACGATGGGCTGGGCCGCTTGGTCCAGGTGGCGGACGCGCATGGATACCGGCTGGCGAGCCTCAACAACCAAGGGTTGGTGACGGCCCTCAGCAACGCCGTGGATCGGGTGGCTGCGTTCGAGTACGACGTGCTCGATCGGGTGACGTCGCAAACGGACGCGCACGGGTTGGAGACGAGCTTCAGCTACGACGCGTTGGGGCGCCTGAGCGCGCGTTTGGTCGCGGGCACGGCGAGCGAGGAGTTCCGGCACTCGGCCCGTGGGCTCACGAACTACGTGGACGCGCTGACCAACGCCACTTGGTACGTCTACGACGCCTTGGGGCGGCTGGTGAACCAGACCAACGCCAACGCGGAGGTGCTCGGCTTTGGGTACAGCCCGGCCGGGGACCTGCTCTCGCTCAGCGATGGGCGGGGGAACACGACGCGCTGGACGTACGATGCCGAGGGGCGGGTCACGGTGAAAACAGATGCCCTGGGGATGAACATCCTGGGCTACGCGTACGATCCCGGCGGCCGGCTAACGAACCGGTGGAGCTTGGGGAAGGGGAACAGCCGCTACACGTTCGACGCGGTGGGGAACCTGACCCAGGTGACGTACGAGGCGAATACGAACGGCCTGGCGACGGACGTAGTGACGTTTGCCTACGACAAGGACGGGCGCTTGACGGGCATGGTGGACTCGGCGGGGACAAACGTGTATACGTATGCCAACGGCCTGCTGGCGAGCGAGGACGGCCCGTGGGCCGGGGACACAGTGAGCAACAGTTACGACAACGGGCGGCGCCAGGCGCTGAGCATTCAGCAGCCCAACGCGGCGGCGTGGGTGGAAGCGCACGGGTTTGATGAGGCCTCGCGGCTGACGATCGTGAGTTCACCGGCCGGGAGCTTCGAGTACACGTACCTCGAGGGCTCCGGGTTGGTGCGGGAGCTGAGCTTGCCCAACGGGCTGTCGATCACCAACCAGCACGATTCGGTGGGGCGGCTCCTGGGGACATGGCTGAGGACGGCTGCTGGAGTGACCGTGAACGGGCACGAGTACCAGTACAACACGGGGAGCCAGCGGACGCGGCAGACGCGGAGCGCGGGGGATTACGTGGACTACGGCTACGACCCGGTCGGGCAGCTCGAGAGCGCGGTGGGCAAGGAAGCGGGCGGGGCCACGAGCCGGCTCCACGAGCAGTTGGGCTACGGGTACGATGCGAGCGGGAACCTGCAGTACCGGACGAACAATGGGTTTTTGCAGACGTTCTCGGTGGACGCGCTCAACCAGTTGACGAGCGTGGGTCGGGCGAACACGCTGACGGTGGCGGGGGGCACGAGCGGATCG
>JAKQDD010000031.1 GCA_029556615.1 Verrucomicrobiota bacterium | reverse complement strand
TCGGGTGTCGGCTCCGGGGTGGCCCGCCCGCGCGCGGGCGGGCTCTATAGAATTGGGAGGGAATGGGCCCGCCCTGGGGGCGGGCATCCAAATCCGCGGAAACCACTGACGGGGCGGCTCAGCACGCAGGGTCCGGCCCAGGAAGTTGAGCCGCAAGGGACGCTTACGCGCGGATTTGGGGGGGACGGGCGACCGACGACCGCGGGATGAAGTTCTTTCCTCTCCTTCTCTGCGGGCCCTGCGGTCTCTGCGGTAGTACAGCAAGGCCGGTGGCCGACCGGGTGCACCTGCTTGCAGGTCTCCCCGCGGAGCTCGCAGAGCTCGCAGAGAGGAAGAAGGGAACCGCCGAACACGCAGAACACGCGGAAGAGAAGGGAACACGTTTCCCCTCTCTCCTTGGCGCCTTGGCGTCTTCGAGCCTTTGCGTTTCTTTCGGGGCGAGGGAAGTCAACGCAAAGCACACAACCTCTCAGACTACCGACCGCTGACCGCTTACCGCCCACTGACGCACCGACGCGCCGACGCGCCGACTCTTGACAGAGCGCATGATTGACATGCCAGGGCGCAACCCGCATTTTGAGGGCTTACGTTTGATGAGGATTTAGCATGCCTTAATCTGCATATGAGCGAAGCACACTTTCGGTCGGGCGCGGTGCGCGCCTTCGACTTGGGAAATGGGGAATGCGGCCGGCTGTATTCCCTGCCCGCGTTGGAGGAGGCGGGGCTGGGGATGGTGTCGCGGCTCCCGGTGTCCCTGCGCATCGTGCTCGAATCGGTGGTGCGGAATTGTGACGGCCGCAGGGTGACGGAGCAAAACATGCGGGATCTGGCGGGTTGGCGGCCGACGGCGGCGCGGACGGCGGAGATCCCGTTGGTTGTCGCGCGGATTCTGCTCCAGGACTTCACGGGGGTGCCGCTCATTGCGGATCTGGCGGCGATGCGATCCGCGGTGGCGCGGTTGGGGAGGGATCCGAAGGTGGTTGAACCGCTGGTGCCGGTCGACCTGGTGGTGGACCACTCGGTCCAGGTGGATTTTGCGGGAACACCCGACGCGTTTCGGAACAACCTCGAGATGGAGTTCCTGCGGAACCGGGAGCGCTACGAGTTTTTGAAGTGGGGGATGCAGGCGTTTCGGACGTTGCGGGTGGTGCCGCCGGGGCTGGGGATTGTGCATCAGGTGAACCTCGAGTATCTGGCGCAGGGGGTATTGCAGGCTGGGGGCGTCTACTATCCCGACACGCTGGTGGGGACGGATTCTCACACCACGATGATCAACGGGCTGGGCGTGGTGGGGTGGGGTGTGGGTGGGATCGAAGCGGAGGCGGGCATGCTGGGGCAGCCGGTCTACCTGCTGACACCGGATGTGGTGGGCGTGCACGTCACCGGTGCGCTTCGGGAGGGAGTGACGGCCACGGACCTTGCGCTGCACGTGACGCAAGGGCTGCGCAAAGCCGGGGTGGTGGGCAAGTTCGTCGAGTTCTTCGGGCCGGGAGCGGCGGCATTGTCCGTGGTGGACCGCGCCACCGTGGCCAACATGGCGCCGGAGTACGGCGCCACGATGGGCTTTTTCCCGATCGACGCCGCGTGCGTCGAGTACCTGCGCGCGACGGGTCGGGACGAGGCTTTGTGCCGGGCGTACGAGGCTTACTATCGCGCCCAGGGGATATTTGGGATGCCGCAGCGGGGCCAGATCGACTACAGCCAGGAGATCGCCCTGGACCTTGGGTCGGTGACGCCGTGTGTGGCGGGGCCGAAGCGGCCGCAGGACCGGATCGAGCTGGAGGCGCTGAAGGGCAGGTTCATCGAGCTTTACAGCCGGCCGGTGGCCGAGGGCGGGTACGGCCGGCCGGCGGCCGAGTACGGCCGGCGGTTCCCGGTCAAGGGCCATCGTCCGACGCAATTTCATCCCGAGTGGCATGCGGGTTTGCATCATGCCGGGCTGTCGCCGAGCGAGAGCGAGATGCGCGACCAGCATCCGGCGCCGGACAACATCACCGTGACCCGCGAGCAACTGAAGGGGGAGGTGAGTGATGGAACCGTGCTGATCGCGGCGATCACCAGTTGCACGAACACGTCGAACCCGACGGTGATGCTCGCTGCGGGTCTGCTGGCGAAGAAGGCGGTCGGGCGCGGGCTCCGGGTCAGCCCGGTGGTGAAGACCTCGCTGGCTCCGGGTTCGCGGGTAGTGACCGACTACCTGCGGAAGACGGGCTTGCAGGAGGCTCTCGATGCCCTGGGTTTCCACCTGGTCGGGTACGGCTGCACGACCTGCATCGGCAACTCGGGTCCGATCGAGTCGCATCTCGAAGAGACCGTGGTCCAGCATCAGCTGGTGGCAGCCGCCGTGCTGTCGGGCAACCGGAATTTCGAGGCGCGCGTCCACCAGAGTGTGAAGGCGAATTTCCTGATGTCACCGCCGCTGGTGGTGGCGTTTGCGCTGGCGGGCCGGGTGGACATTGATTTGACGAGCGAACCGCTGGGGGTTGGCAGCGATGGCCGGCCGGTCACGCTCCGGGAGATCTGGCCCACGCAGGAGGAGATCCGCGATCTGCTCCACGCGACGGTTCGTCCCGAGGTGTTCCGCGAGTTGTACCGCGATTTCGTGGCGCAAAACCCGAAGTGGAACGACATCCCATCGAGCGTGGGCGATCTCTATCGCTGGGATCCGACCAGCACGTACATTCAGGAACCGCCCTTTTTCAAGGACTTCTCGCGTCGGCCGCACGCGATCGGCGAGATCAAGGGGGCGCGCGTGCTGGTGCTTTTCGGGGACAGTGTGACGACCGATCACATCTCTCCCGCGGGCGCGATTCGCAAGGACTCTCCGGCGGGGCGGTACTTGGTCGAGCGCCGGGTGACCGTTCCGGATTTCAACAGCTACGGCTCGCGCCGGGGGAACGACCGCGTCATGGTTCGGGGCACCTTTGCCAATGTCCGGATCCGGAACCTGCTGATGGGGGAGGCCGAGGGTGGCAACACGATCTTTCAGCCCACCGGCGAGACGCTTTCGGTTTACGACGCGGCGATGCGCTACGCCGAGTCGGGGACGCCGTTGCTGGTGATCGCGGGTCAGGAGTATGGGACGGGCAGCTCGCGCGACTGGGCGGCGAAGGGGCCGGCGCTGCTGGGCGTGCGCGCGGTGGTCGCCCAGAGCTTCGAGCGCATTCACCGGTCGAACCTGGTCGGCATGGGGATCCTCCCGCTGCAATTCAAGGAGGGCACCAACGCCCGCGCGTTGAGGCTGGACGGCACCGAGTTGTACGAGGTCCGCGGTCTGGGCCCGAACCTCAAGCCGCGTCAGGACCTGACGCTTTGGATCCGACGCAAGAGCGGGTCGGTCGAGAACGTCCCCGTGACGTGCCGTCTCGATTCGCCGATCGAGGTCGAGTACTTCCATCACGGCGGGATTCTGCCCTACGTGCTGCGGCACCTGCTGGCGCGCGAGGGCTGAGCGCTGCGCCCCGCGCCCTGGGCTGAATGTCCTTGGTATCCGGAGCTCGGGGACACTCAGGCCGTCGCGTGTCAGGGGATCAGTCGCAGGATCCCCATGACGTTCAAGGCGGCCTTGGGGACGAAGGAGCTGGCCAGCACGTACTCGGGAGTCTTGGAGCCGTCGGCGCTGCGTTCGGAACAGTGGTCGTGTTCTCCGTAGGGTCCGAGACCATCGATCGTTGGCAAGTGATCCCACAGCAGATTGCCGTCGCTGAGCCCGCCCCGCTCCTCGGGTTCGACGGTGATTCCGAGGTCGGCGCCGGCCTGCTGCCAGAGCCCGAGCAAACGGTCGGTGCCCGGGTTGCGCGGCCAAGGCCGGCTTTCGCTGACGATCTCGATTGCGACCCGGCAGGCATGGCCGTCTGCCGGGCTGCGGACATCGCCCTGGCCCGCCAGCGACATCAACGCGCTGCGGCCCGCGGCGAAGGTCTCAGGGGTGAACGCGCGGAATTCGCCCTCGGCCAGCGCTTCGTGAGGGACCCGGTTGAGCGTGCTGCCGCCCGTCACGCGGCCGACGTTGAAGGTGAGTGCCTTCGAGTAATCGGTGAGGCTGGCGATTCGACGAACGGTTTCCGCCAGTTGGACGATGGCGTTGGCGCCCTGGGCGTGGTTTCCGCCGGCATGGGCCGCGCGGCCATCGACGCGGACGCACCAGGCGGCACGGCCCTTTCGCGCCACCACAAGCCGGGGCGTGGTCGAGGCGGTGTGGGCGCGTCCTTCCGCCTCGAAGACGAGCGCCCCCAGGCTCCCCGCGCCGAGTCGCGCACGACAGAGATCGCCGAAGTCGGGCGAGAAGGTCTCCTCCGCGGCGTTGAGGAAGAGCCGCCACGTCACGGCGTCGTAGGCAGTCGGGAACTGATCGCGGAGGGTTTCGAGGACCAGTCGCATGAGGGCGGTGCCGCCCTTGATGTCGTGGGTGCCGGGCCCGTAGATGCGGTCGCCTTCCTGGCGCCATCGAAAGTCGTTCCGCTCTTCCTCCTCGGGGGGAAACACCGTGTCCAGATGGGACACCATGGCGATCGAGCGGTCGGTCGCGCCCTGGCGGGTGAGGACGAGGTGCCGGCCCCACTGGGGATGGTTGGCCTGGACGAACTCGGCCTGGAAGCCGAGGGGGGCGAAGGCCGCGGCGGTGAGTTCGCCGACGCGGTTCACGCCTGTCGGATTGCCCGTGTAGCTGTTGATTCCCACCATCTCACGCAGGAAATCGAGCGTGGCGGGCAGCCGCCGGTCCAGTTGATCCAGAAGGCTCGCAGACCTGTGCATGGCCCCAGCCTGCCCAGGCCGAGTCCCCTGGTCAATCGCGGGAGCGGGGTGTGTCGAGGACCGCCGACGATCCCAATCAGGATCGGGTATCGGGTCTCGGGTCTGCAACAAGGGAGGTGGGCGACCGATCGGTAGAGTTCGACGACCAGGTCGGCGAAGAGGACATAGCGGCCGGTGGCCCCCCGCTGGATGTCGCTGACCAGGAAGCTGGAGGCCAGGCCGGTCTTGCCACCGTGGGACCATGGGGTCACATCTGACGATGAGTCAATTGCCGCAGTTACCGGGAGCGGCAGGGTGGCGCTTAGCGCGCGGCCTGCGCGGATCGAGCGGGCGGGCGGTTGGTATCACGGGAGTGCCCGCCGCAATCAACGGAGACCGATTTGCCGGGACGATCGCGATCGGCGGCACTTCCTGGAACTGCTGGCCGAGAGGGTCCTGCGATGCCGCGTCCGGCTGCATGGGATCGCGCTGAACCACGATGGGTCGGAGACCGCACGGAGAGGGTGCGAATGCGGCAGGTACTTCAATAGTGCAATTGTGAGATGCGACCCCAATTAGGCCTCATCGGTCTGAGGCGGCGCCTCGCTAGAAGCTGAGCAGCAACTGCCAGATGTACATGGCGCCGAAGGCGTCGACGTCCTCCCAGATCCGACGGACGAGCTGGCGGTCACCGGTGATTTCGGGGAGTTCCCTGACCTTCTCTTCCCAGGGGTAGCAGACGCCGGGGCGCGGGTTGGGGACGGGACGGCCGGCGAGGCCTTGGACTTGGTGCCGGCTGGCGATCGAGTCCGGCAAGTCGGCGGGGGGAATCGGCTGGGGATTGTATGCCGGGCTGGCGTAGACGCCGTCCCGGCGGGCGGTCTCGGTCAAGGCGCGCAGGTTTTCGGGTCGGACATCATCCTGCATGATGGCGCCGGCATCGAGGATGTAACCGCCATCGGCGGCCACCTCGGCGATGACCCGGCGGCAGAAGGCGCGCACTTCGTCCTCGGATCCGTAGCTGAGCATGACGTTCGGGATGCCGCCGGAGAGGGCGAAGCGATCATGGAGTTGGCGGTGGACATCGAACACGTCATCCTGGTCGCAGTGGAACACGATGCTGCGCGGGGGCAGTTCGCGGAACGTCTCGAGGTGGTGTTTCCACCGGCCCTCGGCGTAGAAGAGCGTTTGGTGGCCGTTTTTCCAGAACTCCTCGATGCAGGGCTTAAGGGTGGGCCAGTAATGGGAGGCGAATTGGGCAGGCTGGACAAAGGGGGAGCGCAGCCGCGGTGCATCCAGAAGCCGATGGGGACCAATCGGGCGGGATCGGCGGTGGTGAGCCCGACATGCACGAGGTGGGGCATGAGGGCTTCGCATGCGGCCAGCACCTTGTCCGGCTGCGTCCGCATGTCGAGGGTGAGCCCCACGTAGCCGCGCAGTTTGTCGGCGAGGATGTCGAAGGGCGCCTTGAAGATGCCGGCGATGGCGGAGACGGTGCCGCATTCCGTGCGCATGCGCTGGACCTGGGGGCCGAAGGCGTAGAAGTAGGAGAGCATCGCCATGGCCCCTTTGACGAAGGAGAGGTTGTTTCGGTGCGTCGCGGGCTGGCCCGGGCGGCAGACCTCGGTCGAGACTCTCGGGAGCCAGACGTTGTAGAGGAAGCCTGTCGGGTCGGCGATCAGGGCGTCGTATTCGTCCGCCCGCATGAAGGCATTATCCTCGGGGGGTTCGATGTAATTGAAGCCCGAGGTGTGGGGGATGCCGATGCCTGGGATGCCGTAGTAGCGCAGGCCGACGGCCTGGGCCAGGCCGGTCCAGACATAGACCATGTTGGGCACGATCGCGTCCCACGGGTAGTCCCGAGCGGTCCGGATGGCGGCATCGAAGGCCTTGGTGTAGTCGTGGGCCACCTCCTGGCAGGTATAACCGGCGTGTCGGGCGGTGTATTCGGCCACGAACGGCCGGATTGGGATGCAATCCGGTCGTTCGTTGCGCATGGCCGCGACGTACCGGCTGAGGCGCTGATTGTAGAGAGTCTCAGGGTTCACGAGGAGGTGGGAATGACGGTTGGGTTGCCTTCGGCGCGGGTGGTTTCAGGGCCGGCGTTGGCGGGCGACTTCATCCAGGCGGCGGTTGGTATCCTCGAGTGCGCGTCGCAGCTCCCGGATCTCGGCGCGCAGGCCTTCCAGTTCCGCCATGGGCCTGCCGGGGAGGGCTCTTACCTGCGGACCTTGCTGTCGCCGCTCGATGGCACCGCGTTGGAGTCGCTCGGCGGCCATCGGCATGCCGGCGGCGCGCAGGTGTTCCATGGCGATTCGGAGGTGCTCCCGTCGTTCTTCGGGGTTCGGGACCTGGCCCCGGAGGCGATCAGGCTGGGCTGGGAAGGGCGGGCGTTTCGCCTGCTGGCCTTCGCGGGCTCTTTCGGGACGGCGCTCGGGGGACTGCGCGTCGCGCATCTTCAAGGCGCGATCCATCCGCTCGAGTTGCTGTTCGACGCGGTTGGCGGCTTCCTCCTTGCCTGCGGCTCGCAGCTCCATGAGTTCGGCCTTGAGCTGGGCCCGCCGTTCCTGCATTTGCTCGGGGCCCATCCGGGGTTGTTCGGCTGCGGCGGCGGGCCGCGGTTCTCTGTCGGGTCGTTCCGGCCTGGCATCTTGTGCCAGCAGCGGTCCGGCAGGGACAGCGATCAGGGTTGCGAGGAGGAGTGCGGCAAGGCCTTGGCTGCCGCGTGAGGTGAGGTGATTGGAGTTCATGGTGTTATCCGGTGACGACTTCAAGGAAGGTGGCCCAGACGGGAAAAGAAATCAACCCTGTCCTGCGGAGGGGCTAGGGGAGGCGTGAGCGATAGAGTGCCAGGTTCGAGGTAGGTTGACGCGCGCCAGACACCACGCAACGCCGCTCATCCTGTGGGGGACTATGAACCTGGCACCTTGTTGTCATCCCTTGGCAGCCTGAACCCAGAATTCTGTCGTGTGTCCGAGGCGCCTTGCTAACGGTAGAGGGCGATTCCGACCCGTAGAACGGAGCTGGATCCGTCATAATCCAGAAGGCTCTCACCGTAGCCGGTGAAGAACTGGAGGTGGAAATAGACACTCAAGCTCCGGCTCAGCAGGCGCATCATCGGGCAGGTCACGTCCAGTTGCAGGCTGCCATGGTCGCCGTCATCGCCCATACGGCCGAGCGCAGAGATCTGGAGTCCGCGTTTCCATCCTAGCACCGCCCGAAGGTCGCCGTAGCCGCGGTAATTCTCGAGATCAGGGTTGTCGTCCAGTCCGCCCGGTTCGGTGGATGGGAACCTCGACGGTGTTCGATACGCAGATCAAGCGGCAGACGATCTCTTCCGGCGGGTTCCAGCGGGCTGGTGTGTCCGTGAGGTTCAGTGCGGTCAGCCAAAGGCAGGGGGATGTGCCGGCGTGGAGGGTGTCGGGAAGTTCGGGGATGGCCAGAGTGAAACTTGCGGCCTGGCAGGGCTTTGTGCCCGGCAGGATCGGCGACAAGCAAGCGACGATCAGGAGCAGGAACAACCTGTGGGCGGGACTGGGCGGGGTATCGCGTTTCGAGACCATTGCAAGGTCCATTGACGGCTGGGTGGCGGCCCTTGGGGTGCGAGTGGTGGAGAGGTCAGAGAACAACCGCGGGGTCATTGGGACCGGAAGCGAAAGAACGCTTTCTGTTCCTGGGCGCTTCGCGGAACGAGGAGGGTCTGGAGGTCGCCGACGCGGTCGGTGGGAAGGTGCACCGGCGTCCAGGAGGTGCCGGCATCGAGGGACGCTGAAGTTTCGATACCGAGGTTCAGGATGGAGGCCGGCCATTCAAGTTGGTTGCCGCCGCCCGGCACGTGGCGGATGCGGAGCGTTGGGCGGAAGGTACCGGTGTCGAAGGAGGCGGGCGCGGAGAACTCGGACGTATTACCGTTGGAATCCGTGGCGGTGGCGGTGAGGTGGCGGGCCTGGGAGAGCACCACGGGGACGATGGCATCGAAGGCGGCCCGTCCTTCCGGACCGGTGTTGACCGCTATCGCCCCCGCCCAGGCTTGTCCCTCGACGTGTCCCGGCAGGAGCGGCTCAAGGCTGCAGTAGAAGTCGACCGTGTATACCGCATCCGGCTTGCTGTCGAGGGTGCCGGTTACGTGGAGCAGACCGTTTTGAGCAATTGCGATGCTGAGGTCGGGGTGGTTCTGCAGGCCGTTGCCACCCGAATCGGCGTCGCCGGGATCGTTGGCATCGACACCGCCGCGGCCCGCGCCGTCCATCAGATCGATACCTTGTCCCCGGTTGTCATGGATGGAGTTGCCTCGGAGGGGATTGCCGTGTTGATCGGCTGCTGCGGTCCCGACCGACACGCCGCATTCTCCGCTGAAACAGATCTCATTGCTTTCACCGGGGTTGGTGCCGCCCACGCGATGGCCGCCATCGCCCGTGAGTCGGACCCCGGCCTTGCGGTTGCCCAGCGGGCGAACCCCCTCGGGGTCGGTGCCGATGACATTACCCTGGATGACGTTGTCTGATCCGCCCTGCACGTTGACGCCGTCGCTGTTATTCCCGATGAGGTTGCCCGCGCCCGGCGCGGCGCCGCCCACGATGCAGCGTTCCGAGCCCTGGAGGTGGATGCCGTGGGAGCTGTTGCCGAGGCTGAATCGGCCGGCAATGTCCGTGCCGATGCGGTTGCCCTGGATGACCGTGTCGTCCGCGCCCAGCACGAGCACTCCGGAACCCGTGGGGCTGTTGGCTGAGATGACATTGCGCGCGCCGGGTTCGGGCCCGCCGATGCGGTTGCGCGGAGCCCCTTGGATGAGGATGCCGTCGAAGGTATTCCCGCGCGGGAGCGTTCCCGTGGTATCGGTGCCGATGTAATTGCCGAGAACCTGATTGTCGCTCGATCCGGTCGGGAAAAAGAACACGCCGCGGCCGTTGCTGGAAATGACGTTACGCTCTGACGGTTCGAGGCCACCGATGGTGTTGCCCGTGCTGTCGGGTCGGCTCATGCTCTGGACGAAGACGCCATTGCCGCGATTGCCTGCGGGGAGGCCGTCGACATCCAGCCCGATGAGATTGCCGGTCACCCTCGAGAACGAACACGACTCGAGGAGGATACCGTCGTAGAAGTTCACGATCACGAGTCCGCGCACCGTGTGTGGCCCACCCCGTAGGGCTAAACCGGGGGAGATGCCGTTGGTCATGCGCGCGCCGTCCAGCCGGATTCGGAGCGTGCCATCCCAGCCTTGGGCGAGCGCGTTCATCCGGCTGCCCGGCTGCGAATAGCCATCCAGGATCAGCGGGTCGACGATAGGCGGGAGTGGTGTCAGCGGTTCGAGGGTGTGGACGCCGGAGCCCGGCAGATCGAAGAGGATCTGGTCCTGGCCGGGGCTTGCGTTGGCCAGCGTCAGGGCTTCACGCAACGACCCAGGACCGTCATCGCCGTTCTGGGTTACGTACAGGGTGGCGGTGTGGGCGATGGCGCCTGTGAAGATCCAGGCGATCCCGCACGCCAAGCATCGAGAGCGCATGGGGAAGTCCCTTGGTCGGAGGCTATTTCAGGTTGCTGGACCGCTCCTGGAGCCAGGCCACGTCAGGGTTGTTGGACGAGGGCACGTCGAGGGGGATTGGGGAGCCCTTTTTGACCGGCGGGGTCGTGCGGGGGTCGCGCCACCGTTTGATCTCCGCGTGGCCATCCGCGTAGAGAATTCCGGCGGCACCGCCGTGGTAGCTCGCCGGGTAATCGACAATGCGAGCGGCGGCGCCGCGGTCTTTGAGGTTCGTCTGGAACAAGCCGTCGTTGATGCTGTCCTCCCGTTCGTCGATCAGCACCCAGGTCATCGACGGGCCTGGCGTCACCATGTCCGAGTACTTCCGGTAGATGACGTACTTGTCCTGGCCGATGGCGACATCGAAGAGGTAATTCATCCAGCAGTTCATCGACATGCTTCGGACCCTGGGGAGGGACTTGGCGCCGAAGGGGGCCATGCTGCGGTCGGCGGGGCAGCGGTAGATGGACGGTGTTTGGACGTAGGGCCCGATCTGCGAGTAGCGCACATCGGTGAGATACAGGGTATTCGTGTTGTCGGGGTTGCCGTTCGAGAAGTCGAGCCATCCGGAGACCCAGGTATTGGACCCGGCGAACGAACCGCCGCTGACGCCGGGGAGTTGGTCCCGGTTATCCTGGACATACATGAACCAAGCCACTTGGAGCTGCTTGAGGTTGTTCATGCAGCCGATGCCCTGGGCCTTGGTTTTGGCCCGGCCCAGCGCCGGCAGGAGCATCCCTGCCAGGATCGCGATGATCGCGATGACCACCAGCAGTTCGATCAAGGTGAATGCCGCCCGACGGACTGCCGCGCGGTGTGGCGCCGGTCGCTGGCTTGGCGGACTGTCGCCGGCCGCTGCTCGAGGCTCGATCGAGGCGGGCCTCAGAGCCAGCCAAGGTCGCGATCCCCTGAGGTCTTTCTGCCTTCCCGGACCCTCGGTCCCGCGCCACGCCCATGCAGAGTTCTGGACGGAAGGAGGGGCGGTCTGGAACTGGAGGGGCCATGAGTTGACCTGCCGACCACGCTTTCCCCAGGTCGAGGACTCTGGGAGGACGCTACCGGGGGCTGGGGCCACTCGCTTGGCCAAGGCAACGATCACATGCACAACCTGGATTCTGGCCAAGGGCATCCTCAGATTCAAGCGCGGTCTCGTACAGGACAATCCGGCGAACCGAGAGCACGACCCATCGCACATCCCCTATGGGACGGTGGATGCGCCGATTTGGCTCGCGAATTGCTAGTGAACGGGCATTGATCAGGTCCACGGGATGACCATGCGCATATTTCGCGTCGTTGCATTGGGATTGCTGGTGGCGGGCTTGGCGGGCTCGGCGTCCGGCCAGACTCCGGTCTACGGACTGGTTCGGGAGGTCTGGGAGGGTATTCCCGGGGAGGCGTTGTCGCTGCTCACCAGTTGGCCCGACTACCCGGATCATCCGACCAGCACGAACCTCGTGACCGACCTTTTCGAGGCCCCGGTGGACGCGCTGGATGCCTACGGCCAGCGCATGCACGGCTATCTGGTGGCGCCGCAGACCGGGGACTACGTCTTTTGGATTTCGAGCGACGACAACGGCGCCCTGTATCTTAGCACGGGCGAGGATCCGGCGAACGCGCAGCTGATCGCGACGGTGAACACGTGGACGGGTTCGCGGGAATGGGAATGGGAGGCGAACCAGCGGTCGGCACCGATCGCGTTAGCGGCGAACCGGATCTACTACATTGCGGCGCTGAGCAAGGAGGGTGGGGGCGGGGACAACCTGGCGGTGCGCTGGCTGCTGCCGGACGGGACCGATCAGGCGCCGATGGTGGCGACCAACGTGCTGCCTTACGGCATCCGGTTCACGCCGCCGGTGATCAGCGAGCAGCCCACGAACACCACGGCGATCGAGGGCGGCAGCGCCCGATTCGTTGTTGAACTGGCGGCGGTGGGCATCAACCAATTCCAGTGGCGGCGGAACGGGGTGGCGATCGAGGGTGCGCGGGCGGCGGAGCTTGTCTATGGGCCGGTGCGCATGACGGATGCGGGGGCGCGGTTTTCCTGTGTGGTGAGCAACAACCTTGGCGTTGCCGAGAGTGCCGAGGCGGTGCTGACGGTGACACCGGACACAACACCTCCGGCGGTCTCCTCGGTGCAGAACTACGGGTGGACACAACTCGAAGTCATCTTCAGCGAGCCGGTTGCCGCGCCGTCGGCGGTCACGCCCTCGCACTACAGGATCAGCGGGGACGTGAACGTTGTTGGCGCGGTGTTTGGCGGGAGCTCGAACGCGGTTCTGCTGACGACGTCGGCCATGCGGCCGGGGACGGTTTACACGCTGACGGTGGAAGGCGTCACGGACGCCGCGGTGACCCCGAATGTGGTATTGCCCGAAACGCGGGTCGAGTTTGTTTCGACGGAGTATGCTCCGTCCGACCTTGGGGGGCCGCCGCTTGCGGGCTCGGCGACGCCGGTTGCGGGGGGCGTGGACGTCCGCGGCAGCGGCGATCTGGGCGGCACGGTGGACGCGCTCCATTTCGCCTGGCAACACCGGACGGGCGATTTCGACATTCGGGCGCGGCTGGCGGGATTTGAACCGACGGATCCGTTTGCCAAGGCGGGGCTGATGGTGCGGGAGACCCTGGACGCGAACAGCCGGTTTGTGGCGGCCCTGGCCACGCCGGCGACGGTGGGCTGTTTCTTCATGGCGCGGAACACAGCGGGCACGGCGCCGAGCCGGGCGGGGTACCATCCGGCGAACTATCCGGAGACCTGGCTGCGATTGAAACGGAGCGGGGACGTGTTCAGCGCGTACGCCAGTCATGACGGCCAGGCGTGGGTCCTGCTCGGCTCCGGGTCGCTGAGTCTTCCATCGACGGTGTATTTCGGGCTGGCGGTGACCAGTCGGAACCGGGCGGTGCTGGCGACGGCGGGTTTCCGCGACGTGGGGTTGGTGTCGGGAGCCTCGGTGGCGGCGTGGGCGCCCACGGGAGAGCGCCTGGGGCCGTCGAGCCGCCAGACGCCGCTGGTCTTGAGCGAAATCCTCTATCATCCCCTGGAACGTGCGGACGGCCGGTCCGCGGAGTTTGTCGAGTTGTACAACGCGGATTTGATCGCGCAGGACCTGACCGGGCATCGACTTGATGGGGACATTGCGTTTGCGTTTCCGGACGGCTTTGTGCTGCCGGCGGGGGGCTTTGCGGTGGTCGCGCGCGACCCGGCGGCTTTCGAGGCGATCTACGGCATGTCGGGGGTTCTGGGTCCGTTTGCGGGTGCCGAGGGTTTGCCGAACGATGCCGGGACGGTGCAGTTGTGCAATCCGCAGGGGGCGATTCTGCTCGAGGTGAACTACGGGTCGGCACCGCCCTGGCCGGTCGCTGCGGACGGCGGGGGGCATTCCCTGGTATTGGCGCGGCCGTCTTACGGGGAGGATGATTCGCGCGCATGGGCGGCGAGCGGGCGTGTGGGTGGATCGCCGGGGGCGATGGAAGCCATCCGGGCCGATCCACAGGCGGGGGTATGCATCAATGAGATCCTGGTTGGCGCGGGCGAGCTGCAGGCAGGTTTCATTGAGCTTTACAACCACAACAACACCGGGGTCGACCTCGATGGCTGCATCCTGACCGACGATCCGGCGGTTGCCCGGTTTCGGATTCCGGAGCGGACGATGGTGGGTGCGCGGGGGTTCATCGCCTTCGACACGACGGCGCTGGGGTTCGGGCCGGGGGCGACGGGCGGGCGGTTGTTCCTGTTGAACTCGAATGCGACGCGGGTGGTGGACGCCATCCGGTACGGCGACCAGGAGCGGGGGGTGGCCACGGGCCGGTTCCCGGACGGGACGCCCGAGTGGCGTCGGTTGGTCGCGCCCTCGCCGGACAACGAGAATGAGCGGTTCGAAGTGAGCGGCGTGGTGATCAATGAGATCCTGTACAATCCGATCTCCGGCGACGACGCCGATGAGTTCATCGAGTTGCACAATCGGACGGAGGAGGCGGTGGATCTGGCCGGCTGGCGGTTTGTGGACGGGATCGAGTTTCAGTTTCCCGCGGGCAGCACGCTGGATGCGGGCGGCTACGTGGTGGTTGCGAAGAGCCGACTGCGGCTGCTGTCGAACCACGCCGGGCTCGATCCGTCCCGTGTTTTGGGCGACTACGGCGGGGCGTTATCGAACGGGGGCGAGCGGGTTGCGTTGGCGAAACCGGATCTTGAGGTTGTGACCAACGAGTATGGTCTGCCGGAGACGAACCGTTTATTCATCGTGGTGGACGAGGTCACGTACGCCACGGGCGGCCGTTGGGGAATCTGGAGCGACGGGTTGGGCAGCAGCCTGGAGCTGATCGATCCCCACAGCGATCATCTGCGGCCGTCGAATTGGGCCGACTCGGACGAGACGGCCAAGGCGCCGTGGAGCACGATTGAGGCGACGGGCGTGTTGGACAACGGCGATGGGGGGAGCATCAACCGCCTGCAGATCATGCTGCAGGGGCCAGGCGAGTGCCTGGTGGACGACGTCGAGGTGCTGCCGAGCAGCGGCGGCAACCGGATCGCGCACCCGGGTTTCGAGTCGGGGCTCGGGACCTGGGTGGTGCAGGGGAACCACCGGAAGAGCAGCGTGGACGCCACGGGCGGGGTTGGGGACAGCCGGTGTCTTCATGTGCGGGCCCCGGGCCGGGGGGACACGGCCTGCAACCGGATCTACATTCCCATTGGCCCGGTTCTCACGCAGGGCACGACGGCGACTCTCCGAGCCAGGGTCCGTTGGCTGAAGGGCTGGCCCGAGTTCATGTTGCGGACGCGGGGGAGCTATCTCGAGGCGGTTGGGCGGATGGCGCTGCCGACGAACCTGGGGACCCCGGGCGCCCGGAACAGCCGGGCGGTGGCCAACGCGGGTCCCGCTCTTGTGGAAGTGACGCACACGCCCGCATTGCCTGCGGCGAGCAAGGCGGTGGTGGTCACGGTCCGGCCCACGGATCCGGACGGCGTGAGCTTGGTGCGCTTGCGCTACCGGCTGGACCCGAACGCGACCACCACGGTGATCACGATGAACGACAACGGCACGGGAGGTGATGCCGTGGCGGGCGACGGCGTCTACTCGGGTCTGATCTCGGGCCGGTCGGCCGGGACCCTGATCGCCTACACCGTGGAGGCGACGGACGGCGCGCAACCGGGCGCTGCGACTGCGCGGTATCCCGCGGATGCGCCCGCACGCGAGTGTCTGATCCGATGGGGGGAAACGCAGCCGGTGGGGAACCTGGGAGTGTACCGTCTCTGGCAGCGGCAGGCGGATTACAACCTCCTGCGGTCCCGGGAACCGCTCGCCAACGACAATCTGGATGCCACGTTTGTGTATGACGACGGCCGCGTGGTGTACAACATCGAGATGCGCGGCAAGGGCAGTCCGTGGCACAGCGGGAG
Source organism: Verrucomicrobiota bacterium (assembly GCA_029556615.1). Classification (GTDB taxonomy): domain Bacteria; phylum Verrucomicrobiota; class Verrucomicrobiia; order Limisphaerales; family J093; genus JAKQDD01. Next base: position 53,632 of record JAKQDD010000031.1, on the reverse strand, counting down.
CGTCGGTGTGGATTACATCTTCACGTTTCCGACGGACGACCGGTTTCTCGGGGCGCGGGACGTGGCGGTGGTCAGCGTGGGCAACCTGGGGAACGACAACAGCGCGCAGCGCGAGCAAGCGGCCTTCTGGATCGGCCGCCAGCTTGGGGTGCCGACTCTCCATCGGCGGCACGTTCTCTTCTACGAGAACGGCGCTCGGAAACAGTTGGTCTACGAGGACACCGAGGAACCCAACGGTTCGTATGTGGACCGCTGGTGGCCGTCGGGCGAGGACGGGGACCTGTACAAGATCGAGGACTGGTTCGAGTTCGACGATGGCGGGGGGAGTTTCACGTTCAGCCGGGACGCGACCCTGCAGCGGTTCACGACGACCGGCGGCGCCTACAAGACGGCGCGTTACCGGTGGGCCTGGCGCAAGCGGGCGGTGGTGGAATCGGCCAACAACTACACGAACCTCTTCAATCTCGTTACGGCCGTGAATGCGACGGGGTCCGCGCTGGTGCCGCAGGTCGAGAACCAGGCGGACATTGCGATCTGGATGCGGGTCTTTGCGCTGCAGCACATCGTGGGGAACTGGGACGCCTACGGGTACAACCGCGGGAAGAACGCCTACCTGTACAAGCCGGTCGGCGGTCGGTTCCAGATGATCCCGTGGGACATTGACATGGTGCTCGGCTCAGGGAGCGACGGGCCCAGCACGGACATCTTTGCCGTGAACGAGCCGGTGATCTCGAAGCTGTGGGGCACGAGCGTGCCGGCGTTCCGGCGGGTGTACCTCCAGGCGTACCTGGACGCCGTGGCCGGCCCGCTCCAGAACCCGCGTTTCGATCCGATCGTGGACGGTCGCCACGCCGCGCTGACGGCCAACGGGCTGACGCTGCCGGATCCGCGCGCGATCAAGAGCTGGGTGACCCAGCGACGCAACTATCTGGCCAACCGCATTGCCTCGATGGACACGAAGACTTTTGCGATCACGAGCAACGGTGGCAGCGATTGGTCGACGAGCCAACAGCAGGTCACGCTCACCGGGACAGCGCCGCTGGCGGTCAAGACGCTGGAAGTCAACGGCGCTGTCCTCTCCGTGACCTGGACCACCCCCACCGCGTGGAGCGCGATCGTCGCCTTGGCCGACCGCACGAACCTGTTTCGGCTGGTGGGCTATGACTCCCGCGGGGCCGTCATCGCCGGCGCGTCGGCCTCCATCACCGTCACCTATACGGGGCCGGAGATGCCGGCCGCCGTGGATCAGGTGGTGATCAACGAGATCCAGTACAACCCGGCCGGGCCGAACGCCGCGTTTCTCGAGCTGCGGAATGCCTCGACCAGTGCCACCTACGACCTTTCCGGCTGGCGTCTCGAGGGGGTCCGGTTTGTCTTTCCGCCGGGTGTGGTTCTTGGGCCCGGGGCCTACGCGGTGGTGGCCGCCGACCGGGACGGCTTTGCGGCGGCCTATGGATTCGGTGTGCTGCCGGTTGGACTTTTCCCGGGCGGTCTGCAGAACGATGGCGAGCGCCTGCGGTTGGTCAAACCGGGAGGCACTCCGGCGGAGGACCTGGTTGTCGACGAGGTTTACTATGCCAACGAACCGCCGTGGCCGGTGGATGCCGACGGTCTGGGGCCGTCGCTGCAGTTGATCGATGCGCGCCAGGACAACTGGCGGGTGGGCAACTGGAGCGCGTCGCGTCCCGGCGACGCGGTGGTGGCGACGCCCGGGAGGGCGAACAGCGTGGCGAGGACGCTTCCGGCGTTCCCGCCGCTGTTCCTCAACGAGGTGCAGCCGGAGAACCGGGCCGGCCCTGTCGACCGGTACGGCGATCAAGATCCATGGGTCGAACTGCATAACCCGGGCACGAACACCCTCGACCTGAGCGGGTTCTATCTGACCTCCGATTATGCGGCCTTGACGGCGTGGGCGTTCCCCGCCGGGGCCAGCCTTGGGCCTGGGGAGTTCCTGGTCGTCTGGGTGGACGGCGAGCCGGGCGAGTCGGTGGCCCAGGAACTGCACACGAGCTTCCGGCTTGCCCCGGGCAACGGCGCCCTTGCCCTGGTGCGGGAGCAGTTGGGCGCGCCGGCCGTGATCGATTACATCAACTACCGCGCCCTGCCGGCGGGGTTATCGATCGGATCGTACCCGGACGGCCAGCCTCAGACCCGCCAGTTGTTCCACGTGCCGACGGCCGGCGGGGCTAATGATCCCGGCACGCTGCCGATCCAGGTTTTCATCAACGAGTGGATGGCCAGCAACAGCGGTGTGGTGCTGGATCCTGCGGACGACGAACCCGACGACTGGTTCGAGCTGTACAATGCCGGCGCCGCGCCGGCGGATCTTTCCGCCTACACGCTCACCGATGACATGTCGGACAAGGGTCAGTTTGTGATCCCCTACGGGACGGTGGTTCCCGCCGGCGGCTTTCTCCTGGTCTGGGCGGACGAGGAGCCGGAGCAATCGACGAACGGCTGGGTGCATGCGGACTTCCGGCTCGGGGCCGGCGGCGACACCATCGGCCTGTTTACGCCGGACGGACGTCCGGTCGACGTCGTGACTTTTGGCGTTCAGACCAACAACATGAGCGAAGGCCGGATCCCGGACGGCATGGTCGAGCCGTTTGTGTTCATGGGACGGCCCACGCCGGGCGGGCCCAACGAGTTCGCGACGATCAACCAGCCTCCCGTGCTTGCGTCTCTCGAGGACTGGAATGTCGATGAGGGACAGGCGGTGGGGTTCACCGCCGCGGCCACGGATCCCGATCCAGGGCAGACGCTGACGTTCTCCTTGTTCGGGGCGCCTCCCGGAGCGGCAATCGACCCGCAGACGGGAGTCTTCTCGTGGTTGACCACGGAGGGCGACGGTCCGGGCGAGCATGTCATTGCCGTGCGGGTCACGGACGACGGGACGCCCGCCCGCTGGGATGCGCAATCGATCCGGATCACGGTCCGGGAAGTCAACCAGCCGCCCGCGATCGATCCCATCCCCGTCCTGTCCGTGGACGAGCGCGCGCCGCTGGTCTTTCGCGTCACGGCCCGGGATGCGGACCAACCGGCCCAGGCCCTGCGGTTCCGCCTGACGGGGGCGGTGCCCGAAGGCGCGGTCATCGACGAGAGCACCGGGGAGTTCTCATGGACGCCCACGGAGGCCCAGGGTCCCTCGAGCAGCGTCATCACCGTCCGGGTGACGGACAGCGGAGCCAACCCGCTGACGACCGCTGCCGCTTTCACGGTGGTTGTCCGGGAAACGGATGATCCGCCGGAGTTCACCCCGGTGGGCCTGCAGACCGTGGACGAGCTGAGCGCGTTCACGCTGGCGGTGAGTGCGCGGGATCCGGACACGCCGCCGCGGGCGGTGGTCTACAGTCTGGTTTCGGGGCCCCTGGGGCTGACGTTCGACGAGGCGACAGGCGTGTTGCGCTGGACACCCGGGGAGGCCCAGGGCCCGGATTTGTACAATGTCATCGTGCGCGCGACCGAAGCGGGCGGCCACCCATCCTCGACCCTGGCTGTCTCGATCGTGGTGAATGAGGCGAACGAGCCGCCCGCGCTCGATCCGATCCGGGATCACACGGTGCTGGAAGGCTCGGTTCTCTCGTTCCGGAGCAGCGGGTCGGACACGGATCTTCCCGCGCAGAACCTGCGCTTCAGTCTGGACCCGGGTGCGCCCGCGGCGGCGAGCATCGATCCGCAGACGGGAGTTTTCCTGTGGGCTGTGGGGGAGGACGTGGGGCCCAGCACCAATCGGATCACGGTCCGCGTGACCGACGATGCCCTCGAGGCGGCGTCGGCGGCCCGGGAGTTCCTGGTGACCGTGGTGCCGCAGGTGCGGGTGGTGATCAACGAGATCATGTACCATCCCGCGGCTGGCGGCGCGGAATACGTCGAGCTTCATAACACCTCGACGAACACCACGTGGCCCCTGGACGGGTGGCGGCTGACGGGAACCGCGTACGCGTTCCCGGGCGGCGCGGTGCTGGCGCCGGGCGGTTTCCTGGTCGTCGCGCGGGATCTCGCACGATTCACGAACGTCTATGGCAGCGCGGCAACGGTCTTGGGGAACTACGCCAACGAATTGGGGGCGGAGGGAGGCACGATTCTCCTGCTCCGTGCGGGGGGTGCCGGCGGGGAGGAGACCGTGGACGAAGTGACCTTTCTGCGGCGTGCGCCCTGGCCTGCCGCGGCGGATGGCGGCGGCCCCTCGTTGCAGCTGATCGACCCGCGACAGGACAACGCGCGCGTTGGGAACTGGCTGGCGGTGACCGGCACGCTCACGAATCCTCCGGTGACGGTGGCGGCCATGACCGGGCCGTGGCGTTACTGGCAGAATGCGGCGGATCCGGCGCCGGGCTGGACGAATCGGGAATACGACGACAGCGCCTGGCCTGAGGGCAACGCGCTGCTCTATGTCGAGGGCGATCCGCTCCCTGCCGCGAAGGGGACTCCGCTGACCCTGGGGCCGATGAGCTTCCTGTTCCGGAAGCGGTTCACGTTCGAGGGGAATCCCCAGGGCGCGCTGCTGCAATTGCGCACCGTGATTGATGACGGCGTCGTGTTCTATTTGAACGGCAAGGCGTTTTACTGGCTCGGGATGGACGAAGGAGTGATCCCGGCGCGGCAGCGCGCCGCTAATCGGACGATTGGCAACGCCACGGAGGAGGGGCCGGTGACCAAGGCTGTCGACAACCTTCAAGAGGGGGAGAACGTGCTGGCGGCCGAGGTTCACCAGATCAGCTCCGGGAGCACGGACGTGGTCTTCGGAGCTTCCGTGGACGTCCTCGAGGTCCGGCCTGCCGACGCCACGCCGGGCGCGGTGAATTCGGTGCGCAAAACCCTGGATCCGTTCCCCGCCTTGAGTCTGAACGAGGTGCTGGCCGACAACCAGACGGGCATCACCGATGCCGCCGGCGACCGGGACCCGTGGATCGAGATCGTGAACGGGGAGCTGGCGCCGGTCGCACTCGACGGCTATTCGCTCTCGACGAGCTACGGCGATCTCGACCGATGGCCATTCCCGGCGGGCGCGACCCTCGGTGCCGGGCAGTACAGGATCGTGTGGGCCGATGCCGAACCGGGGGAGGCAACGGAGGCCGAGTGGCACGCCAATTTCCGGCTGCCCTCGCCTTCCGGCGTGATCGTCCTCAGCCGCCTGCAGGGAGGCCGGGCGGCGGTGGTCGATTTCCTCGAGTACAGCGGTCTGCCGGTGGACGGCTCGTGGGGCTACGAGGAACCGCGGTTGCCGGGCGCTGTCCCGGTGATGTTCGACAGCCCCACCCCGGGCGGACGGAACGTCACGTCGCCGCCGCCGCCGCCCGAGTTTCTGAGCCTCGGTCTTGGCGATGCCGGGCAGGTCACGCTGGTCTGGAGCACGACGCCCGGCTGGACCTACCGGCTCGAGGCGAACTCGGCCCTTGGGGGCAGCTCGTGGGAACGGTTGGTGGATGTCCGTGCGATGGCTGGCACGGCGACGTATACCGATCAGCCGCCTGCGGACGATGGGGCGCGGTACTACCGGGTGGTTCTTCTGCCCTGAGAAGCCTGACGAGGGCTCTATCCCCAGAGCTGGCGGTCGAGGTTGCGGAGCTGGACAGCCTCGCAGACATGTGCGGAGGCAATCCGATCCGCGTGGGCGAGATCGGCGATGGTCCGCGCCACCTTGAGGATCCGGTCGAAGGCGCGGGCGCTCAAGCGGAGGTCGGCCATGGCGGTCTTAAGCAACTCGAGCGTGGACTCGTCGAGCGCGCAGCAGGCCTTGAGATCGCGGGGTTGCATGCGGGCGTTGCAGGCGACGCGGGGCCGGTGGGCGAAGCGGGCCTGCTGGCGTTGGCGGGCGGCGACGACGCGGTCCCGGATCGTCGCCGACGATTCGCCTGGGGTCGAGGCGGTCATGTCGCGGAACGGGACGGCGGGGACCTCGACGTGGAGGTCGATGCGGTCGAGCAACGGCCCTGAGATGCGGCTCAAGTAATTCTGGATCTCGCGGGGCGAACACCGGGATTCGCCCGGCATTCTGCCGTCAGGAGTCGGGTTCATGGCGGCGATGAGCATGAACTCGGCGGGAAACGTGACGGTGCCGGCGGCACGGGAGATGGTGACGCGGCCTTCTTCGAGCGGTTGGCGGAGCGTCTCGAGCACGCTGCGTTTGAACTCGGGCAGTTCATCGAGGAAGAGAACGCCGTGGTGGGCGAGCGAGATCTCGCCGGGAGTCGGGTTCATGCTGCCGCCGAGGAGGCCGGCGTCGCTGGCGGTGTGATGCGGGGTGCGGAAGGGACGCCGGGTGACCAGCGCCTGGCCGGGGGCGAGCAGGCCCAGGATGCTGTGGATCTTGGTGGTCTCGAGCGCCTCGTCGAGGGTGAGCGGCGGCAGGATCCCCGGAAGCCGGCGCGCGAGCATCGACTTGCCCGTTCCTGGCGGACCGATCAGGAGGACGTTGTGACCGCCGGCGGCGGCGATTTCGAGAGCGCGCTTGACGGATTCCTGGCCCTTGACCTCGGCGAAATCGAGATCGTCGTCGTTGGGCAGGGCGAAGAGGCGGTTGACATCGACGCGGGTGGGTTCGAGCCGGACGTCGCCTTCGAGGAAGGAGACCGCGGCGCGGAGATTGGGGACGGGAATGACATCAAGACCCTGGACCACGGCGGCTTCGGAGGCGTTTTCCGTGGGCACCAGCATTCCGGACCAGCCTTCAGCCCTCGCGCGGAGCGCGATCGAGAGGATGCCCTTGACGGGGCGAACGGTGCCGTCGAGGGCCAGTTCTCCCACAACGCAGTAGTCTTCGAGGGGCGAGTCGCTGATCTGTTCGCTGGCGGCGAGGAGGCCCAGGGCGATCGGGAGATCGAAGCTCGGGCCCTCTTTCCGGACGTCAGCGGGAGCCAGGTTGATCGTGGTGCGGCCCAGGGGGAACCGGAAGCCGCCGTTGTTCAGTGCCGTCACCACCCGGTCGCGGGACTCTCTGACCGCGGTGTCCGGCAGGCCGACGATCACAATGACGGTATCGCCGAAATCGGAATTCACCTCGACGACGACAGGATAGGCTTCGATGCCGAGAACCGCGGCGGAACACACCTTGGCGAACATACCGGGTATATCTCGTCCAGGAGGGCCGGTTGCGCAACCGCTTTCTATTAGCGGAAATTGAAGATCAACTGGAGTCCGGCGAGGAGGGTGGCTGCGAGCACGAATTGCAGGAAGCGTTTCTCTGAGAACCGCCGGTTGAGCCAGACCCCGATCCAGACGCCGAGGGGGACGACGGGCAGGTAAGTGGCGCTGATCAGGAGGGTATGGCGGTTGATGATCGACTGCTCGGGCATCCACGACCAGTCAAACCACGAGCGGTCGAGGCAGAAGAAAGGCAGCTTGATCCAGTTGATCCAGGTGAAGATGAGGACGGTGGTGCCCACATAGGCCACCTTCGAGAGCTGCTGCGGGATCAGGAACATGCTCACCACCGGGCCGGCGCCATGGGCGAAAGTGGACGTGACGCCGGAGAGCACGCCGCACGGGATGCCGATCGCGTGGTTGGGATCGAACCGGCCTTCCGCCCGAAACACGGCCTCCTTGCACCACTGAAACAGGACAAACACCACGGCCAGGACTCCGATGACAAAGTTCAGTTCCCGCGCTGAGAACCGGCCAACGAGTTGGACGCCAACCACGACTCCCACGACCACGCCGGGCAGGAGGTACTTGAGGTTCTTGCGCTCCCATTGGCCCCAGTAGTGGTACAGCGAGAACAAGTCCCCGGCGCAGAGCAGGGGCAGGAGAATGCCGATGGCGTCCCGGCCTCCGAACGCCAGGACGCACAGCGGAGTGGTCAGCATGCCGAGGCCGCCTCCGAAGCCCGCCTTCGACACGCCGATGAAGAGCGCGGCGAGCACACCGATGGCCATCCGCAGCGGATCGTGCATGGCGCTCGTTTAGGGGCGGTGGGGGGTCGGTGTCGAGCCCGGGTTTTTCGAGTGCTTGACGCCACAACAGGTTGTGTGCTACCCAGTGCCCAGCCCCATTTAGCAGGGTCAGGGGTGCGGGGCGTTGTATGCGTTGTCCAAAATGTGCCGCTCTCGAGGACAAGGTGATTGACTCTCGCGCTTCGCGGGAGGGGGCGACGATTCGGCGCCGGCGCGAGTGCCTGCGGTGCGGGCATCGGTTCACCACGTATGAAGCGGTCGAGGAGCGGAACCTGCTGGTGGTGAAGCGGGATGGGCGGCGTGAGGCATTCTCCCACGACAAGCTGCGGCATGGTTTGCTACGCGCGTGTGAGAAGCGTCCGGTGAGCCCGCAGGCCATCGAGGAGGTTGTGGACCGCATCGCGGCCGGGCTTCTGAACGAGTTCGAGGGCGAAGTGCCCTGCACAGTGATCGGGGAGCGGGTGATGGAGGCACTCCGCGCCTTGGATGAGGTTGCGTACGTGCGGTACGCGAGCGTCTATCGCCGTTTCGAGGAAGCCAACGATTTCGTGCATGCCGTCAAGAGACTCGAGGTTCGACATGACACCGCCACGTTCCGGTTGCCTGGTTTTTAAGACGGCCTCGGGTGTGATCCCGTGCCGCGGGGAGGAGGTTGTGATCGAGCTGATCAGCTCCCAGGCTTTGGGGGCGGATGTCGAGCTGATCCGGCACGCGGCGGAGGGGGTGCTGCATTTCTTCCGTGAAGAACAGGGTCGGGAGAGCGTCCCGGTGGGTGAATTTGCAGAGGCGCTTGCCCGGGTTCTGCAGGGTTTTGGTTTGGATGTCGAGTTGGGGTCCGAGCCTGGGGTCTTGGAGGGGCCGGCGCCTGCGCCGGAGCCGGAAGCCGTGATCGAATCGGACCTCTGCCGGCTGGCGACGGAGACCGGGTGGGCGGTCGAGCTGGCGTTTTTCCCCCGGCTGCGCGGGGAGGTCGAGGCTCAATTGCGGCGCGCCCCGCGGGTGTTGCGGTTCAAGGGCCTTCGGCCCTGTGTGAAGGAGTTGGCCGGCGTCCGGCGGTGGAATCCGCGCTGCCAGCAGCTCAGCGACCAGATTGTCGAGTATGTCCGGGAGTGCCTGCGCGAGAGCGGGTCGTCGGGCGACTGCGCCGTGGTGGTGGTCTGACCTATGAGCAAGACGTTGTTCGAGCGCATCTGCGCCCGGGAGATACCGGCGGACATTGTGTACGAGGACGAGCACATGGTGGCGTTTCGTGACATCAAGCCCCAGGCGCCGGTCCATGTCCTCCTCGTCCCGCGGCGGCCCATCGCGAGGATCGAGGATGCGGCCTCATCCGACCAGGCGGTTCTCGGTCATCTGTTGATGAAGGCCGGGGAGGTGGCGCGCCAGCTTGGGCTGAAGAACGGATTCCGCCTGGTGGTGAACAACGGGCCGGATGCCGGCGAAGCCGTGCCCCATCTGCACGTCCATCTCCTGGGCGGACGCGCATTGGGTTGGCCTCCCGGCTGATCCAATCCGGCCATGTTGACGACGGATTGGGTCAAGGCGCCGCAGACGGACTCGCGGCGGCTCATGGTGGTCCTGCACGGGTTGGGGGACAGCATCGAGGGCTACCGCTGGATGCCGCAGATGCTGGACTTGCCGTGGCTGAATTACCTGCTGGTCAATGCCCCGGACGACTACTACGGCGGGTACTCCTGGTACGATATTTACGGTGACGCGGACGTGGGGGTCGAGCGGAGCCGGCGGATGTTGTTTGGGTTGTTGGGCGAGTTGGAAGCCGGGGGTTTCCCGCCGGGCGAGACGGTGTGCTTTGGTTTTTCGCAGGGCGCGCTGATGACCCTCGAGGTTGGGGCGCGTTATCCGCGCCGGCTGGCGGGGCTGGTGGGGATCAGCGGCTACGTGCACCAGCCGGAGTCCCTGGTGCAGGCGCTCTCGCCGGTGGCGCGCCAGCAGCGGTTCCTGTTGACCCACGGCACGCGGGACCCTCTGTTGCCGATCGCCCCCGTGCGGCGACAGGTGGCCCGGCTCCGCGAAGCCGGGCTCGACATCGAGTGGCACGAGTTCGAGAAGGAACACACGATCGCCGGCGAGGAGGAACTCGAGATCATCCGGCGGTTTGTTGCCGGGTGTTTCGGGACTTACTTATTGAACCGGAAATTGACGACGTCGTAGTCCTGCATCCGGTAGGTCTTCAGCTCGAGCCGGACCTTCCCGGCGCGCTTGGCCTCGGTCTCGCCGCCGGTCTCGACAAGATCCTGGAAGCTGATGATCTCGGCGCGGATGAACCCCTTCTGAATGTCCGAATGGATCGTCCCGGCCGCTTCCCAAGCGGTCGTGCCGGCGCGGATTGGCCATGCCCGATTCTCCTTGCCGCCCACGGTCAGGAACGAGATGTAGCCGCCCTCGGCGAACGTTCGCAGGATCAGCGTCTCCGGTGAGGCGATCTCGGCGTCGCTGGCGACGATGACCGGTTTGTGGGTGTGGAAGCTGTGGGCGGCGATGACCTGGAGTTCCTCCGGCGAAAGCCCGGCGCGGTGCAACGTGCGTTCCGCTTCGAGCTCCTCCCGGATCTTCCGGAGCACAACCGCCTCCGCCTCCGGCGGATTCCGCCCCAGGCGGGTCTCAACGAACTCGAGGTCGTGGAGAATAAGGTCCGGGAACCGGTCCCGGTGGACGACGATGGCATCGGCTTCGAGCGTGTCCTCATCGCCGAGCAAATCCACTTGGGCGTAGGTCTTCTTTTTGGCCTCGACGAGGCGGTCCGCCTGGTCCAGACGCGGATCCTTGAGGTTATGCTTGCCCAGCGGGATGCCGCTGATGCCAAACACGCAAATCTTCATCCGCGATGCTTAGGCGGTGATGGCATCCGGGTCAAGGGTGGATCAAACGCCCGGATCCTCGTTGAACGCCTGTGGCTTGGATGTTCGCCATCGGCTCCTTGGGGGTTCCGGCCTTGAAGGGCGCGTGCGGTGTCGAGAGCGGACTGGAGCAAGACGCTGTGAAGCGCGCTTGCGCCCTCCCGTGGGCTGGACGATCATCCGCCCGGCGGACGATCGTTTCGCCGACTGTATGGACACCATCCTGCTGATCGACGACGACGCGGGGATGCAATACTCGTTTCGGCGCCTGTTCGAAGGGCCGGACCTCCGGTTGCATACCGCGTCGAGCGGCGAGGAGGGACTGCAACTCCTGCCCGAGATCAAGCCGGACCTGGTGATCCTGGACATCCGGATGGGGGGGATGGGCGGGCTCGAGACCCTGCGGCGTCTCCGGCAGTCGGATGGCCGCCTGCCGGTGATCATGATCACCGCCCACGGGACGACGCAGACGGCGATCGAAGCAATGAAGCGGGGCGCCTTCGACTACCTGCTCAAGCCCTTTGACGTGCCCCGGCTCAAGCAGATCGTCGCTGCAGCCTTGCAGGCGGCCCGGGACATGAAACGGGTCGTCGCCCTCGAACCGCACGCGGACGCGGATGAAGTCGAGACGGGGATCGTGGGGCGCTGCGAGGCGATGCAGAGCGTGTTCAAGCTGATCGGCCAGCTCGCCGATGCCGATGCCACGGTGCTGATCACCGGGGAAAGCGGCACCGGCAAGGAACTGGTGGCCCGCGCGATCTACCAGAACAGCCGGCGGTCCCAGCGGCCTTTCCTGGCCATCAACTGCGCCGCCATCCCGGAGACCCTCCTCGAGAGCGAGCTGTTCGGACATGAAAAGGGCGCCTTCACCGGCGCCGCCACGCAACGGATCGGGCGGTTCGAGCAGTGTCATGGCGGGACGCTGTTCCTGGACGAGATCGGCGACATGTCGCTGACCACGCAGACCAAGATCCTGCGCGTGCTGCAGGACGGCACGTTCGAGCGCCTCGGCGGCAACACGCCGGTGAGCGTGGACGTTCGGATCATTGCCGCCACCAACCATCGGCTCGAGCAGGCGGTCACCGCGCGGCGGTTTCGGGAGGACCTCTTCTACCGGCTGAACGTTGTTCGGATTCCCCTGCCGCCGCTGCGGGAGCGGCGCGGCGACGTCCGCCTACTGGTTCAGTACTTCATGCGGACCATGGCCCGCACGCAGGGCAAACCGCTCCGGTCGATTGCACCCGACGCGCTGGCCGCCCTCGAACGGTACTCGTGGCCGGGGAATGTGCGCGAACTCGAGAACGCCCTCGAACGGGCCGGGGTCGTGGCCAAGGGGGACGTGGTGCGCCTGTCCGATCTGCCGCCCGAGGTTCAGGGAGTCGCCGCCGCCACCGCGAACCGCGGCAGCGCACCCGGGGGCGAGTTCACCGATGCCGCGACCGACGTCGCCGAACTGGCCGCCGCCTTGTTTGCCCGCGCCCGGCGGGATCCCAAGCTCCGGGTGTTGCCCGCCGTCGAGCGGGTGCTGGTGCTCGAGGCGCTCAAGGAAACCCGCGGCAACCAGGTGCAGGCGGCCCGGCTCCTGGGCATCACGCGGGCGACGTTGCGCAAGCGGATGGACAAGTTCGCCATCCGATCCGAGCTGAAGTTCGAGTAGGACCGGAGGCTCGAGACCATCGGCTCGCAGCCGTCCTGTCGGGAAGGTGATCTCAGTCGAGGCCGACGGCGGCGGGGTCCTCCGGGGCTGGGCCCACTCGAAAGCGGTGCCGCCTCGAGCGCGGCACCGCACTCCACGACGCTCTCGCGCGGGACGAAGGGCGGTCGGCGCGGACGCCAGTTCTTGGAGTGCGGCAGCCCCCTGCCGCTTTTCTTCAACGGGTGGATGGATTCAGCCCACGGCGACAGGGCGATAGGTTCAGAATCGCCACCTCAGGATGGCGTGGGCCAAGCCAGATCACTGACATTGTCGTGGAGAGAAGCGGGGTCTGGCATGCGCAAGTTCCTGCAGATCAGGCCATCAACCTCCGCAATTGCGGAAGGGGTTGACTGTGAACCTGTCCCCCTATCCATCCTCCCTGCCTCTTCGGACCCTCTCTTTCGCGCCTCGCTGATGTAGAGTCCTCGACGGAAGGTGGGGAGGCCTGGAACGGCAGGGGCCAAACTTGACCTGTTCACCCCATATTCCACAGGGCGAGGACTCTAGCGCGGCGTCTTCCTTTTCTTTGCGTCGTCCGGTTTCGGCGGTGGGGACGCTTGGCCGGGGGCTTCGACGGTCTTCTTCAGATCCTCGAGTTCCTGGCGGAGCTGGCGGTTCTCGCGCTGGAGTCCGAGCATCTCGTTGCGGAGATCGCGCAGTTGATCCGCGGGTTTGCGCGCCGCGCGGAGGGTATTGAGCGCCTGTTCTGCGGCGTGGCGTTCGGGCGTGTCCTCGCCGCTGCGGGCGAAGACCTCGACGATGGCGAGGGCCTTGGGATCGCCGAGATCGCCCAGGGCCGAGAGAGCGGCGAGCTGCACCGGTTTCTTCCGGCTGTTGACATGACGCTCGAGGAAACCGCGCACGGGTTCCTTGTCGGACTCGTTGCGCGCGAGGTGGGCGAGGGCTCGCAGGCCTTCGGCAAAGCCGTCGCGGCTGAAGGCGGGCTCCCGATCCCGGAGCGCATCGAGCAGGGGCGGAATGTAGCCGGGGTCATCCTGGGCCCGGATTGCCGCAACCGCGGCATCCGCGAGATGGTTCTGATACGAATCCGAGCCGAGGTATTCGAGCAATCGCTCCCGTGTGCCGGTGCGGGCGTATGGACCCAGCGTCCGGATCAACTGGGCGAGGACATCGGGATGGGTTTCCTGGGCGAAAGCCGCTTCCGCGGACTGGACGACCGACTCGCGATAGAAGCAGGCGAGGTCTTGCCGGACCTGGAGTCGGACGCGCGGGTCCGGCTGGTTAACGGCGGCCAGCAGGGCGTCGAGGGCCTTCTCGGAGTGAGCCGCCTGGAGGGCCCGGGAAGCCTCGATCCGCACGCCGTAGAAGGGGTCGTGTTCGAGCACGGCCCGGAGGCGATCGACCGTGGTGGCGTCCCGCTTGCCGTGGAGCGCCGCCACGGCGAGGAACCGGCCGACGACATCGTTGGTTGGGGCGAGCATGCGGACGAGCATCGCGGGGGGCGGGGTGAAGCGGGTCTTGGCGAGCACGGTCAACTCGGGATCGAACCGCACCCAATCGGGCGGTTGCTCGAGGCGGAAGGTGAACACCTCCTCCCGGTTGCGGACCTGGGCCACCCGGTCGACCGCGCCGGTGGGACCATGGAAGCGGATCGGGTAAGGGAAGTGAAAGAGGAGGACCTTGTCGGTGACGGCCTGGGTCTGGCGGATGGTGACGCGCGCCAGGCGGGCGGCGGGGTCCCAGGCGTACTCGACGTCGAGCTCCGGGTAATGCCCGTGATGGAGCCACTGATCAAAGAAGCGGTCGAACGAGCGACCCGAGACCTGCTCGAGCACGGACTGGAAATCGGCCGTGGTGACGAGGCCGTAGGCATGCCGTTCGAGGTAGGTGCGCACGACCCGGCGGAAGAGATCAGCGCCGAGCTGGCTGCGGAGCATGTGCAGCACCCAACCCGCCTTCGAGTAGGCCCGGTAGCTGAACTGCTCGTCGGGCGATCGGTACTGCCGATGCACGATCGGGAGCGTGTCGTCGCCCGCGCCAAAGATGCCGCGGGCATCGGCCAGGCGCTGGCTGAGAAACTCGTCGCGGCCACGGTGGTGGCCGCCGTAGAGCGCCTCATAGTAGGTTGCGAATCCTTCGTTGAGCCAGAGGTGGCTCCAGTCCTTGCAGGTGACGAGGTCGCCGAACCACTGGTGGACGAGCTCGTGCGCCACGAGCCCGTCGCTGTTGCGCACCGGCTCGGTCGAGTCCGGATGCAGCGTGCTGTCGGTCAGGATCGTGAGCGACGTGTTTTCCATGCCGCCGGCGACGAAGTCGTTGACGCAGACCTGGCCATATTGCGCCCAGGGGTAGGGAATCCCGATCTCCTCCTCGAAGAAGGCCAGCATGTCGGCCGTATTGCGGAACGACGCCGGCGCCACGTCGATGGCCGAGGGCGGCACGGTGAAGTAGATGGGGATGTCGCGGTACCGGTCTTGGATCTCCTTGAAATGACCGGCCACGAGCGCGACGAGGTAATTGACGTGGGGTTTCTCCTGGACCCAGCGCACGGCCACGAGCCCGTCGGGTCCCTCCGTCGAGGAAACCTGCCGGCCGTTCGACCGCACGATCATCCCCGGCGGCACCCGGCAGGTGATCTCGCTCGTGAACTTCTCGTTGGGCGCGTCAAATCCCGGATACCAGTGGCGCGCCTCGATGGATTCCCCCTGGGTAAAGAGGTGGGTTTCGCCTTCGCGGTAGCCCTGGTCGGGCGTCCGGAAGTAGAGGCCGGACTTGGGGGTGGCGCGGTAGCGGACGGTCAGCCGGGTCTCCTGGTCCTGGGGAAGGGGGGTGGCGAAGGTGACGTTGAGCTGGTGCCCGGTGTTTTGCCAGTCGCTCACCGCCCACGTGGCGGTGACTTCATCGATTTCGAGCGCTTCGGCGTCCAGGTCCAGCCGGTCCAACGGGGATTGGACCGGCCGGAAGGTCAGGATCGCCGTGCCGCGGACGCTCCGTTGCTTGAAGTCCGGCGTGACGTCCAGGTTCAGATGCAGGATGTCGGCCTGCCGTTCGGGCGCGTACTGGCGGGGTGGGGGTGGGGCGTCGCCGGCGCGCACGGGCAGGCTGCTGATCGCGATGCCGAGCAGGATCGAATTCAGGAGGGGCGAGGCGGGTGCCATGGGGCGGGCTTGGGCGCTTAGGATTCAGCAACCGGAACGGTCGAGAAGTACTCGCGGGGGTCGGCGATGTGGCCGGCGATGGCGCTGGCCGCCACCGTGGCGGGACTGGCGAGGAAGATCTGGCTTTCTTTGTGCCCCATCCGGCCCGGGAAATTGCGGTTGGTGGCGCTGATGCACCGGAGCGGGGCGTTGACGCGGCCGAAGGTGTCGACCGGTCCTCCGAGGCACGCGGCGCAGCCGGCGTTCTCGGTCAACTGCACCCCTGCGGCGAGGAGGATGTCCCAGAGCGTCTGGCCGGCCCAGCGGGTGGTTTGCAGGTCGTGGACAATTTCCGGTGTGGCGGGGACGCCGAAGGTGTCGATCCGGACGCGGCGTCCGCGGACGACCCGGGCGAACTCGACGAAGTCGCTGGTCTTGCCGCCGGTGCAGGAGCCGATGTAGGCGCGGTCGAGTTGGACATCGCCCAGATCGCGCGCGAGCTTCCGTTGGCCGGGATCGGGATGGCAGGCCACGGTCGGTTCGAGCCGATCGAGGTCGATCACCGAGTCGTAGACGAACCGCTGGTCCGCATCCGGCTCGACGGGTTCATAGTGGGTTCGCGTGCCGTTGAGGCGGGTGCGGGTGTCGACGTACTCGGCGGTGCGAGCGTCGTAGGGGAAGATGCCGTTCTTGCCGCCGGCCTCGATGGCCATGTTGGCGATTGTCATCCGGTCGTCCATCGAGAGGCCCGCGATGCCGGAGCCTTCGAATTGCAGCGCGCGGTAGGTGGCCCCGTCGAAGCCGATCTCGCCGATGGCATGGAGGATGATGTCCTTGGCCATGACGCCCGGCTGGAGGCGGCCTTCGAGGCGGAAGCGCATCGTTTCCGGCACCTTCAACAGCAGCTTGCCGGTCCCCATGACGAAGCCGGCGTCGGTGTTGCCGATGCCGGTGGCAAATTGGTTGAAGGCGCCCGCCATGCAGGTGTGCGAGTCGGTGCCGAACAGCACTTCGCCGGGCCGGGTGTGGCCCTTTTGGGGAAGGGCGGCGTGGCAGACACCCGCATACCGGCTGCCGTACTGCCGCCGCAGCGGACCCCGGGCGGGATCGAATTTCCACGTGCCGTTCGGGTCGTCGATGACGTCGTAGAAGTAGGTCAGGCCCTGGTCCCGGGCGAACTCGCGCAGCAGATCGACGTTCCGATTCGACCGCGAGTCGGCGGTGAAGATGTAATGGTCGGGGATGATCACCACGCGGTGGCGGTCCCAGACCTTGGCCTTCGCCCCGAACTCGCGTTGGAACACGCCGATCGTCCCCGGTCCGCACACGTCGTGGGTCATCAGGATATCGGCCTTCACCCAGATGTTCTCGCCTGCCGACACCGTTGCCTTCCCCGCCGCCCGCGCCAGTAGCTTCTCCGTCAATGTCATAAGCGTCCCGGCACTGTACCCCTCCGGCCGCCGCGCTGGCAACTGTGAGGCTGGGGGCGTTGATTACCAAGCACTTAATCCGCTGGCCTTCAGCACGTTATCCCCGATTTTGGCACGATACCATCGTAACCGGTAAACCGTGTCGCGCTTTCCCACGGCCGCGCTTTTCTCAGATATTCAGTTTCATCCTGGCCAGGACGGATTTGAATCTTGGGTCGGCGGCGATCGCGGGCGAACACATTGGGCCATGGATATGGATGAAGATCATCAAGGAGCCACGCTCCGCGTAAGCTCTGTCCACGTATTCGAAGGCCAGATCGAGTTTCCCCAACTCTCCGGCCAGGGAGGCGATGCAGACGGCCGAGGTGTTCTTGATGGTCTTTCGGCTGTCGATCATGCCCTCGAGGATGACCTCCGCTTTTTCGCGGTCGCCTTTTTTGAGATAGATCAGCCCGAGAGTGCCTCGTGCCCCGTTTCAGTCCAGGTTTCCATTCGTGATGGACAGTTTTCAATCTTTTTGGCTACTATGATCGCCATGAGTAGTCTCCGCGAGGTTGTCCTCACCCAAAAGGCGGAGCTTGAAGAGCAGTTGCGCCGACCCTACGTCGAGCGGTTGCTGCCCCGGCAAGCCGTCGGGGAAACCGATCTGATCCGCGTCATCATCGGCCCCCGTCGCGCGGGCAAGTCCACCCTCGCCGTCCATCTGCTGCAACAACTGGGCGGGGGCGGTTACGCGAATTTCGATGACGAACGCCTGGCGGGTCTGACCGATGCCGACGCGTTGTTGGCTGCCTTGGACGACGTGTACGGCCAGCCCAAGCACATTCTCTTCGACGAGATTCAGAACTTCCGGCGCTGGGAACTCATGGCGAACCGGCTCCAGCGGTCGGGACGCCGGCTCTTGCTCACCGGCAGCAACGCCAATCTGCTGGGCAGCGAACTGGCCACGCATCTGACCGGCCGGCACCAGACGATTGCGCTCCTCCCCTTTTCGTTTTCCGAAGCGCTGGCTGCGGGCGGAGCGACTGGAACGGCGGCGGAGCGAGCGGCACGGTTCGACCGTTATCTGGTGGAAGGCGGCTATCCCGAGCCCTTGCTGCGGGGTGCCAGCCGCACCGATTACCTGAGGGACCTCGTGCGTGCCACCCTGCTCAAGGACGTCGTGCGCCGGCATCGGATCCGCTCCGGCGCCGGGTTGGAGGATGTTGCGCACTGGTTTTTCTCCAACACCGCCAAGGAGTTCTCCTTCCGCACTCTGGCGGCGGTGGCCCGGGTGACGAGTCCGACGACTGCGGAGAAGTACACGCGTCTGTTGAGCGAGGCCTTTCTTCTGTTCACGCTGAACCGGTTCACGTACAAGGTCCGCGAACGTGCCACGGCCAACAAGAAAGCCTACGTCGTCGATCCGGCCCTCGCCGTCTGCCTGGGAACCCGTCCCGGCCAAGACTGGGGCCGACTGGCTGAGAACGTCGTCGCCATCGCCCTATGGAAGCGCCAATTGGCGGGCGAAATCGAGGTGGCCTTCTGGAAGAACACCGTGCACGAGGAAGTCGACTTTGTCTTGCGGGAACGCGGGCGCGTGACCCGGCTGATCCAGGTCTGCTGGGACCTTTCCGATCCGCGCACCCGCGCCCGTGAGTTCAGGGCCCTGGTGAAAGCCGGCGCCGACGTCCGCTGCGACGATCTCTGGTGCCTGACGCGCGGAGCCGGCGGGGACGAGGACTTCACGTGGAATGGACGCGCCCATCGCATCCGCGTTGTCCCCATCGACGAGTGGGTGGGCCAGGCATGCAGAGTCAATGGAGTCAAACAGGACGAGGGGTGTAGGAAGTGAGCGGTGCGGCGGCGGCGCAAGGGATCCGGCGGGTTCTGCGCACAGGCGGCGTCTCGCTACGGTGTTTCTCGCAACCGGAGGATCCGGGCGGGCTCGACGGGCTCGAGCAGGACGTTCGTTTGCAGGACGCCGTCGTAGGTCACCTGCAGGACTGGGGACCACTGACGATAGTCGGTGGTCGCTTCGAGCAGGTTCGTGGTTCCGAGGCGTCCGTGCAGGGTCATCGCCATCGATCCGTTGGCCGACAGCGCCGGGTTGCCGAACCGCGGCCCCCCGCTGTCGGTACGCACGCGGGCGATCGAGCCCCGGGGCTCGCCGTTGACAGCGGTGAAGTAGCCGCCCAGGAGCGCCGTGCCGTCGGTCTGGAGGGCCAGGGCTCGCACGAAATCGTTGGGCCCAGACCCCAAGTCGAACGTCTCGTCGAGGCGGCCCCCGGCGTCGAGACGGGCCACATACGGCCGCGGGCTGGCTCCGCCGCCGGTGAACCCGCCGGCGATCAGGAGCCGGCCATCGGGCAGGGGCAGGATGTCCTCGACTTCGCCGTTCAATGCCGGCGACACCATGAACGCGCTGTCCAGCGTTCCGTCGGGGTTGAGGCGCGCCAGTTTGCGTCGCGTGACGCCCTCGACGCGGTTGAACACGCCGCCGATCAGGAGGGACTGGTTGGGCAGCGCCACGATCCGCCGCACGCGGCCATCGGCGCCGCTCTGGGGTCGGAACGTCGTGTCGCGGGAACCGTCCGGATTGAGCCGGGCATAGTAGCCCTGATAGCGGCCGCCCACCAGGCTGAAGAACCCTCCGGCGAGGATCTTCCCGTCCGGCTGCAGCACGACGTCGTCCACGAGCAGATTCGAGAACGTGACATTGAAGGGCGACTGAAACGTGGAATCGACACTGCCGTCCGCGTTGAGCCGTGCGATCAGGTTGCGGACGACCCCGCTGACGTTGGTGAAGCCGCCGCCGATCAGGACCTTGCCATCCGGCTGCAAAGCGAGCCCGCCGATGGTCCCGTTCGGCCCGGGCTGAGGATCAAAGCGGGCATCCAATCGCCCGTCGGGAAGGAGGCAGACCAAGTTGTTTCTTGGCGTGCCATTGACCACGGCGAACGCGCCCGAGACGAAGAGACGCCCGTCGGTGGCGCTGACGATGTTGCCGACCAGGCCGGGGTAGACGGGGGGCGCGTCGCCCAGCTCGGGAACGATCCGGGGCGGCAGGAAGCTCGGGTCAACCGAGCCGTCCTCGAGGAATCGCACCAGGCCGTTCGCGGGCAGGCCGTCCACGCCGGTGTACCGTCCGCCGGCGAGCCAGCGGCGGTCTTGCTGAATCGCCAGAGCGAACACGCGATCGTTGCAGCCGCGGTCGGCGGCAGTGACCGGGAGCAGGCTGCCTGGCCGATCGTTGTCCCGCAGCGTCACCGTGAGCAGCGCGGGGGCGACGACGATGGGTGTGCCGTCCGCCGCGGACAGGGTCAGGGTGAACGTCTCGTCGGGTTCCACGCGAAGATCCTCGAGAACCTCGACCGGGATGCTCCGGAGGGCCTGTCCCGGCGCGAAGGTGAGCTGGCCCGACGTTGTCCTGAAGTCCACATCCGCCGTGGCAGTGCCCGCGGTTGCGGCGTACTCGATCGTGACGGCCGGCTCGAGATCGCCGCGGCGTTCGACGTCGAGCCAGACGGTTCCGCCGGCCTCGTCGAGCCGGGCTTCCGCCGCGGCGAACCGGAGATGCAAATCGTCATCGGTCAACGAGACCGTCGCGGAGTCGCACAGCCCCAAGCCGTCGCCGGGCTCGGGCGAGTCGAGCGCCAGCAGGATCGTCTCGGTGCCCTCGGCGTGCGGGTCGTCCTGCAGCGGGATATGCAGGACGGCGACCGCTTCGCCCGGGGCGAACTCGAGGAGCGTGCTCTCCGGCAGCGTGAAATCCTCGCCGGCGCTCGCGGTGCCACCGACAAGCCGGCATTGAATCGACGCGGCGGCGGCGAGGGTTCCATCGCGTCGGATCAAGACCGCGATGTCGGCGCCGGACTCGGCGGTGGTGATGGCGGGGGTGTCGAACTCGAACCGGTTGTTGAGGGCTGCATAGCCGGCGATAACGGGCGCGGTCTGGCGGATCGTGCGGGCGTTGTCGGCGGGGAGCGCGCTGCCGGGTCCGGCCCCGGTCGGAACGTCGTGGAAGAAGACCTCCGGATTGGAGAAGAAGGGGATATCCAGTCCGGGCTGGTAGCCCATGACCGTGACGTAAGTGATGCCGTCCGCGACGAAGCGGTGGGCATAGGCGTAGGGGTAGGCGGGGGGCGCGGTGCCGGCGTGCTCGCGGTCGTGGGCGCAGCCGAGCAGGTGGCCGAGTTCGTGAACGACGAGCCGGTTCCCGATCACGTTCGAGCGCCGGAACACGCTGAAGGCGGCGTCCGAGGTTGCCGCGGTGGGCGGGCTGGGGATGTCGCTGGCCACGCCGGCGTAGCCGCGGGATTCCGTCTCGACCATCAGCATCACCAGGTCCGCCCCGTACCGGGTTCGCAGCCGGTGCGCCTCCTCGAGGTAGCCGTCGCCGCGGTACTTGAGCCGGTCAACATCCAGGAAGATGTCGCCCGACTCGGCGTAGTCGATCCGATCCCGGTGGACCACTTCGAGGCGGGCGTCGATTTGGCTCGCTTCGTAGACCCAGTTCGCCTCGGCAACCGCCAGATCGATGAGCGCATGGACGCCGGCGGTGCCGCCGGCTCCTGCTTCCGCTTGCTCAGTGTACAGGACCATCAGGTCCATCCGCGCCGGGGCCGGGGATCCCGCGCCGGCCAGCGCCGCGGTGGAACTTCGCGGAAGCGGAGGGTTGGCGCTCGCAAGGGACGGCGCCCCCGTCTGGCCCCGGCCCGTGGCACACCAACCCCGATCCGCAGGGTCCGCCTCGACGATGCGACAATGGCCCGACGCCGCGGGCTCGATCCGGTAGGTCGCCTCGCCGGGCAGGAAGACGGATCCGACCGTGACGTCGTCGGTGGTCGCGAAGATCGCGTAGCCGCCGTCGATTCCCACCAGATCTGCAGTCCAGACCCTCGCGCTCGGACCCCGGCGCTGGGCGTGACGGACGGCTGCGATGCATTCCGCATTCTCGAACAGATTCAGCCGGATCCGATCCGCAGGCGGCGGTCCGGCGAACCAGCGCGGATTGAGCCGTGCGACCCGCGATCGGCTCTCGGGGGAGGTGATGTTGTGCAGTCGGACGGAGGCCATGGCTTCGTTCGCGGGCTCCAGCCACAGCGATTCGAGAGGCGTGGGTTGGGCTGGCGAGGCATCGACGACGAAGGCGGCCAACACAACCAACGCAGAACGCATGGAAACTCGCATCCGATTGAGGCTTTGGCGCAGACGTTTACGGTGCGGGCAGGGGTTCGAGCAGCCGGCGCATCGCGGCGAGCAGGACCGTCTCGGCCTCGGGGCTGACGTTCGACGCTCCGGGACTAGTCTCGTAACCGCCTTCGTCATAGGCCCTGGCGGTGCCGATATAGCCGGGGCCGTAGTCGCCATAGGCGGCCATGGCGACGAACCGGTCTGGTCGCAGTGCCTTCGCGGCAAGCTGGTATTCGACGAACAGCTCTCCCGGCAGATGGAGCAGCGAAGCGCGCCCGAGGTCGAGACCGGCCACATCGATCCGGTGTCCCGCGGCACATCGTTCGAGCCATGCCAGCTTGGAAGCGCCGCCCTGGAGGAAGAACGCCGCGTCCTGGCCTTCGAGTTGGGCGCGCAACGTGTCGGCGGCGAGGTGTTTCGCCGGGGGGAGCGCCACCGACTCGACCCGCCACCGCACCTGGTCGGGCGCGATTGGCGCGCGGGACGTGGCGTCCCAGGCCCGTTTCATGCCGTCTGCCAGACGCTCCGCGAGAACGAGGCGGTTGGCAGGCGAGCCGTCGTTGTACTTGCCGGCTCCCAGGTTGCCGCCGGCGCCATTGAAATGCACGTGGAGCGCCCCCGGGACCGCCAGTTGGCGAAGAAAGCGGGCGACGCCCGGGAAGTCCGGGTTGGCGATGCCGGTGCGATAGTAGCTCTGAGGATGCACCGCGTAGTAGCTCAGCACGGCCAGGGGTTGGTCCCCCTGCCAGAAGCTGACCAGCGCAACATCCGGGTCGATCGTGCCTTCCGGTTCGTCGCGCAACGCGGGGTCCTTGCAGGTGGTGTAGCGGGTGGCACGGACCTTGCCGTCGGGTCCGAGGATTCGACGGTTCGAGGCGACCTGATGCACGGGCGCCCGGCCCAACCCGAGGTGGGTCACCGGTCGTTCCAGGACCAGCGAGGCGCGCACCGCGGTCGCGAGCCGCGCGAGCACCGTGCGCGCGAAGGAACCGTCGTAGTTCGCCGGGTCGCATCCGGTCTCCTTGAGAAGTCGTTCCGCCCCGAAATCGCAATCCGGGGCGTCATGCTGATGGACCGTGTGAACCGCCACGCGTTCCGGGACCGTGCCGGCTCCCTCCGCGAGGGCGCGTCGCCAGGCGTCATGACCCTCGTTGGCAATCCCGATCCAGTCCACCGCGCAGAGCACGATCGGCGGTCCCGCCCCTCGCAGCACAATCCCGCGTGCGCGCAATCCCAGTTCCCAGACGTTCGTTACCGGGTCGTAGGCCATCCGGCTGCCGATGGGGGGCGAGACATCGAGGTCGAAACACGATAGCCGCAGGGCGGGTGCGGACGCCTCAGCCGCCGCCGGCGCGTCCGCCGCGGCCGCAGGCAACATCAGCAGGAGACCGGCGACCACAGCCGCAAATGGAGGCGTGCGCATGACGCCATGCTACCGGGGCCCCGTTCGCCCGGCAAGAGTCCGGAGCGCGCCCTGATCATCGCGTTGGGGACTCGAGAGCGCCCGGGATTCACCAGACGGGAAGAACACGAAGACAGGGGGCCGCAGAAGGGCGCAAGAGCCACAAAGACAGCGGCAGGTTTCTCCCCCCTCTTCCCTTGCGCATGCTGCGCCTCTTGGCGGCCGTCCCTGTTCCCGTCCTTCGTGCCTTGTGTGGTGAGCCCAAGCGAGGATTTGGGCGCCCGTGTGCAAGGGTTCGGAGCGCGGTTCGTCGACAGGTTACGGTTCGCGGGCCAGGGCGTCGAGCTCCTCGAGGGCCCAGCAGCGCCGCTCGCGAAGCAGCCCGGCGAACGCGTCGGTCCGAAGCGCCGCCGCCGCCGCTGTCAGGTGCCATTCCGTGTCCGCAAAATGCCCGCGCACCGGATGCACCCCAAGCGCCGGGTCTCGGAGAACCGGGATATGGTCGGCGATCTCCCTGAGAAAGCGGGCGTTGGCGCGTCGGGTGGCGTCCGTGTGTTCCTCCGTGGTCCAGCCCCACGGGATGGCATAGAACACGGTCACCTGATGCGCGTCCGCCCAGCGCCGGAGATCCGCCAGCAGACCGCGGGCGTCCGCCGAGAGCGCCGTGGCGGGTGCGGCATCGATCGGCGTCAGCGGCCGGCGTTCAGCCGTCTGCTGCCAGCCGCTGGGGCTCACGTCCCGCGGCGCATAGCGATACAGCGGGCGGCCCAGGAGGATCTTGCCGGCCAGTGTGAACAGGTGGTAGGCCCCCGGGCGCAGGCTCACCAGGTTGTCGACCCAGCGAATCCGCCGGCCGGTGAGCGCGGAGGCGTGAATGAGGCCGGGTTGGCCCAGGGCCATGCCCATCTGGGCGGCGAGATCCGGCGATTCGAAGGAGGCCCGCAACAGGGGCGGCTCGAGTGCCACCACCAGGGTGTCGCCTGGGCGCGTCGATTCGAGGGCGAAGGCGGTCAGGAACAGAGGCTCCATGCCCGCATGCAGTCCGTAGTTGGCGACGGCCAGGCCGTGGCGATCGCGCAGGCGCTCGCCATCCAGGGCGAAGGCGCAGCTCGAGGCGCCGTAGACCACCGCCACCGGGACGCGGGCGGCCCGGAATCCCTCGACCCAGGCCCGTTTGACCTCGGCCGCGTAGTGGTAGAAGCGGATTTCGGGGTTCAGCCAGAGCGTGTAGGCGGCAGCCGCCAGCAGGCTGGCGAGCGCCGTCGCCACCAGCCAGGGCGTCAGCCGCAGCCGCCGCGGCTCAGAAGGCGAAGTAGATGAAGGCATTGTTCTTCCCCGGTGCCAGCAACACGGTGAGGATGACCAGCGCGGCGAGGACGACCGGCCGGCGGAGCAGGGCGTAGGGCTCTTCCCCGCGGCGCAGGGAGAGCCCTTCGAGAGCGAGCGTCGCCGCCGTCAGCCCCAGCAACGCTGCCAGCACGATGGGCCCTCCCGAGCCCATGGCGTCGATCGTGGCGCGCAGCGCCTGCGCCGAGTAGGCGCCAGGCTGGAACGTCGTGATCAGCTTCTGCCAGAGCGCCTGGGGACGGGTTTCGTAGAAGGCGAGCCAGGCAAGAAACGCGCCGAGCATCGTCAGGATCCACCCGCACGCGGCCGGCCACGGTTGCCTGCCGCTCCACCGCTGGGCAATCAGGAAGGCCCCATGCAGCGCCCCCCAGACCATGAAGCCCCAACCCGCGCCGTGCCAGATGCCGGAGACGACGAACACGATGGCGACGTTCAGGGCCCAGGTCCGGACCCGGCTGCCGCCGAGCGGGATGTAGACGTAGTCGCGGAACCACTGGCTCAAGGTGACGTGCCATCGCCGCCAGAACTCCTGGATGCTCGTCGAGCAGTACGGGCTCTGGAAGTTCAAGGTCAATCTCACCCCGAGGCATCGGGCCACGCCGTAGGCGACCAGGCTGTACCCGGCGAAGTCATAGTAGATGCGGAAGCCGAACAACACGTTGCTGAGCCAGATCATGAACGGGTTGGACGTCGAGTGCATGAACGACGGCATCCACCGCGCGAGGTTGTCCGCCAGCGCCATCTTGAAGAACAGGCCGACGCCCACCCAGGCGATGCCCTCATCCACCCACGCCGGGTTCCACCGGAACTGGAATCGCTCCATCTGCGGCAACAGATCCCGCTTTCGTTCGATCGGGCCCGCCACGATCTGGGGAAAGAACCCCGCGAAGTTCAGGTAGTCGAGAAACCGCGGGAGCGGCTCCTTGAAGGCGAGCGTGTCGAGCACGAACGCGACCTTCTGGAACGTGTAGAAGGAGAGCCCGACCGGAATCAACAAGTGCCGCAGCGAATCGAACTCGAAGCCCAGGACCTGGTTCAGCACGAAGTTCGAGTACTTGTAATAGAGCAGCGGGGCCAGTTGCAGCGGGATCAACAGCACCAGGTACCCCCGGGTCGCCCGCGGGCCGCGGCGCAGAATCCACTGGAGGCCGAAGTAGGATCCCAGCGCGACCGCCAGCCAGATCAGGAAGGTGAGCCAGCTGACGCACAGCAGCAGGAACATCCCGAGCGTGATCAACCCCACCCGGTCGTAACGGGCCACGGCGGCCGGGTGCCTCGCGGCAAACACCGCGCGCCCGGCCAGGAGCACCCCCAGTCCGGCGAACAGAAAACCCCAGAACCGGAGTTCGGCGAAGTTCATCCGTATCCGGTTACCGCAGGCCTTCCTGCCAGCGCGGGCGGTCGCAAAGAAGCAGCTGGTCGGGGGTGTACTTCTTCCGCGCGTGTCGAAGGGGGAACTGGGTGGGCAGGTTGGTCCGGGTCAGAACCTCCGCGGCGAACCGCGACCATTCGTAGTCCGGGCTCTGGAGGATCTGGGTGAGGAACCGGGCGTCGGTGGTCAGCGGTGTCAGGTAGAGGGCGGAAACCAGCTTGTGCTCGTCGTGGATCGTGAAGAAGGACCGGGAGGTGTCGAGTGTCGTCCAGATGCAGTTGCGGTCGCCGTACCAGGCCACGGCCCAGGGCATGTCGCTCATCATCATCTCGTCGTCGCGCAAGTACCGGGCCGACTCCTGGATCCAGGGGGGCAGGTAGGGAGGGTAGGTGATGGGGTAACTCCGCGGCGGCATCAGCGTGAACACCAGCGGGCTGGACGCCAGGGCGATGAACCCCACAATCACCAGGTAGCGGATCTCGAGGATGGCCGGTCGCAGCTGCTCGAGCAGCACGAAGAACAGCGCGGTGCCAAACATGAACACCGGCGGCACCAGCAGCACCATCAGGTTCTCGGAGTTGATCGTGGGGGAATCCGCCGTCAGGTGCGTCCGGCCCGCCGCCTGGACCGCGATCAGCACCAGCAGGGCGGCGATCAGGAAGAGCCGCAACCGGCCGAGAACCGCGCTCCGGTAGCGCAGGAACAGGCCGGCCATGAAGAAGGCCGTCACCCAGCTCCCTCCGCCCAGCCGCGGGACCTCGTTTGACACCACGTCCCCCGCATTGCTGACGATCTTGCGGAAGTAATCGCGCCCTTCGATCTTGCTGAGGTCGGGCCGGAGGGTGCGTTCGAGGCGCGCCTCGGGGTAGGGGAGCGTGTCCTGGTGCACCGCGTAGCCGGGCACTCCGAACGGCGTGCCGCTGAGCATGTAGTTGCGGGCCATCCAGGGCGTGAGCAGGGCGAGGAAGGTCAGCACGGTGGCGATGCCGACGATCCACCGGCGCCCGCCCAGGAATGCGACAAAGTACCCGAGCACGGGCAGGAGCAGCCAGCCGAACGCATAGCGGGTCAGCGCCCCCAGCCCAATCAGCACTCCGGCCAGGATGCCGAGCCCGACGAACCAGCCTGTCTTGCGCTGCCCGTCCTGGGCCCCCTGGTCGAGCCAGACCAACACCCACAGCAGGCTGACCAGGATCAGGAGCAGCAGGCACGTCGAGAGACCCGAGACGCTGAATCGCCAGAGCAGGTCGCAGCCGAGCAGGACGATCGCTGTGACCAGCGCGACCGAAGGGTCAAACAGGCGCCGCGCGAGGAGCGCGGTCAGTCCGATGGTCAGGAAGAAGAGCCCCTGATTGAACAAGGCGATCAGCACCTCCGGTTGATACCGCCAGTACCGCGCGGTGATGTCGTAGTTGAGGGGGAGAACCTTCATCAGGCCCGCCAGCAGCACCGGGTAGACCGGCGGCGTGTTGAGATCCGGGTGCGGCTTGCGGCCGATCCGGGACGCCGGCCCCTGGTGCTGTTCGACCAGGGCAATCGTCAGCGGCCGGATGCACTTCGTCGTGAAGCCTTCCCCGCGCGCCAGGTTCCGGGCCAGCTGCGCCGTCTCCATCGCCTCCGCGCTCTTGAAGTTCTGGTACTCGTTGAAGTCGTACCACGCGGTCAGCGTCACGGCCAGGAGCAGGCCGACCAACGCTTTCAGCGTCCACGTCCACTCGCCTTCCTCGAACTTGTGAATGATCTCTTGTATCCGTGGCATAGGTGCGTTGACCGGACTCAGACAAGCCCATCCAGCTGATGCTCATGCAGCTTTCGATGCAGCGTGCGCCGGCTAATCCCGATCTTCTTGGCGGCGAGTGTGCGGTTGCCGCCACTCTCCTGCAAGGCCCGGATGATGAGTTGTTTCTCGGCTTCGTGCAAGGTCAGGCCTTCGTTCCCCCCGCCGCCAGGCGTCGGCGTCAACGCCGCCTCTCCCCCCCGCACGTTCGCGGGGAGATCGCGCAGCGCGATCTTGTCCCCCCGGCAGAGGGCCACCGCGCCCTCGACGGCATTCCGCAGCTCGCGCACATTCGCAGGCCACCGATACCGCGTCAGGGCCTCGAGCGCGTCGAGCGTGAAATCCGTCACCGGCTTGCCGTAGGCCCGTGCGATCTCCCGCAGGAAATGCAGCGCCAGCAGCGGCACATCGCCCGGGCGGTCCCGCAGCGGGGGCAGGGTCACTTCCACCACCCGCAACCGGAAATAGAGATCCTCGCGGAACGCCCCGGTCCGCACCAGCTGCACCAGCGACTTGTTCGTCGCCGCAATCAGTCGGACATCGACGGTCAGCGGTTTGTTCGATCCCACGCGTTCGAAGGTCCGTTCCCCCAGGACGCGGAGCAGTTTGACCTGGGTGCCGGCATCGATCTCGCCGATCTCATCCAGAAACAAGGTGCTGCCGTTGGCCTGTTCGAACCGGCCGATCCGGCGTTCGTGGGCTCCCGTGAATGCTCCTTTTTCGTGGCCGAACAGTTCGCTTTCGAGCAGTGTCGGAGCCAGGGCGGCGCAATGCACGCTGACCATCGGGCGCCGGACGCGCGGGCTGAGCTGGTGGATGGCCTTGGCGATGAGCTCCTTGCCCGTTCCGGTTTCCCCCTGGATGAGGACGGTTGCCGGCGTGGGCGCGACCTGCCCGACGACCGCCAGCACCTCGCGCATCGCCGGCGACTGTCCCACGATATGTTCCAACCCAAACCGCTCGTCGAGTTGCTGGCGGAGCGCCTGGTTCTCGTCCTCGAGGTTGAGCCGCCGCAACGCCCGGGTGATCCGCAGTTCGAGTTCCTCGATCTGAAGGCGGCCCTTGGCGATGTAGTCGTCCGCCCCCTGCCGCATCGCTTCCACCGCGAGATCCTCGGAACCGTACGCGGTCATCAGGATGCACACCGGCGGGCGCGACAGCGACTTGGCGCGCGCAATCAGCTTCATGCCGTCCTCGCGGGGCAGCCGGAAATCGGTCAGCACCACGTCAAACCGGTCGCGTTCGAGCAGTTCCATCGCGCCGGCGGCGTCCTCCGCCACGTAGACGTCAAACCGATCCTCGAGCGCCGCGCGCAACCCCTCGCGCGTCGGCTTCTCGTCGTCGACAATCAGCAGTGTGGCCTTAGGTTCCATCGGGCCCGGCGTATTTGAAACACAGCCGGCCGGGCTTGACGATCGCAAACTTCGGCCGGCAATCCGCGCGCCGGCGCGCCGGTCCGCTCATCGCATCGCCCCGAGCCGTCCGAGCGCGTGTGCCGTCAACGCCCTCGCCCGATCGTCGGTGTCCGCTTCGGAGTAGCAGCGCAACTCCGGGGCATTGCCCGAGGGACGGAAATGGAGGATCTCACCGTTCGCGAAGAGGACGCGCAGTCCATCGGTGCGGTCGATGCTTTTCACAGGGCCGGAGACATCCCCCAGCAACGCCTCGATGGCTGCCCGATCCGCAGCTTCGCTGCCGGAGTCGAACCGGGCCAGGATGGCGCGGCTTCTCTCCGTGGGGAAGTCCCTCAGACGATCGCTCGCGGTGGATCGTGACGGCAGGCCGGATACAAGCTCCGAGATCCGTTTGCCTTGCCGGCGGCCGAGCCGAAGAAGACTCAGGATGACGATCATGGCGTCCCGCGTTGGCAACGCCCGGAGCCGCCGGCCGTCCTGCTCGAGGTTCGAGTGGACCAGGAAGCCGCCGTTGGCCTCGTAGCCCACCACGCGGTTCGCCCCGGCCGCGGCGGCCGCGGACATCGCCGCAATCACATAAGGGGAGCCGATGCGCGTCCGGTGGACCGCTTTGAACCACCCGCACTGTTCGACCGCCGTGTTGCAGCTGACCGGTGTGCAGACGACGTCCGCCTCGAGCGAGCGGGCGCACAGGATCCCCGCGACGTCACCCCGCAGCCAGCGCCCCTCCTCGTCACTCACCAGCGGGCGGTCACTGTCCCCGTCCGTCGAGACGATCGCGTCCAGCCGGTCCTCCCGCGTCCAAGCCCGTGCGTGTTCCACGTCCTCAGGCCGGATCGCCTCGGTGTCCACGGGAATGAACGTGTCCGAACGACCCCGCGGAACGGTCTCCGCGCCAAGGCTCGAGAGCACCCTGACCAACAGATCGCGCCCCACCGCGGAATGCTGATACACCCCGACCCGCAGCCCCTTCAGGGCGCCGCGCCCGACGAAATCCAGATAGCGCGCCACGTAGCCCTCAGCCGCGTCGGACGACTCGGCCCGCAAGACAGACCGCGGACTCCGAAAGGCGCCCGCGGCGTCGAACATCGCCTCATCGACATCAACCGTCTGCGCAGCGATGCCCCGTTCGTCCTGCTTGAGAATCTCGCCCGAGGCCTTGTTGAACTTGATGCCATTGCGGTCGTCGGGAATGTGGCTGCCCGTGACCATGATGGCCGGGATCCTCTGCTCGAGACCATAGAGCGCCACCGCCGGCGACGGGATTCGACCGCAGGCGATCGCCCGTGCGCCCGTCTCCTCGACTGCTCTCGAGACCGCCTCGAGGATCCGCGCCGTGCTGGGGCGGAGATCGCCCGCCACGGCCACCGCGCCCCGACCCGGCTCCTGCTCGCCGGCGGCCTGCAGGTACTGGAGGAAGGCGCGAGTGTAGGCGTAGCAGACAAGGTCGCTCATGGCCGCGGCGAGCCCCCGGGCGCCGCTTGTGCCGAACGTCACCCCGCTGCGGGTCATCAGGTCTTCAAGGCGGATCTTCATCGGCTCAAACCAGCCGGCGGTGCCGGTCTGAGGCGGCCAGGGCGCGCACGAGTTCCTTGACGCGCTGGGCCTGGCTCTTGTGCGCCAGCAGCACCGCGTCATCCGTCTGGACCAGGATGGCGTCCCTCAACCCCAGGACCGCGATCGGCGTCCGGTGCGGCTTCGTCCGGGCGTCATAGATGAGATTGCGCGCACCGTCCACGTGGATGAAGTCGCCCACGGCGCAGTTGCCCGCGGAATCCGGTTTCAGGTGCCGCATCAAGGCCGTCCAGGAGCCGAGGTCATCCCAGGCGAAGTCCCCGTCCGCCACCACCACGTTCTGGGCCTGCTCCATCAGCGCGTAATCGATCGAGATCTTGCGAAGGTCCGGGTATTCCCGGGCCAGCGTCTTCGCGAGCCGGCCCTTGGCGGCGGCGTCGAACCACCGCCGGCAGGCCTCCGCCATCTCCGGTTGATGCTTCTCCAACGCCTGCGTGATCGTGACAAACGACCAGACGAACATCCCGGCGTTCCACCGGTACTGGCCGCTGGTCAGGTACTCGAGGGCCTTGTCGTAAGGCGGCTTTTCGACGAACTGCTCGGCCCGGTGGAAGGTCGTCTTGTAGGGCCTGGCGCCTTGCGGCGGCGGCAGCGGGGCGCCCACGCGGATGTAGCCGTAACCCGTCGCCGGCTCGGTAGGCTTGATCCCGATCGTCACGATCACCTGTCCCCGCCCCGCCAGGTCCAGGGTGTCGCGGAGGACTTGTTGAAAGCGTTTCGGCTCCGGGATGACGTGGTCGGCGGGGAGCACCGCCATCACGCCCCGCGTGCTGCGCTGGCCCACCAGCGCCGCCCCCAGCGTGACCGCAGCCATGGTGTCGCGGCCGCACGGTTCGGCGATGATGTTCTCCTTCGGCAGCCGCGGCAGCTGCTTTCGCACCTCGCCGGCCTGCGCCGCGTTGGTGATCACCAGGATGTTGGCTGGCGGCACCAGCGGCAGCACATGGTCCACCGCCGCTTGCAGGAAAGAGCGGTCGCCCAAAAGCCGGATGAGCTGCTTGGGGGTCTTTTCCCGGCTGACAGGCCAGAACCGCTCGCCCCGCCCGCCCGCCATGATGATGACGTACGCCTCCGCATTGACCGCAGCACCTCGCATAAGCCCACCCTACCGCGCGACGGCAGCCGGGATCAACACAAAGGCTTGCCCCCGTGATCGCCCCCGCCCATGATCCGGTCGTCATTCCAGACCCCTATGACCGACGAACACCACCCCGGCAGGGATCGCGCCCGCCCCGGAGTTCGCAGCCGCAGAAGATTCATCGCGCAGTCCGCCGCGGCCATGTCCGCCGCCTCGGCCCTCGCCTGGGGCTATGAGGAGACCGCCTTGCGACTTCACCAGGCGCAACCGGGGACCGCGAAGCCGCCGGGGAGTTCCCCCGCCGGTTTCCCCAGCGGCAAGCTGGGACGGCTCACCGTGTCCCGGCTGATCTGCGGAGGCAATCTCATCAGCGGCTTCGCCCACAGTCGGGATCTCATCTATGTGTCGCCGCTGCTGAAGCACTACTTCACCGATGACAAAGTGCTCGAGACCCTCGCCCTGTGTGAGGCGCACGGTATGAACACCATGATCCTCCGCGTTGACGACGACACGCTGCGGATTGTCAGGAAGCACCGCGCGCAAGGGGGGAAGCTGCAATGGATCGCTCAAGTGAAGCTCCCGCCAGCCGACCGCTGGCTCGAAGTCCGCCTCGCCGTGGACGCCGGAGCGGTCGGGTGCTACGTGCACGGCGGAGTAGGGGACACCTGCGTTGCCGAGGGACAGGGCGAGTTGCTCGGCGAAGCTGTGCGCCGCATCCGGGAGCAGGGCGTGGTGGCGGGTATCGCAGGCCACGACCTCGCTGTGCCGCGGGCCTGCGAGCAGCTCAAGGTGCGCCCCGACTTCTACATGAAGACCTTCAACAGCAAGCGGTACTGGTCGGCAGGACCGCTACCGCGCAATGACAGTGTGTGGGAGGAAACCCCGCAGGATACGTGCGACTTCATGGCCGGAGTCGAAATCCCATGGATCGCCTACAAGGTGCTCGGGGCCGGCGCCATCCATCCGGATCAGGGCTTTCGCTACGCCTACGACAACGGCGCGGATTTCCTCTGCGTGGGCATGTTCGATTTCCAGGTGGCCGAGGATGTTGCGATCGCGCGCCGCGCGATCGCCGGGGCGCAGTCACGGCCCAGGCCATGGTCCGCGTAAGGCACCGTGCAAGACCGGAATCCATTATTGCACAGACCTAACCCGGAAATCTCACAAGAGAACCGGTGCATGGATTTCTGGGTTTTGCTTTCTAGCGAGGCGCGCCTCAGGCCCAGTCGAACAGGCCCCTCCTCTCCCCTATCTCCTCCCGTTGCCGGGAGGCGAGGGAGACAACATGTTGGTAGATGTTTTCTGACAAGGGGCTAACCCCCATCAGGACCCGCGAGCGATGGACCCGACGAAGACCCTGGACCGGCGTCGCACCCAACACCTCGTTGACGTTCCCCTCTTCGCCCTGCTGTTCCTGGGGTTCTTTCAGCTGCTGACGGATTTCGTCGCCGGCATGTATGCGTTTGGCCTGCTCCGATTGAGCGTGCCGCCCCAGATCGCCTGCGTGGTCCTGTTCGCCGCGCCGGTGACGCTGCTGCTTTTTCGCAGGGTGACTCGGCGTTGGGTCCTGCTGACCGGCGGCCTGATGATGCTCAGCCGCGCGGCCAGTCTGATCCTCGATACCCCCGGCAGGATGCTGGCGGCAGGCGTCGGCACGGCCTCGTTCCTCATCGGGTTTCCCGCCTTACTGTGGCTGGCCGGAAGGGAGCAGGCCCCGCACACGGGATCCAGACTCGGCGTCGCGCTCGCCCTGGGGTCGCTGCTGCACAGCCTTCTCCACACGCTCGGTCGGGGAACCGACATCACCCGGTTGGACGACGGGCGGCACGCGGGCGGCGTCCTGGTTCTCGTCACCGCCGTCCTCCTGTGGCGGTGGGGACGCCACCTCGCCGGCTTGCCGCCCGCAGAACCGACGGCTGCCCCCCGGGCCGGGACGTGGCGGACCCTCTTCC
Source organism: Verrucomicrobiota bacterium (assembly GCA_029556615.1). Taxonomy (GTDB): domain Bacteria; phylum Verrucomicrobiota; class Verrucomicrobiia; order Limisphaerales; family J093; genus JAKQDD01. The sequence goes on along the minus strand of JAKQDD010000031.1, from coordinate 19,565 downwards.
TCGGCATCGGGCTCCTCGGAGTCCTGGGCCTGCTCTACTTCGGACTGGCGACGCCAGGGGTCATGGCATGCTGGACAAACGGCAATCCGGTGGGCATCACTGTGGCAACCACAGGATCGCTTGCGGTCGTCCTCGCCCTGGCACTCGGCCCTGCCGGACAGACCCGACGATTGGCATCAGGGGTCGTGATCGCCTGGAATCTGCTGTTTCTTGGCGCCTGGAGCCTCGCGCTCTGGTCGAGTCGCATCCCGTTTCCGGCGGATCCCGGTGCCTATCCGTTGGCGGAGCCGCCGATGGATCTCCTGGGTCGAGGCAGCCTGCTCGCGGCGGCCCTGCTCTCGCCCATTCTGTACCTCGATGCCGCCCGGTTCATTCGCGCGTTGACGGGTGCCGTGCCGTCGATACGCGTGCTCGGTTGCAGTTTCCTAGCTGGTTCCTTGGTTCTGCTTGCGCTGGTTCTCGCTCAGGTGTTTACCACGACGTACGACTACATCCCGGGGATCGGGCCCTGGTTTCGGGATCGGTTCTGGCTGGTCATGACCGTCGCCGGCGCGGTCGCCACGCTCCCGGTTCTCCTGGTATGCCGCAGAGCCGATGCCCCCGAACCGAGAGGCAAACTGGCCGTTGCCGCCCCGGTGGTTGCCACAGCCATCGTGTTGGCGGCAGGAACTGCCGGGGTGGCGGTTCTCGACCGCCCTCGTCCGGGGCTGGCCGCGGCGGAGCAACCGTTGCGGGTCATGACCTTCAATCTGCAGCAGGGCTACAGCGCCCAGGGCGCCAGAAACGGATTCGGCCAACTCGAGGCCATCCGCAGGATGAACCCCGACCTTGTCGGTCTCCAGGAAACGGACACGGCGCGTGTCGCGGGGGGTAACTCGGACCTTGTCCGGTTCCTTGCCGCCGGCCTGGGCTACCACGCCTGCCCCGGGCCGCGAGCCGGGGCGGGCACGTTCGGCATCGCGCTGCTCTCCCGATACCCGCTGGCGCGAGCGCGGACGTCGTACCTGGACTCGAAGGGGGAACAAATTGCCGTGATCGAAGCCGACTTGATCCTGGGGGAAACGACGTATTCGATCGGGGTAACACATCTGGGGAACGGCGGCCCGGTTCTCGAGCAACGGCAGGTCTTGAGCCTGGTCGAGGGCAAGCCCCATGCCATCCTGATGGGCGACTTCAACTTCAGGCCCGGGACGGAATCATACCGGCTGACAACAGCGCGCCTGGAGGACGCCTGGCTCGGGGCCGGCGAACGGCAGTTGGATCCACCCCACCTCGAGGTGGACCGCCGGATTGACCACGTTTTTGTCACCCCGGATCTCCGGGTGCAACGCGTGGCGTACCAGGACTACGGGGAATCGGATCACCCGGCCGTTGTGGTGGATCTAGCGAGGCGCGCCTCAGACCTAACGAAGTCCGCGATCCCATGAAGCCTTCCTGCCTTTCCGGACCCTCTCTTCCGCGCCTCGCTAATGTAGAGTCCTCGACGGAAGGAGGGATGGCCTGGAACGGCAGGGGCCAGACTTGATCTGTCGACCCCACATTCCACAAGTCGAGGACTCTAGACCTCCGCCAGGATGACGACGTAGTTCTTCCCGTAGTGCCGGGCGCACTTCGGGCAGGTGGTGTAGTACATCAGGCATCGTTTGACGGCCTTGCCCTTGGACCGAACCCATTCCTCCATCTGCTGGCACCACTGCCCCGTGTTCCGGAAGGGCCCTTCGAAGACCTTGGACAGGAAGGAACCGCTCAGCCGCACGTTCTCCCCCCCTGGGATCTCCCGAGTCACCTCGATGTAGATGTCCATGGACCATTTCGACGTGTGATCGGACAACCCGATGGGCGGCTCCGGGGTGAAGGCGCCCGCCTGGCTGATCCTTGCCATGTTCCGAACCATGACCCTGCCGAAGTTCAACGGCATGTAAAACAGGCACCGGACGCGGTCCTTGAGGAACAACTTGTCCTTCCAGTGGATCGCCTTCTCCTGCCACGGCTCGGGAACGAACCGCGGACAGCAACCCGTCTCGGAAGGGTAGGGATTCTGTGGGGCGTCTGGGGTCTTCATGGGTTAGGCTTGGAGCAGGGGCGGTTGTGGGAGCGGTGCCACGATGTTGGAGTGGATCGAGGCTACACTTCTCCACTCCCAGCGCAAGGCCGGTGTTGTTTCTCTGGCAGGCCATGGTACGGTTGTGGGGTGAGCCCTGATCCGCACGGTGAAACCACGGAGATCACCCCGGCAAGGACGCGACCGGCGCCGAGGCCCGCCTTTGTCACCACCCACTGGTCTAGGGTGCTGACGGCCAACCGTGCCGACACCACCCAGTCGCGCGATGCGCTCGAACAACTCTGCCGGGTCTATTGGTTTCCTCTCTACGCCTTCGTCCGCCGCCGCGGTTACTCTCCGGAGGACGCTCAGGATCTGACCCAGGAGTTTTTCGCCCGGCTTCTGGAAAGGCAATGGCTCGCACGGGCGGATCAGGCCCGCGGCCGGTTCCGCACCTTCCTGCTGACGGCGATGGAGCGTTTTCTGGCCAACGAGTGGGACAAAGTCCGTGCCCAGAAACGCGGCGGCGGGTTGCCGGCGTTGCCGCTGCAGCTGGACACCGCCGAGACGCGATACGGGGGCCAGGTGGCCGACGCCCGCACGCCCGAGCAGTCCTTCGAACGCCGCTGGGCGATCGCCCTTCTGGACGAAGTGTTGCGCCGGCTGGAAACCGAGCAGCAGTCCGAAGGCAAAGCGGCGCAGTTCGCCGCGCTCAAGCCCTGCCTGGTGGGCGACCGCACCTCACTCCCCTACGCGCAAATCGCCCCAACCTGCGGGATGACCGAAGGGGCAGTGAAAGTGGCCGTGCACCGCCTGCGCCAGCGCTATCGCGAATTGCTCCGACTCGAAATCGCCCAGACCGTGGCCTCCGAAGAGGACATCGAGGCCGAGATGCGCCATTTGTTCAACGTGCTCGCGGAGCAATGAAATTGTGTAACCTGCCTGCCTCGGTTTCTTAAGAACTCCGGTGAAAGGCGAGTTATGGAAACCGAACGCATCTGTCCCAACTGCCACCGTCCGCTGGCACCGGACGCGCCGCAGGGTCTGTGTCCCGAGTGCCTGATGAAGGGAGGGTTCGGCACAGGGGTTGACCCCGCACCAGGTGGCCCGACCCACGCGCCAGCCTTCACGCCTCCGCCGTTGGCGGAAATCGCGAGGCTTTTCCCGCAGCTGGAGATCGTGGAACTGGTGGGGCGGGGAGGGATGGGCGCGGTCTACAAGGCGCGGCAGCCCGCCTTGGACCGCTGGGTGGCCGTCAAGGTCCTGCCCCCGCAGTGCATGGCCCGGCCTGGCTTCGCCGAGCGGTTCAATCGCGAAGCGCGCGCCCTGGCCCGCCTGAGCCATCCGAATATCGTCGCCGTATACGACTTCGGCCAGGCGGGCGACATGCCCTATTTCCTGATGGAATACGTGGAAGGAGTCACGTTGCGGCGCTTGGTCCTGGAGCGGCGGTTGTCGCCGTGCGAGGCGCTGCGCATCGTCCCGCAGATCTGCGAGGCGCTCCAGTTTGCCCACGACGAAGGCGTGGTCCACCGCGACATCAAGCCGGAGAACATCCTGCTCGACACGAAGGGCCGCGTGAAGATCGCGGACTTCGGAATCGCCAAGCTGGTGACCGGCGAGGAGGCGCGTCAACCGATCACGCAGGACCAGGTGATCGGCACACCGCACTACATGGCGCCGGAACAGGTCGAACATCCCCAGACGGTGGATCATCGGGCGGACATCTATTCGCTCGGGGTCGTCTTCTATGAAATGCTCACCGGCGAGCTGCCGCTGGGCAAGTTCCAGCCGCCGTCCCGGAGGGTCCAGGTGGACGTGCGGCTGGATGAAGTGGTCCTGCGCTCGCTCGAGAAGGAGCCCGAGCGCCGTTACCAGCGCGCCAGCCAGGTCAAGACCGAGGTGGAGACCATCGCGCAAACGGCGCCTCCGGCAGGCGTCTCCTCTTCAGAAACCGGCGAGACCGCCCGCGGCCGGGTCGCTCAGGAGGTGAAACAACCGGCGCGCTGGCTGCTCGCGACAGGCATTCTGAACTGGGCCGCGGTTCCCCTGATGGTCGCGGTGGCCGCCTGGGTCCAAGGTCACAACCAGATGCCGACGCTGGCGATCTCGCTCCCGTTGATGGCCATCCTCCTGCTCAGCAGCATCATCATTCTCGCAGCGCTGAAGATGAGGCATCTCGAGGCCTATCGTCTCGCCGTCGTCGGCAGTATCCTCGCCATCCTGATCACGCCGGGCAACATCATCGGCCTCCCGGTGGGGATTTGGTCGCTGGTCGTGCTTGCCCGCCAGGACGTGCGCAAGGCGTTTCGGGAGGGCCCGCTCCGGGGCGATGCGATCGCCGGCCCATCGCCGGGGCCGGACCGGTTCTGGCGGCGCTTTGCCGTAGCGACGGCGCTGGTGTTGCTCGCGCTCATCCTGATTCCAGTCGCTCTCGCGTTGATGGGGGCGGTGTTGCCTGCACTGCATCGAGCCAGATTGCAGGCACGCCAAGCCACCGCCACGATCATGCCGGAGACCCGACCCGGCAACCCCGACGCCGCGACTCCACTCGCGAGCCATGCTGACAGCACCCTGATCGCCCGAGCGGCCCCGGGGGAGTATCGAGTCGTGTTGGACAATGGCGTCGCTCTCGAGATCGTGGCTGTTGCGCGCAACCCGCGCGGCACGGCTTCCTGGTGGCAACCGGACGGTACCCCGCTGGCCACGCCGCCGGTCGAGGTCCTCGAACTCCCCGAGCTCGCCCCCACGACCAAGCCCGAGATCACCGTTGTTCCGGAAAACGAGTTCCTTGTGTACATACGCCGGGTGTTGCCTCCCGGCATCGCCATCGAAAGCATCCAGCCCAGGCTCACACCGCGTCCCAGCGACATCGAGCTCCCGGCGACGGTACGGGAAATCAGCAGCCAGTCCCGGACCTCCGCGCTGTTGGTATGTTTCGCGGAACCCCCTGCGACGGCAGATTACCAGGAAGCGATCGCCTGCGGTCCGTGGGAGGCGGTTTCCGTGTACGACGTCGAGAAGAAGTCGACCCAGGATCTCGGTCGGGGAGTGATGGCCCTCTGGAGCGAACCGCGTTATGAGCAGGGCGCGCTCCGCTTTGACGTCATGCATAACGCGGACCGGGAGCATTACGCCCTGAGGATGTCGGCCCGTTTGCGGGGCGGCGGGCATGAAACCCTGGTCTTTCATTCGGGGGTCCTGTCCGGATCTCCCGCCAAGGGTTTCGCCCTCATTCACGGGAGAGAACAGGAAGCCAAGGCCTGGTTGCAGCGGGTGAAGGAACTGGTCATCGAGCAGACCCCCTGGCTGCGTGGGGAGATTTGCGGCATCGCGCTGGAACCCCGGTGAGCGGACTGTGCGGTGGAGTCCGAAGCGGATTGAAGGTTGAAAGCCGCCCGGCGCGCGTGGGATACTCCGGCCCACTTGTCCGTGAAACGTTCGCATGCGCCCCAGCCGGGAACCCGTACCCCCATGAACACGAGATCGTTTGCCGCGGCCTTGTGGCTTGCGGCGGCAACCAGCCTGTCCGCGGCCGAGCCGTTCTTCTTCATCCAACTCGCGGATCCGCAGCTCGGCATGTTCAGCGACAATCGGGACTTCGCCCAGGAGACCGCCAATCTGGAGTTCGCGGTGGCCACCATCAACCGGCTGCGGCCGGCCTTCGTGGTGGTCTCGGGCGACCTGGTGAACAAGCCGGGAGACACCCGCCAGATCCGGGAGTACCGGCGGATCATGAAGCGCGTTGACCACAGGATCCCCGTCTATCCGGTGGCGGGGAACCACGACGTTGGCAACGCGCCGGCGCCCGCGGATCTCGCCACGTACACGCGTCGGTTTGGCCCCGACCACTATGTGTTCCGGCACCGAGGATTCACGGGCATCGTGCTGAATTCGGTGGTTATTCACTCGCCACAGCAGGCGACGAATCAACTGGCTGAACAGGAGGTATGGCTGCGCAGCGAGCTCGAGCGCGTGCGCGACCGTGGCGCAACGCACCTCGTTGTCTTTGCGCATCATCCCTGGTTCCTCAAAGCCGCCGATGAACCCGACGAGTACTTCAACATCCCGGGCGCCCGGCGCGTCCGCTATCTCGGCTGGTTCCGCGAGGCGGGCGTCCGGTACCTTTTCTCCGGTCACTACCACCGCAACGCCGTTGCCCGGGATGGCGACCTTGAAGCCGTCACGACCGGACCGGTGGGCAAGCCGCTCGGCGGAGGTCAGTCGGGCCTGCGCATCGTCATTGTGCGGGACAGCGGCCTCGAGCATCGGTTCTATCCCTTCGGCGAATTGCCCCACCGCGTCGACCTTGGCGCATCCCCCTCGGCGGGGACGACACCATGAGCCACCCGATGAAACGAGCGCGCCAGCACTGGGGAATCGCAGTCCTGATTGCCGCGATGGGGGCACCACCCCTGGCGACCGGCGACAGCGCGGCGCCCCTGGCGAGTTCTGACGCGCCGGCGGGCGTCCAGGCGGACGCAGAACCCATCGAACCTACTGTCGTCGTCCGCCTGTTCTATGGCCACCGCGACCGGCTGGCCGCCCTGGTCAGCCGCTATGACGTCTTCGAGTATGCCGACCACGAAGCGGGCTATGTCCCGGCCCGGTTGCGATGGTCCGAATTCGAGGAGCTGTGCCAACAGGGCTACCGTCTCGAGATCGACGAGGCCATGACGGCGCAGGGCCAACTGAAACTGACACCCGGCATGGCGGCTCTTGCGGGGATTCCGGGTTACCCATGCTATCGGACGGTCGAGGAGACGGACGCCGCCCTGGATCAGATCGTGGCCGGGCATCCGGATCTGGCGGCGCTCGTGAGCATCGGATCGAGCTGGGAGAAGACCGCGCCCGGGGGTGCGCCCGGCTACGACCTGCGTGTCCTGGTCCTTTCCAGCAAGGCCCGGCCAGGACCGAAGCCGCGGTTCTTCCTCATGGCCGAACATCATGCGCGCGAGCTGGTGACGGCCGAGGCCGCGCTCCGCTTAGCCGAGGATCTGGTGGCGGCGTACGGTGTGGACGCCGACCTGACCTGGTTGCTGGACTACCTCGAGGTGCACATCCTGCCCCTGGCAAACCCCGACGGGCGCAAAATGGCCGAGCTGGGTGAACGATGGCGCAAGAACACCAATCAATCCAATGGCTGCACGCGCTACCCATACTACGGCACCGACCTGAACCGCAATTTCGACTTCCGCTGGGGCAGCACCGGCAGCAGCTCGAATCCGTGCAACGAGGTTTACCGCGGTCCCTTCGCCTGTTCCGAACCTGAAAACCAGGCCATCCGCGATTATCTGCGCTCGCTCTTCCCCGACCAGCGCGGGCCGCTCGACGCGGACGCCGCCCCGGCAACGGCCACCGGGTTGCTGGTGTCCCTCCACAGCTACGGCCAGCTTGTGCTCTATCCCTGGGGCTCGATCGAGGACCCCGCCCCGAACGGGGCAGCCTTGCGCACCCTGGGGGCGAAGCTCGGCTTCTTCAACCGCTACAAGGTCCAGTCCGGCTACGAACTCTATCCCACGAGCGGCGCCGCCGACGAGTGGGCCTACGGCGAGCTGGGGGTCCCTGCCTACACGATCGAAATGGGCACGACTTTTTTCCAGCCGTGCGCCGATTTCGAAACCGCCATCTATCCCTCGAACCGCCTCGCGCTGTGCTACGCCGCCAAAGCCTGCCGCCAGCCGTACCTGGATCCGGCCGGACCGGACATTCTCGGACTGTCGGCCTCTCCCCCGTCGGCTCTGGCCGCCCTTGAAGTGACGCTGACAGGCGTGGCCGACAGCACTCGCAGCCACGGAACCGCCACGCCGCTTCCCAGCCATCCGATCGCCGGGGCCCGGGCCACCATCGACGCGCCGTCCTGGATCGCCGGGACCTCGACGATCACGCTTGATGCGGCCGACGGCAGCTTCGATTCGCCGCGCGAATCCCTGCGCACCACGCTCGACACGACGCACTGGGCGCCGGGTCGCCACACGGTGTTTGTCGAGGCCCGGAACGGCGATGGCGCCTGGGGTGTGCCGACGGCCGTGTTCGTCTGGATCGAGCCGCTCACCCTTACCGCCACCACGGAACCCGACGGCGTTGTCTTGCGTTGGCCGAGCGTCGCCGGTTGCCGTTATTCTGTTCTACGCTCTCACTCGATCACAGCGCCCTTCGCGGTACTGGCCGACCGCCTTGAAGCGCAGCCCCTATCCAACACGTACACCGATGCCGCCGGCGAAGCGGGCCCGCGCTTCTACCGGGTCAGGATGGAGAAAGCGGATTGACCCACCTGAGGCCGGGGAAACGTCCAAAGTCCATGTCGGTGGTGCAGAGCGTGTAGCCTCGTTCGATGGCGAGCGTCGCCAGATGGGCATCGGTGGTCAGATTCCCTGCCGTTCCCAGTCCCTGGAGGCGGGCTCGGAGACGCGCAAAATGGTCGCTTGCCGGAACCGGGATGTGCACATGGGGAAGCTCGAGCCATTCCGCGATGCGGGAACAGGCATCGGCTTGCGACATGGGGTTGCGCAAGATCCCGCGGTGGGTGGCGATCCGGATGAAGCCGAGCAGGGTCACCCACGGCAGGCCGACCCCTTCGGATCCTGCCAGGGCGTGGTCCCACCATTCGCGAGCCGCGTCGTGCTTCGGCGACTCACTGTTGTGCGCATGGATCAGGATGTTGATGTCCGGCAGGATCATCGCTGCTGTTGATGATTCGCTGAGAAGGCCTCGGCTTCCAATTCGTCCGCGAGTTGATTGAGCTTCTCGAGGTCGATTCCAGGCTTGAAACCAAAGGCATGAGGGCGGGTAACGACCCGTGGGACCGGTTGCATGGCCTGATCTTGGACGAGGCCCCGACGCAAGGCGGCGTTGACCAACTGCTTGAACGGCAGTCCTTTCTGTCTTGATTCCCGCTGCAGGATTGCCGCCAGATCATCATCGATGGTCAACGTTGTTCTCACGTTGTCATCATAATGCCTTTGAGAATGATGTCAAGGCATCAGGGTCAGGCCAATGTCCAGCCTAGTCGGTAGTCGCGACGGATGAAGCGGTCGGCAGCGGGGCAGTTTCTGGCCTTGAGGTTCGCGGGGTCCCATTCGAGCTTCGCGGCGGCGCGGAAGGCGACATTGCCGAGATGATTGGCGATGGTGAGCGGTCCCGAGTACAGGAAGTCGCACGTGGTCGGTTCGCCCGTCTTGCAGGCATGGAGCCACTCTTCGTAGTGGCCCTTGGACTTTGGAATCGACTGGGGCGGGCGCTGGTAGTCTTTGTATTGTGCCTCCGGCAAGAGGACGTGCTTGTCGTAGTCCGAGAGCAGCATGCCCTTGCTGCCGACGAACAGCACGCCGCTGCCCCACTGGGGGATGCGGGCATCGACGTACGGCTTGGGTTTCATCGTGCCCTGGTACCAGTGCAAGGTCACGGGGGGCAGGTCACCGCGGGCGCCGTAGGTGTAGACGGCGTGCATCGAGGCGGGAGCGATCTCGGCGTGGGGCGGGGGGCCCTCGGCCTCGATTGTGAGCGGGTGATCGAGCTTGAGCGCCCACCAAGCCAGGTCGTTCCAGTGACTGCCCAGGTCGGACATTGTGCCATTGCCGAAGTCCCACCACCGATACCACTTGGGGCCGGGCCAGTAGACTTCGTGGAACGGACGAAACGGTGCGGGGCCGATCCAGAGGTCCCAGTCGAGCCCCTGGGGCACGGGGGAGGATCCGCTGGGGCGTTCGCGGGCTGAGACGATATCCCCGTGGGCTTTGGCTTCCTCCTCGCTTTGCCAACCCCAGGCCCGTCCGACCCAGACATGGGCTTCGCGGACGGGTCCGATTGCGCTGGCCTGGACGAGTTCGACGACGCGCCGGAAGTTGTCGCCGGCGTGGATCTGGGTGCCCATCTGGGTGGCGACCCTTGCGTTGCGGGCGGCATCGATGATCACCCGGGCTTCCCAGACGTTGTGGGTGAGCGGTTTTTCGCAGTAGACGTGTTTGCGGAGCTGGAGCGCGGGCAGCACGGCGAACGCGTGCGTGTGCTCGCAGGTGCTGACGACCACCGCATCGAAGTCCCGGGCGTTGTCGAACACCCGGCGCAGGTCCCGGTAGCGTTTGGCGTGCGGGTGTTTTTGGGCGGCATGAAGCACCGGCGGTTCGTGGACGTCGCACAGTGCGACGATGTTCTCGCTGCTGACGCCTGCCAGGTTAGCCCCGCCGCGTCCGCCGACGCCGATGATGGCGATGTTCAGCCTGTCGTTCGGTCCGGGCTTGCGAGGCGTGTCAGCGCCTGCGGCGAACACGCCGCGCCAGGCGGGTCCCAGCGCCAGGAGGGCACCTCCGGCGGCCTGGCCGGATCGGCTGAGGAAACGGCGGCGGGTGACTTGGGTCGAGGAACCGGGGGATTCAGGACGATTGCGCCTTCGCATGCACTTCAAGTACCCGGGCGCGGGAGGTCCGACAAGACGATTCGTGGCGGCGGGCCTTGCTACTCGCGTGCGCGGAAGAACTCATGCCATTGCGCGGGCGAGATGGGCAATTGGATGAAACGGCCGTCGAGCAGGACATGAGTGATCGGCAGCCAGGACGCTTCAGGGGCGATTTGGGTTGTGGACTCGACGGTGTAGGACCGCCCGGGCCGCCCATAGAGTGTGAGCACCGGATCGGCTTGGCCGTCGAGGGTCAGCACGGGCTCGGCGTTGACCACGACCACGCGGCCGGATTCGAGCTGCGCATTGGCCAGGATGTAGCCCGAGACTCCGAGCGCGGCGGCGGTTTGCGGTTGGATGAGGGTGAGGCTGGACGGCTGATCGGGAGCCGCCTGGAATTCCAGCCATCCGAGGGTCCGATCCGCCGTGACCGGCGCCGCTCCATCGAGCACGAGACGCAGCGTCACCGTGTTGTCGTCGAGCGTCGTCACCGTATGGCCGAGGACTTCCGGCGCCAATTCCTGCAAGGAGAGGCCGGTGAGAGTCGTGCGGTCGAAGGTCAGGTCGAAGGTCAACTCGGTCAGCGGGAGGCCAGTCCGCAATCTCAACGGCACGGCGCCGAGTTCACCGCCGAAGACGTTGGTGGAACCGACGGACACGACGAAGTCGGCCGCGGTATCCCGCACCACCACATTGAAGCTCGAGGTGGCCGACAGGGGGGGCGTGCCGTTGTCCGTGGCGACGACGGTGATCCAGTTGGTGCTGGGGCCGGCGGTGGCGTCAGGACGCCAGCTGAAGATGCCGTCGCCGGTCGTGATGGAGGCGCCGGCCGGCGCACCGGGCGCCAGCGCGTACGTGATCCGGTTGGCAGGCAGGTCCGGATCCGCCGCGCTGACGACCAGCACGAGGCTGGCGCCTTCGGAGACGGCCACATCCGACAGGGGCGCGAGGACCGGCGGCTGGTTGATTTCGCGAACGACCAGCGTCACCGAGTTCGTCGCGGACAACGACGGGAAGCCGCTGTCGGTGACGCGCACGCGGACCGTGTGGGTTGCGGGTCCGATGCCTTCGCTGGTCGGGTAGCTGAGGAGGCCGGTGTCAGGATGAACGGTGAGCCCGGCGGGCACGGGGCCGGCGGCGGCGAACGTGAGCCGCTGAGCGGGCACATCGGCGTCGGAGGCGACCGGCAGTGCAGTCAAGGTGGTGCCCTCGTCGCCGATCACTTCCGCGGGGTAGCTGAGCGCAGGCGGGGTGTTGATCTGGGAGGCGACGGTCTGGGCGTCCGGGGCGGCCGGTGCCTCCTCGCGGTTGCCGGCGGCATCCGTGGCGCGGCTGTAGAAGGCGTAGGTCCGGCCAGGTTCGCCCAGGAAGACCGCACCGCGGGCGGTTGTGCCGGTGAGCCAATTCGTGAAGCCGGTGCCGTCCACGGACACCAGGATGTCGAACGCGGCCAGGCCGCTGCCCTTGGGTTCGTCCTCACCCGACCACGTCACGGTGAAGCCGAGCGGGCTGCTGGAAGCCAGGGTGGAGACGCGGCTGACAGGCGGCGTGAGGTCGGCCGCGGCGGCCAGTTCATAGACGAGCGTGTAGGTCCTGGTTCCGGCGTCGGCATGGAGGTCGAGCAGGTGCAGGACGTTTTCGCGCCGGGGCCGGAGGCCGAGGCCGATGAAGGTGCAGTCGGTACGCCAGACGTTGGTATTGACGGCGACTGGCGAGTGATCGGCGCGACGGACTTCGCGCAGGCGGAAGCGTGCGTCGGCGGGGTCGGGCACGCGCAGGTAACTCCATCCGGCCCCGAGCGGGGCGGTGAGCAGCGCGGTGAGCTTCGCGGTCGAGACCGGGCCGTCGGTGACGCCATCGGTCGCCACGGCCACCGGGGCAGTGGACCCCTGGCTGAACCAGAGCGTGTCGGGGAAATCGTTCAGGTCCGGCACGTCATTCACGAGGAAGTCCGGCAAACCGTCTTCGAGCGCGCGGTCGGCCTGCACCATGCGGATCATCTCGTGAATCTCGAGGCGGTCCAACAGCGAGAACCGCGGGTCGCCCAGGCCGTCCACGTGCTCGAAGGCGGCGCGGTAATCGATGAACAAGCCCTGCAGGGAGCTCTTCAAGAGCCAGCGGCCCACCTTGCGATCGCCGGGCAGGAGGTCGCCGAAGTTCGCCGTCAAGGACGGGGTCAAGCCCACGCCGGCGACTTCGGTGGCGATGATCTCGAAGTTGACGAGGAGGCCCTTCTGGTTGTCGACGATGGTCGGTTGCCCGGAGGTGATGCGGAAGTTGCGCGCCACGCCGAACCCCTCGTTGTGAATGAGCATGCCGAGGGAGAACGGTTCTGCGGGCTCGATCTCGTCGGTGAACGGATCGTCGCTGTGGACGTCGCGCTGATGGAAGTACTGGACGACGAGCCTGGGGGAGGGGAGGACGGTGATCATCGCCTGTTCGAGGGGGATGGTGATGAGCACGCCTTCCTGCCGGTAGCGCAGCGTGCCGCTGACAAAGTGTTGCCGGGGGGCGGTGGGGGCGGCTTCGGGCGCTGGGACGAGCACCCACGTGGCGCGGCCGGTGGATTGAGCGGCGATCAGGCCGGTGCCGTCCAAGGCGGTGATCCCTTGCCGTTCGGGTTCGCGGATCTGGAAGAGATCGGTCGTGCTGTTCCCCTCGATATCGGCCACGCGAATCGTCACGGAGACCTCTTCGAGCGCCACGCCCAGGCCGTTCTCGACTTCGAGCGTCGCCCGGAACGCGTCGCGGGAGAGCACCGCCTGCTGTTCGAGGCGCAGTTTGATTTGGGCGCAGAGGCCGCCGCCGGTGTCCTGGTTGATGAGGTCGAGGAATTCGCGGCGGGTGGTGTTGTAGGCGTCGAACACGCCCCGGAAACCCTCGGCCAGGGCCGCCTGACGGGCGGCATGGGCCTGGCGGTAAAGCTGCGCGTGGACGTCCAGGGCCAGGAAGTCGGGGTTTTCTCCGGGCGGGACGTCGGTGCTGTTGAAGATGCCGGCGTTCCAATAGGCGAGGCTGCGGTTCCAGCGCTCGACCAATTGGTTAACCTCCTGGGGGCCGACCGGCGCGGGCAGCGGCAGGGCGAGCAGTTCGTCCCGTTCCTCGGGTGTGAGGGTGCTGCCGCCGGGGCTCTCCGGCATCTGCCGGCTCTGGTAGGCATCCATCCAGTCCAGCCAGACGGTGTCGTTGGTGCCCTGGAACCAGATTTCATCGCCCAGCAGATGGGCGAAGTAGGCCCCGTGGGTTTGCACGGCCATGGCGCGCGCGGCCAGCGGTGCGAGGGGATGCGTGGGTTCGGGCAGCGAGGGGTCCCCGTCATGCAGCCCGACAGGCCGTCCTGCGACGCCGGCTCCGATCGGGCCGCCACCGCCAAAGATGCAGGGGTTGAAGAGTGGTGAGAGGCAGCGAAGCGCGTCCAGGGCCTTGCCCACCGCGCTCAAACCGGCGCCGATCGCATCGGCTGCGCCCCCCAGAAAGCCGTCGTCGCCGTCTCCATCCCCACCCGCATCGCCCTTGTCGCGACCGAAAAAGTCGCCCACGGCGTCGCCGACGCCGATGTCATCGAGGATCTCGGCGATCTCGCCGCCGGTTTTGACGATCTTCTTGACGTCGCCGAGGGCCTCCTGGAAACAGGCAATGATCTGCTCGACCGGAGCGGCGCCGTCGCCGCATTTCGGATCCTCCCGCTCGAAGGGGTTGATCGGAATGCCGCTCTCGCCGGTCAAATCCTCGATGATGTCGGGAAAGGGGATTTCGTCGGGGATGGGCAGCAGCGGCAGGCAGTTCTCCGTGAGTCCGCTGAGGATCTCGTTCACACACGGGTTGCAGACGGTTCGTTTCTTGAAGGCGATGGGGACGGAGTAGCCAGGGTTGCCGATCGAGCAGGGCGGGTTGTTGCAGGGCGGGAAGCCACCGGTGGCGACGAATGGAGTGAACTGCGCTGCCAGCGCCTGGGCGGAGGTGCCGCACTGGAAACCGGGGAGTTTCTGCAGGTTGATGGTCCTGAACGGAATGGTCGTTGTGATGGTTTGCCCTCCGCACTCGACGCTCCACTCGAGCTTGCCGCCCAGCGTGCAGCCGCCATCGGACCCGCCATCGCCCGAGCTGTGGGTCTGGGCGGACGCGAGCTGGGCAGCCGCGCCCAGCTTGCGGATCGTGACCGGGATTGTGAGCGAGCTTTTCGCCGCCAGATCGCCGAGGTCCTGGATGAGCGGCGTGATCTGGAGACGGGGATGCGTCTGGAAATCGAACCGCACGCCCTTGGCCGCCAGGAGGCCATGGTTGGTGATCCGAACGTCGATTTGCTTTGTCTCGCCGGGGAAATCCGCCAGGTCAAAGACCGTGGGCTCCGCCGTGACGACCGGGATGGGCAGGTTGGCCTCGAACACCGTGTCGACGGTGATGGTGTACCGGTCTTCGACGGTGATCGGCTCGACCGTCCAGGTGGTGCGCACGGTCTGTCGCGAGAGGAAGGCTTTGACCTCATTCGTCCGGCCCGGCAGCAGCAGAAACGTGTTGGCGAACGGGGCGTGATCCGGCGCTTCGACGCGGATGTCGTAGTACGCCTCCGGCAGATTCGTGAGGACCAGCTCGGGAGCGCCGTCGAACTCCGCCTGCAGCAGGAGATCGCCGCTGTAGGGATCGGAGAGGCGGACCACGGCGTTCGTCAACACCGGCGAACCCTCGGCGTAGAACGTCAATTCGTCCACGGCTGCGATCTTCAGATGGCCGGTGGTGTCGGACAGCGCGCGGAAGGTGAACGGAACCGCGATTTCGGCGTTGCCCGCGTTCACGATGAGCGATCCGGTATGATCCCCCAGGGGCAGGTCGTCGGGCGGGGTGAGCAACAAGGCGACCGTCGTGCCCGCGCCGGGCTCGAGCGCGGGCGACGACGCTCCCGAGGCCACTGCCAGCCACGGCAACGCCGGCGCGAGCACCGTCAAAGGGCCTGTGGCGATGCCGCCGGAATTGGTTATGCCGAACTCGACCGCCGTTTGGGCGCCGCGCCGCATCGGAGCCACCAGCGGCGATGGCGTGGCCGCCAGCCTTGGCACCAGCGCTTCGGCGGTGAAAGGAACGTCGAGCATCGCGGACGCCCCCTCGGCGGAGTCGATCCGAACCCGGAACAAGCCGCTGCCGGCCATGGACGGCGGTGCGGTGAGAGTGGCGATGACCGGCGTCGTCCCCGAGCCCGCGACCGTCGGGGAACCCAAGGTGACCTCGAGGCCGAACGCTTCGGGGCCGGCCACGACGGTTGCGGTCAGGCCGCTGAGGCCGATGGGGGTGAGGTTCTCGAGCACGGTGACGTGGGTGGCGGTCGTGCCTTCGATCACCCGGAGGGGCGGCAGGGGCTGCACCTTCATGCCCAGCAGGATGAAGGTGTCCTGCACGGGGGTTGCGTCGACACCGGGATGGTCGGCCCCCACGCCGTAGATTCCGGCCTCGCCTGGGAGCGGGGTGAAGGTGGTGCTGAAATCGCCGGAGGCATCCGTGATGGCGAGCAGCACCCGTTTCGTGTCGCGCACGGTCACGTGCACCTCGACCACTTCGAAGCCGGCCGGTTCGCCGGAGCCGGTGCGGGTGGCCGTGCCGTGGAGCAGGATCGGGGTGTTCGCGGGCGAGGTCTCCGCCGCGGCAGCAACGATCACGCTGTACGCCTTGCCCACGGCGATCGGGGAAACTGAGATCCGGCGGTTGTTATCCTCGAGGACTTCTCCAACCTGGCCGGTGGCATCGGTGGTTACCACCAGCCAGTAATCCCCCGGCTTCTCCGGCAGGTTCACCCGCAGCGTCTGGCTGAAGAACCCGCCGGCTGGCAGCGGCGCGCTGAAGGTCGTCTGCGACAGGAGCGCGTCGTCTCCGGGCAGAGGATCGTTCGAGAGCAGGATTCGCTGGACAAAGCCTCCGGCGGCTGCCGCGAACCCCTTGTTTTCGATGCGGAAACTCACGTCGATGCCCTGTCGCGAAAGGCCATGGGTGGGCGCCTCGAGGCCGGCGACCTGCAAGTCGGGCAGGTCGCTATCGCTCACGACAACCTGCGCCGCCGCGCTCGAGAACCCAGGCGCCATCGCGGTCAGCGTCACGGCGCGGTTGCCGTCGTTGACGCCATCCGCGATCGAGACCAACGGAAACGAGACCGACGCCGCGCCGTCGGGAATGGTGACCGAGGGGGGCACGGTGAGTTCGTCAGGGTTGCTCGAAGCCAGCGCGACCGGAAGCGCGCCGAGGGTTCCGGTGTTGCGGCTGACCGTGCCGATGGCTGCCGGGTTCAAGCCCTCGCCGACCAGCGTCGTGGCCAGGACCAGGGCCAGCGCGGGTCCGTCGTCGTCGGTGACGAGGAGTTCGACCGGTTGGAGGGGGGTAATCGGCTCGCCGGTCAGGGAGGTGAGCACGGAGCCCTCGATGCGAACCACGCGGTCGCCATCGACGAGCCCATTGTCCACCGCTGCCACCGCGAAGCTGGCCGAGACCTGACCGCCCGGGATCACGACCGAGCCGGGGACGGCGGCCGCGTTCGGATTCGAGCTGACGAGCCGCGCGGTCAACGGTCGTGAACTGACGCGGTCGCGGGTGATCGTGCCGAGCAATCCGTTGGGACCTGCGGCCTCGCTCAAGGACGGGGCAGGGATCATGAGGGTTACGAGGGGCAGATCGTCGTCCACGACGGTGAGGGCCGCCGCCGCGGGGGTGTAGCCGGCCGCCCGCGCTTCGAGGGTCACCGCCACTGGCGGTTCAACCAGCGTATCCGGCACGCCCACGACGAGGAAACTGGCCGAGGCGCTGCCGGCGGGGATCGTTACCGTGCCGGGGAACGCGATCTGCCCCCCGCCGTTGACGAGCGTCGCGGGGAGCGGCGTGTCCGCCGGCCCTTCGCGGCGCAGGGTGCCGGTGGTGGTTCCCGTTTCCTCGAGCAAGTTGGTTGCCAGCGAGAGGAACAGGCCGGGGACATTGGCGTCGAGCGTGGTGATCTGGATCGTTGCCGGCTCGAACCCGACCGCCGCGGCGTGGATCGCAATGACTCGAGTGCCGTCGAACGCGCCGTCGGCCTGGGCGGCGGCGGTGAACGTGGTGGAAGCGGCCCCTGCGGGAATGGTCACCGTGGCCGGCACCGCGACCTCGGTGGGGTGTTGCGATTCCAGGACAATCCCGAGCGGTTCGGCACGGCTGCCGTTGCGGAGCACCGTGATCAGTGCGCTGGTGCCTTCGGCGACGGAGGGATTCGAGGCGGCGAGATCGAGTCGATGGGGCACGCAGGTGGTGGCATCAGCCAGCATCACGTTGTTGGCCTCGTCGGCTTCCGCGATCACGCCCGTGGTGTCCAAAGCCACTACCCAACGCAGCGGCCCTGCGTCTCCGCTTGCGGGAACGACCACCGACTGGGTCACCGCCAGCGAGGCGGCGGGCGCCAGAGGAACCTGAATCGCCGCCGCAGCGAGGAAGGTGTCGTTGCCGGCCACCGCGTCCGTCGAGCTGAATACCGCGCTGTTCCACGGCGCGCCGGACGCTGCCGTACCGCGGTTGGTCACGACGTAAACGAGCTCGAAGGGCACTCCGGGCAGGACCTCCGTCGGAGCCGCCAGCAACCCCAGGGCAAGGTCCGGTCGGGGCGTGGGGTCCGGCACGACGTCGACGGTCGCCAGCACATTGCTGCCGCGGGCATCTGTGAGGCGCACCGTGTCCGTCACGCCCGCCAGCGACCCTGCCGCGTACGCGCCGGTGAAGGGGTTCACCGAGCCCCCGGAGTGATTGGTGACGACGTCAAAGAGGTAGGGGGCGGCTCCGCCGGAAGCCGCGAACCGCGCACCGGTGTTGACGACGAGGTTGGTTTTCAACGGCGAAATCGCGAGCGGCAGCCCGGTGGCGGGCGGGATCTCGGCGGTCATGCGAAGCTCGGTCAGGACCAGATTCTTGTTGCCGGCGAAGCCCGGACCGTTCGAGGGCAGCGAGGGATGCTCGAGCACCTCGAGGCGGAAACCCGTGATCGCGTTGGTCGGGGCCGCGCCGCGGAATTCGTAGAGCGAAGTTGGGGTGGCGTTGCCGACCAGGACCGAGCCGTCTTCGAGCACGGTGAACTCGCTGACGTTCGTAGCTGTCACGGACACCGGCGTGAGCACTGTCCACTGGGCGGTCACGTCGCCCCCATTCTGAAGGCCGTCGGCAAACTCAGCGCGGTCATCCGAGTTGGTGGACAGCCGAAAGCGCCCGATCGTGTGGAAGGTGAAGGGGTAGTCCTGGAACAATCGAATGTGCAGGGTCGACCCAGGGGGCAGCACCAGATCGCCCATGGTCTCCCAAACCACCGTGGCGGCCGCATGACCGGGGGCCCAGCCGTTGCTAAATGTGGCGAAGATGCCGTCGAGGACCTGGTCGGCGTGGAAACCGCCTTGGGTCCGGTCGGCCGTCCCGTTGCCGAGCGCGAGATCGGCGAAGGTCGACTCCGACCGGAGCAGCGCCAGCGACGCGCCCAAGTCGATCACAACCAGTCGCGGCGTGCCCGGCGAAAGGTCCACAGCGTCGAAGCGGCCCGAGCGGGCGGAAGCACCGAGGAACGCAAAGGACTCCCCGTCGCTCGGCACGAACCCATTCACGGTCGAGGCCCGGAGAACACCATCTATGACCGCCTTGCCGCCGACCTGGACCACATCAAAGCCGGTCTCGGCAAGCTCGCCGCCGAGGTCGATCTCGAGCGTTCCCGCTGCGCCCTGCCCGAAGTCCCCGGTGACGGCCAGGCGCCCGATCGGCGCGCCGGGACGCACGATGCCGCCGCTGTTCGTGAGCGAGCCGCTAATCGTGCCGGAGCCGGTCAATTCCCCCCCGCGCAGCTCGAAGGACACAGTGGCGGCGAGGTTTCCACCCTCGAGCGCTGTCAAACCCTCGGTCTGCACCGACGCGGCTCTCAAGCGCAAGACGCCGTCTTCGACGGATACCGCACCGGAGTTGATCAGGGGAACGAACACGCTGATGTCGGAGGAACCGGGTTTGCGCAGGGTGCCGGCATTGAGGAAGACGCCGTCGGTTCCCCCGAAGTTGCCGATCCCGTTGCCGTCGCTCAACTCGAAGACGGAGCCCGGCGCGTTGCTCAGCACCGTCCCACCCTGCAGCGCAAAGCCGCCCCCGCTCCCCCCGCCC
>JAKQDD010000029.1 GCA_029556615.1 Verrucomicrobiota bacterium | reverse complement strand
GCCGAGAACCGGGATTTCACCGTGGCGCAGCTCGATGTCCTGCTGCGGCGCGTAGAGGTGCATGTGGCTGACCCCGCGCACGCCGTCGATCAGGGCCACCAGGTCGGAGAAGTGAATGGTCTGGCCGAAGGAGACTTGGTCGAAGGAAAAGAAATCGGAGAGCGCGGCTTCGATGCGGCTGCGCACGTTTTCCAGCGGTTCACCGGGCCAGATGTAGACCTCGGCGTCGATGGAAACGGGCCGGTAGATCGGATCGAACAGGTTGATCTCGACCGTGATGACCTTGCGGCGTTCGAGAAACTCTGCGAGGTCCCGCTTGAGCAGCGCCGAGGGCATTCCGCCGCCGTTGGGGGCGATGGATAGGTGGACGTTGTAATAGCGGATGTTCTGACAGGCATTGGTGTCGAGCACCTTGGCCTTGGCGACGCCGGGGTAGCCCTCGGCGAGCGCCTGGTAATCCTCCAAGGTGACGGCCTTCCAGAGACTGCGCAGCTCCGCCGGTGCCTGTCGGCGGGCGTGTTCGAGGGCTTCCCGCGACGCTCCGCCGGTGGCGGGCACCGGGTTGGTGACGGTCATGGAGACCTGTCCGCCGTCGAGGTAGACCGGGCTCAACAATTGGGTGATCCGGTTCGGACCGAGATTGCCCTGGTCTCCGATGGTTTGCAGATAGCTGACGGTGATGGCGCTTCCCTGAGCGGGTACAGCACCGCTTTGCCCGTCGCCGAAAATCAGGGTGGAGATGTCGAGGGCGTCCAGGTCGGCCATGAAATGACGGCTGTCGGCCAGACTGTCCTGAAAATGATCGACCTCGCTCCAGGCGTCGTCCCCCACCGAAACGGTGATGGTGCCCTGGGCGATGACGTCGCCGGTCAGGCGTATGCGCTGGAATGGCAGGCCCGTCGACGTGAAGGTCTCGGTGCGGCGCACGCCTTGCCGGGCCGGGATGTCTACCGAGAGCACGCCTCGCGGGATCAGAGCATCCTCGACCGTCTCGAAATCCGCCTCGCCGTCATTCAGCAAGGCGCGGCAGGCCGTTGCCGCCTGAATGG
>JAKQDD010000020.1 GCA_029556615.1 Verrucomicrobiota bacterium | reverse complement strand
GGATCTTTCCGCCCCTAAAGATAACGAGCAGGCAACCCCACCCCACCACGCGCCCGATAACGCCCTTTCTCCGTGCCGGAGGTGTGGACCTTCGAGGCGAGGCGAGATCGGCGACCACAGGCGATCTGTGGAGGTGGGTTTCTCTCTCGCCCCGGTCGGGACGCCCGGGAGAATACGCGCCATATCAGGCCCGGTTCCTCCACCGACCGGAGAAGGTGACGTGAAGCGGCGCACTCCCGGCGTGTCATACCGTGCCATCGCGAGCCAGTGCGGCGGGTCACCCCGAACCGGCGCATAGCGGCGCATAGCGGCGCGACATAGCGCGACAATGCGAGACGGCCGGCGGGTCACCCCGAAGCGAAGCATGGCGAACCAGTGCGAACCATACCGAAACACCGAACCGACGAAGAGCGACGAGGCCGGCCCGCAACATATCGCAACATTCCAGGAACCCCCCCGCCCGGAATACGCGGCATATTACCCGTAGTTCCTCCACAGACCGGAGTATATGCGGCCGACGCATACCGCCCGGGAAGCGACGAGTGGCAACAATGCACCGGATACAAAGCCGTTTCCCGTGGAGCCCGAGAGAGCGTCACGTAAGCGCCATAACGCGGCACGTAAGCGACCACACCGGCCCCTAACCGCCCGCACAGCGCGCCCGGATTCCGGACCCTAACCCGACACGTGCCGGCCGTCCCGGAAAAACCCGGACCCCCCTCCAGCCGGCCGGCCCTCGATGTTTCCGCCCCTAAAGGGAAGGGTGCAGCGGCCCGACTCATGCACCCGGGCGATGGTGTCGTGTGACACCCCGGCGATCTTGGCGAGCTCTTTCTGAGTGTCTATTTTTTCGCTTGCTTTCACAGAATTCTGTGAAAGCAAAACACCGCCCTGCCCGCAAGCCTGATTCTTCTTCGCCTTCGCCGCGATGATATGTTTTCTCTTCAGGGCGAGTTCTCCCCGGGCGAATGGAGTGAGGTTTCGCCGTGAGAACTGGTAGTGTCGATCTTCTCGATCGCTTTGTCAGAATTCTGACAAGGCTGGGGGGTTGCGCCTCCCGGAGAAACGGCAGGAGAGGCCCACACATTGAGGCATAGGCGGCGGATCTCCTCCCGCCCCATGTCTCCATACCCCCGGCACC
>JAKQDD010000019.1 GCA_029556615.1 Verrucomicrobiota bacterium | reverse complement strand
CGCGCTCTTCTACATCCAGGATGACACCGGCGGCATCCCCGTCTACGTCTCCGGCGGCGCCAAGAACGTGCCCCCCGCCGGCGCCAAGGTCCGCGTCACCGGCCCCCTCAGCCAGTATAACGGACTGCTCGAATTCTACCTCTACGCCAACAACCCCGATCATTCCTGGACACTCCTGAGCACCGGCAACGCGTTGCCCCAACCCATCCCCTTCGAGTTCGGCTGGCAGAATGATCCCCTCGTCATGGAACCCATCGAAGGCTCCTACCTCGTGGTCTCGAACGTCTGGCTCGATCTCACCAGCCCGACGTTCGGCAGCGGCGCGAACGTGAACATGACCAATGAATACGGGGAGATCTTCGTCCTGCGTATTGACGCGCGCGTCGATATCGTCGGCCAGGCCAAACCCACGACCCCCGTGACCATCCTCGGCGTCCTTAGCCAGTTCGATACGAATGATCCCCGGGCCAGCGGCTATCAACTGCTCCCCACCCGCTTCACTGACATCCTGAGCGCCTCGAAGGCCCCCGCAATCCGATTCACCAATCACCTCGCCAACCTCGTCCGACCCGGCGATTTGCCCGCCAACACCTTCACCGACCACGCCCTGCGCCCCGGCGAGTCGCTCACCATCAAGATCCAGGTTGTCGACCCCGAGGGCCGCACCATCACCGTCAAGCCCGAGACCGCCGGCCTGCCCGCCTCTGCCCAGTGGTCCTTCGATGCCCTCTCCGGCACCACCGTCACCGGCCAGTTCTCCTTCCAACCCACCGCTGCCGACGCCGGCCAACTCTACCCCGTCACGCTCGCCGCCTGGAACACCGCCGCCACCAATACCCAGGTCTGGAATGTCTACGTCCCCACCCCCGCCGAACAACAGATCGTCCTCACCGAGTACCTCGCCAACCCCTCCAGCGATCCCGCCGCTCCCCACTTCAACCCCCTCGGCCGCACCCCGGTCGAGGAACACCTCAACCCCGGCCAGCACGACGAATACCTCGAGTTCGCCAATCTCTCGACCGAACACGTCGATCTCCTCGGCTGGTCGATCGCCGACGGCGTCGGGGTGCGACACCGTTTCTATGACACCCTCGTGCTCGGTGCCGGCGGAGCCCTGATCGTCTACGGCGGCCCCCTCAACGGACTTCTCCCCAACCTCGACGTCCCTTCCATCCCGGCAAGCGAAAGCAGCGCCGGCCTCGCCCTCAATAACAACGGCGATACCCTCACCGTCCGCAATGCCGACGGCCATGTCGTTCTCCGTGTCGTGTATCCCGAATCCCAGGTCGCCCCCGACGGTTCCTATACCCGCTACCCCGATGCCAACGGGGATTTCCTCCCCCACCCATGTGTCTCGACGCTTCCGGTTTCGCCCGGCCACCAGTACGATGACCGCCCCTGGAGTGAACCGCCCGCGCTCGGACCAGGCCAGGTCAACAACTTGCGCATCGCCCTCACCGCCTCCGGCACGCCCCGAATCCTCTGGCAGGCTGAACCCAACCGCGTTTACTCCGTCTGGCAAGCCTCGCGCATCCAAGGACCCTTCAGCCGAATCGCCTCCTGCCTCGCTTCAGGCGAGTTCGACGACACCGCCAGCGCCGATGCCAACCGCTTCTATCGGGTGAGCACTCCGTAATGACCAAGTCCTGGGTCCGGTGGATCATCGCAGCGGCCGTGCTCGGCGCGGCCGCCTTCGTCCTCATCCGCCGCACCCCCGACACCGCCGCCGTCGCCAACCGGGCCTCCCAGGCCGTCGGCTTCCTCGGCGTCGAGTACGCCCTCGAATACCCCGATGGCAAACGCGCTTACTCCGCCAGCGCCGAAGGCACGGCCTTCCTCGTCGAACGCACCCCCCATCACGGCCTGCTCCTGACTTGCCGCCACGTCGCCGCCCCGTGGCTCGCCGATCCCAATCTCGCGGCCAAGATCCTCGAGCTCCAGGGCGAATCCGGCGACCTCCCCCGGTTGCGCTACCGCCACTTCCTCTGCTTCCACGGCGCACCCCACGCCTTCCGGCGTTTCCGCGACGAGATCGCTAACGGCGAGTTCAGCGACTACCTCCAGGGTCCGCACTGGTATCGCTCCGATGCCGCGGGCGGGCAACGGCTCGAAATCGCCGGTGTCGCCCGCCTCGATCCCACCGCACAACCCCACGGCGGAGCCAACCTCCCCGATGACGTCGCCGTCCTCCGCATCTTCCCGGCCCCGGCAATCACCCCGCTCGCCACAGCTCCCGACACCGCCGCCATTCAACCCACCACCCCCGTCCTCGGCCTCGGCTTCCCCTACGGCGCCGTCGCCACCGGCGTCGAACGACTCAGCGTCAGCGTCTCGCTCGGCCACGTCCGCCGCTGGCTCGATAACACCCTCGAAGTCCACCTCGGCCTCCACGAGGGCTGCTCCGGCGGACCCGTCCTCGACCGCCGCGGACGCGTCATCGGCCTCGCCGCCGCCGTTGCCAACGGCCATCAAGATGTCGTCGACACCGATACCACTGCCCCCCAGTCCGACCTCGGCCTCGTCCTCCCCATCGCCCGCACGCGCCCCCTCCTCGAGGCCGTCCGCAACGGCAGCAACACCTGGAACGGCTACGTCGATCCCCTGCTGCCAACCCGGCTAGAACGCCTCGGTCATGCCGCCTGCCGGGATCGCTTCGGCCAGGCTGCCCCCATCGCCGAGTCCCTCGCCCAGTTGCCCGCCGCCGAGTCCTTGACCACAGCCGCCCTCTTCTTCCACCACCAGCCCGCCCGCGCCGGCGCGCTCCTCGAACAAGCTTCACGCCTCGATCCCCTCGACGCCGAGACCGCTTTCTATCACGCCCTCTTCACCTGGCGCGCCCACCCCGGCACCCTCACCCCCGGCGCCCGACGCCTCCTCGCCGCCGATTGGCGTGCCGAACACGGCGAGGAGTTCTATGGACTCCTCCTCCGTATCCTCGCCGGTGCCCTCCCCCGTCACCCCGCCACGCTCACCCTCCACGAGGACGCCACCGAAAAAGCCCTGCTCTACACCGTGGTCGCCCTCCTCGAACCCCGCCCCGAGGCGGCTGAATCTCTCCTGCGTGAAGCCCTCCTCGCCGCCGCGGCCGCCGAGGCCCACCGTCCCGCAGTCCTCATCCGACGCGAACTCGATCGAATCCAGACCCAGCGCGCCCAGCGCCTCTCCGGCCGCGCCCTCGACTCCTACCGGACCGACCGACAACGCTTCAACCGCCGCGTCGCTCAGGCCCTCGACCAAGCCGATGGCAACATGGTCTCCCGCCTCATGGGCCTCCTCGTCGAACCCGGCGGCGAAGCCGCCGACCAGTTCCTTGCCCACGTCCGCGCCCGTGACCCGGAGAACCTCCGCAACCACCTCGTCGGCCTCGCCTTCCGCGCCGCCTTCGATGGCCGCTGGACCGATGCCCTCCGGTTTGCCGACCAGTACCTCGCCCTCCAGGGCGGTCGCGCCACTTCCGCCAACCGCCTCGGCATGGGCCTCTTCCGCGCTCAACTCCAGGTCCTCGCCCGCCGGCCCGGTTCAGGCCACACCCTCCGCGCTTACCTCGCCCAATGCCGCGACCCCTTCTACCGCCTCGTCGCCCAGGGCCTGCTCGATCAGGTCCCCATCACCCAACTCCGCGCCCAAGCCACCGATCCCCCGCGCCGCCTCGTTCTCTGTACCGCGCTCGCCCTCCACGCCGAAGCCACCGGCCGCACCCACGACGCCGTTCAACTCTGGCTCGAAGCCCTCGACACCCCGGATGCCCCGATGCTCGAACGCGAGCTCGCCCGCGAACGGCTCGGCCGGCTCAGGCCATAGCCGCGAGCGCGCCGTCGGAGCGGTCGATTCTGAACCTATCGCCCCGCCCAGAGAAAGCGGCAGGGGGCTGCCGCACTCCAAAAACTGGCGTCCGCGCCGACCGCCTTTCGTCCCGCGCGAGAGCGTCGTGGAATGGCAGGGACCAAACTTGACCTGTTGACCACACATTCCACAAGTCGAGGACTCTAGGGGCCACAACGCTGCTCGATCCAGCCCCACGGCAACTCGATCGCCGGCCGAAAGGCGGAGCTGCCGACATATCGCAGAAGACTCCGCCGGAACTGCCGCGCCGCAGGACGACGATCCAGGTCGCGGCTCAGATCATACCCGCACACCAACAGCGAGCCGCCAGCCACCTTCGCCTCAAAAACATGGGCCAGTAGCGTGCCAAAGTGAAAGTCCGGCACCGGCTGCACAATCGGGCGCAATCCACGAGGCGCGCCGTCGAGTTCGAAGGTGGTGGCTCCGGAACAGAGCTCGTGCCATTGCCAATCGCTCGACCCGTCGTTCGGAAATGCCGTCAATGCCGGATGCCGGGGATCGCACAGCACCCCCAGTGAGGAGAACCGGTTGCCCCACCACCCCGCAGACCAATAGACCGACTCGAACCCCGTCCGCGCGGTGTGAGCATTCGTCAAACCGTGCGCCAGCAGGAGCACCTTGCCACCGGCGCGGACCGCGCGCCGCGCGGCGTCGTCCCAGTTGCCCGTCACCAGCACACCGTCCGCGGTCGGCTCATCCCCGGCCTCCGGATACACCCAAAGGGTCCAGCGGTTCTCCACACCCGCGAACCGCACCGAGAGCGCCACCGCCGCCGGTTCGCGGACGCAGTCGAGCGCCGACCGGATGGCGCCCAGGTCCGAAACTCCGCCGGTCGGCACCTCTCGGACATCGAACTGGCCGCGGGCAATCTCCGCTCCGTGGTCGCGCCGCAACGACCACTCCACAAGCCCGGCCGCCAGCGGCCCCTCGCCATAGTGGGCGACTTCGAGGCGGGCATTGAACGTCTCGGCAGCCGTCCACACGAACTTCGGAAATCGGGCCAGCAACACGGTGGGCGCGTTCCAGAAGCGCACGTCCGCGGCCTGAACAACCCCCTTCGGCTCCCCAAGAGGATCGAGGATCCCCACCAGGGCTTCGCTCTGGCCCGTGAAATCGTTGAGCATCAGCAACTGGTATCCTGCATAGGCCCGCGTCCGCAGCATGGCTTCGTGCTCGGCTTTGTATTGCACGAACTGGAAACGCGCCGAAGCCCTCACGAAATCCCTGACCTGACTCTCAAGTCCGCGGCTCACCAGCAGCGCCCGGAACCGCTCGTAGTTCAGGGGCAGAAGCGGCCCGGTGAACTTCGGCAGGAGCGTGTCATAGTCCGGAAACACGGGCCGCTGCCCGGTCTCGTGCGCAATCACCGGAACCGGCGAGCTTGCCGCCGCGGACGCGAAGTCCCAGTCCGTATGCGCCGGGCCCACGCCCCGGGTGCCGGCACCGGTGTGATGCGTGAACCAGAAGTCGTCCGCAGCCAGGTGCTTGCGCGCTCCACAGCCGGTGTAGAGCCGCCTCGGGTCCAGCGCCTTCAGCTCTTCAACGGTCGCGTTGACCCAATCCCAATCCGTGCTCTGCATCCCAAACTCGTTCCCAATCGCACACAACAGAAACGAAGGGTGGTTGCCGTATGACTCGGACATGCGACGCAGCTCCGCGCGCAGGAATGCCGCCACCTGCGGGTCCCGGCCCATCCCCAACGGCCGCGTCACCGTCGCCGTGCCCCAGTCGTCCACCCAGGCGGGAGCCTCCGGCTGCAAATAGACACCCAGCCGGTCCGCGGCTTCAAACGCCGCCTCGGGCGGACACCACGTGTGAAACCGCACATGATTGAAGCCGTGTTCCTTCACGACGCCCATCACCCGCTCCCACTCGGCCACCGTCATCGGCGGATGACCGGTCCGCGGATAGACCGCACAATCGAGCGTGCCCCGCAAGAACACCCGACGGCCATTCACCCGGATCTCCCGGCCATCCCGCTCCACATGCCGGAAGCCGAACGTCACCGCCGCCTCGTCCCGAACCACACCCCGGCGTTCAAGGGTAACCCGCACCCGATGGCGAACGGGCTGAAACTCGTCCCACGCCGCCGCGGGTTCCGCCAGACGAAGCACCAGCTCATTCGTGCTCAGACCAGGCGGGCTCGTCAAATCCAGCGCGGCCTCGGCCAGCACCCGATCCGCTTCGTCCGGCGTCAGCCGTCCTTTCACCCGGCAGGACACCGGGCTTGATTCCGCATTCGCCAGGCGCACGACGAGACGCACGGACCGCCGATCCGACGCCGGAAACACCGCAACGGAGCCCACGGCAATCTCCCGCGCCGCCTCGAGCGTGATCGCCCCGATCATGCCGTTCCAGCGCGTCTGGGTCTCGGGGCCATAAGCATGCGTCACGGTCGAGAGATTGTGGATCATCCGGTTGTCCACACGGACGGTCAGCCGGTGCCGTCCGGGTGCAAGGCCACCAAGCTCGTGCCGATGCTCCGCCACAAGACTGTCGCATTCCCCCGCCCACCGGCCGTCAACCCACACGTCGGTCTTCCAGAGAACGCGCTCGAGACGCAGCGCAAGGCGCTGCTCCTTCCAGGCCTCGGGAATGTCGATCTCCCGTTCGTACCAGGCAGGCCCCACGAAGAGATGCCGCCGCACCAGGTACCCGTGCTCATCGGCACGCCCGGGTTCCTTCACGCCCGGAAATCGGGTGGTCACGGGGAAAGGCGCCGCATGCGCCATGGTGTTCGTGTCGAGAGCGAAACCAAAACCTGCGCGGTCCGTGGTGTTAGGCAGCGTGATCCGATCGCCGCCCGCCAGCGGCGCCGCCGGCCAACCCGCCGCGACGCCCCGGTCCTCCGCATCCAACCGCAGGCGCCATGGCCCGGCCAGATCCAGCGTCTCCCCCGCCACGCCCGCCGCCATGAACACCGTCAGACACAAGCCGACCCCGATGCGCCGTTTCATGGCGGTATCTTCCGCAATGCGCAACCGCACCGCAACCTCTAGCGAGGCGCGCCTCAGACCGATGCAGCAGCATGGCCCGACCTTGCCGCCGGGATCACATCACGGTGTTGCCGCGGCACGCGGACTCTGCAAAGGTGACGCGATGCTGCGCCGGACCTTCTGTCACCTGCCCGGAGTCGGCCTCAAAGCAGAGCAGCAGCTCTGGGCCGCGGGGATCGACTCGTGGGGTGCTCTTGCACAGGCCGACGCGACCCTCGGCGCGCGCCGGCGGGAACGTCTTCTCCAGCACCTCGAAGAATCCCAGCGCCAACTCGACCTCCAGAACGCGGCGTTCTTCGCCGGGTCTCTCCCCTCCCAGGAGCATTGGCGGCTCTACTCCGAATTCCGCGAATCGGTCGCCTACGTGGACATCGAAACCACCGGACTGGGCGGCCCCGGGGATTACATCACCACCATCGCCCTCTACGACGGCCGCACCATTCGCCACTATGTCCAGGGCCAAAACCTCGCCGAGTTCGCCCGCGATATCCGGGACTACCGGCTCCTCGTCACCTACAACGGCAAGTGCTTCGATCTGCCAATCCTCCGAGGCTCGCTCGGCATCCCTCTCGACCAGGCGCACATCGACCTCCGTTATGTGCTCTCGAGCCTGGGCTACACGGGCGGACTCAAGGGATGCGAACGACAGTTGGGCTTGGATCGCGGGGATCTGGCCGATGTGGACGGCTTCTTCGCCGTGCTCTTGTGGCGGGATTACCACCACCACCGCAACCCTCACGCGCTCGAAACCCTCCTCGCCTATAACATCCGGGATGTGGTCAACCTGGAGCCGTTGCTGATCATGGCCTACAACCTCAAGACCACCCGAACGCCCTTCGGCCCCGCCGTCGCCCTGCCCGCCGCCACGCCCCCCGCCGAGCCGTTCCGTCCCCATGCTCCCACCATCGAGCGCCTCCAGCGCCAGTACATCCCGTACGCCCCGTGGCCCCCCCAACCCCCGGCCCGCGGCAACCCCTGGTAGCCCCCACGCGACGCCGGTTACCTGAGACCCCTCGCGGGGCTCTCGTTGCCCATTGCAGCCCGCACACCCACGTCGCTCGATAATCTCAAATCTCAAATCCACAATTCACCGTCGCGCAGCCCCGTTTTCGCTTTGCGGGCCCGCCGCCACTCCCGCTACTATCCCCCCCATGATGTCGCCACGCCACCGTTCCCGCCGTCAATTCCTCAAAGGCGCAACCCTCCTCGGCCTTGCCGCCGGCTTCCCCACCGCCATCCCCGCCCGCGTCCTCGGGGCCGAGGCGCCCAGCAAACGGATCGCCATCGGCGCCATCGGCCTCGGGGGGATGGGATCCGGCAACCTGGGCGGGTTCCTCGGCGACCCCCGCTGCCGCGTCCTGGCGGTCAATGACGTTGACCGGCGCAACCTCCAGGCCGCCCGCCAGCGCGTCAACCAGCACTACGGCAACCAGGACTGCACCGCCTACAGTGACTTCCGCGAACTGCTCGCGCGCGATGACATCGACGCCATCTCGCTCGCGACCCCCGACCACTGGCACGCCATTCCCGCAATCCTCGCCGCCAAATCCGGCAAGGATGTCTATGGCGAAAAACCCTTCAGCCACGACCTCCGCGAGGGCCGGGCCATGGTCACCGCCCTCAACCGCTACGGCCGGGTCTGGCAGACCGGCTCCTGGCAACGGTCCACCGGCGATTTCCGGTTCGCCTGCGAGCTCGTCCGCAACGGCCGCATCGGCAAAGTCCACACCGTCGAGGTCGGCCTCCCCACCGGCAGCCCCGGCGGTAATGCCCCCTTCACGAACCCGCCCCCGGACCTGGACTACGACTTCTGGTGCGGGCCCTCCCCCTGGGCGCCCTATTCCCAGGACCGCACGCACTGGAACTGGCGGTGGCAAATGGACTACGGCGGCGGTCAGCTCATGGACTGGATCGGCCATCACGGCGACATCGCGCAATGGGGACTCGGCACCGAGCACACCGGCCCCGTCGAGGTCAACCCCATCCATGCCGAGTTCCCCAAGACCGGCATCTGGGATGCCGCAACGCGCTACCGCGTCGAGTGCAAGTTCGCCAACGGCGTCACCGTGATCCTCCAGAATGCCGAAGGCCAATATCGCATGGGCGCCAAGTGGATCGGCACCGAAGGCTGGGTCTGGGTCGACCGCGGCGGCTTCGAAACCCACCCCGCCACCCTTAAACAGGAGAAGATCCGCCCCGAGGAAATCAACCTCTACCGCTCGACCAATCACATCGGCAATTTCATCGACTGCGTCCTCTCGCGACGGCTCACCATCACCCCCGCCGAGGTCGCCCATCGCTCGGCCAGCCTCGGCCACCTCGCCGTCGTCGCCCTCGCCCTCGGCCGCAAGTTCCGATGGAACCCCGAGACCGAACAAATCCTCGATGACCCCACAGCCGGTACGCTCCTGGGACGCGCCAAACGCGAGCCGTGGAACATCATCCTCTAACCTCCCAACCCCGCACCGCCCCGCGTCGTCATCCCATGAACGCCAACTTCCACTCCCTCCCCGCCGCTCTCGCAGGCGCTTGCCTTCTCGCCCTCGCCCTCGCCGGCCCCGTCGCCGCCGTCCGCGCGCAGGCGCCTGCCGCCGACCCCTACGCGGCCCTCGCCCGCTACCGGTTCAGCGACAGCCGCCAACCTCTGGCGGAGATCGAAGAACAAATCCGCAAGTCGCCGGCCGCCGGCTACCGCGCCTTCGAAACCAGGTTCATCGAGCTCCTCCGCGCCCCGGATACCACCGCCGACGCCAAACGGTTCATCTGCCGTAAACTTGCCCTCGTCGGCTCCGCCGAGTGCGTCCCTGTCCTCGCCCCGCTCCTGACCGACAACGCGCTCTCGCATCCGGCCCGCATGGCACTCGAAACACTGCCCGCCCCGGAAGCCTCCGCCGCCCTGCGCAACGCCCTCCCTACAGTCACCGGCAAGCTCCGCGCCGGCGTGATCGCCTCCCTCGGCGCGCGCCGTGACCCCGAGGCCGTCAGTGCCCTCGAACCGCTCGCCAAAGACCCCGATCCGCTGGTCGCCCAAACCGCCATCGCCGCCCTCGGCGCCATCGGCACCGAGAACGCTGTCCGCACCCTCGAGAGCCTGCGCGTTGACCCGGCGCACGCGCGCACACTCGTTCGAGCCCGGCTCACCGCCGCCGGACACCTCGCCGCCGCCGGCCAGCAAACCGTTGCGGCCGGTGTCTATCGCGCCATCCTCGGTTCCGACGTTCCATCCCCCTTCCGCCTCGCCGCCCTCAAAGGACTCATCGAAACCCTGCCCCAACCCGAGGCTGTCCAAGTCATTCTCGATCGCCTGCAGGACCCCGATCCCGCCATGCGCGCCGCCACCGCCGCCGCTTACGCCGATACCCCGCGCCCCGCCCTCCAAACCGCCGTCGCCAAAGAACTCCCCCGCCTCAAACCGGATGCCCAGGTCCTCCTCCTCGGCGTGCTCGCTGATCAACCCGACCTCAACGTCCGCGCCGTGCTCCTCGAATTGCTTATGCCCGCCCGGCCCGAACCCGTCCGCATCGCCGCCCTCGACGCCCTCGCGCGCCACGGCGACCCGGCCGATGTCCCCTCGATCGTCACCCTCGCGCACAATCCCTCCCCAAGCCTCGCCGACGCCGCACGCCGCACGCTCGAACGGATGGGCAGGCCCGGCATCAACGAGTCGCTGGTCAAACTGATCGAAACCGCAGGCCCCGAAGATCGCGCGGTCGTCCTCGCCATGCTCGCCCGGCGTCGGGTCGAGTCCGCACTCCCCACCCTGGTTCGCTTGACCGGCGGCGCCGATGCCCTCCTCGCCGCCGAAGCCGCC
Source organism: Verrucomicrobiota bacterium (assembly GCA_029556615.1). GTDB lineage: Bacteria > Verrucomicrobiota > Verrucomicrobiia > Limisphaerales > J093 > JAKQDD01. Next base: position 29,219 of record JAKQDD010000019.1, on the reverse strand, counting down.
AAAGCCATCGGTACCCTCGGCAGCCAATCCCAAGTGCCCGCCCTCGCCAAGGTCCTCGCCACAACCGACGACACCGCCCTCCGAACCGCTGCCGCCCAAGCCGCCCAAGCTCTCTGCCGGCGTGCCCCCGACAAAACCGCCGCCGCCAAGGACCTCCTCGCAGCCCTCGATGCCGCTGCAACCCCCGCCGCCCGCATCGTCCTCCTCCAAATCCTCCCCTTCACCGGAGGCCCCAGCCCGCTCGCCGCCGTCGTTAAAGCTCTCGACGCTCCCGATGCCGCCCTCCGCCAGGCCGCCATCCGCGTCCTCATCGATTGGCCCGAACCCGCCGCCGCCCCCCACTTGCTCGCGTTCGCCCGCACCACCACCGAACCAAGCCAGGCCATCGTCGCACTCCGCGACGGCTGCCTCCGCCTCGCCCAAGCCGAGGAAACCCCGCTCGCCCAACGCCTCGACATCGTCCGCGGCGTCCTCGAAACCGCCCGCCGCCCGGAGGAAAAACAACGCGCCCTCGCCGTTCTCGCCGAAATCCCCACCCCCGGCGCACTCGACCTGCTCTCCGCCTGCGCGAAGAATCCGGACCTGAAAACCGAGGCCAGCCAATCGCTCATGCTGCTGGCCCGCCAAACAGCCGCCCTCTATCCCCAGCAGGCCCTGGCCGCCCTCGAGAGTCTCCGCGCCCAGGCCACCACCGAGCAACAACGCCAAGCCGTCGACGACGCCATCGCCGCCGTCAAAAACGCCGGCCAGTCGCCCGAGGGCTTCATCCTCGCCTGGCTCATCGCCGGGCCCTTCAACCAGCCCGACAAATCAGGCAGCGACCTCTTTAACGTCGAATTCCCCCCCGAGAAGAACGAAGCGTCCGTCGATTGGCGCCCCCACGCGCTCCGGCCTGACACCAAGAACGGCCTGCTCGAGTTCGACAAGATCTGGAAAGGCGACAACCGCGTCGCCTACGCCAGCACCCGGATCCTCTCGAGCCGCGACCAAACGGCGCTCCTCGAATTGGGCAGCGATGACGGACTCAAAGTCTGGCTCAACGGCAAGGCCGTCCACAGTAACAACACCACCCGCGCCTTCAGCCCCGCCCAGGATAAGGTCCCCGTCCAACTCCGGCAGGGCGCCAATACCCTCCTCCTCAAGATCACCCAGGACGGCGGCGAATGGTCCGTCGCCTGCCGCCTCTGCTCCCCCGACGGCAAGTTCCTCGACGGCGTCTCCGTCAGCGCCGGCAAGGAGTAGGCGCCATCCGACGAGTCGGACATGGTGAAAACCATGACTCCGAAGCGGAGCGGAACTCATCCGCAAGGCCATTCAGCCCTCGAAACGAACCGGGCCGGGGAGCCCAAGCTCCCCGGCCCGTGTGCGGAACCCGATGTCGGGAAACCGGCCTACGGCTGCTTCAACCGATAGAACTTGGCGACCCCGGCCGGATCCAGCGTGGCCGGGCTTTGTGCGGCTTCATCGGCCCAACCGCCGGTGATGGCGCCGCTGGACTGGAGCGTCGCGCCGCTGTCCCAGGTCAGCACGACCTTGCCGCCCGTGAACTGGATGGCGAGGCTGCCCGGATCGGTCGGCCCCGCGATGACGACAGTCGAGAGGTCTTTCCCGGTCTGACCGGCCTCGAAGATCCCCGCGACTTCCTGCGGCGTCAGCACGCGGCGCCAGATCCCGAGATCGTCGAACGACACGTCGCTGAACTTCGGGCCGTAATCACCCATGCCGTCCTGGCCGATGTTGGTGGCCATACCCGAGGGAGTATCCACGTTGTTCGAGTCAGCCGAGATCGGCCGCGTGTCCTTCAGAACGCCGTCCACGTAGGTCGTCGCGACTCCAGTGCGCTGGAACGTGACCGCGACATGATGCCACGCGTTGTCCGAGAACGTGTCGGCGGGGCCGTCGTAGTCCTTCCGCCCGCCGGGAGCGCCCGCCAGGTTCCATTGCAAACGGCCGTCGCTGTCGGTGGCAATGACGTAGCCCTGGTTCCCGCCGCTGTCCCAGTCCTTGTTCGCGATGAACGCCGGGTCGTCGGTCCACCCGATCACCTTCGTCCAAAACGCGATCGAGAAGTCGGTCGCCGTGCCAAAGTTCAGATCGGCCGGCGTGCCAAGCGTCACGTAATCCGCATCCGAGGGCAACTGCATCGACTGCGTTCCGACCTTGCCGGCGTTGTAGGCGACGGTGCCGACCTCGGTCCCGCCGTTGCCGCGGCCGCTGGCGTCGGCCAGGCTGCCGTCCAGTTTGAGATGCACCACGAGGTTCTCACCGATGAGCCCGGTGAAGACGCCAACCTTGGCCTTGAGGCTGGTGACCGCGCCGCCGGCATTCGAGATGTCCACCGTGTAGTCGCCCGCATCCGCCGCCTTGGCGCTGGCGATCTCATGCGAGGCAGCCGTGGCGCCAGGGATCGCGACGTCATTGAGTTTCCACTGGTAGGACAGCGGTTCCGTGCCCTTGGCCACGACGCTGAGGGTGAGCGAGGCGCCGGCGGAAATGTAACCACCGACCGGTTGCGTCACGATCTCGGGCGCCTGCGGTCCGCTGATGCTGTAAAGGCCGACGTTGTCGACGCCGAAGAACCAACTGGCGGTCCCGGCCTGGAAGAACCGGAGCTTGACCTGGCTCTTGTTGTCCGCCAGCGGCAGGCGATGTTTCTCGATTCGCTTCGACTCCATCTGGTCGTCGTCGATTCGGCCGCTGATGTACTCCGCCAGGTTCGGCCAAGTGGCGCGGGCGGCCTTAACGAACGCGCCGTAGGTGTCGCCCACGAACTCGCCCGAGATCGGATCCGTGTAGTCTGCGGTGTCGGCATGCGCCGCGGTGAGCGTGCCTTCGGCGTCGATCGACCCGTCGCCCTTCAGCACGATATCGTCCTTGTGAACCATGTAAATCACGGGGAGCCACGTGGCGCCGTTGTCGACCGAGTACTCGACCCCGGCGATGTTGTCCTGGTTCTGCGTGTAGATGCTGTTGTAGACAACGTAGATGTCGTTCTTCCCCGTCAGATTCACGTTCGGCGAGAAGAGCTCGGCGTACTGGCTGCCTCCGCGAATATCGGATTCGTGATAGGCGCACTGACCTTGAATCAGGCTCTCGACGCGCTCGCCGTTGATGTAGGCCTCGGGCGTGTTCAACCGCTGAGTGGCATTCCAGGCCGTGATCGAGGCGATGCGCTCCCGCGACACGACCACCCACGTCAGGTAGCTGTCCGAGTCCGGGTCGTTCAAGTCCTCGTACCCCGCGGGCGTGATCGGGCTGACCGTGCTCCAGCCTGGCGGCATCGCGCCTTCGGCGACCGTGTCAAACGTCTCCTCCCAAATCGGATCGGGCAACACATAGTCGGCATACGGCGCGACGGTGTAGCTGACGATCGCTTCGCGCGTGCCACCGGCCGAGGTCGGATCCGCGAACGTCAACCGGTACTCCTCGACGTCGTTGGGATCGGGGCGCACGGGAGGCGCGTAGGAGATCTTGGTCCGGCCATTGACCTTCGCGCCGATCGTCGCGCCGGCGGTCACGTCGGTGCCATTGCAGTAGAGCTTGAACGTTGCCGGGTTGAACGCCGTCGAGCCGTCCCGGATCACGGCGGTCAGACCGGCCGACGCCGACACGTTGATGGCGTTCGGCAGCGGTGAGATGGCGCTGATGGTGGGCCCGGTGACCACCGCCCCCGCGTTCAAGGCGCGGTAACAGGGCAGCCCGCCCCATTCGTTCAACAGGTACCGCGTGGCGGAAGTGTCCTCCGTGTACCAGTTGAGGCTATACCCGCCGCCGCCCTGCTCGTACACAACCCGGAATGCGTAGACCCCCGCCTTGGTGATCGTGAAATTGGCGATCTTATCCGCCGTGGTCGGGCTCTCGACCAGCACGATCTCCTGGAGCCGGTCGAACACGTTGCCCGCCGTCAGCTTCGCCCCGTCGTCGCCAGTGACTACCATCCGGTAGGTGCCGGGCGCCAACTCGACGTACGTGATCGCCTCGAGCGCGATGTTGATGGTCGTGCCTTCCATCCCCGGGATGCCCGGGAACCACCCCGCACTGTACGACAGCGTCATCGTCTCGTCGTACGTGCCGTCGGGATTAAACGCCGCCATGTCGGCAATGTTGTCGAACGGCAGGCCAGTCCCCGGATTGATCAGGAACCCGGCGATCTGGTCCTCGGCCCGTGCGATCGTGTTCGGCAACTGGGCGCCTGTCGCCTGGAACACCCGCACGACAAAGCCCGGCGCGCTCGTGTCCAGTGCGGAAACGGGCAAGGCGTAGGACTCGGGAATGACGGTCTGCGCTTGGACAGAGGACAGGCCCAGAGCCGCTGCTCCAGCGACACCCAGGGCCACGAGTAGACTGTGATGCTTTCTTCGGTTCATAGCGAATGATGGTTTTACTAGGCAGTGGGAGTCTGCAGACCACAGCGGCAATGACCAGTCTTTTTTGGCTTCCAGGTTCTTGCTTGCGGGACTGTCACGTGACGGCAATTCCGATCAGTAACCACCAAGGGAAAACACGCTCTTAGGGGCCGTCAAGGAGCCGGATCCTCCGCACTTTGCTGCCGGCCATTGTCAGAGTACAACGGCCACCATGTTGCCTCGATCCCTCCCCCTGATCACGGCTTGAAGACCTGGTCGAGCACGCCGCCTTCGGCAAAGTGCGTCCGGTGGGCCCGCGCCCAGCCCCCGAAGGCGTCGTCAAGGGTGACCACCTTGACCGCGGCAAACTGGCCGGCGTGCTTCGCCGCCACCTGCGGAGATCGCGGCCGATAAAAATGCCGGGCGGCGATCTCCTGGCCCGCCTCGGAATAAAGGTGCTCGAGGTACGCGCGGGCGACCGCTTCCGTGCCCCGCTTGCGCACCACCCGGTCCACCACCGCCACACAGGGCTCGGCCAGAATGCTCAACGAAGGCGTGACCAACTCGAACCGGTCGGCCCCAAACTCGCCCCGCGCCAGACAGGCTTCGTTCTCCCAGCAAACGCACACATCCCCGATCCCCCGCTGCGCAAACGTGGTGGTCGACCCCCGCGCCCCCGAGTCGAGAACGGGCACATTCTTGTACAGGCGAGCAATGAAATCCCGTGTTCGAGCCTCGTCGTGTCCGTACCGCTCCCAGGCAAAAGCCCAGGCCGCCAGGTAGTTCCACCGGGCCCCGCCCGAGGTCTTGGGATTCGGCGTGATGACCGCCACGCCCGGCCGCACCAAGTCCTCCCAGTCCCGGATGCCCTTGGGATTCCCCTTCCGCACCAGGAAGACAATGACCGACGTGTACGGAGCGCTCCGGTGAGGAAGGCGCTCCTGCCACTCCTTCGCCACCAGGCCGCCTCGCTCGGCGATCGCATCGATATCGTACGCCAAGGCCAGGGTCACGACGTCCGCCGGCAACCCCTCGATCACCGACCGCGCCTGCTTCGCCGAGCCGCCATGCGATTGCTGAATGACCACCGTCTCCCCGGTCTTCTGCTTCCAGTGCTTTGCGAACGCCGCGTTGTACTCCGCGTAGAACTCGCGGGTGGGATCGTACGACACGTTCAAAATACGCACGTCCGCCCCGTCGGCGGCAGCCCCCATCACGACCGCCAGTGCCACAGCCAAACCCCGCATCGTTCGACAACGTTGGTGCCGCTTCATCGGCTGAATCCCCCTGCTCGGTTCCCCGCCACAATACCCGCGCAACCCGCCGGATTCAACCGATTGCACGCTTCCCCAATCCGCGCGTGTGCATCCCTTGCGGCTCAACCTCCTGGGCTTGACCAGGCGCGTCGAGCCGCCCAGTCCGGGGTTTTCGCGGATTTGGATGCCCGCCCCCGGGGCGGGCCACCCCGAGGTTTGACGCCGGGCCGCTTTTGCGGATGATGAACCCCATGTCTCGCATCACTCAGAATCCGACGGCCGAGCCCCGGATCCCCTCCTCGCTGAATTGGTCCACCACTGACGAGGACGAGATCAACCGCCGGCGGTTGCGCGCCCGGGAGGAGACCTTCCGGATCACCAACCGGGATCCACGACATCCGGTCTTCTCCAACTTCCGCGTCCAGTCCGGGAGCGGACTGACCTACCAGGTCGAGATCCGCGATCTCCGGGAACGGCAGTTTGCGTGCGACTGCGTCGATTTCCGGATCAACGGGCTGGGGACGTGCAAACACATCGAGGCCGTGTTGCTGCTGCTCGAAGGACGGCACCGGAAACCGTTCCGCGCCGCGATGGCTGACGGCTCGACCCGTCTCGAAGTCGTGGTCGACCGCACCGCGGATACGCTGCGCCTGGCGGGCAACTCCCGAAGGGTCCCGCGCTCCGTGGCCCGGTGGTTCGATGCTGCCGGACACGTCTCGGGCCCTGAAATCGAGCCGGCGCTCGAGTGCCTGCGCGACCTGAGTCAAGGCGCGTGCCCCGCCCTGAGAATCTCCCAGGAGGTGGACCCCTGGCTCGAGGAGCGCCGCCGAATCACCCAGCGGCGTGAGTTGCGCCATGAATACGAGCTCCGGGTGCAGCGCGGCGAGTGGCCCGCCCAGGAGACCAAGGTCGCGCTCTTCCCCTATCAACGGGAGGGCATGCTGCATTTGGCCTTTACCGAGCGGGCGCTGCTGGCCGACGAGATGGGCTTGGGCAAGACGATCCAGGCGATCGCCGCCTGTTCCCTGCTGCAGCGGTTGGGCCAGGCCCGACGCGTGCTCGTGGTCACGCCCGCCTCGCTCAAGACCGAGTGGGAGGAACAGATCCGGCGCTTCACCGATCTGCCTTACCAACTCGTCTACGGCGGCCGGTTCCGCCGCCTGCGCGCCTACGAAACCGCCCCGTTCTTCACGATCGCCAACTACGAACAGATGGTGGCTGACTCCCTCGAGGTCAATCAGCGCCTCCAACCCGAGGTGGTCGTCCTCGATGAGGCCCAGCGCATCAAAAACTGGAACACCAAGACCGCCCAGGCCGTCAAACGCCTCCGCAGTCGCTACGCCTTCATCCTGACCGGCACGCCGATCGAGAACCGAATCGACGAGCTCCATTCCCTGATGGACTTCCTTAATCCCGCGCTCCTCGGACCCCTCTTCCGCTTCAACCGCGACTTCTACGAGTTGGACGAGCGCGGACGCCCGATCGGCTACTGCCGGCTGGATCAGCTGCACGAGCGGATCCGGCCGGTCCTGCTGCGACGCCGCAAGGCCGAGGTGGAAACCGAGCTTCCGCCCCGGACCGACCGCAACCACTTCGTGCCGCTCAACGACGGCCAGCGCCTCAGCTACGCCGCCCACGAGCAACAGGTGATGCGCTTGGTCAGCATCGCCCAACGCCGGCCCCTCACGCCGCAGGAGCAGGACAAACTCCAGCGCGAGCTCGCCATGATGCGCATGATCTGCGACTCGAATTACATCCTCGATCCCGAGGATGACACCTGCCCCAAACTGGCCGAGCTCGAGAAGCTCCTGGATGAATGCGCCGAAAACGAGTCCAAGGTGATCGTCTTCTCCGAATGGGAGCGCATGCTCGAGCTGGTGCGGCGGCTCTGCAAGCGGCGGGGCCTGGGCCATGCCTGGCACACCGGCAGCGTCCCCCAAAAGCGCCGGCGCGCCGAAATCAACGCCTTCAAGGATGATCCCGCCTGCCGGGTCTTCCTCAGCACCGACTCCGGTGCGACCGGTCTGAACCTGCAGATCGCCAGCACAGTCATTAATTGCGATCTCCCATGGAATCCTGCCCGGCTCGAGCAACGCATCGCCCGCGCCTGGCGCAAGCACCAATCCCGACCGGTCACGGTCATCAACCTCATCTCCGAGAACACCCTCGAACATCGGATGCTCGAGACCCTCGCCACCAAGCGGACCGTGGCCGAGAGCGTCCTCGATCACCCGGGCCGCGTCACCAGCCTCAAGATCCGCAGCGGCCGCCAGGCCATGCTCCAGCGCCTCTCGCAGCTGCTGACCCCGGTCACGCCGGCGCCGAGCCCGACCCCACCCAAGCCCCCGCGGCCCGCGGATCCCGCGCTGGCTTTCGCCCTGGCCGCCCGCCAATGCGCCGGCGAGACCCTGCTCCGCTGCGAGGAGCGTTATCCCAGCGAGGGGCCCCATTCGGTCCTGTTCGTCGTCGTGAACAGCGAGGCTGCCGTCTGGCGCGAACGTCTCGCTCGCCTTCACGCCGACTGCTTCGGCAACGAAACCGCCGACCCCCTCGCCCCAACCCGGCTCATCGTCATCGATCGCACCACCGAAGAGTCCCTCACGCGCCTCATCGACGCCGGGGTCGTGAGCAAGACGGATCGCGCCATCCGCCCGCTGCTCCCTGAACCCACCCGCGACTCCCCACCGGCCCTCTCCCCGGAGGACCAGGCCCGGGCCCGCGCCCATCGCACCCTGGCCCTGCGCAAATTGAAGATGGCCCGCGTTCTGTTGACCGGGGACTTTCTCGATGAAGCCCGTGCCGCCGGCTTCGAGGCCGCCCTCTCCCTGGGCCGGGCCCTCGCCGTCGAGCGCCGGTTGCCCGAACCGGCCAGCCTCGAGGCCGCTCTGCAGGCGCCCTTGCGCTTCGTGTGGCCCGAACAGGGGCAGCCGCTCGAACCGTGGCTTCGCAGCGAGCCGGCAGATTCACCGTCCGCACTCGATTACCTCGAGAAACAACTCGCCTGACGTACGGCCCCTGGTTTCAGGCGGCCGGCGGGACGCGCCATCTCGATTGGGACAAGTTCGCACTCCCTCCGGGCGCCCGCCACGGCTCGATCCTCCCCATCACCGAAGACCAATACGAGTTGCTGACGGCCACGTTCGAGGGGCCGTGAACACGGTCTGCTGCGGGTCAGACGACCCGCGCCCCGGAAGAGACGGTCACCGGAGCCAGAAGAACCTGCTCTTCCGCCCCCGCAGGTCCCCCGGCGACACGATGATCTCGAAGCTCCCAAAAGGCGTCGACCACGTCGGTTCCACGACGAAGATGTACTGGTACCGCGCGTCGAGTTCGAGATTCTCGGCCCGAATGACCAGTTGGTCGCCATCCACCGGCTGAATCAGCAATTCGGGATTCAAGACCGCAGGAGAATGGCATCCCATGTCCAGCCAGCCGCGGTCCCGCCGGCCGTCCGACAGGCTCACGCCCGGATCCAAGTACAGGCTCCCGGCGTTCACACAGGGCGAACCCGGCGCGATCCGCCAGTCTGACGTCAGCTGGGGATCCTCCGAGAAGCAACCGGTGAAGAGGAACCGCCCGCCGCGCGGGACCGTGGCGTAGGTCCGGCTTTCACCTCCCACCGTCAGCGTGATTGAGTAGAAATTGTCCGCCAGATCCGCGCTCGAGGTGCCGTTCTTCCAAAAGCAATTGTGATCCACCCGCGGGTAGCATCCGCCCACCTGCCAGACAACGCCCCCGTCATCGGCCATCGTCCCCGAGGGACAACCGGCCGCCAGCGCCCACAACCGCGGCGGCCGGACGTCCGAATGCTCGACCGCATGCAGGGCGTGACCCTGGTTCTCGGCGATGATGTTGTCCCGGATCACAGGGCAATTCGGATTGGCCGGCTGCGCATAGGTGAGGAGAACGCCGTGGCCGCCGTTGTAAGCGATGACGTTGTTGGCGATCTCCGTCTGATTGGGCGGGAAGATGCCGTACTGCCAGACCTCGAGGCCTTGGGTGATATTGCTGACGATGACGTTGTCAAGGAATCGGGCCTGGCTCCCGCTGACCGTGTACGCGCCCACTCCATTCCACGCGATCAGGTTGTACCGGTAAACGTGCTCGACATCCCCGTTCCCAATTCCCTGGGCGTTGTGCGTGACATGGTTCGCGATGAACAACGACGGCATGTCGTTCGGGTTGGCCGCACAAAACCCGGCAAACCCCATCCGCGTGTACCCCGACATCACGCAGTTGCTCACCAGCGTCGGCCCCATGATCGAAAGACCATTGAACAGCGACCCCGCAAATTGCGTCTGGTTCGTTCCGTGCAGTTCGAGGTTCAGGAATTGCCCGCCCACTTCGAGCGTCACGTGCGACCCCGCCACACCGGCCAGGATCCCCGGAGCCGTCAGCACCGGACGCAGCCCGTTCGTGATCGCTCCGCAGAACTTCAGCCGGTTCGGGACGAACACGATCTCATGATACGTCTGCCCGCCCGCAATCTCGATCGTGTGGTCCGCCTTCACACACGGCGAGCCCACCGCCTCGCTGATCGACCGGAAATCCGCTCCCACCGCCGGGTCCGGATGCACGGTCCAAGTCGTCTTGGGCGGACAGGACGCCGGCTGGATGCTCAGGCGGTCGAACCCGAGCCAGTTCATGAGGGGCGGTGAGCCCGAGGACGACTCGGCGTCGACCTCGATGCCAAAGCCCCACTGCTGCGGCGCCGCCAGGATCTGCTCGACCGGCACCGGCACACCCGCCCCCGCAAACAACCGCCAATGAGCCGCGTCATTCTGCAGCACCAGCGAGCTCGGAACCCAGTTCGTGCACCAGGGAACCACCATCCGCTTCGTGTAACAGTAGAACGCATGCTGCATCTCGCTGTCCCATTGCCCCACCCAAAGCCGCAGCTTGCCGTCAATCCACGCCGGCTTCTGGTATTCTGCGCCCGGTAGATGGGCCAGCGGCAGCCGGTTGAGATGGACCACCACCTGCGTGTTCACCAGGAAGTTCACCGGCCCATACCCGGGACACGACTTCGCCGCGTACGTGTGCAGCGGATAGAACATCAGCTTCCCCGTCGGGGGCCACGAAGCCACGCGATCCAGCGGACACGCCACAAACCCGGATCCGTCGACGCCGTGGTCCGGAAACCAGGGGATGCTCTCCTCCTCCGACCCCGGCAACACCATCCCCTTGTCCATGTAAAACCAGCAGTTGGTCGAGTCGGGGCTGTCCCACTCCTCGAACTGCTGAGCGGCCAGCGGCCAAGCCAATAAGACCATCCCCAGCGCGGCCGCGATCGCCATCGCCGCCGCCGCAAACCTCGAGGAGCAGCCCCCGTGCAATGCGTCATTTGCTTTGTTCTGTCGTGGATTCATGGCGGGCCTCCGTCTTCACTTGGGTTGTGTTCTTTCTTTCCAACGGTCCCGCGTCCGCAGGGGCTTCCCGAAAAAGCGCATCGCCCGCCGGGCGCGGCTGTGGGTACATGGTCATCGAACCACAAATCAAGCCCGGGTTCAAGCCAGAACCGACGGACCAGTCTTGAATTGAATTGCCTCGATCGGAGCCGTAACCTGTCTGCCATGACCAATCGGATCTTCCTCCTGACCCTGGCCTTGGGGATCGCCCTGGCTGCCTCGGCTGCCGCCCAGCAACATCGGGCAACCCGGTTGGGGCACCCCTCGACACGCTTTGCCCCGCCGTTGAAAACCCCCGAGGACCTGCGCCGCCTCCTCCAGGACGAACGCATGAAGGCCGACATCACGTCAATCCTCGATCAGGCGGGCTGGACCGGCAATGTCGACGATCTCCGCCGGGCCGCCGGCACCGCCCCAATCGCCGAAGTCAAGGTGCCCACCGGCACCGTGCTTCCGTTTATGTCCTCACGCAAAGACGGCAAGCCGGTGACCCTCATCAACGTCCTGTGGGCCGGCCAGGAAGCCATTGACGCCTACGCTTTCTTCTTCTCCTCGAAAGGCCGGCGCTACCGCTGCCTCACCCCCAAGGCATGCAGCAACTTCCTGGTGGAAGACCTCGGGCCCGAACCGCCCAGCCTCGTGCTGACCAAGGCGATCCCCGCCGACGTCTCCCGGTGCGACCCGATCGACGTCAAGATCCTGGTCCGCAACAACAGCCACGTCCCCCTGACTCGAGTCACGGTGACCGACACCCTGCCCGAGGGTATGAGCACGCTCGACGATCAGACTGCCTTGAACCTGGATGCCGGCAATCTGGCGCCCGGCGCGGGAATGGAGTTCGCCTTCAAGGTCAAGGCTGCGGCAGAGGGCGCCTATGTCAACCGTGCCCAGGCCGCCTGCGCTGAGGGCGCCACCGCTGAAGCCGCCGCCCAAACCACCGTCCACGCCCCACGGCTCGCCCTGGACTGCGTCGCCCCCGCCGAGGCGCTCCCCGGCCGGCCCGTCCGCACTTGTTTGAGCGTCACCAACCGCGGCGATGCCCTCGATCCCAGAGTCGCCGTCACTCTCGTCAAGCCCGCCGGAGCCGCCTTCGAGAGCGCCACCGAAGGCGGAGTGCTCGACGGGGAACGCGTGGTCTGGGAGTTGGGGCCTCTCGGCGCCGGCGCCGGCCGGACCCTGTGCGCCGCCTTCATCGCCAGCCAACCCGCAGCACTCGGCTTCAGCGCAACGGCCGAGGGCGGTTGCGCCGAGCCGGTTCAAACCGCATGCAGCACCCGCGTCAGCGGCGTTCCGGGAATCCTGCTCGAGGTCGTCGATGTCGAGGACCCGATCGAGGTCGGTAAGGAGGTCACTTACCTGATCACGGTCACCAACCAGGGATCAATGCCTCTCACCCGGATCTGCTTGACCTGTGCGCTGCCCGGCGGCCAGGAGTATGTCTCGGGTACCGGCGCAACTCCCGTCCAGGCCCAAAACCGGACGCTCGTCATGCAGCCCCTGCCCTCCCTCGAACCCCGGGCAACCGCCACCTGGCGCGTCACCGCCAAAGCCCTGCAGGTCGGCGACACCCGGTTCAAAGTCGAACTGACCGGCGACCAGTTCCCGCGACCGGTCGAGGAATACGAAGCCACCCAGCAGTACTGATCCGCTCTCGCACCCCGTGCCCACGAATTGCAGGGTTCGAAGGGAAACCAAATAGGGACCGATCCCCTCTCCCTGTCTCCCTCTTCTCAACCCGGCGGCAGCGCTTCGCTGTGACAAAGTCCTCGAAGGCAGGGGGCAGGGCTGGAACAGCAAGGTTCAAACTTGACTTGTTGACCGCAGATTCCATAAGTCGAGGGCTCTGGCCATGTCACCACCCCTGAACCATGCGTTCCGTCGCGCCTTGGTCCTCGTCGTCCTGGGTCCCTGGATGGCCTCGTCCGTCGGAGCCGCGGCAACACCGTCCGCCGCTCCATCACCGGTCCCCCCGGCGTCCACCGTGCTGGGGATCGACGGGAGCCGTTTCACCATCAACCGCCGTCCGGTGTTTCTCCTCGGGTTCAGCTACTACGGGGCCTTGGGTGCCCCCGAGACCGTGCTTCGCCGTGACTTGGATGAGTTCCAGCGCTGCGGCTTCAACTGGCTGCGGGTCTGGGCCACGTGGAATGCCTACGGCGCGGATGTCTCCGCCGTCGACGCCGCCGGCAAGGCGCACCCACCGTACCTCGACCGGCTCCGGTCGCTGGTCGCGGACTGCGACCATCGGGGGCTCATTGTCGATGTCACGCTCACGCGGCATCGCCCTTCGGGCCCGGCGGACAAGGAGGCCGGAGTCCATGACCTGAACGCCCACGCCCGGGCCATCACGGTGTTGGTCGACACGCTTAAGCCGTATCGCAACTGGTACCTCGACCTCGCCAACGAACGCGACGTGGGCGACGCCCGTTTCGTCCCCGTGGACGAACTCAGGCGCCTCCGCAACCACGTCAGGGAGCTGGATCCGCAACGCCTCGTCACCGCCTCATTCGGCGGTCACGATCTCAGTGCCCAAGATGTCCGTGACGCCCTCCTCACCGCCGACCTCGATTTCCTTGCGCCCCACCGGCCGCGCCATGCGAAGTCGCCGGGCGAGACCGAAGCCCACACCCGCGAGCTCCTGGCAAGGGTCGCCGCCGAGGGCCGCCGTGTGCCGGTCCTGCATCAGGAACCATTCCGCCGCGGCTACGGCTCGTGGAACCCCGCCGCCGAGGATTTCCTCCTCGACTTGCGCGGCGCCGTGGCCGGGGGGGCGGCGGGTTGGTGCTTTCACAATGGCTCGGAACGAAAGACCGTCGAGGGCAAACCCCGGCGCAGCTTCGATCTGCGCACCCGACCCTTGCTGGATCAACTCGATCCTGAAGAACGGCGCGTCGTCCTCGCCGCCGCCGCCGCCGCCCGACGCTGATCGCCGCCGACAGCAGTCCGCCGACTTCGCCAACACATCCTGTACCCCTTCCCTCCCACTGCGACTACGGAGCCGCCTGTCCGCCGCAGCCTTGGCGAAGGCGGAGGGGGAGGGATCGAGGGCCTGTCCGCCGTAGCCTTGGCGAAGGCGGGAGAGAGGTCCCCCGCTCGCGGACTGACACAGGCCTCTCCTCTCCTCCCGTTGCCGTGGGGCGAGGGAGACAACATGCTGGTAGATATTCTCTGACAAGGGGCGGAAGACGGGATGCTCGGGATGCTCGGAGAGAATCAGAGCTTTGGACCACAGTAGTTGGTCCCCATCCTGTCCATCCTGTTCATCCCGTTCATCCCGCGCCGGATTCAACTTGCCGAGACACCCTGCGCCACACCATTTTCACACCATGCAACATCTACGATTTCGAGGGCAAGGTGCTGCCCGAATGCCGCCGGCGCAATGTCGGCGTCGCCGCCATGAAGGTCTACGCAGGAATCAAGGGCGGTTTCCCGAACCACCGGAACGCCTGGGTGGGCTGCAACACGCCGCCCGAACGAATGTCCCGCCTCGTCAGAGCTCGCCCAACGGCGCCGGCCACTTCTTCACGGCGTCGGCCGCGCGATGCAGCGCGGCATCGATGGCACTATCAGGCAGCGAGCGGTCGCTCGACCGCTGGTTGAACAGAACCACCCAGCTCAAACCGTCCCCGCCGCGGACCAGCAGTGATGCCGTTCCCGGGAGGCTGCCGTTGTGCCAGGTGTTCGGACGCCCACCCCGGCCCGCCGGCCGAACCATCCAGCCGCACGCATAGTAAGCGTCCGCCAATCGCCCGTCCGGTCCCCGAGCCACTGGCGCCGGCGGCGGAGCGTGAAGCGCTTCGAGTGTTTCGGGCCGAAGCAGCGGCGGCCGTTGCGGATCCGCCGCAAACCGCGCCAGATCCACCACCGACGCCACCCAGCCGCCGTGAGCGTCCATCGCCTCGAGACAAAACGTCCCATAGGGCTCGGGCACGGTCTCGTCGGAGAAAACGCTGCGCCCCGTCGCCCCGTCCGCAGTGTAGTAGCGCGCCTCGCCCGGCCGCGACTCCCTCGACTTTCCAATCCACATCCCCCGGACCCCGATGCGGGCAAGAACGTCCTCCCGGACGACGGTTTCGTATGGCCGGCCCGTGACCTTCTCGATCAGGCGCCCCAGGACACAGTAGCCGAAGTTCGAATAGGCGTGGCGTGTCCCCGGATCAAAGTCCAGCGGGCGCCCCAGCATGTGCCGGATGATGGCTTCCGGAGTTGCCGGCGGGCTTTCCCCGGCGGCTTCGGCAATCTCGCGCGACCGAAACATCGGGTCGCCGCTCCGGGTTCGATCCCAGCCTGCGGTGTGCTGCAAGAGCTGCCGGACGGTGATCCGCCCAAGCCGCGGATCAGGAGCCGCACCCCCTGGCCGAGGGGCTGGCTTCAAATCGAGGTGCTCGAAAACCCGTGCGTCCAGGTCGATGCGCCCCTCCTCGACCAGGCGCATGACGGTCACCGCCGTGATCGGTTTCGAGACGCTGGCAATCCGGAAAAGAGTCCGGGGACATACCGGCTCGCGCTGCTCGCGGTCAGCCCAGCCATACCCTTTCGCGTAGACAATCCCCCCGTTACGAACGACCGCCAACGCGCCGCCAGGAATCCGCCGGGCGTCCATGAACTCCGCCATCGCGCCGTCGAACCCGGCCAGGGAATGGGCGTTGGCGCCAAGACCGCCTCCGCTCCGCAGACTGAACACCCACACCCACCCGGCGCTCTGGCGCAGAAAACGGCGGCGGCTGAGGCACGGCGCCGCGGCGGCATCGACAATGGTCCCGGTCGGTTGCGTGCGGCAACCGTAGCCCAAGCCCCGAGACGGCCTCAAGCCCCTAGCGAGGCGCGCCTCAGACCCAGTGGAGTCCTCAGACTCATGAAGACCCTGCTGTGCTTGCCCACCCTCTCTTCCGCGCCTCGCTAATGTAGAGTCCTCGACGGAAGGAGGGAGGGCCTGGAACCGGCGGAACCGAACTTGACCTGTTGACCGCATATTCCACAAGTCGAGGACTCGCGCGCGGCTTGGCGCCTTCGAACTGCGTTGGCGGCCGACTGCAAGCCTGTCACCCTGTTGCTCCCTAAGAGGGGGCACCGCCGCCCCAGCCGGTCTTCGAGGAGTTCAACCGCGATCTCAAGGTGGACAGTGCTGGGCTCGGTGAGGCTGGGATCGAGTGGCTCCAGCAGCAGTTCGGCGATCAGGTCCGGGTGGGTCTCGATGGGCAAGTCCAATGGCTCGGCAGCCGTATCAAGGACTACGTGCGGCGCAGCGTGGGAGGCGAAACGCTAAAGTCGCTTAGACTCGGTGTCGCCACCAAGGCGGCCGTCGAACGGGCCACGGAAGCTGGTGTGGAAATCGAGGGCTGCGAACTCATTCTCGAGTCCGGCATCGTGCGCAAAATCGCGAGGGATCATGGCCCGTCCGAGACATGGGAAGGCCAAGCGCCGTTGACTTCACTGGACATCGAGATGATTCCACATGTGTGGAGATCTCCGGCTTCTGTTGTCCGCGGACACCCGAAGGCGACCTCAGCGTTGTTCAAAAAGCGATTGCTCGGAACACTCATTATGGTCGAGCATGCAATCGAGGGCAGCAAACGGAGGGTTGGGGTCAAGTCCGTCTACAAGAAGACGTCGCCATGAGCGCGGTCTCAAGGATGCCGACATGCTGAGCCTGCGGCATAACGTCCGAAACGTCTCCCGGACAACCGCGCCCATCGACGACGAGCAGACATTCGCTGATTAAAGACGCGTCGTCAAGATGCTCACTGTCCACATCGACTCCGGCGCCATGAAAGTGGCGATGAACGATCTCGCTCGGCTTTCAGAACGCCCCCGGTCGATCCTCCAGGCAGCCGCAAGGTCGGTTGTCAGGTCGTTGCAGGATCACTTCCGCGATCGTGACCAAAAATCGAGCAATCGTCTCGGCGGCCATCGCACCCATTGGTGGGCGTCCGTAGCGCGGTCGACCCAAATCGCCAGCATCGATGACACTCAGGCCGTGGTTTCCATCTCCGAGCCTGGATTCGGTCTCAAGGTCGGCGGCGGCACCATCCGCCCGAAGCTCGCGAAGTGGTTGGCCATACCGGCCACCGCCGAAGCCCACGGCCGTCGGCCCAAGACCTACACGATGACCACCGGGATCGGCCTGCGCTTTGTCCCGGCAGGATCCGGCAAGGCGATGCTGGTCCAAGCGGAGGGAACGCTGATCGGACCCAAGCGGAAGGGGAAACACACGAAAGGTCGCGAGGTCGGCGGCCTGGTCGTCTACTGGCTTCGCAAGTCAGTCACCCAGTCGAAGGATCCCAACGCTCTCCCGGACCGCGACAAGCTCGAACATTCAGCCCTCGATGCCGCCGAGGCACAACTGCGCTCTATCGCCCAGCGCAACCAGTCCGCCAGGTAGCCTGAACCTCCTGCCGCCGACCGTGTGCGGATCCGGTGCCGCACCCATGCCACAAGGGTGCCTTTCCGGTGATGATCCAGTCAGAATTGCCACCCTTTTCAATCAGCCAAAAAACTCTGTGTCAACCGTTTGCACCGAATTGGTCTGTTTTGCCACGCAAGTCCTTCCACTCCAGCGTCATCCAGCCTATTTCACTATTTTTCAGCCAGACCATGTGTTGGCTCCGCGCTCCCTGCCCCCTGCTCCATGCTCTCCCCCTCCCCTCCGCCCTCTGACCCGCGCCGCCGTGAATCGGCGAGGTAACTCCCGATGCTTCGCGTTGGATTTCCATTTGCGCTCGGCCTGGTTCAGGGACATCTTGGCGTGGTCATGGACGTGTCATGAAAGATGTCCTTTTTCTCGCCGCCGTCGTGGTTGGCTGGTTTGTGCTCATGAAATGGGTGCTGCCCCGCTTTGGGGTGGGGACGTGAATGAGTTCGGGCTGCTCGGTCGAGCAGCGATCCAGGCCGGAGACCCGGGCATCGTCAACCCCCACGCCGGGTGCCACCAAGGACGCGCCGTCGTCGCCACCCAACCCGCCTGCAGACGGGCCACCGGCCAGCCCCGGGGGCGGCACTTGAAAGCCCAGGACCCGGTCAGGTAAGGTGTGCGCATGCCGATTTACGAGTTTCATTGCAGTCAGTGCAAGCGGGATAGCGAAGTGCTGGTTCGCACCTCGAAATGGAAAGGCACCAAGTGCCCCCATTGCGGGTCCACACGGCTCGAAAAGAAGCTCTCCGTGTTCGCCTCGGCCGAGGCGGGCGGCGCCGAATGCGGACCGTGCGGTGACGGCGCCGCGTGCGGGATCAACCGAGGTTCAGGTTGCTGTTGCGGCAGCGGACGCCACCACTGTCACTAGAGTCCTCGACTTGTGGACTATGGGGTCAACAGGTCAAGTTTGGTCCCTGCCGTTCCAGGCCTCCCCACCTTCCGTCGAGGACTCTACATTAGCGAGGCGCGGAAGATAGGCTGAGCAGGCACAGCAGGCTCTTCATGAGTCTGAGGACTCGGCTGGGTCTGAGGCGGCGCCTCGCTAGAACTGATCGAGGCGATCCACCAGCGCATCCGGCCGGCAGGCCTCGAGCTCGGCCCGGGAGGCGCCGCCGGTGGTTACCGCCAGGACCTGGGCGCCGATCGCCCGTCCACACGCCACATCGGCTGGAGTGTCCCCCACAATGAGGATTTCCGCCGGATCCAGCCGGGCCCCCAGCAGACGCCCCGCACGGTCCCAGGCGACGTGCGCCAGACGATTGCGGTCCTCGTGGTCGTCGCCAAACGCGCCGGTTTCAAACCAGTCCCAGAGACGGTAGTGCCGCAGTTTGATCTCGGCGCCCAATCGGATGTTCCCGGTCAGCAACCCGAGGATCGGCGGGCTCGGCAACCGGCGGAGCTTCTCGAGAAACGCCAAAACACCGCTGCAAACCCGGCCCTCGGACTGACCCAGATAATGATCGAGCAGAAAGACGTACCGATCGAAGAACCGCATGAAGGCGTCGGGCACCGGGGCGATGCTGTGCCGGTGGAAGAACTCCCGCACCAGGGAACCGTCCGTCCTGCCCGCGAACCGCATCTGTGCGGTTCCGTTCTCGACCCGGAACTCGGTTGCGCCAGTCCGGGCAAAAGCGCGCACGCCAGCCCCCCCCGTTCGAATCAGGGTGCCATCAATGTCGAAGAGAACAACGCGCAGCATGGCCATGTCAAACCGGGCGCCTGGGACAAAAAACCCAAGGGCGCAGGCTGGCAACCCGCGCCCTTGGCCAACACAACACCAAACGCAACCGGCAAGTTCTAAGCCCGCCGACGCCAGAGGGTGATACCGGCCAGGCCCGTGATCAGAAGGGCCCATGTGCCGGGCTCAGGAATGACCGTGGGATTGGCCTCGGCGAAGGTGCGCGCCACTTTGAGGTTGTCGACGTAGACCTGGCCGGGGCCATCGATTGATCCGGAAGACCCGGTGGTGCCCTGACGCAGCGCATAGGACACAACGGTCTCACCGGCACTCCACGCGAAGGTGTCCTTGGCATCCACGCTCAAGCTCAGCTCGTCAACCGGATTCACCCACAAAGTGCTCGCCCCGGTGTCGAGATTCAGCCGGGTGACGATGCTGTACGTCACACCCAGCGTCAGGTCCTCGGGAAACTGGGCAACCGTGGCGCTCCACGTGGCGCTCCCAAGCCCGAGCCGGAAAGTCTCGGGCGCCGCGTCGGTCACGTTCGCCCCCAGCCGGGTGTAAAACACGTTCGCCTTGCTGCTCTTGAAATGGGCGAAATACGACCCCGTCGCCCCGCCAGCCTGCCCGCCCGGCAGCGCGGCAAAATTCACCGTGAACCCGGCGTAAAGGTAGTTGTCGCTCGAATTCTCGTTCCCGTCGGGTCCTATCGAGAACGCGGAGCCGCCCGAGGTCAGCCCCCGGTTCACGTCCTCGAGCCCCGAAGTCTGGTCCGCCTGGTTGATGAACGCCGCGCCGCCAATGACGTTCAACGGGGTCGACCCCGAATGATTGACCCAGGCGCCGCCGGACACCGCGCTCAGCTGGCCGTCCGCGTAGGCAAAGGGTTCATCCAGATACACCTGTGCAGTCGCCGGAAACCCCAGCGCCGCCGTTGCCGATAGCAAGGTCAGGATTCGTTTCATGGGCTGAATCAATGGTCTCTCTCAGTTTCGATTGACCACAAAATGCTAGAGACACGGAGCGCAATTGCAACCAGAATCGCCCTCGAATTCGAGGGCTCTAGCATGAAGCCAGCCGTCCCACGCCCCAAGGCGGTCGCGCCAACCGCCGATCAGCAACGCGATTCTGCGCCCGCACGCGGCCCGTGGCTGCCATGGCGAACGATCGCGGGAGCCGGAGCGCTCCTGCTCGGCCTCCTGCTCCTGGCCCGGATCCTGCCTCCCGGCGCCCAGCCCGCGTACGAAGGCCGCTCGGTCTCCGAATGGGCCGATGACCTCCGCTCGAGCGACACCCTCGTGCGCGAAAAGGCACGGCACGCGATCCGCGTTCTGGGCACCAACGCCGTCCCCGTGTTGGCCCGCGTCGTGGCTCGCCCCGACCGGTTGGGAGCAGGATGGTACCTCAGGAACCGCAGGTTCTTCCCTGCCCGAATCGCCCGGCACCTGGATCAGCTCTTCAGACCCGACGCCACGGGACGCGAGCGCACCCGGGCGGCGGTTGCCTTGCGGGAGCTCGGTCCCCGGGCCGAGGCGGCGGTTCCGGCACTGGCGCTCGTGTTAAAGCGGCCAAGCTTGACCATCGACGGCCAGGCGGCCGTGCTCCAGGCCGCCTATGCGCTGGCAGAGATCGGCCCGCCAGGGGTTCCGGTCCTGGTCGAGGCCATCGAGTCGGCACCCTGGGATCAACGGGCGCTGTTCCTCGCCGCCATGTCCGCTGCCGGCACCCACGTGGCGTCCGCCGCCCCGCGCCTGGCGGCGCTCGTCGCCCGGGACCCCCATCCGAGTCTCGCCTCTCGCGTGGGGATCCTCATGCGGGAGGCGGGACTCCCGGGGCTTGCCCCGTTCATGGATCAACTGACAACGACCGACGCCGCGGGCCAGGTCCGGATCGCGGAGGTTCTCGTCCGGTGGGCTGCCTATGATCGAGCGATCCTCGCGGCCGTGCTCGAACGGTTCGCCGCGCTGCCAACCCACACCCGGCAGACGTTGATGGCCGGCCTGCAACGGCTTCCGGCCGATCAACCCCGCCTCATCCTATTCATGGCCACGGCTCTAGCAGACCCGGATCCGACAGTGAAAGAAACCGCCGCCACCTGGTTGACCCGGCACGCGACGCTCCCCCAACTCGAAGGGCTCGCGGCGCGACATGCCCCCGAGGTCCTCGACGCCGTCCGCCGCGTGTTTGCCCAGCCCCTCACCGGGCCTCGATCACCACATCCGCCCGGCGCGCCTCCGGAGTGACACGCAAGGTCTCGAGCCGGCCGCCGCGATACACCCCTTCGATCGTGGTGCGGTAGGGGGCATCGAGTTTGAACTCGACATCCCAGTGCCGGGGCCAGGCCGGGAACAGAAATAGCCGACGCCCGTCCGCCTGCAACAGCATCGCTTGCAGGGCCTTCATCAGCACTCCCCCGTGGTCCTGGTCGGGCGTCCAATCGTAGTTCGGCCCCCAGAACGCCGGGAACCGCTCGTTGGGGTCGTGGCTCCGGGCGCGGGCGACGAGGTTCTTGCGGGCGTCGTCGGCCAACCCTAGATAGGCCATGAACAGGTCGTCCTGCCGCCAACCCGAGTGGCCACGGTCCCACCGATGCTCGAGCGCGGCAATGCCCCAGTCCAGATTGGGCTTCCCCACCGCGATCAGCCGGAACGGGAACACGGCGTAGAGCTCCGGGTTCTCGATGTTGGACTTCTGATCGTAGGTTGCCGCAGGCGCGAGCGCGGTCCGCCCGTTGACGGTCCGCAGGGGCAAGGGCGGCAGCTTGCCGTGCAGTTGCCGCCACAAAGCGCGATCCGCAGGCGGCGCGATCTCCGCGGGCAGGGCAAGCAGCCGTTCGGTCACCGCCCGGCAGCCGGCCAGCTCCGGCATCGCGTTGGTGCAGCGCCACCAGGTCTCGAGCGCCTGGGACGGGTGCATCACGAGTTCGCCCTGCGCGTTCGTCGGATAATGCTGGTCGAAGAACGTCAGAATCTCCCGCGCAAACGGCAAGGCCGTTTGGCGAAGAAACGCGGTGTCCTCGGTGTATTCGGCCGCATCCAGCATCAGCCAGCACAGCTCGAGCCCGCCCACCCATTCCCATTTGTGCCAGCCGCTCTCCTGCAGCTTGTCCGCCCGTTGCGCGAACGGCGTCCAGCCGTAGGTCTCGCCGAAGATCGCCCCCCAGAAGTGGATGCACTCCGGATAAAACGCGCCGTCGTGGCCGAGGTAATGCCGGGTCCGATACTTGCACAGCGGCAGCAGCTCGTCCGCGTACATCCGGAACAACGGACGCATGAGGTCGATATCGCCGGACGCGCAAAGGCTGAGGTACGGCAGACGCGTGTTCTGCCACCAGTACCCGGGACCCCACCGGCGATAGTCCGGGTCCGCGGCGGTCGGACCTGGCGGAACCGTGAACAGCGACCCGTTGAACTTGATCGGATACGCGCCGCGGCCGGCACACGCCGTGATGAACCGCTGGAGATGATACATCTGGCTGACCAGCGCCGCTTCGTCCCCCGCCGAACCACCCGTCGTCTCCGCCACACGCTGGCCTTCCACGTAAAGTCGACAGCCGCCCCCGGCGCTGTCCGCGACGGCCGCGACATGCGTCCAGCGGCCCGCCGGCACCGCGTTCTCCCGCTGCAGGATCGCTTCGCCGCAGATGAACCGCAGGCTGTTGCCCGGATGCGTGTCCAGAAGGAACCCGTCGCTCCCCCCAGGCGTGATCTTGTCCACGATCCGCGCCCCACTCCCCGGCAACGCCTCCGGCCGCACCCAGGCCTCGAGGGTCAGCCCGGGTGTTGGCTGGCCCGCCCATTCCTCGATGCGAGCTCCCGGCTCGGGTCCGCATACGCTGGATACCAGCCCCGGCTGCGCCGGTGCGGTCCCGTCCCGCGCCAGCCCCGCCAGCGCCGCAACCTCCGCGTCGTCAAGCGCCCGGCTCAGGACACTGACACGCCCCAGCTCGCCGGCAAACCGGTTGCCGCCCTCCTGGTCGCATCCCACCCGCACCGGATGCCGGTTCGTGGGGACCATCGACTCGACCGGGCCCGCCGCCCCCGACGCCGCCGAGGCGCGGATCCAGCTCCGCCCCCAAAACGCATTCCACCACCGGCCGTGCTCCGCACGCCGCGCGTCGAAATCCAGCGACTCGATCCGTCGCGCCAGGTTCTCGGCCTCCTCCCGCCAGCGCTCGGGCGTGGACGGATGCCGCGTCAGCACCACAACCCCGAACCGATGGCGCGTCCCGAGCGGCGAGCGCAGCCGGAGGTCGTCCAGCCGTTCGCCCCCGACGACGCTGACCAGCGCGCCGAACGTCCGATGCAACAGCGGATCCGGCTGAGGGAACCCGGTCAGACCCTGCGTCTCCGCCAGCAGCTGCGGGCCCACCGACTTGATGTTGTGATGGCACCAGCCCACCCGATCGCGCAGGCCCGCAAACACCGTGTCCGGCTCGACAATGAGCGTCGCCGGCTTGCCCTCCGGCGTCCGGTACCCCTGCAGCACGTCGCTGACCTCCAGCGACCGGATCTCCCGCCGGTTCGTCCGCCAGAGCTCGACAAACGCCGTCGCTGTCACCGGCACCGCCGTCTCCGCCGTGACCTCAATCACCGGGTGCTGCGCATCCACCCAGAGCCGGACCGTCGACCCGCCCGCGCCCGCGCCCGCCGCCGCGGCGGCGGCTGGGGCCGGGCTGCCAGCGGCGTTGGCCGCCGTGCCACCGGCCGCACCAGCCGGGCGCCCAATCCGGATCTCCATCTCCCCTCCGGCCAGATTCAGCTCCTGGCGGAACCGGGCGCCGGCCGAGAGCAGGCTCGGCTCGAAATGCACCCGCACCTTGCCGACCTTCACGAGGCGTCCCTGGTCGTCCCAGGCGTCCGTCTTGCCGATATAGAAGTGCAGGTCGCCGTCGGACGTCATCCACGCGTTGAGAGCGATGTCCCCGTTGCCCAGGGGCATCGAGCCGTGGTGATCCCGGCTCGGGGAATCCCACACCATATTGAACGCGTCGGGAGCCGCGCCCAGCAGCCCGGGCGCCACAAGCCATGCCAGCAACAAGGGGAGTCTCACAGCGCGCCATTTATGACGTGTTGATGCGGAAACTGCAACCCAAGCGCAAGGACCCAAATCCGCGCGTAAGCGTCCCTTGCGGCTCAACCTCCTGGACTGAACCAGACGCCTTTGAGTCGCGCAGTCCGGGGTTATCGCGGATTTGGATGCCCGACTTCGCGGCCCGCGCCAGGGCCGTCTTCGGCGACACGATCCTTCCGAACGCCGTGTTGCGCGAACGGGAGGAAGGCCGATGGTAATCGCCAGAAGGCCCTCGCCACCGCGGCAGGCCTGAAGGTCAAACCCTAGCGAGGCGCGCCTCAGACCGATGAGGCATGTCGCGTTGGGTTTTCCGATGTCTCATGGCAGCCTCGTCGGCCTGAAGCGAAGCCTCGTCAGGTTGAAGCAGCTTCGCTCGACTCAGGCCTCAGGAGTGGACTCTACAGTCCAGAGGAACTGTGTGGGGCAGCGGGGCCCCCTGCCTCCGCGCCTTGCTAACGTAGAGTCCTCGACGGAAGGAGGGTTGGTCTGGAACCGGAGGTGCCAAACTTGATCTGTTGACATCGAATTCTACAGGTCGAGGACTCTGGTGGGCCCAGAGGGATTCGAACCCCCGACCAAGCGATTATGAGTCGCCTGCTCTAACCCCTGAGCTATGGGCCCAATAAAGTTCGTACTCTGCCCAAGTGCGCGTCGGTCGCAAGCTCTTTCGGGTAAGGGTCTGTGCAAAAATTAATTCCGGTTTTGCTGGAGGGGATTTGGCTCGCTGGCGAGGCGCGACGAAGGAGCATAGCCTTGACCTCTGTGACTGAGGAGCAACGAAGCCAGCGAGCCAAATCCCCCCAGCCCTCCGGGGCGGGGCGGCACCGGGCCCGCTGCGTCGTTCCTCGGTCGGTCAAGTATCTCAGAGGATACACTCCCTCCCTCGGGCGCCTCGACCGAGCTCGCCGAGGTCCTCGCATCGGGCCCGGTGGCGCTCCCGCCAAAATCGGAAGTAGTTTTTGCACAGACCCCAAGCCTGAAAACCAAGGTCTTCACCGTTGCCAAGCTCCGTCTGGCGGACTTCATCCGCGACAAACGAGCCGAGTGCGCCATCGAGCGGGGCGCTCGATCGAACAACCCCGCCCGGTTCATCTCGAAGCGCTGCATCGAGCGGAAGCCGCCATCGTCATCTGGGCCGACTGCGATTTCGGCCGCAAAGAGATCCGGCTGCGCGTGACCAAGAACGGCGAACCGAGGCTGGTGCCGATGATCGCCGACATGGAAGCCCTGCTCTTGCGCCTTCGCTCTTCCCGGCCATCCGAACCGCCCGAAGCCCCCGTGATGCGGGTGCAGGAATCCCAGAAAGCCATGGACCGCGCCGCGCGCACGGTCGGCATAACGCGCATCACCCACCACGACCTGCGCCACCTGTTCGCCACCCGCTGCATCGAATCCGGCGTCGACATCCCCACCGTCAGTCGCTGGCTCGGCCACAAAGACGGCGGCGCCCTCGCCATGAAGGTCTACGGCCACCTGCGGGATGAACACAGCCAGGACATGGCCCAGAAGGTGAGGTTCTGACGCGCCATCAAACGCCTTCAGATGGGGCTGGAGTGACCAAGCTCGGGCGTCTGGTGGAAGTCGCGAAGCTTCCGCATGGGGTCGCCGTGATTCGCAGGACTTGGAACCCGGCGAGACCGGTCCCCCTCAGTCCGATTCGCCAGCTTCTCCCCCGCTCTGAACGGAGGAGAGGGGCGGCATGAGGGTGGCCGGTGCGTGGGAGGTCGCGTCAAACCGGTCAATGACGGTCACACCCGTCCCGCCAAATGCCCCAAGAGCGATCAGTGCGGCGGGCGCTTCGGCGAGCGTGACCGTCTTTCCAACCAAGCGCTGGGGATCGAGTTTGCCCGCCCTGATCATGGTGAGCAGCGACGGATAGGCCTGGGCAGCCATCCCATGACAACCGAGGATTTCCAACTCCCTGGCGATCACTGACGCCATCGGCACGGGCGCGTCCCGATCCTCCGCCACCATCAATCCAACCTGCGCATGCCGACCCCGCTTGCGCAAACAGAGGATCGAGTTGCGACTGGTTGCCCGGCTGCCGAGGGCGTCGATCGACAAATGCGCCCCGCCGCCGGTGAACTCATGGATCGCTGTCGCTACGTCGCCTTGGCTGTTGGCGTTCAGGGTGTGCACTGCGCCCAGCACCTGCGCGCACGCCAGCGCTTCGGGTCTCACGTCCACCCCGATCACCTGGGCGCCCGCGGCATAGGCGATCATGATGGCCGCCAAGCCAATTCCACCACAGCCGTGTACCGCCACCCATTCCCCCGGGACGACGCGTCCCTGTTGCACCACCGCGCGGAAGGACGTCGCGAACCGACAGCCCAGACTGGCTGCAGCGACAAAGCCCAACTCATCCGGCAGGCGCACCAGATTCTGGTCCGCATGAGGAAGCGCGACGAATTCGGCGAACGAACCCCATGCGGTGAAGCCGGGTTGGAAATAATCATCACAGACCTGCGGGTTGCCGGAAATACATTGGGGGCAGACGCCGCAACCGACGGCAAACGGGACGGTGACGCGGTCGCCCGGATGCCAGCGTCGGACGCCAACGCCCACCGCCTCGATCACGCCGGCCAATTCGTGGCCCGGTACGTGGGGCAGCCGAATGTCCGGATCATGGCCTCGCCACCCGTGCCAATCGCTCCGGCAGATGCCGTTGGCCTCGACTCGGACCACCACGCCGTCATGTGGTGGGGTGGGATCGGAAACCCGCCGGAGCTCCAGCGGTCCCTGGAATTGTTCGTAGATGACAGCGAGCATCTTGCAGGAAACTCAGCGCTCGACTCTCGGGGGCACGTTGAGAATGTCGGGCGTCTTCGCGGCAAAGTAATCGAGCCATTCCAGTGCCATCGACGCGGCGATGTCCGGTTTGCTCTGCTTGTATTCGGGAATGGTCTTTCCCCAGTAGAATCCGAGCCAGCCGACCGCCAGCCGGCGCGATCCCTCGATGAACGCACCCAATTCCCTCGTCGAGCAGTTCAATGGAAACATTTCCTCGATGACGATCGGCTTGCCCACATCGTAGACGGCAAGCGCCGGCAGCGCTTTATCCACTTCACCCCGCTTGGGATAGAAGTGGAGACTGACAAAGTCCAGACTCGCTCCAACCTCCTGCGAGTAGAACAGCGGTTTGGCCCCGGGGAAGGTCAACGCCCAAGGGATGGCGCCGACGGTAACGAGGTGCCCTTGATCCTTCTTTCTGATCGCTTTGACCAGCGTTTCGACCCACGCCTTGGCCACCTCCTTTTCGCTGCGGCCGGCGCGATCGAGGGTTAGGCGCTGCACGAAGCACATGCCCGCGAACTCGCCCGGCGTCCAGTCCCGGTTCTGTTTGTCCTCCGAGACGATTGGCTCGTTCATCAGGTCGTAACAGAATACGGCCGGGCTGGCCGAGCAGACCTCGGCAACCGCTTCCCAAAACCGTGCTTGAACCTCCCACCGTTGGGCTTCCCCCAAGTCATTGTACCACCTCGGCGTATCCCTCCTCCGGTAGCAGCCCAGGCCGGTGACATCGAGGTGAAGCTGATTCGTCTCGGCCAAACGCAACAGACGACCAAGCTGTGCGAGCGATTCTCGATCCGGCTCTGTGGCGGAGTTCATGAACCTGGCGACTTGCAGATGGACACGGACGGTGTTCGCTCCAAGGGCTTTCATCTCCTCGAAATCTCCGCTGACCGTTGCCCACTCGTCCTTCCAGTAATCTTCCAGGAGCCGGTTCGAGGCATCGTGGTCGTAATTGAAGCCCCACGGTCTGAACTCGCGTTGACCGTTTGAGAAGACGAAACGCGTTCGGTCCTTGCTGACGCGGATAAACTCACGCGCGGATCGGGAAGACTGCGTTTCGGTTCGTTGGGCGCCCGCCACCGTTGAGCAGAAGCCGATCAGCACAGCCGCCACCACCGTGGTGATTCTGCGCGCGGAGGATTTCATCAAGATGCGCTCTTTTGCCCGGTTCGTCACACGTGCCAAACGACTGCCGGATGGGGTGAGGTGGACCCCATTCTTTGGACCACGGAACGGGGAAATTAAGCTGTGGTTTTCGGGTTCTGCTCGGGGTTGTTGTGGTGGTTGATGTCCCTTCGCAGTTCCATTGCGAAGGCAAGTGTCTCGCTGAAGACCAGCGCCGTCAAGGGCAGGAGGTCCGAGGACCGGCGGCATCGGGGCGGCAAGGCTCGGTTTGGCGAGCTCCAGCTCGCGAGCCCTGCCGCCGAGCGAAGCGAGGGGACCCTGGGCCGCCGCAGCCGAGGGCCGACCGCATTCCCCTGCTCACCAACGGCTGGTGTCCCAGACCGGTCGCTTGGCACCATAGACCTCGGGGTCGTTGTACACCTCGCCCGGAGGCGCAACCTCCCCAGACAGGGCGATTTCCTTTGCCGATGTGGGAATGCGACGCTCGTGGGTCTTCGACAGGATGGTCTCCCGCGGGGTATTCGTCGGACTCGATCACGACCGTTTCTACATGAACCAGGAGGCGGCCGGGGCATTCCTGGCGGCGCAGCGGCGGCGGATACTGACTGTCGCGGGCATTCTGCTGGTGATGTCCGTGATCGTCGTGATCGTTCTGCTCGGGCTTGGGCGGTGATAAAGGCTGTCGCTTCCGCCGACGGCGACAAAACAATTGGCCGGCCTGCTGCCGGGGCATTTGGGCGTTGGGCCTTAAGCGTTGCACGTTGAACGTTCGGCTCTTCGTTGGCACCCCAGCCAGCATCTTGCAGGGGTCGCATCTCGCGGCCGAGTCCAGGGCCTTGGTTCATCGTCCCGGAAATGGCATCCTGCCTCCGGATGCACCGCGTCATCGCCCACCTGGATATGGACGCGTTCTTCGCCTCAGTCGAGCAGCGCGACAATCCGGCGTTGCGCGGCAAGCCGGTCGTCGTCGGCGCCCCGCCCACGCAACGCGGCGTGGTCTGCGCCGCCAGCTACGAGGCGCGCAAGTTCGGCGTGCGCTCGGCCATGCCCAGCGCCACCGCTGGGCGCCTCTGCCCCAAGGGCGTCTTCGTCCGCCCGCGCATGGACCGGTACAAGGAGGAGTCCGGT
>JAKQDD010000235.1 GCA_029556615.1 Verrucomicrobiota bacterium | reverse complement strand
CGGCAGCCACATGGTGCTGCAACAGGGCGAGCCCATCGTCGTCTGGGGACAGGCCGATCCCGGCGAGGCCGTGGACGTCACGCTGGGTCACGAATCGGGACAGGCCACGGCGGACGCCCGCGGCGACTGGCGCCTGACGCTGCCACCGGCCGCAGTAGCCCGCGACCTGACCCTGACCGTCAAGGCCAAGAACACGATCACCTTCGAGGACGTCGCCGTCGGCGAGGTCTGGCTGTGCTCCGGCCAGTCCAACATGGAAATGGGTATCGCCGCCTGCCGCGACGCCCAGCAGGAAATCGCCGCCGCCAGTTACCCCCGTATCCGACTCCTCCTCGTCCCCAACCGATGGACACCCATGCCGCAGGATGATACCGAGGCGGCCTGGAAAACCTGCACTCCGGCCGCGATCGCCGAAGGAGGCTGGGGCGGCTTCTCCGCCGCCGCCTATTACTTCGGCCGCGAATTGCATCAGCGCCTCGATGGTGTGCCCGTCGGCTTGATCGACGCCACCTGGGGCGGCACCCGCATCGAATCGTGGACGCCCCCCGAAGGCTTCGCCGGCGTCCCCGCCCTCCGCCGCGACTTCGAGCGCGTCCAACTGGGTGACCCCAGGTCCACCCTCCACAAGGAACGCCTCGAACAAACCTTGAAGGCCACCGAACAATGGCTCGGAGCAGCCCGCAAGTCGCTCGCCGACCAGACGCTCGTCCCCGCCATGCCCGCCTACCCGGAAGAACTCCACCCGCCGCGAGACGTCCAGCACGCCACCGCCCTCTACAACGGCATGATCCACCCGCTACGCCCCCTCGCCCTCCGAGGCGCGATTTGGTATCAGGGCGAATCCAACAGCAGCGAGGGCCGCCTCTACACCGAACGCATGAAGGCGCTCATCGACGGCTGGCGCCGCGTGTTCGATAATCCGGACCTCGCGTTCTACTTCGTCCAGATCGCCCCCTTCAACTACGGCGGCAACCCCGAGGTGATCGCCGAGTTCTGGGAGGCCCAGACCGAAGCCCAGCAGATCCCCCATACCGGCATGGTCGTCATCAACGATATCGGAGATCTCAAAGACATCCATCCCACCAACAAACAGGACGTCGGCCGCCGCCTCGCCGGATGGGCTCTCGCCCAAACCTACAAGCAGACCGGCGTCGTCTGGTCCGGTCCCACCTTCAAGTCCCTAGCCCTCGAAGGCGGCACCCTGCGCGTGACGTTCGACCACGCCGACGGCGGCCTCGCCAGCCGCGACGGCAAACCGCTCTCATGGTTCGAGATCATCGACGCCGATGAAGGCGGCTTCGTCCCCGCCCAAGCCCGAATCGACGGCGCCTCGGTGGTCCTCTCCGCGCCCGAGGTCAAGCGGCCCGTCGCCATGCGGTTCGCCTGGAGCATGCTGGCTGAGCCCAACCTCATGAACGGCGCCGGCCTGCCCGCCGGCGCGTTCCGCGCCGGCACCGCCCCCGCCCGCGACCTCCTCAGTTTGAAAGTCCCCGAGGCCAGGGAATACGAGCTGGTCTACGACCTCGACCTCTCCACCCTGGGCCCCACCATCACCTACACCGCCAACCGCAGCGCCCAAATCACCCGCCCCTTCGACCGCGTCGCCTATTTTATCGAGCTCCAAACCAAGGACGGCAACACCCAGTACGCCTTCGTCTCGATGGAGGCCTTCGTCGATTCCGCCCCCAAACTCGCCCTCCCCACCGCCAGCACCGGCCTCCGCTTCCAACAGACGGTCTCCAACCTCACCATCTACTCGAACGTCAAAGGCGTCGCCACCGGCAAGAACCTCCCGGCCGGCAACATCGAGTTCTGGCCCCATAACTACGGCACCGCCAACTCCGCCGGCGTGCCCAATGCCTCGGCGTCCGTCTACGACTTCGGCGATCAACCCGGCGACCCCGTCGACGGCTACGGCTGCCTCCAGGTCCACAACTTCAACGCGCGACAGACCGTCTTCGCCGTCAATCACTGGCGCGAAGGCAAGGGCGCCGACCTCGGCATCGGCAATCAGCCCACCGGCAACCCCGATTGGACCTTCGCCGGAAACGCCGATTCCTACTCCGCCAAACGCCTCCGGATCTTCGTCCGCTGCAAGCCGTAGCGAGAGTCAGCGCCGGCTCACGCCGGCGGCTACGCCGACCCCCGCCCGTAGCCGCCCGCGGTTAGGGCGGCGCGCGGATCCGGTTTGGCTTGCCCTTGCACCGCAGGTGCAGTACGAGTCTGCCGAATTCCATCAATGGCGCTTCGAGGGCATGAGCCCCGACGGCCTCTGGGTGCTCTACATGGCCGATGTCGCCAGCCGCGACTCGAGCACGTTCGCGCAATGGAGCCTCCGCCTCGAAATGGTCCCTGAACCCCGCGGACTCGCCCCGGGCACCAGCCTCGCTCTGCTGCTTGTTGCCGTGCACCGGCTCGCGCGGACAAAACCTCCGGTCAGGTCCTGACTTCGCTGGCGAGGCGCCGCCTCAGACCTAACGAAGTCCGCGATCCCATGAAACTGCCTGCCTTTCCGGACCCTCTCTTCCCCGCCGCTACTCCGACACGTCTTCCGTAAGAGCCTTACCGCGCAGCGCACCGCGCCCCATCCGTGCCTCCGGAACCAGCATCAGACTCGCCGCCACAATCAGGCCGGCGCTCGCCCAACCCATCGCCGCCAAGGATATCCCGTGCGCCAACTGGAACGCCAGCACCGGCGCCAGAACGCCGCGCACCCCGGTGAAAAACGTGTGCACGGACATGTAGTCCGCCACGCGCTCCGGCGGCGCGAACTTCGTGACCCACAGCCCCCAGGCCACGTCGCCACCCGAGTTCGAGATGCCAAACACCACCGCCCCAATCACCAGCCCGGTGTACGAGTCGCTGACAAAAAACGTCAGAATCCCCAGCGCAAATCCGAGGTTCAACACGATCCGCAGGAGAAAGAAGTTCATCCGGTCAAACAGCCAGCCCCACAGCGGACTCATCACCAGTCGGGCGAGATTCGGCAGCACCCCCACGAGAAACGCGATCACGCTTGTGTCGAGCACCAGGCCGTACTTGGGATTCGCCAGGTACTCGACCCGCATCGGCAACATCATCAGATTCGCAAACCCCATCAGCATCCAGCAGATCAACGTGTGCCGGAACAGCGGATCGGTCCGCACAAAAACCATCGCTCGGAACGGATGCGATCCCCCGGCTCCCGTGAGCGGCGTCGACGGATACCGATACAGACATCGTCCCGCGTAGGCGAACGCCAGCGCAAACACCACCAGCAGCCATGGGTACCGCCCCAGATCGTCCGAAAGCAGCCGGCCCGCCACCTGGCTGAACCCGGCCGCCGTCGCGATCCGCAGCATGACCGCCCTCGAGAAGAGCTTGCCCCGCTGGTCCTCGGGGTAGTTCTCCTGGTAGATCTGCGTCATCAGCGGCACCGCAGACGAGGCCGCCGCCATCGTGATCATGCTCCCCAGCACGTAGAACGGCAGCCACGGGATCACCGCCATCAGCAGAAAACAACCGCACCCCACCATCGCCAACCGCGCCGCCGCCGTCGCCACCGGCCAACCCAACCGCGCCACCTGCGACACCACCAGCGGCGTCAGCAACAACCCCGCACTCCCGCCCGCCGCCACCAGCGCCTTGGCCAGCGAACCGGCATGATACCACCGCACGGCAATCAACAGCAGAAACGTGCTCCCCCCAGCCTCGAGCACGCCGTGCGCCACCGACCGCCTCAATTCGAGACGATACGTCAGCCGGGTTCGATTCCCCTCCGCCACGCCCCACAGCCTAGCGAGGTGCCGCCTCAGATTCAATGCAGTCCGCAGCCTCATGAACGCCCCCCCTGCCTTTCCAGACCCTCTCTTCCGCGCCTCGCTAATGTTGAGTCCTCGACGGAAGATGGAGAGGCCGGGAACCGCACGGGCCAAACTTGACCTGTTGACCCCACATTCCCCAGGTCGAGGACTCTAGCCGGCAGAGGATGAGTGACGATCTCACAGCGCCCGAGACGCTGACCGAGCTGATCCGCCAGGCGGAAACTGCCGGCGCCAGCGATATCCATCTCCAGGCCCACGCCGCCGGCGCCCACATCGCCTTCCGCCTCGACGGCGTCCTCACCCCGGTCCGGGACCTCCCCAATCCCCTCGCCGAACGGGTGTTCGGCCGCATCAAGTACCTGGCCCGGTTGAAGACCTACCAGGACTCCCTCCCCCAGGACGGCCGGATCGACCGCGCCGACAGCGGGGCCGCGCACGATATCCGCGTGGCGACCTACCCGACTGTCACGGGGGAGAAGATCGTGCTCCGCCTGTTTCTGGCGTGCGCGCCGCGCCGGCTGCGCGACCTGCAGTTCCCGGAGCGCACGGCGGCCGAGCTCGAGGCTTTTCTGCGGCAGCAATCGGGGCTGCTGCTCCTGACCGGGCCCGCCGGGAGCGGCAAGACCACGACGATCTACGCCTGCCTCGAGTTCCTGCTCGGCCTGGGGGGACGCCACCTCATCACGATCGAGGATCCCGTCGAGCAGATTCTCCCCGGCGTGATGCAGACCGAGGTGAACGAGGCCCGCGGTTTGAACTTCGCCGTCGCCGCACGGCATCTGCTCCGGCAGGATCCGCAAGCGCTCGTGCTCGGGGAGATCCGCGATGATGAGACCGCGCAACTGGCGGTGCGCGCCGCGCTGACGGGGCACCTGGTGATCTCGACGCTCCATGCCGGCTCGTGCCGCGGCGTGTTCGAGCGGCTCCTCGCCATGTGCCCGGACCGATACGCGGCGGTATCCGCGATCGAGCTGGTCCTGAACCAGCGGCTGCTGCGGCGGCGCTGTCCCGCCTGTGCCGGCGCCTCGACGGCGCCCGCCGCCGGCTGCGCTGCCTGCCTCCACACCGGCTACCGGGGACGCGTGCCCGTGGTCGAGCAGATCCGAATCGATCCCGCCCTGCGGCGCCAGGTCCGGGCCCAGGGACCCGACGCCATCCAACCGCCCGTCACCCTCGAAGCGGCGGCGCGTGAGGTTGTCGCCCGAGGCTTGT
Organism: Verrucomicrobiota bacterium; assembly: GCA_029556615.1. Taxonomy (GTDB): domain Bacteria; phylum Verrucomicrobiota; class Verrucomicrobiia; order Limisphaerales; family J093; genus JAKQDD01. The sequence continues at coordinate 44,212 of JAKQDD010000235.1, read as the reverse complement.
CTGATTCGGTGGAGTTCGAGCGGGTGTTTGGGAAGCCGCCCGAGTGAGCGGTCCGACAGAAAGACCCGCCCCCGGCTCGACCTCGACACGCGACGCAGCGCGGCCCCTCGAAGGACCCGAATGCCATGAGCCTGAACCACGACGAGTTCGCCTTCTTCAACCAGCAGCTGGCCGGGATGCTGCGCTGCGGCATCCCGCTCGAGGGCGCGCTCGAGCAACTCTGCGCCACGATGCGGCAGGACAAACTCCGCGCCGAGCTCGATCGGCTCCGGGCGGATCTGACGGCGGGGATGCCGCTTCGGGAGGCGGTGGCCCGACGCGAGCTCCCCTCGCTTTACACGCACCTCATCCAGGTCGGCGCCCAGGGGAAGGACCTGCCCGGCATCCTGACCCTGCTGGCGGACTACTACCAGCGCCGGCACAACCTCTGGACGCGGCTCACCGCCCTGATGGTCTATCCGGGCATCGTCCTCGCGGTGTCCCTTGCCCTCTCGGTGCTCCTGTTCGGATTCAGCGCGGTCTACACCAGCGCCATGGAGGGTATCTTCAGTGACATGTTCGAGGGGCGGCCGTTGCCTGGCATCATGACGGTGGGCGGCAGAAACGCTTTCCTCGTGCCCACGATCCTGTTCGCGGCAGCCGCGGTGCTGTTCGTCCTCGCCTTGACCGTCCCCGCCGCGCGGGGCTGGGCCCGCTGGCACCTGCCCGGCTTCCGGGAGTCCAGCCTCAGCCAGTTCGCCGCCACCATGCGCCTGCTGCTCGCCGCCGGCACCGGCTTGCCTGAGGCCCTACGCCTGGTCAGCCAGTTCCAGCCGGACACCGCCCTCGCCCGGTCTCTCGAGCGCTGGCAGTCCCAGCTTGCCGCCGGCGCCGGCAAGGTCTCGGGCCTCGCCCGCCAGTTGCCGATGTTCCCCCCGCTCTTCCTCTGGCTCGTGGGCCAGGCAGGCGAGGACCTCGTCGGAGGGTTTGCCCGGGCGGCGGAGCTCTACCAGGAGCGGGCCCGGCACCGCGTCGAGATGCTCCTCTACGCCGCCCTGCCCGCCGCGGTCGTCGGCCTGGGCGCCCTCATCATCTGCCAACTGCTGCTCGGCCTCCGGGTTCTGGGCATCTTCACCTTCCTCAGCATGCTGGGCGGGTGAAAGCCTGAAAGCACGTCCATGGACAACCCACTGCTCATCGTCCTCTTCTGGTTGGCGGTCCCGGTGGTCTTCGCGGGGCTGGGCTACGCGTGCTACCAGGGGTTGAGCCTGCCAGTCCGGCGCCGGGAGCGGGCTCACCTGCTGATCGACCTGCTGGACTCCGGACTCCGGCGCGGGGAAAGTCCCGAGGCGATCGTGATCGGGGCCGCCTCGAGCAGCGACACCGCGCTCGGCTTGCGGTTTCATCTGCTGGCGGCGCATCTCGAGGCTGGCCGCAGCTTCCCCGAAGCCCTCGATCGGGTGCCTGGTTTCCTGCCGCCTGGGGTGGCGGCGCTGCTGCGGATCGGGATCGAGACGGGGGATGTGCGGCGGGTGCTGACGATCTGCCGGGAGCGCCTGGGCGACCTCGTGCCGGCGGTGTGGACCGCTCATGACGCCCGGGACTACCTCCTGCTGTTGACCGTGATCCTCGGCCCGGTGTGGGTGGCGTGTTACCTGATGCTGATGGTGTTTGTGGTGCCGAAGTACGTGCAGATTGCCGAGGACATGGGCGGCGGCCAGCTTCCGTTGCTGTTGACGCTGGCGGAGCTGCGGGTGCCCCTGATCGCCTCGCAGGCGGCTTTGGTCTTCGGTCTTTTGGTATTCGCCCTGGCGTATGTGGGCGGTCCGCGGCTGGCGCGGCAAGTCTCGCGGATCGCCCCCGGGCTCCCGGACTGGCTCGCGTGGTGCATTCCCTGGCGGCGGCAGCGGCTGCAGCGGGATTTCTCGGCCGTCCTCTCGCTGCTGCTGGACAGCGGCGTGCCCGAGGGCCAGGCCGTGCGCCTCGCCGCCCTGAGCACTGCCAACCGCGAGATCGAACGACGCGCCGACCGCATGCGACGCGACCTCGAGTCCGGGAAACGGCTGCCCGAGGCGGTCCGGCACCTGGACGACGCGGGCGAGTTCCTCTGGCGCCTCGAGAACGCGGCGCAGGGGCCCGGCCGGTTCGAGACCTCGCTCGTCGGCTGGCATGAAGCGCTCACGGCTCGAGCGTTCCGCGGCGAACAGGTCGCCGCCCAGGTCGCAACCGCCGGGCTGGTGCTGTTGAACGGCTTCTATGTGGGCCTCCTCGCGGTCGGGGTGCACGGGTTCCTGATCCAACTCATCCACACAGGCGTGTTATGGTGACCTCTTCTCCCCTCACCCGGTGCCGGCAGGCCCGCCGGGGCATGCTCACCACCGAGCTGATCATCGCCATCAGCATGGTGAGCATCGCGGTCCTGCCGATCGGCCTCGGCCTCCTGGGCGAACAGAAGCTCTGCCGCGCCTATTACCACCGGGCGGTCGCCATGGAGATCGTGGACGGCGAACTCGAAGTCCTGGCTGCGGGCGAGTGGCAGGCCTTCCCCCAGGGCACGCAGCGCTACGCGCCCCGCGCCGAGGCGGCCCGGCACCTGCCCCGGGGCCGGTTCGAGCTGGGAATCAACGGCCGCCATGTTCGACTGGCGTGGCATCCGGAACGCCCGGATCGCGGCGGCGCCGTCGTGCGGGAGGTGACACTGCCATGAAACTCGACGCGGCCAGCGCCTTCTCGACGCCTCGCCTCGATTCCGGCAGCCGCGGGATCACGCTCTCCTCGGGGCGCGTCCCGCAGCGCCGCCAGGCTGGCATCATGCTCATCGAGTGCCTCGTCTACGTCTCCGTCCTGATGGTCGTCATCGGCGTCGCCCTGGCTTCCTTTTACGAGGTGCTCTCCTTCTCGCGCCACCTCCGGCGGAACGCGGATGATCTCGCGCGCACCGTGAAGGCGGGCGAGCGCTGGCGGGCTGATATCCGGCAGGCCACCGGCCCCGTCCGCCTTCAGACTGCGGACGGCACCACGCTCCTCGACATTCCCGTGGCGGGCGGCACCATCCACTACCTGGTGGTCACGAACTCGGTCTGGCGCGGCACGGATCCGAACGGCCGGGTCGAGCCCGTCCTCCCTGCCGTCGCCACGTCGCGGTTCATCAGGGACGCCGGCCGCCACGTGGCCTGGTGGCGGTGGGAAGTCGAACTGCCCACCCGCCTGAAGGCGGCGCGGGTGACGCCGCAATTCACCTTTGCCGCCGTGGCTGCCGCGGACGCCACACCATGAGAATTCGATTCCATCCCCATCGGCACCAACGCGGGACCGCCGTGGTGGTCGTGCTTGCCCTGCTGATTCTCATGCTGGCGTTCATGGCGGGCAACCAGGCTGTCTTGCGCGCCCTGAAACAGGAGCTGCAGCTCGTCGAGAAACGACAGCTCCGGAAGTTCGCCGCCCCCACCCCCGCCCCGACGTTGCCGGCGCCCGCTGCCGGAGCGACAGCGCCGACGCCATCCCCTTGAATCATGCCCACTGCCGAACAGAAGATTGCAATTCTCGAGGGCAGCCAGCGCTGCCTCCGCCACGGCGCGGCGAGCCTCATTCCCTGGTTCGGCCTGCCCTACGCCATCTCCGCCATCGTCCGCCGGTTCCAGATGCGGGCAGCGGATCCGGAGGGCTGGAACCCGGGCCGGCGCTGTCTGGCCTGGGGCTGTGCCCTTGCCGGCCTGGGTCTGATCGTCAACCTGGCCGCGTACGGCCTGCTCCTGGCCTGGATCCAAGCCGCCTTCGGGTAGGCGCCGCTCAATCGTAGAGGAGGCAGGGCTTCCGGCGCTTGGCGAACTCGTCGAGGTCGGGGCGCCACAACGCCCGGATCTCGGCGATCGACTTGCCTGCGCGGATCGCCTCGATCGTCGGCGGGTGCTGCAGCAGCCGGTTGAACTTGTCGAGATCGAACGACTCGGGATAGAGCCGGTGCAGCACGGACGCCATCAGGAGTCCGACGTTCACGACGTCGCAGCGATCGCGGTCGGTCAGCACAATCTGCACGCCACCGCACGCCTTGTCCTTGTAGACGTAGGCCGTCGGAACGAAGCGGACGGGAACGAACCGCACCCCGGTCAGGCCGGCGCGGTTCAGTTCGGCGGCGAACCGGACGTCCTTGACGTAGGGGGCGCCGACGATCTCGAAGGGGGTTCCGGTGCCGCGGCCGACGGAAAGCGCGGTGGTCTCGAGCAACCCGACGCCCGGGTAGAGCGTGGCCGCCGTGAGACTCCGCATGTTGGGTGAGGGATGCGTCCACGGCTGGCCGGTCTGATCGAACCAGAGCCCGCGCGACCACCCCTCGACGGGGATGACGGTGAGGTCGCAGCGCTGGGCGCGCTCGGCATTGAAGAGCCGGGCCAGCTCGCCCACGGTCATCCCGTGGCGCAGGGGCAGCCGGTGGAAGGCGGTGAACGTCGAGGGCCCCGTATGGACCGGGCCGTCGAGGCTCTCGCCGCCGATGGGGTTGACGCGATCGAGCACGACCATGTTGATGCCGGCTTTCGACGCGGCGTCCATGGCGAGGCCCATGGTCGAAATGTAAGTGTAGAACCGGCAGCCGATGTCCTGGATGTCGAACACCAGCGTGTCGATCCCGCGCAGCTGCTCCGCCGACGGCTCCCGCCGCTGGCCGTACAGGCTATAGACCGGCAGCCCGGTGGCCGGATCCGTGCTGTCGCCCACCGAATCGTCGAGCGCGCCGCGGATCCCGTGCTCGGGGCTGAACAGGGCCACCAGCGTGACGTCCTTCGCCCGGTGGAACAGATCGATCGTCGGATTCCGCTCCCGGTCATGGCCGGTGTGGTTCGTGATCAAACCCACCCGCCGCCCCTTGAGCGGCGCGAAATCACGCTGGGCCAGGACGTCGACCCCGTTGCGGACCGCCCGCGTCGGGGTCGCGGACCGGCTCGCGCCCAGCGTCGACGGCGGCAGCGCCCCGGGGACATAAGCGAAGTTGAAGCCGATCACCGCCTCGGCGGCGAGCGTCGCCACGCGACGGCGCAGCGCGCCCACGCTCCCGCTCTCGTCCGGATGGTTCCGGTTCGACAGCAGGATCACGAACGTCCGCGAAAACGGGTCGATCCAAAGCGACGTCCCGGTCCAGCCCGTATGGCCATAGCCCCCCACCGGGAATACCGAGCCGCGCTGCCCGGCGTACGAGGAATCGATGTCCCACCCCAACCCCCGCCGCGCCTCGATCCCCGCCGGCGTCTGAACCCGCGTCATCAGATCCACCGTCTCCGGCCGGAACACGCGCACGCCCTCGAGCTCGCCCCGGTTGAGCATCATCCGCGCAAAGCGGGCAATGTCCGAGGCCGTCGAGAACAGTCCGGCGTGTCCCGCGACGCCGCCCATCCGGCGGGCGCGGGGGTCATGGACGATGCCGCGCAGCGGCCGGTTCTGCTCGACCTCCGTGGGCGCGATCTGCGGCCCCCAGTCCGGCGGCGGATTGAACCGCGTCCGGGTCATCCGCAGCGGCTTGTAGACTTCCTCCGTCAAGTACTGGTCCAACGGCCGGCCGGTCAACCGGCGCACCACCTCGCCCAGCAGAATCGGTCCGGTGTCGCTGTAGATCAAACGCTCGCCCGGGCGCGCCTGCAGCTTCTCCGCGCACGCGAGTCGCAGGATCGCCTCGGTGCCTGACCACTCGGGCTTGAGGCTGACATCGGGTCGCAACCCCGAGGTGTGGGTCAGCAGCTGGCGGACGGTGATTGCCTCCTTGCCGTCGCCCGTGAACTCGGGAAGGTGCCGGCTCACGGGATCGTCGAGGCCCAACCGCCCGCGCTCGACGAGTTGCATCACCGCCGGGGTCAGCGCCAGCACCTTCGTCAGGGAAGCGAGATCAAAGATCGTGTCCTCGGTCATGGCCTCCGGCGCGGGCACGACGGCGCGCCGGCCGTAAGCCTTGGTGTAGGCGACCCCGCTGCGCTCGAGCCAGAGCACAGCCCCCGGACACCGCTGACCCGCGATCGCCTCGGCAATGGCCGCGTCGATCTCCGCCAGTTTCGGCGCGTGAAACACGGCCGTAACGGGCGGCGAGGACCGACGCGGCGAGGGGCCCGAGGTGCATCCGGCGAACAGCCAGGCGACGAGAGCCGCCGGCAGGAGCAAGGCGAATCGGTGGCGACACATGGCAGGCGCCAGCCTACGCGGCGGGCGCGGCGAGCGCAATGCTGCGCCATGTCAAATAATGGTGAGTCTTTCACAAATGGGGGAAAGCGCCCCGCGCAGCCGCCGCGGCAGAGTGGGAAACAGCCGAAAGCTCCCGGGGTCTGTGCAGCTTATCAGGGTCCCGCGGACGGATCCGGTTATGGGAACAGCCGTCGAACACAACTCGAGCCACCCGCCCCACGAGCCGCCCCACGCGGGCGGTGCATGGGAGACGGCGTGCGGCTATGCCCGGAATTTCCTGAACCACCGGTTTGTCTACGTCGTGGTATCGCCCCGGGCCCACGGCCTCTGCGTCGGGATCAACATGAACCCCGACAAGAAGTGCAACTTCGACTGCGTCTACTGCGAAGTGAACCGGGAGGTCCCGGGGCGGGATCGCGGGCTGGATGTGGGGGTCATGGTCCAGGAGCTGGATCATGCGCTGGCTCTGGCGCTCGACGGACGGTTGCACAGCCTGCCCGGGTTCAAGTCGCTGCCTCCGGAGCTGCTGGAATTGCGGCACGTGGCCTTGAGCGGGGACGGCGAGCCCACGCTGTGCCCGGCGTTCCGTGAGGCGGTCCAGGCCATCGTCCACCTGCGCGCCCTTTCCAAGTACCCGTTCTTCAAGGTCGTCCTCATCTCGAATGCGACGGGATTGGACCTGCCGGCGGTGCAGGCCGGCCTCCACACCCTCACCCCGCAGGACGAGCTCTGGCTGAAGCTGGATGGCGGCACGCGGGCTTACATCGAGCGGATCGACCGGCCCGCGGTCCCGATCGAGAAGGTCCTCGAAAACATCCTGCTCGTCGGCCGGCACCGCCCGATCGTCATTCAGAGCCTCTTCCCCCGCTTCCACGGCGAGGAGCCGCCCTCGGGAGAGATCGACCAGTTCATCGAGCGCCTCCGGGAGTTGAAGGAGGCCGGCGCCCGCATTTCGCTGGTCCAGATCTACTCGGCCATGCGGCCGACCATGCACCCGGAGTGCGAGCACCTCTCCCTGAAAAGCCTCTCGCGCATCGCCCACGCCGTCCGGGCGGGAACCGGCCTGCCGGTCGAGGTGTTTTGATGTTGGCGAGGCACCGCCTCAGACCTAACGAAGTCCGCGATCCCGTGAAGCCTCCCTGCCTTTCCGGACCCTCTCTTCCGCGCCTCGCTAATGGACTGGCTGGTTGAACTGCTGCTGGGCCAAAGCATCGCGCATGCGCTGCTCGCGCTGAGCATGGTCGCAGCCGCCGGCGTCTTCCTGGGCAGCCTCCAGTTCCGGGGCGTCAGCCTCGGCGTCGCGGGCGTTCTGTTCAGCGGGCTGGCCTTTGGCCATTGCGGATTCCAGGTCCACCCGCAGGTTCTGGAGTTCGTGCAGGAGTTCGGCCTGATTCTGTTCGTCTACACGATCGGCATGCAAGTGGGCCCCGGCTTTGTGGCGTCGCTCCGCCGCTCGGGGCTTCCCCTGAACCTGCTGGCCGCGGCAGTGGTCGGCCTCGGCGTGCTCATGACCCTCGCCCTGATCCACTGGGGCGGAATCGACATCCGCGTGGCGGTCGGCCTCTTCGCAGGCGCCACCACGAACACGCCCGCCTTGGGCGCCGCCCAACAGGCCCTGCTGAATCTCCCCCAAACCACGCCCGAGGCCGCCCAGCTCCCGGGCCTCGGCTACGCCGTCGCCTACCCGTTCGGCATCCTCGGGATCATCCTCACGATGGGCATCCTCCGCCGAGGGTTCGCGATCCAGCCCGCCGCCGAGGCCGCCGAGTTCGCCCGCCAACTCGAATCGAGCCACCCCAAGCTCGGCACCCTCAACATCGAGGTCCGGAACCCCAGCCTCGAGGGTCTGACGGTGGATCGCGTCCGCGGTCTTGCAGGCCCTGGCGTCGTGTTCTCGAGAATCCGGAAGGGCACGGAGATCCATGTGGTCACCGGCGAGACCGCCGTGCGGGTTGGGGACGTCCTGCTCGCGGTCGGGTCTCCTTCGAGGCTGCACGAGGTGCAGGTCCTGCTCGGCGAGCCCGCCGAAGTCGACCTGCGCAACCTTCCCAGCAAGGTCACCACGCGCCGCGTGGTCGTCACGCGGAACCGGGTTCTGGGGAAACACCTCGGCGACCTGGGACTCGAGGCCTTCGGCGTGGCCGTGACCCGGGTCAGCCGCGCCGAGATCGAGTTCACCCCCACGCCCTCCTTCCGGCTTCAATTCGCGGACACCGTCCTGCTGGTCGGCGCGGAGGAGGACATCGGGAAGGCGGCCGACGCGCTGGGGGATTCCCCGCGGCAATTGAACCATCCGCAGATTGTGCCGATCTTCGTCGGGATTGCCCTCGGCGTGCTGATCGGCAGTTGGCCGGTCCACCTGGGCCAGATGCCGGCCCCGGTCAAGCTCGGTTTGGCCGGCGGCCCGCTTCTCGTCGCCTTGATCCTCAGCCGCGTGGGCCGGATCGGGCCGCTGATTTATTACATGCCGCTGAGCGCCAACTTCATGCTTCGGGAGCTCGGCATCACGCTGTTCCTGGCCTGCGTAGGCCTCCGCGCCGGCGATCAGTTTCTCCCCACGCTCACCCGGGGACCGGGCCTCACCTGGATGGCCGCCGCCGCGCTGATCACGCTGCTGCCAATCCTGTTGGTCGGCGTTGCCGCCCGCCGCTTCGGGAAGATGAACTTCAGCAGTCTCTGCGGCGTGTTGTCCGGCAGCATGACGGACCCGCCCGCCCTGGCCTTCGCGAACTCGATGACCGGATCCGATGCGCCCTCGATCGCCTATGCGACGGTGTATCCACTCACCATGCTGCTCCGCGTCCTCTCGGCGCAGCTCCTCGTCCTGTTCTGCGCCCGGTGACGCCCGGCAGCCGGGCCTGTGGGAAGAACCGGCGCGGCCCGGCTGCGCCCGCCGCCGGCTTTTTTCCGTTGGCCAAGCCCGTTCGCCCTCTGGCACACTCCGGTCCCAGAAACCATGAAAACCCGCTCGATTGAATCCGCCTACCGTCTGGCCCGCGAACGCTATGCCGAACAAGGCGTGGACACCGACCGCGCGCTGCGCGACTTGGGCCGCGTCGCCATCTCGATCCACTGTTGGCAGGGGGACGACGTGGGCGGTTTCGAAAACGCGGGGGCGGCCCTGGGCGACGGCCTGGCGGTGACCGGGAACTACCCGGGCAAGGCGCGAACGCCGGATCAACTCCGCGCCGATTTCGAGACGGCGCTCTCCCTGATCCCCGGACGGCACCGGTTCAACCTGCACGCCTCGTACGCGGAAATGGGCGGCCGCAAGCGCGACCGCGACGCCCTCACGCCCGCGGCGTTCGGGAACTGGATCGCCTGGGCCCGGAGCCGCCGGATCGGACTCGACTTCAACCAAACGTATTTCTCGCATCCGAAGGTCGACGGCGGCCTGACCCTGACGCATCCGGACAAGGCGATCCGCCGGTTCTGGATCGAGCACGGCATCCGCTGCCGCGAGATCGGCGCCGCCTTCGGCCGGGCGCTGGGATCGCCCTGCCTCACGAATCTCTGGATCCCGGACGGCATGAAGGACACGCCGGCCGACCGCCGCGGCCCGCGCGAGCGCCTGGCCGAATCGCTCGATGCCATCTACGCCCGCACGATCGACCGCCGACTCAACGTCGACTCGGTCGAGCCCAAGCTCTTCGGGATCGGAGCCGAGAGCTACACGCCGGGGTCCCACGAGTTTTACCTGGGCTACGCCGTCAGCCGGGGCACGCTGCTCACCCTCGACGCCGGCCACTACCATCCGACGGAGGGGATCGCGGACAAGATCTCGTCGGTGCTCTGTTTCCTGCCTGAGATTGCGCTGCACGTCAGCCGCGGCGTGCGCTGGGACAGCGATCACGTGGTCACGCTCACCGATGACCTCGAGGCCATTGCCCAGGAGATCGTCTGGGGCGGCTACCTCAAGCGGGTGCGGATCGGCCTCGATTACTTCGACGCCAGCATCAACCGGGTTGCGGCCTGGGTGATCGGCACGCGCAACATGCTCAAGGCCCTCCTCCTGGCCCTCCTGGCCCCCGTCGGCGCCCTGCGCGCCGCCGAGCGCGACCGCGATTACACGAGCCGCCTGGCGCGCATGGAGGAAATGAAGCTCCTTCCCGCCGGCGCGGTCTGGGACCAGTACTGCCTGACCAGGAACGCGCCAGTGGGCGATGCCTGGCTTGCTGAGGTCAAGACCTACGAGCGCACGGTCCTGGCCAAGCGATAGCCCCCAGTGCCGCCCCCGGGCATGAGCGATACCGTCTCCCCCGCACCGCACGCCGGCGACGAGTTCGAGCGCGAGCCGGTGCCCGAGCCGGCGCGCAAAGGGGCGAGCGCGTTCTGGGGCATGTACGCCGGCGAACACACGGCGGGAACCGAGTTCATGATCGGCCCGCTGTTCATCGCCTGGGGTGCCAGCGCGTTCGATCTCACGGTGGGCCTGCTGCTCGGGAACCTGCTGGCGGTTCTCACCTGGCGTTTTCTGACCGCGGAGATCGCCACGCGCCGGCGGCTGACGCTGTACTACCAGCTCGAGCGGATCACCGGCCGCAACCTCGTCACCCTCTACAACCTCTTCAACGCGGTGCTCTTCTGCTTCCTGGCCGGCGCCATGGTCACCGTGTCCGCCACGGCGGCGGGCGTCCCGTTCGGCGGGCAGATCCGGATGCCGACCTTCTCCGACACGCTGCCCACGGGCTGGGTTTGGTGCCTGACCTGCCTCGCGATCGGGGCGGCCATGACCTTCGTGGCGGTGCGCGGCTACGGCTTTGTCGCCCGGATTGGCCACGTGGCCGCGCCCTGGATGTTCCTGGTGTTTCTCGCCTGCGGCCTGGTGATGCTCGCCAAGCTGGGGAGCACCGATGTCTTCGCCCTCATCCAGCCGCCGGCAGACCGTCCGTCCCGGATCGGTTTCTGGGGCGTGGTCTGTTTCGCCTGGTTCTGCAACGCCGCGGTGCACCTGGGCATGTCGGATCTGTCGATTCTCCGTTTCGCGCGCAAGCCGTCCTACGGATGGGCTTCGGCGGCGGGAATGTTCCTGGGCCATTACGTCGCGTGGATTTGCGCCGCGCTGCTGCTCGTCTACTGGGTGCGGATGAAGGGGGCGGACCCCGCGCTCGGAGTGCCGCCGGGCCCCATGGTGTACGACGCGGTGGGCGTCGCGGGCCTGATCTGCGTGATCATCGCCGGCTGGACGACCGCCAACCCGACGCTTTACCGGGCCGGTCTGGCCTTCCAGGGGATGTTCCCCCGAATGAGCCGGCGGTCCGCCACCCTCCTCGCCGGCGCCCTCTGCACCACCGCCGGCGTGTTCCCCGCCGTCGCCATGAAGCTCCTCGATTTCGTCGGGATCTACGGCACGGTCCTCTGCCCCGTGGGCGCAATCCTCGTCGTCGACCATTACCTCGCGAAACGGGTGGGGATCGCCACGGAACCCGCCGCGCAGACGGGCCTGCGCTTCAATGTGCCGGTCCTGCTCGCCTGGGTCATCCCGGTCGCGATCGGCCTCGCGGTGTATCGCCGGTTCGACATCCACGCGTTCCTGCTGCCCCTGCCCTGCTGGCTGGCATGCGGCGCCTTGTACATCGCGTTCATGAAGCTGTGCCACCCTGCGCCCGCGCCCGCGACCCCATGAGAACCGCCGCCAAAATACTCGCCCCGCTGGCGCTCGCGGCGACGATTGCGCTGCCGGCGCTGTTCCTGGCCGGGGCGATCGGCGAGGGCCCGATGAAGATCGCCATGCTCGCGGCGGCGGTCGCCTGGTTCGCGACGGCGCCGTTCTGGATGAAAGGCGGGAGCGCGTGATCCGGTTGAGCTCGATCCCGCGATCGCCGGGTTTCTGACTCGTTATCTCCTATGACTCCAAATCCGTTCCTGGGCGTGATGTTCCACTGGCTCGGCGGCTTTGCCTCCGGGAGCTTCTACGTTCCGTACCGGTTCGTCCGGCGTTGGGCCTGGGAGGTTTACTGGCTCGTCGGCGGGTTCTTCAGCTGGATCCTGGCGCCGTGGATCCTCGGATGGCTCAAGACCAACGACCTCCTCGGCGTCCTCGCCGCCGCACCGATCGAGAGCCTGGGCTGGAGCTACTTCTGGGGTGCGATGTGGGGGTTGGGCGGACTCACATTCGGCCTCACCATGCGCTACCTGGGGATGTCGCTCGGGATGGGGGTGGCGCTCGGGTACTGCGCGGCGTTCGGCACCCTGATGCCGCCCATCTTCCACGGGGACTTCGTGCCGAAGGTCCTCGCGACCACCTCCGGCAGGATCATCCTGATCGGCGTCGCCATCTGCCTGCTGGGCATCGCCGTCGCCGGCATGGCCGGCATGTCCAAGGAGCGCGAGATGTCCGAGGCCCAGAAGAAGGCCACGATCAAGGAGTTCAACTTCACCAAAGGCATTCTGGTGGCGACGTTTTCAGGGGTCATGAGCGCGAGCTTCGCCTACGGCCTGGACGCGGCCACGCCCCTCGCCAGCCTCTCCCGCCAGGCGGGCACGCCCGAGCTCTGGACGGGATTGCCGAAGCTGTGCGTCGTGTTGCTGGGCGGGTTCACGTCGAACTTCCTCTGGTGCCTCTGCCTCTTCGTGCGGAATCGAACCGGCTACCAGTTCCTCGCGCGGACGCTCCGGGAAGCGCCCGCCGAAGCCCAGGCCTCGGCGGCCCCGATTCCCGCGGCGGACCGGCAGGTTCCACGGGCGTCGAATTACTTCTTCAGCGCCCTGGCCGGCACGACGTGGTACATGCAGTTCTTCTTCTACACCATGGGCGAGACCCAGATGGGGGACTACAAGTTCTCGAGCTGGACCCTGCACATGGCGAGCATCATCCTGTTCAGCTCGCTCTGGGGCATCGCCCTCAAGGAATGGAAGGGCTCGAGCGGCTTCACCAAGACCCTGCTGTTCCTCGGCCTGCTGATGCTCGTCTTCTCGACCATCGTGGTCGGGTTCGGCAACTACCTCGGCGCCGGCGGCAACGTCCCTTGAACATCCGGTGCTTCGAAAGGAAGGCTTGGGTTGCGGCTTTGCCGCGCTGCGTCCATGATGCGGGCATGGCCACCTTGAAGGTAACCGCTGATTCGGCTCGGCGCACGACCCGGCGCCGCAGCCGCTGGATCCCGATCGTTCCGCAGTCCCTCGCGGTCTTTGCCTTGACCGCCGTGCTCGACGCCGCATCGCCCCCGCGGCCCAACATCCTGTACATCATGTCCGACGACCACGCGGCCCACGCGATCGGGGCCTATGGCAGCCGGATCAACGAGACGCCCCACATGGACCGCCTCGCCCGGGAAGGGATACGCCTCGACCGCTGTTACGCGGTCAACTCGATCTGCACGCCCAGCCGCGCCTCGATTCTCACCGGCCAATACAGCCACCGAAACGGCGTCCCTGTCTTCAACGCCCTCGATGGCTCGCGCCCCAACGTCGCCAAATACCTCCAGTCCGCGGGCTACCAGACCGCCATGATCGGGAAGTGGCACCTCGGAAGCGATCCCGCCGGGTTTGACTACTGGCAGATCCTGCCGGGCCAGGGCGCCTACTTCAATCCGGTGCTCTACGGCACCGACGGCGAGCAGACCTACCGCGGCCACGCGACGGAGGTCATCACCGACCTCGGCTTGCGCTGGCTGGATCGCCGCCTGCCCGGCAAGCCGTTCTTCCTCATGCTCCACCACAAGGCGCCCCATCGGAACTGGCAACCCCAGCCCGCCGTGGCCCAGGCCTGGGCCCAACGCCACGTGCCCGAGCCCGCAACCCTCTTCGATGATTACGCCACCCGCGCCGACGCGATCCGGGAGCAGCGCCAGTCCATCGCCCGCGACCTCACGCCCACCGATCTCAAGCAAACGCCCCCCGCCGGCCTGACCGGCGATGCCCTCGTCCGCTGGAAATACCAGCGCTACATGCAGGACTACCTCGCCTGCGTCCAGGGCGTGGACGAGAGCGTCGGCCAAGTGCTCGCGTGGCTCGATGCCCACCAGCTTGCCGACAACACCCTCGTCATCTACACCAGCGATCAGGGCTTCTTCCTGGGCGACCACGGCCTGTATGACAAGCGCTTCATGTACGAAGAGTCGAGCCGGATGCCCTTCCTGGCCCGCTGGCCGGCGGGAATCCGGGCGGGCGCCGCCACCGCCGCCCTCGCCATCAACTGCGATTTCGCACCGACCTTCCTCGAACTGGCCGGCCTCCCCGTCCCGGCCGACATGCAGGGCCGGAGTCTCGTCCCCCTCTTCCGCGGCGAGCGGCCTTCGGACTGGCGAACCAGCTTCTACTACCGGTACTACCACGACCCCGGCCACCACAACACCCGCGCCCATTACGGCGTCCGCACCGACACGCACAAACTCATTCATTACCCCGCCCAGAACCAATGGGAGCTGTTCGACCTCGTCCAGGACCCGGCCGAGCTCCGCAACCTCTGCGCGGACCCTGCCGCCCAACCGGTGATCGCACGACTCAAGGACGAGCTCGAGCGGCTGCGACGCGAGCTCGGCGACACCGAGGACCGGTTTGCCGATTCTGCCACCTGGCCCAAGTCCACCGCGGACGTCCCGCCCCCCAGCCGGCGAGCGGCCGCCGTCCGCCGTGGCCTTCGCTGGGACCAAGGCCCCGCGCACCTCGCCCTGCGCCGCGGCAACCAGATCGTCTGGCAGTTTCAATTCGACACCAATATCACTACCAAGCCCTTCTTTCACCCCGTCGCCCTTCCCGGGGGCGCTCCGCTCACCTGGCAAAGCCCGCCCGATCATGTCTGGCATTACGGCCTCTGGTTCTCCTGGAAATACATCAACCGCGTGAACTACTGGGAGCAGAACCGCGACGGCCTTTGTGACGGCACCACCGCGTGGCCCAGGGTCCGCATCAGCCCCGGGACCAACTTCGCCGCCACCATCGCGCTCGATCTTCAATACCATCCCCGAACAAACTCCAAACCGGTCCTGACCGAGCAACGGGTCATCACGATCTCCCCGCCGGCCGCTGACGGCTCCTACACGATGGATTGGACCCTCGAGTTCACGGCCGGGGACGAGGCGGTCACCCTGGACCGGACGCCGCCCGCGGGCCAGCCGGGCGGCCAGGCCTGGGGCGGCTACGCCGGCCTCTCGACCCGCTTCGCCAAAGACCTCGCCGACGTCCGGATTGCCGCCACGGGAGACACCGGCGAACCCCACGGCCATCGCTACGGCTTCACCGCCACCGCCGCGGACCTCAACGGACGTCTCGGCGAGAGCGACGCCGGGATGGCGTTCCTGGATCACCCGGGCAACCCGCGCCATCCGTCCCGCTGGTATGCCATCGATGATCCGGGGGTTCCCTTCGCCTACCTCAACGCGGCCTGGCTCCAGCTCGAACCCTATGCCCTCCCCGCGCACGGACGTCTGACCCTCCGCTACCGCGTCATCGTTCATCCCGGGCGCTGGACCGCCGAACGCCTCGCCGCCGAACAGCGCCGGTACGCGGAAGCCGACAGCGCACGACAGGGGATTTGAGATTGGGGCAATCTCCTATTTCCAATCTCAAATCTCAAATCCCCTATTCTATTCCTGTTGCGCGAGGGGGGCGGGGCTTCGTAATCTCCACGCGCCTTCGCCCCGGCGGGGCGGAGGCCGGAACCATTGAATCAGCCATCGACTCATTGCACGAACCATGTTTAAGACCATCCAGCAACAGCTCGGACCCCGCGCCGAATCCCTCCTCGGTTTCAAGAACCCCAAGATCCCCAAGGAACGCCTGCATCTGCCCGGCCCGGACATCCTCGACCGGATTTGGGCGCCCACGGATCGGAGCATCCGGGTGCTGTGCAATCTGCAGCGGCTGTTCGGCACGGGGCGGCTGGCGGGCACGGGGTATGTCTCGATTCTGCCGGTCGACCAGGGAATCGAGCACTCCGGCGGGGCGAGCTTCGCCAGGAACCCTGACTACTTCGACGCGGAGAACATCGTGCGGCTGGCGATCGAGGGCGGATGCAACGCAGTCGCCTCGACGTATGGCGTGCTGGGCGCCGTGGCCCGCCGCTACGCGCCGCGGATTCCGTTCATCGTCAAGATCAACCACAACGAGCTGCTCACCTGCCCGAACAAGTTCGACCAGATCCTGTTCGGCACCGTGAAGCAGGCCGCGGACATGGGCGCCGCGGCTGTCGGAGCCACGATCTATTTCGGCTCTCCGGAGAGCGGCCGGCAGATCGTCGAGGTGAGCCAGGCGTTTGCGCTGGCGCACGAATTGGGCCTCGCGACGGTACTCTGGTGCTATCTGCGGAGCAGCGCGTTCAAGAAGGATGGCAAGGACTACCACGTGGCGGCCGACCTGACGGGCCAGGCCAATCACCTCGGGGTGACGCTCCAGGCGGACATCATCAAGCAGAAACTGCCGGAGACCAACGGGGGCTACGAAGTCCTCAACCAGGGCGGGTCGAGCTACGGCAAGTACGACAAGCGCATTTACACCGAGCTCTCGAGTGATCACCCGATCGACCTCTGCCGCTACCAGGTCGCCAACTGCTACATGGGCCGCGCCGGGCTGATCAACAGCGGCGGCGAGTCCAAAGGCGCCGGCGACCTCGAAGCCGCCGTGGCCACGGCGGTCGTCAACAAACGCGCGGGCGGCATGGGCCTGATCTCAGGGCGCAAGGCCTTCCAGCGCCCGATGCAGGAAGGCGTGGCCCTCCTCAACGCCATCCAGGATGTCTACCTCTGCCCCGAAATCACCGTAGCCTAAAACCGCGCCATTCGCCGAAGCCCGGTTGCGCGCGCCTCGATCCGGGGGCGCGCCAGCCGGGCAATTGCCGACAGGCCGAAGCCCTCGCAGCAGAACGAGGCAATCACGCTCCCGTACACCATGGCTTGCCGCAGGTGACGCCCGGGAGCGCCCCCTTTCCCGGCCAGATAGCCCATCATCCCGCCCACAAAGGAATCGCCGGCACCGGTCGGGTCCGCCACCGACGCCAGCGGATAGGCCGGGCAGACGAAGCAGCCGTCCGGCGTCGACGCAATGGCCCCGTGCTCGCCCTTCTTGACGATGACGTGCCGGGGGCCGAGCCGGTGAAGGCGGCGGGCGGCGAGGATGACATTGTCGACCCCTGAGAGCTGGCACGCTTCACTGTCGTTGAGCACGATCGCGTCGATCCGTCGCAGCAACCGCAGCAACTCCGGCAACGCCGTGTTCAGCCACAGGTCCATCGTGTCCGCCACCACCCAGCGCGGCCGCTCCATCTGGTCGAGGACGTGGTGCTGCAGCGCCGGGGCGATGTTCGCCAGCAGCACGTACGGCGTCCCGCGCCAGGCAGCCGGCAGCGTCGGCGTGAAGTCCGCAAAAACCCCAAGCTCCGTGGTCAGCGTGCGACGCCGGTTCAGGTTCACCTCGTACTCGCCGGACCAGTGAAACGTCCGGCCCGCAGCCTGCTGCAGCCCCTCGAGGTCGATCCGCCGCCGCCGGTACAACGCCAGATAGCGCCTCGGGAAATCCTCACCCACCACCCCGACGAGCCGGACGGGGGCAAAGCAGCTCGCCGCCACCGCCGCGTAGCTGGCCGATCCTCCCAGCAGCCGCTCCTCCGCCCGCCGCGGCGTCCGGATCGAATCCAGAGCCGTCGAACCCACGACCAGAACCTTCATGCGTCATGCTCCATCTTGCCTGCGGACAGTAGGCGGCACCGGAACTCGTGGCAAGCACGCGCCACATCCGGCCGGTTGAGGATCGCGGACACGACGCCAACGCGCCGGGCACCGGCCTCGATCACCGCATCCAGGGTTTCCAGCGTAATGCCGCCGATCGCGAACCACGGCACCCTCAGGGTTGCGGCCGCCCATCGTACGTAGTCGAGCGTCACCGGCTGCGCGCCAGGCTTGGTCGGCGTGGCGAACACCGGTCCGATCGCCACATAAGCCGCCCCCGCCGACACCGCCCGCAGGGCCTGCTCCGGCGCGTGCGTGCTCAGGCCAATCCGAAGACAGCCCCCGCCGGCACCGGCCGGGTCGCCGGCCTGACCCACGGATCCCGACAGCTCCGACACGTGCCGATGGCCGGCGTCGAAGAAATCCTCCTGTCCCAGGTGACACAGGGGCGCCCCCGCGGCGAGGGCCACGTCGGGATGGTCGTTCACGACGAGCCAGACGCCGTGGCGCCGGGTGACTTCGACGAGCCGCTCCGCCAGGCGCCGCACTGCCTCGACCGGCTCCCCCTTCGCGCGCAGCTGGATCAAATCCGCACCCCCCTCGCACAGTTGCGTCGCCACGTCGACCGCATCCCGTCCCCGGAGGTACGCGGTATCCACGAAAGCGTAGAGCCGGCATTCGGCCAGCGAGACGCGCCCCGGGCCAAGTCGAGTCCTCGGGCTCATGACGACCCGGCTGCTGCTCTCCGCCCTCTGTCCCACGCCTCGCTCATGGCGAGTCCCCGACGGAACGAGGGAAGGCCCGGAACCGGAGGGGCCCAACTTGACCTGTTGACTGCGAGTTCCACAAGGCGAGGACTCCGGCGGCCGGCCTCCGGGCGCCCCGGTCTCCCCGGACGATGGCGCCCGCCATTGCATCAGGCGGAACACCGAGTCTCCGTGGCGCAGGCATCGCGCCTCGCTCCAGCCTTCGGGCACCGACAGCGTGTCCCGCCGCGCATGCCCCAGGACCAGCCACCCGTCGGATCCGAGCAGCGACCGGAGATCCGGATCATCCAGCAGGCGCTGCGACATCGACTCCGATCGGCGCCCGAGGTTCTTCTCGCCGAACGGCGGATCGGCGAGGATCAGATCGAAGGACCGGCCGGCCGCTCGCAACTGGCCGAGCACGGCGAACACGTCCTGCGTCCGCAGCTCGAAGGCGGGCCGGGAAAAGCCGGCAGCGTCGGCGTTCCGGCGAATGAACGCGGCGTGGCGCGGGGACTTCTCGACCGCCACCACGGACGCGGCGCCGCGGCTCAAGCACTCGATGCTCAGCGCGCCGGACCCGGCGAAGAGCTCGAGCACGTGCGCCCCCGCGACACGGGACCCGAGGCTGTTGAACACCGCTTGCTTGACCCGATCCGGTGTCGGCCGGACCGCGAGGCCCTTGGGCACCTGCAACCGGCGCCCGCCGGCGTGGCCGCCCGCAATCCGCATGTCAAGGCTCCCCCCCGGTCGGTCCCTGGTTCGCACCGCGCGCCGAGTCCGGACCGGACCGGCGCAAGTCCTGTTCGAGATACTCGGTCACTTGACGGAACCGCGGGATGTTGGCGGGATTGACTGCCATGAGTGTCTGGTGGGCATCCAGCATGAGGCGGCAGAGCTCAGCCTTGTCGGTGGGTCGGGCGGTGAGGCGGTCATAGCCGACCCCCGGGGCGGCCGCGGACTCGGTGAGCAGGAACAGCTCGAGCACGTAGAGGTTGTCGAGCTGCTCGCGGACGAGCGGGTTGAGGTTGACCAGCTCGATACGGCCTCCGCCGGCCGCGTCGGTCCGCAGGCGCCGGCTCAGCCCGGCCAGCACACCGATGAAGGTGCTGTCCATGCTGTCACAGCGGCTCAGGTCGAGCACGAGATGCCCCAGCCCCTGCCCCCGAAGCCCTTCCGCCGCCTCCTTGAAGACGCCCGATTCCTTGGCGGTCGCCCGCCCGCAAACGCGAAAGAACCCCGTGCCCTCGCAGACGGCCACCATCAGGCGTGTTCCGGCATCGGTCATGACGGTTTCCTCCTTGACGTGCGGCCCCACGCCGGCGCGCGGGCCGCCGGGGCCCGGCGCGCGGCTGCGGCGGGTCCAATGATCTCGACCAGGACCTGCTGCAGCACGAGCGCTTCGTCCAGGTCGGTGCTCACCAGCCGCCGGTTGCAGGCCAGCAGGAGGTCCATGGCGCGAACGAGTTCCTCCGGCCGGTACCGGGTGGCCTGGGGCAACGCCTTGAACAACACAAAGGGGTGCATCAGCCGCGGGTTGTACCGCTTGTCCCCGGGAAACGCGTCATCAGGCAGCCGCTCGATCTGGTTCTTGAACGGGAAGTATTCCGTCTCCGGCTTCAGCCAGCCGGCCCGCAGCAGCTCCTGCAGCAGAATCAGCACGCGGATCTTGCTGATCAATCCGTACAGCAGGCCGATGGCGCTGCGTCCCGGCTGCGTGCGAACCTCCCACAGGTCCTCGTCCAGGCGCCGGAGCGCCCGGGACAGATCCCGGTTGCCGAGCGCCTCGCCCAGACCGAAGGCCTCCGACTGCTTGTTGCGGGAGACGACCGCCTCGACGTCAGCCACACGGATCGCCCTCCGGCTGCCGGCGTACACCGAGACTTTCTCCGTTTCACTGGCGAGCTGCCGCAAGTGGGGGCCGACGGCTGCCACCAGCACCGCCAGGGCCTCCGGCTCGATGTCCTGGCCGCGCTCCTCGAGCGCCTGCCGGACGAACCTCTCCGCCCGGGCAACCCAGTCCTTGTCCTCCGCAGACAGGCCGGTCATCGTTTCGACCCTCCCGGCCTTGTCCACGGTACGATAGAACGTCCTGCGCTTGTCGGCCTTGCCGGCGCTGATCAGCAACCGAACGTTCCGCCAGTCGAAGGCTTTCAGTTCCTGCGCCAGTCCCGCCATCAACTCCGTCACCGGCTCGCTCACGGCCACGCGGTCGTCTCCCAGGAGACTGCAGCGGCGGAACCAGACCACCTTGCCCGTCCCGAACAGCGGGAGGGTTTGCAGGGCCTCGCGCAGGCGGGCGACGAGCTTCATGGCCTCGTCCACGGTCGCCGCGTCGGCCTCGATGATCTCGTGGTCCATGCCGCCCACCTCGGCGCACCACGCGTCATAGAGCCGCCGGGCCCGCTGCGCCACCGCGAATTCGTCATCACCGCAGACGAGCACCCAGGGCGACTCAGCGTTGGGGTTGGGTTTGGGCACGGCAACCGTGGGTGGGAAAGGGACGGCGGGGCCCGCCTGCCTCCGGGGGCGCGGGAACCCTCGGGGATTTCAGGTGGGATCGCTCTCCGACCCGCCCTCGTTCATTCGGGCCAGGACTTCCGACATATCTTCCACCGAGTCAAACAATTTGCGGGTGACATAGACCGGCCGCTTCTGCGCGGTCGCCAGGGCGAGGCAATCGCTAGGGCGCGCATCGAGTTCCACGATCTTCCGGCCCAACTCGTTCTGCTGCTGAAGGATCAGCCGGGCGTAGTAGGTCGAGTTCTTGAGCTCCGTGATGACGACGCGCTCGACGGTGATGCCGAAGCCGCTGAAGATGTGGTTCATCAAGTCGTGCGTGAGCGGACGTTCCTTGGGCTGGTCGCGGAGGAACATGCCGATGACCACACCCATGTTGTGCTCGACCTGGATGATGAACACCTTCTCGTCGTTGCCGACGAAGATCGCGACCCCGGTGTTGGCGGGCAAGATGCCGCGAATCTCAACCGGCACCACTTCCTGCTTCATGAAGGGAATGTAAGAGGTCCTCCGCAAAACACAAGCACCGCGGCGGCATCGCAGTTGTCAGCAGCCCGCCGTCGCGGCACACTCCGGCTGTGCCGTTTCGCGACAAGATCCTCACGCGGGACCAGATGCTCGAGTGGCGCGCCCGTTGCCGGCGCGAGGGACGCCGGGTGGTCACCACCAACGGCTGCTTCGACCTCCTGCATCTGGGGCATGTCACCTACCTTGAAGCCGCCCGCACCCTCGGCGACTGCCTGCTGGTCGGCGTCAACAGCGACGCCTCGGTCCGCGCCCTCAAGGGCCCCGGCCGACCCGTCAACGCCGAACAGGACCGCGCCGGCGTCCTCGCCGCCCTCGAAGCGGTCGACGCCGTCTATGTGTTTCCCGAAGTCGATGCCCTCCGGTTTCTGACCCTGGTGCAGCCGGATTTCTATGCCAAGGGCGGCGACTACACCGTCGACACCATCAACCAGGAGGAACGCCGCCTGGTCGAAGCCCTCGGAGGCCGCGTGGTCGTCCTCGGCGGCGTCCCCGGACGGTCCACCACGGCCGTGCTCGAACGCCTGTCTCCTCCGGCTCGAGGCCACGATCCGGCGCGGTAAAGAGGCCGTCAAGCGGGTCGGGGATGCCCAGCTCACGTCCCAACCCAGCTCTCGATGTACTCGGTTCGCTCAGGCAGCGGACCCACGGAAGGCGCCAGCGTTTGCCAGGCGCCGGAAAGGCCCAACTCTCCCGATGCCAGCTCGAAATGGCTCATCGCAATGCCCAGGTCGAGGCGTTGCAGGTCCACCGCCTTGATGAGCTTGTCGTACCCGCGCGAGCGGCAGAGGAAGAGATGATAGACCGCCCGTCCCGGCTCCTTGACAACCCGCCAGGGCTGCCGGTTCGACGCCGAAGGACCCCATCGAAGCATCTCGAGAGCCTCGTGATAAGGCCCCGCAACCTCAGGAGTCAGAGCCTCCCGGAAGCCGCCGTGAAAGAAGAGCTCGCTCCACGGCCGCCGCTGCCTCGAGCCGGCAGACCACCGGATCACCGAGTCGGCAACGCTGCGGCTCGGGGTCGGATACCCGAGCGGTGAAACGGCCGGCAGGATTTCATCGCCGCCGACACCGGCCTTTTCGGCAAACCGGGTGCGGTTGAAGATGCCGCCGATCCAGCACGTGCCGAGGCCCAGATCGGTGGCCTTGAGCACCAGTTGCTCGAACTGGTGCCCGAAATCCTCCATCGCCCGCGAATCCCGCCTGATCATCCCGACCATGAAGATCCGCGCGCCCCGGATCGTGCCATAGGTTCCCAGGGCATTGATGCTCGCCCCGCCCCAGGCGCTCGTGTCCAGGAGTACCACCCGGGCTTTTCCACCGAACGGCCCGCGTAACCCGGCTGCGGAAGCTTCCAGTGCCGCCAGGATCTCCGGCGCGATCGGCTGCGGCGTGTAACTCCTCCGCGACGTGCGCTCCCGAATGATCGCGATGATGCTGCGGCCGTAGTCCATGGCTCCGCCAGGGTAACCCCGGCGCCGGGCGAGAGCCACAAGAAAGGACTGTCCGATTGAACGGATACCCGCCCTCGCGGACGGCGGCGACACTTCCCGGAGCTGCTGGCTCAGTCCATCTTCCGCCAGTCAGGCATGCCTTCCTGCATGACGTGAGTGGTCAGGCGCGGATTGAAGGCGTCCGGGTTGAACGGACCTCTCCAGTCCAGCATTTCCTGATGGTGCGGGTGAGCTGGATCAGCCATCGCCTGCAGATAGGCTGCGTAGCCCCCAATCCCGCCGACATCCTCGGGCGGGCAGGCGCGTTCACCTTCCAAGCACTGAGGGTAGACCGTTCCCTGCTGCGGCTGCGGGGAGCCCTCATAGAGGACGTCGTGGACCCAGCTGTCGCCGAAGTCGTAGTGATACTCAAACGAGAGAGGCGCGCCGTCCTGCGGGAGTATCGCGCTCATGAGCGTTCGCGTGGAATCGAGACCCTCAAACGGCTCAAAGCCGTTGTCGAGCAATTCCGGGTCGCCGCATCGCCGCCCCTGAATGTGGAACTCGTGGAGATGGGAGTTGGTCCAGCCCATGGCCGTCTGGAGATGCTCGTGGAGTCGATCGAGCGTGTCGTCAAGAACCTGGATGCGCCGCCAGACCAGCGGTTCAATCCCCTGCAACGCAATCTTGAACTGAAACAGACGGCGCGAGCTTGAGTTTGAGACTTGCGCTTGAACGGCCGCCGCCGCGCGGTCTGCCGGGACGTACGGAATCAACCCCTGCTTGAACGCTGCCCGCTGCCTGGCCACGGGCTGTTGGCGGATGTCGATCAGGAACCCGTTCGAATCCTGCAGAGTCCAGATGATCGGGTTGCTCTCCCATTGGCTTGGGAGTATCCAGCGGTGATCGAACCGGTAGACCTTCACCAATCGGCGGATCGCCTTGGCCTTGCCCTGGCCGGTGCTTTCGGCAACGCCCAACGCCTGGTCAATCTCGGGCAGTCTCAGGTGCGGCGACTGGGACGGGTCACTGAGAAAGTTGACCCAGCCGATGGTGCGCAGGATGCCACACGCCCAGGTCGCAGGACGGCCTTGGAGCAATGGCGAAGGCCGCTTGGCTGCCAGCTTCTCGGCCAACTTCCGGCACAGCACCGCGTATTCAACGCTGAGGCGCGATTGGCAGAAAGCATCGGTGATCCCCACGATTTCGGCCAGGACCTGACGCGGACTCGGGATGGCCTGTCGAGGTGCTCTAACCCGCTTCGGTTTCGACCGAACGCTGTGCGGTTCACCGGGCGGCAGCAACATACCGGCTCCATTTCACCCGGGGCATCCAGGTGTTGTCAAACCCCTCTTCGCTCGACTCCTTGGAAGCTCAGACTCCTTTTGCGCTTTTCAAACCGCGGCGTTTGACCGTCCATACCTCCATGCAGCATGCGCGATGCTACCACCGTGGGATCAGGACTGCTATCGTTTCGGCCCAACGACCCGCCAGCGGCTGGGCGGGGATGTTCCTGGTGGCGCTGTTGCTCCTGCCGGCCAGTCGGGGGGCGGAACCCCTGCGATTGCCCGTGCGGGAGTACCGGGACCGGATGAAGGCGGGCTGGATCGGCCAGATCGCCGGAGTCGCCTGGGGAGGACCGACGGAATTCAAGTGGAAGGACCAGAGGATCCCGGCTGACAAGATGCCGTCATGGCGGCCGGAGATGATCAATGACGCCTTCGGCCAGGATGATCTCTACGTCGAGATGACCTTTCTGCGGTCGCTCGAAGAGTACGGTCTGGGAGTATCGACCCGCCAGGCCGGGATTGACTTCGCCAACAGCGGCTATTCGCTCTGGTGCGCCAACGCCGCCGGACGCAAAAACCTCCGCCGGGGCATCGCCCCGCCCGATTCCGGCCACCCGCAGTTCAATCCCTGCCCGAACGACATTGACTACCAGATCGAAGCCGATTACTCGGGCCTGATCGCCCCCGGCATGCCCCAGGCGGCGGTGGACTTGGGCGAGATCTTCGGGCGGATGATGAACTACGGCGACGGGCTGTACGCGGGGCAGTTCGTCGGGGCCATGTACGCCGCGGCCTTCTTCGAGTCCGACCCCGTGCGCATCGTCGAGAGCGCGCTGGCGGCCATCCCCGCCGGGAGCCAATACGCCGAGATGGTCCGCGACGTCCTGGCCTGGTACCGGGCTGACCCCGGGGATTGGGAGGCGGGGTGGGAGCAGTGCCAGGAGAAGTACCGTCGCAACCCGGAGTATCAAAAGGCGTCCAACGGCGGGATCGACTGCAAGATCAACGGCGCCTATGTCCTGTTGGGACTGCTCTACGGCCAACGGGATCCGGACCGGACGATCCTGATCGCCTGTCGGAGCGGGATGGACTCGGACTGCAATCCGTCGAGCGCGGCGGGCGTGCTGTTCACCACCCTGGGCTACTCGAAGCTGCCGGCGCGGTTTGCGACGGGCCTGAACGAAGAGCGCGAGTTCAGCCACACCGCGTACAATATCCCGCGGTTGCTCGATGTCTGCGAGCGGTTGGCCCGCCAGATCGTCGTCGCCCAAGGCGGCCGGATCGAGACCGCCGCCGGGGACGAGGAGGTCTTCGTGATCCCGGTTCGCGCGCCGCGGCCCAGCCGCCTCGAGCTGAGCTGGGCGCCCGGACCGATCGCCGGCAGCCGCTTCACGCCCGACGAGATCGCTCGCATCACGGCGGGCAACACCCCGGCGGCGGTCTCGAAGGCGCTGGCGCAATGGGCGCCGGGCTGGCAGATCCGCGACTGCGGCCAGGACATGGACCCCGGGTTGCGCGACGAGTGGCAGGGGCGGCAGAAGGTCCTGGTGACGCATCCCCTGGATCAGACGACGGGCTGCGTGCTGAGCCGGACCGTGGACGTGCCGGCGACGGGCAAGACGGTCCTCCGGTTCGTTGTCGGGCACGATCCCCAGGGCGACTTCGAGCTGGTGGTCAAGGTCGACGGCGAGGTGGTCCTGCGCAAGCCGGTCGGGAAGGCGACGGTGACCGATGGGCACTGGCTGACGGAGACCGTGGACCTGTCGCGATGGGCGGGCCGGTCGGCCAAGCTGGAGCTGGTGAACCAGCCGAGCGGCTGGGCGTACGAAGCGGCCTACTGGGCCGAGCTCGACGTGCGGTCGGAGTGAGCGGCGGGGTCGCGCCCGCCACGGGCATCGACCTGAAGCGCCGAGGATCCGCAGCGGCTGCGGGACGGCTCACGCGCGGAACTCGCCAGCCCAGAGCGCTTCCACGAACTCCCGATACGGCCAGACTTCGACTTTCCCGACACGGCGGCGGCGCGGCTCGAGGCTGACACAGATCAGCCGGCGCACGCGGTCTTCCTCAGCCAGGGCGCGGAGCCCGCGGAGATCCTGTCCGCCTACGGTCTCCTTGGCTTTGGCCTCGACGGCGGTGTGGTCGCCTAGAAGGAAATCCACCTCGAAACCTGACGTGGAACGCCAGTAGGCCAGCGGCTCGTTCGTCGTGTAGTCCCGGTGACTCGCCAGCTCGTGGTGCAGCCAGGTTTCGAACAGCTCGCCAAACTCGGGAGTGCCCGGGGTCACGCGCCGTCCCTGCAACGAGGCGACGACCCCGGGGTCGAAAAAGTAGTACTTCGAGGAAACGATGGGCTTGCGCTTGACTGACTGACGCCACGCCGGCAGTTCGTGGACAATCAGGGTGTCCCTCAGGATGTCGAAGTACTCGTACACGGTCGTACGCGGCACCTGCGCGTCGCTGGCAATGTTCGTGAAATTGACGACGCTGGCGTTACACAGGGCCGCCACCCGGAGGAAACGGCTGAAAGCAGGGATGTTGCGCGTGGCGCTCTCGGCTCGTATCTCCTCCTGGAGGTAGGCGCCGCAGTAGGCCTCCAGATCCGACCGGGGATCGTCCGAGACGTAGATCGAGGGCAGCAGTCCCACCCGCAACGCCCGGATCAAGTCGAATCGCTCACCCAGTTCGTGGCTCGTCAAGGGATGGAGATGCCGGGTCCGAGCTCGTCCCCCCAGGAGATTGACGCCCCCGCGGCGGAGTCTCCGGGCGCTGGACCCCGTGAGCAGGAACCTGATGTCCCGCGCTTCGATGAGGCGATGGACCTCGTTGAGCAGCTCGGGCAGCCGCTGGATCTCATCGATCACCACGGTCCGGTCGGCGGGCTGTAGCTCCTCCGCCAGCCGGTGGGGGCGCTGGCTCAGGGCCAGGAACGTGGCGGTGTCGAGAAGGTCATACAGGCGCACCGAAGGCAACGTGCAGCGGATGAGGAAGCTCTTGCCGGTCTGGCGGGGGCCAAAGAGGAAATGGGACTTGGCGGTCAGGAGGGCGTGGAGATCGAGACTGCGACCGACCTTCCACGCGGGCAGAGAAGATGTCGGCATATCCGACATTTAAGATTTCAAATGACGACTTGTCCGTCAAGTCTCAAGAGCCGGGTCGTTTCGTACTTCGCGAGGCGCGGAAGAGAGGGTCCGAAGAGGCAGGAAGGCTTCATGGGACCGCGGACTTCGCTAGGTCTGAGGCGGCGCCTCGCTAGGTCTGAGGCGCGCCTCGCTAGACGACCACCGTCTCGCGCAGGCCGGGCAGGACGGCGTCCAGCTGGTGGCGCCGGGCGATCTCGCCGGCCAGCACCCGCCGCGGTTCGTCTTCGCCGTGGGTGAGAACGACACGGGGCCGGCACGGGGCCAGGGTGCCGAACCACGCGAGGAGGTCACGCTGTCCGGCATGGGCGCTGAAGCCGCCGAGGGTGTGAACGCGGGCTTTGACGGCGACGGTCTCGCCGTGGATGGTCACCTTCTTCTCGCCCTCGATGAGGCGGCGGCCGAGGGACTCGCGAGCCTGGTAGCCAACGATCAAGACGTGGGTTTCGGGTTTCCAGAGGTTCTGGCGGAAGTGGTGGAGGATGCGTCCTCCGGTGCACATGCCGGCCCCGGCGATGATCAGGCACGGGCCGGGGACGTCGTTGATCTTCTTGGATTCCTCGGCAGTGGCGGTCGCGTTCAGGGTGGCGAGATCCTGCTCGACCGAGCCTTCGCGCAGGAACCGGTTCATCTCCTCGTCGAACAGCTCGGGATGCCGCCGATAAATGGCCCAGGCCTGGATCGCCATCGGGCTGTCCAGGAAGATGGGGAACGGCTTCAGGATCCGCTCGCGGAACGCCCAGGCGAGAAGCATCGTCAACACCTGCGCCCGGCCGACGGCGAAGCTCGGCACCAGCACCTTGCCTCCCTCGCTCGTCGCCTGGCGGAGAATCTCGATGAACTCCCGCACGGTGTCGCCAAAGGGCCGGTGGTCGTGATCCCCGTACGTCGACTCAAGAAACACCGCCTGCGCCTGCCGGAGCGGCTCGGAATCGCGCAGGATCGGAGCTCCCTGCGGACCGAGATCGCCCGAGAAGACGACCGACCGCGATTCGCCGTTGCCTTCGTCGATGAGCAGCTGGATGCTGGTCGAGCCCAGCATATGCCCGGCCTCGACGAACCGGGCCTGGATGCCAGGGGCGACCGACACGAGCTCCTTGTAGGGCACGGGCTGCATCTGGGAGAGGATGCGTTCCGTATGCTCGGCGGTGTAGAGGGGGGCCAGGGGCGGCTCGCCTGCCCGCGCCCGTTTCCGATTGTGGCGCTCGAGGTCTTGCGCCTGGAGCTTGACCGCGTCGTTCAAGATCAGGCCCGCCATCTCGATCGTGGCCGGGGTGGCATGCACGGACCCCCGGAAACCCCCCTCGGCCAGCAGCGGGAGGCGTCCCGTGTGATCCAGGTGTCCGTGCGTCAGGAGAACGGCATCAAGGCCCGAGCCCCCGCCGTCGATGGCCACCCGGTTCTTGGCGTCGGCGTCCTTGCCGCCCTGGAAGAAACCGCAATCGACCAGGATTTTCGCCCGGCCCGTGTCCACGAGATAGGCCGAGCCTGTGACCTCGCCGCCGGCGGCTCCATGGGGTGTGATCTTCATCCGGGCGACCGTACCGCATCGCTCCCCACGGGCCAAGCACAGAAGGCCGATCGCTGCCCGGAGACCGGTGCGCCGGTGCGCCGGTGCGCCGGTGCGTCGGTAGGGCGCGCTGTCCCCAGCGCGCCGCCGCAACGCCGGTCAGCGGACTCCTGTTGGCGGCCGGCAAGGGGCTGCGCCGTCAGCGGCTTCCGTTGCCGCGGCACGCCACCAAAACGGCCTCGGCAACGGTCTCCGGCGAAAGCCGCATCAGGCAATCGAGATCGACGGGACATTGCCTCAGGAAACAGGGGGCGCAGGGGACCGGTTCGCGGAGAACCATCGAACAGGAGCGGGATACGACGCCCGGAACCGAGGGGCCGGTGAGCTCGGGCGAGGTGCTGCCGAAGAGGGCCACCACGGGAGTCCCCAGGGCGGCGGCGACGTGCATGGGGCCGGTGTCGTTGGTGAGCAGCACGCGACACGCCCGCACCACCGCCATCAACTCCCGAAGCGAGGTCCGGCCGGCCAACGCCACCGCGTCGCCGCCGGCGCTGGCGCGGATGCCGGCCGTCACCTGCTCCGCCAGGTCACGGTCGGCGGCTCCTCCCAGCACGAGCCAGCGACAGCGCTCCCGCTGTTGCACGGCAACCGCGGCGGCGACGAAGCGGCTGGCGGGCCAGCGTTTCGCCGGGCCGTACTCGGCGCCGGGGTTGAGGCCAAGAAGCGGGATCGCGGCCGACCCGCCAGAGTCAAGGCCCAGGCGGCCCAGGGCGGCGGCGACCTCTTCCGGAGTCACTTCGAGCCGGGGGGCCACCGGCTGGGGATCGGCACCGAGGGCGGCGACGAGGTGCAGGTACTGGTGAACATGATGCGCTCCGGCCAGCGCCGCGCCCTCCGGGACCGCGGTTGCTCCCGGCCCTGCGGCCAGGAGGCGGCGGATTTCGGCGGGAGTCCGCTTGCGCATGCCCCCATGCGCGGGCCGGGGCGGGATGGGGTGGGTCAGGAGAAAGCGGCGGGCGCCGAGGGCAGTCCCGTACCGCTCGGGGATGCGGGCCAGCCACAATTCGAGTGCGGACCGGATCGAGTTCGGAAAGGCGAGAGCGACCTCGAAGGTCTCCCGGCGGAGGCGCCGGGCAGTCCGCAAGAGCGTGTCGTCGGGCTGGAAGGTCATCACGGCGTCGACCGCCGGATGATGGCGCCAGAGGTCGGCGAGCTTGGCGGGGGCGAGCACGCTGATGCGGGCGGCAGGAAACCGCTCCCGGAGGCGGAGCAGGGCCGGGGTTGAAAGCACGGCATCGCCGAGCCAGTTGACGCCGCGGACGAGCAGACGCCGGGGCGGATTGGCAGCTGGCGGGGTGTTGCTCATGCCGGGGGTGGCGCGGGAGTGGAGGCGGAGGACTGGGACCGGGCCCCCGCGGTTTTCCAGCGGCGGTGGACCCAGAACCAGTTGGCGGGGTCGCGGCGGACTGCGGCTTCGAAGGCGCGGTTCATGTCGAGGCAGATGGCCTCGACCGCGCGCCGCCGGCCCTCGGGGTCGAGGGTGGGGATGGCTGGGCCCACCTCGACGCGCCAGCGGCCCGGGGCAACCCGGTAGCAGATCGCCGTGTGCAGGGGACAATGGTAGCGCAAGGCAAAGACCGCGGGGGCGGTGCTCGTGCTGCACTCGATTCCCAGGAAAGGCACGCGAATGCCGTTGTGACCGGCGTGCTGATCCGCGAGGAACCCGATCATCAGGCGCTGACTGCGCATGGCGGCGCGGATGGCTTCGCCGTCCGTCCGCCGCTCGAAGTAGAGACAGCCGGAGCGCGTGCGCAGTTCCCGAAGCAGTCGGTCGAGTCCCGGAGAACGCAGGGCCCTGTACGTTGTGGCACCGACGTACCCCGGCAGCAAGAGCGAGGCGCGGGCATAGAGTTCGAAGTTGCCGAAGTGGCCTATGGCCACCACGACGCTCGAGGCCGGGCGGTCTGGCGGCTGACGCAGGTGCTCGGTGCCGACGGTCTCGAGGACGCCGAGGATCTCGTCGTCGGTCATCGCGGCGGTGCGCACGGCGGCGGCGTAGTTCTCGCCGATCCGCCGGAAGTTCTCCCGGGCGAGGGCACGGAGAGCGCGGGGCGGGAGA
The DNA here is from genome assembly GCA_029556615.1 of Verrucomicrobiota bacterium. Classification (GTDB taxonomy): domain Bacteria; phylum Verrucomicrobiota; class Verrucomicrobiia; order Limisphaerales; family J093; genus JAKQDD01. The sequence continues at coordinate 13,190 of JAKQDD010000235.1, read as the reverse complement.
TCCCGTCCGAAGCAGCGCTCGAGGTTTTCGAGGGCGACGCGGCGGTGGCGTCCATCGAGCAGGTAGGCCAGGGCGCCGCCCCAGCGGCCGAGGCGGACGACGCAGGAGAGCGGCAGGGCCTGGATGGCGCTGACGACGCGCCGGCCCAAGCCGTACAGCAGGGCATCGGATCGGCTCGGGTTGGGCGCGCTCGGGATCGCCATGGAACCGATGGAATCAACTGCCGGTCTTGATTTCGACGATATCGTGCGTTCCCGCCTCGCGCTGGCCGGAAGGGGTTACCCGGATGTAGCGGGCGCGCTCCCGCAGCTGGGCGAGCGTCGCGGCCCCGAGGTACCCCATGCCGGCCTGGATCCCGCCGATGAGCTGGGTCAGGGTGGTGTCGACGGAACCGGAGACTTCCTTGAGCGCCTCGACGCCTTCGGCGGCCAGTTTCCGGGCCGGATCGGCGGTGTGGCCATACCGCGCAGCGGAGCCGGCTTTCATGGCGGCGAGGCTCCCCATGCCGCGGTATTGCTTGTAGAGTTTGCCGTCGATTTCCATGATTTGGCCGGGGGCCTCCGCGCAGCCGGCCAGGAGCCCCCCGCACAGCACGGCGTGGGCGAGGGTGAGGGCCTTGACAATATCGCCGGACTTGGCGATGCCGCCGTCGGCGAGGAGGGTGACGCCGTGCTGGGCGGCGGCGCGGGAGGCAACGTACAGGGCGGTGAGCTGGGGAATGCCGACTCCGGCGACGACGCGGGTGGTGCAAATCGAGCCGGGGCCCTGTCCCACTTTGATGGTGTTGGCGCCGGCCTCGGCCAGGAAGGCGACGCCGGCGCCCGTGGTGACGTTGCCGGCAATGATGGCCAGGGCGGGGAAGGCGTCGCGGATCGAGCGGACCATTTCGCCGACGCCGCGCGTGTGTCCGTGGGCGGTCGAGATGGCCACGGCGTCGACCCCCCGTTCCACGAGCGCTTCGAGGTGGGTCATCATGCGGCGCCGGTCCGACTCGCCGGCGGCGTTCCGGGAGGCCGACAGCGCGGCCCCGCAGACGAGCCGGAACCGGGCATCGCGGGCAGGTTTGAACTGCGCATTGCGCTCCTGGATGATCCGTTCGACGTCGCTCATGGTGAAGAGGCCGCGGAGCTGATCATGCGGGTCGACCACCAGGAGTTTGTGGATGCCGGGGTGATCCGTGAAGAAACGATCCGCCCGGGCGATCGGGTCGGGACCGAGCTCGCGCTCGTCGAGGGTATGGACCTGCGAACGGGGGGTGAGAGCCTCGGCGACCTTGCGTTTGGCGTACCGCTGCTTCACCACGTGGCCCGGCAGCAGCCCCACAAGGCGGTTCTCCGCATCCACCACCGGGAACGTGCTGAAGGCGAACTTGCGCTTCTCGATCATCTCGAGGATCTCGCCGATCAACTGGCCGGGCTGAACCCGGATGGGCTCCTGAATCAGGCCATGGACATGGTTCTTGACGCGGCTGACTTCGGAGAGCTGTTGGCGCTCGGGCATGTTGTAGTGGATCAGGCCCATGCCGCCGTTGAGGGCCATGGCGATCGCCATCCGCGACTCGGTGACTGTATCCATGTCCGCCGAGAGGATCGGGAGGTGCAGGTCGAGACCGGGCGCGAGGCTGGTGTCCAGCTGCGTGTCCCGGGGCAGGACCTCCGAATACAGCGTCGCCAGCGTGACGTCGTCGTAGGTCAGGGCCACGCCGGATTGCGCGGGAAAAAAGTCGTCCGCTTCCGGGTAAAACCGGCTATCCAGGTCAGAAAGGGCCGTCGAGGTTGCCATGGCCGAGACTGCACCCGCCGATCCCCGGCTGGCAAGCCGGAACCCGCCCCCCCAGCGAGACCCGCCTCAGAACTGGATAGGGGGACAGGTTCACAGTTGCCTGGGCCTTGGGTATCCCGTTGATCCCGTCAATCCCGTCCTCCCCCACCGGGCAGGCAACGGATCATGGTGAACCCGGGCCGGCGGGAATCGTCACCCGTACCGGCCCTCGATGTACTCCGCGGTGCGCGGGTCCCGGGGATCGAGGAAGAGGTCCTCGGTGCGGCGATGTTCGATGATTTCGCCCAGGAGCATGAACAGGCAATCGTCGCTCGCCCGCCGGGCCTGGCCCATATTATGGGTCACAATGACGATGGTATAGCGGCCTTTGAGCGAGAACATCAGGTCCTCGATCGCGCGGGTGCCCCCGACGTCGAGGGCCGAACACGGTTCATCCATGAGGATGATCTCCGGCTTGAGGGGCAGGAGCCGGGCGATGCAGAGCTTCTGTTGCTGCTCGAGCTGAAGCGAGGTCGCCCGGGTGTGGAGCCGGTCCCGCAGATCGGTCCAGAGTCCCACTTCCGTCAGCGCCTGCTCGACCGCGGCGTCGAGCGCCGCCCGGGTCAGCTCGCCGCGGGCGGAGTGGATCCGAAGGCCGAACACGACGTTCTCGTACACCGAGAGGGGGAGCGGATTAGGCCGCTGAAAGACCATGCCCACCGACTTTCGCAGCTCGACCAGCGAGACGTCGGGATCATAGAGATTGCGCCCCAGGACCCGGATTTCCCCGGTGGTGGTGACGTAACCGAACCGCTCGTTGATTCGATTGAAGCACCGCAGCAGCGTGGTCTTGCCGCAGCCGCTCGGCCCGATCAGCGACGTGATGCCGCCGTGGGCGAGATCGACCGTCACCGCCCGCAGCGCCTGGAAACTCCCGTACCAGAGGTTCAGGTTCCGCGTCCGGATGCAGGATTCGTGGGGGTCGCTCATGGGGCCGGGCGGGGTTTTGGGTCAACCGAAGAGGCCGCGGACGTATTCGTAGGTTTTCGGATTGCCCGGCTGTTCGGAGAAGAGGACCTCGGTCCGGTCGAGTTCGACGATCTCGCCGTTCCAAAGGAACATCGTGCGATGGGCGAGCCGCCGGGCCTGGGCGGTCAGGTTGGTCACCAGGATGACGGTGATCTCCCGGGACAGCTCCTTGAGGACGTCCTCGATCCGCATCGTGGTGACGGGATCGATGGCGATCGAGAACTCGTCCAGACAAAGGACATCGGGCTGATGCGAGAGGGCGCGGGCGATGGTCAGGCGCTGCTGTTGTCCGCCGGAGAGCTTGGTGCCGAGGCTGTGGAGGCGGTCCTTGACCTCATCCCAGAGGGCGGCCTGCCTCAGGCAGCGCTCGACGAGCGGATCGAGCTCGGCGGGGCGACGCAGACCGGCGCACCGCGGGGCGAACGCGACGTTGTCGTAGATGCTGAGGGGCAGGCCGACGGGCAGGGGCGCCACCATGCCGATCTGTCGGCGCAGTTCAAAAACGCTCGGCACCGACTGCACCTCGCCTCCGTCCACGCGGATCGAGCCGGAGACCCGGGCGGAGGCGGTGAACTCGATGGTGCGGTTCAGACAGCGGAGCAGTGAGGTCTTGCCCGACTGGGCGGGGCCGATGATGCCAAAGACCTCGTGGGCATGGACGTCGAACGACAGGCCGCGGAGCGCTTCTTTCGATCCGTAGCTGAGCCGGAGGTTGCGCACTTCGATCTTGGGGGGCCCGGGCATCGAGGTCACCATTTCCTGTGGCTGCGGAGCCAGACGCGAAGGGCGATGGCGGCGGCGTTCACGAGCAGGACGGATCCGAGCAGGACGACGGCGGTGGCGTAGGGGATGGACTCCTTCACGTTGGGCACCTGCGTCGAGACGGTGTAGAGGTGCATGGACAAAGCCATGCACTGTTCATCCAGCCGGTAGGCGAGCCAGTCGCCCTTGGCCACCGCCTTGTAGAACACGGCGCCGGTGAACATGATGGGGGCGGTCTCCCCGGCGGCGCGGCTCACCTGGAGGATCACGCCGGTCAGGATCCCGCTGATCGAGTTGGGCAGCACAATGCGGCGGATGGTCTGCCAGCGCGTGGCCCCGACGTTCCAGCAGGCCTCCCGGAAGGCCATGGGCACCGACGCCAGCGCCTCCCGCGTGCTGGCGATGATCACCGGGAGCGTCATGATCGCCAGCGTCAGCGATGCGGACAGAATCGAATACCCGAACCGCGCCGCGTAGACGAAGGCTCCAAGCCCGAAGAGCGCATGCACAATGCTCGGCACGCCTGCCAGGTTGATCACCGCCAGATTCACCAGCCGATTGAGCCAGGTGTCCCGGGCATACTCGTTGAGGTAGACGGCGGCCAGGATGCCGACCGGCGCTGACACCGACAGGGAGATGCCGACCAGGTAAAGGGTCCCAATGAAGGCGGGCCAGATGCCGCCTTCGGTCATGCCCCGGCGGGGGAGGTCGAAGAGAAAGTCGGGGCTCAGCGACGGGGCGGCACGAACCACCAGGTACGCCACGATGGCCACCAGGGGAATGATCATCGCCGTGGCCATCCCCCCGCACACCCACCGGGCCGCCACCTCGACACGCGCCTTGCGGCGGGTCAGCGGCGTCGCTGCGAACCGGTCGTGTCCGGGGATGGATCCGGCGGGTGTCATGCGGTCATTTGCGGCGCACGCCGCGGATGGCGAGGTCCGCGGTCAGGTTCACGACAAAACTGATGGCGAACAGGACCACCCCGGTCAGGAACAACACGCGGTAGTGATCGGACCCGGCTGGCGCCTCGCCGAGTTCGGCGGCGATGTTGGCCGTGAGGGTCCGCACCGAATCCAGGAGCCCGTGGGGGATCTGCACGGCGTGGCCGGTGGCCATCAGCACCGCCATCGTCTCGCCCACCGCCCGCCCCACGCCGAGCAGCACGGCCGCCAGGAGCCCGTTCCGCGCCGCCGGGATCAACACCCGCCAGACCAGTTGCCACCGGGTCGCCCCCAGGGCCAGGCCCGCCTCGCGGTACGAATCCGGGACTGCCTTCAAGGCGTCTTCGCCGATCGAGACAATGATCGGGACGCTCATCAGGGCGAGGATGATCCCGCCGTTGAGGACGTTGACCCCGACGGTGGCGCCGGCGACCTGCACGAGCAGCCTGCTCATCACGGTCAGTCCAATGAACCCCCAGACCACGCTCGGGATCGCCGCCAGAAGCTCGATGACAATCTTGAGGGTCTCCTTCAGCCGGGGACCGCAAAACTCCGAGACGAACACGGCAGCCCCCAGACCGAACGGCACGGCCAGCACCATCGCCAACACCGTCACTGCAGCCGTCCCCGCCGTCAGCGCCCACGTTCCGTAGCGGACATTCGTCGCCGACGTCGGGTACCATGCCGTGCTGAACAGGAACTCGCCCCAATGGAACTCCGGGCTCGACAGCACGGGGGCGGCTTCCCGGAGCACGAAGAAGAAGATCGCCAGGACGAACACGACCGCGCTGACGCCGCTGGCGCGAATCAACGCCTCGAGAAGGCGCTCTCCCCACACAGCCCACGCCGGACGCGAGGGGCGGCGGCGGGGGCCGGGAGACGGCACGGGGGCCGTGTCCGGGCTGGGATCGACGGGATGAGGCGTTGTCACGTCGGTCGCTGGCGCTCGCGGTTGAAGCGGTTTAGAGTCCTCGACGTGTGGAACTCGTGGTCAAGAGGTCGAGTCTGATCCCTGCCGTTCCCAACCCGCCCCCCGGCGCCTTCGAGGACTCTACATTAGCGAGGCGCGGAACAGAGGGTACAGAAGGGCAGGGAGGCTTCATGGGATGGCGGACTTCGTTAGGTCTGAGGCACGCCTCGCTAGGGTTTGGCAGCCGCCACGGGCACGTACCCGCTCGCTTCCAGGATCTTCTGTCCTGCGGGCGAGAGAATCCAATCGAGGTAATCCTTCGTGGCGCCCTGAGGCTCGCCGAGGGTGGCCATGAGCAGGGAACGGGCGATCGGGTACTCCTTCTTCAGCGTGGTTACGACCGTGGGCATCACGGCCGGGCCGCCTCCCGGAGGAACAACGGGCACCATCCGGACCGCCGGCGTGGCGTAGCCCATCCCGCTGTAGCCGATGGCGGTCAGTGTGTTCCCGACCAACTCGACGACCTCCTTCGAGCCGTTCATGTCGCGCGAGCCGAGCTTGAAATCCTTGTTGCCCAGCGCGTGCTCCCGGAAGAACTCGTACGTGCCCGAGCTGGACTGCCGGCTGACCCGGACGATCGTGTCATCGCCTCCACCGGGCAGTGCCACGCCCAACTGCGACCACCGGGTCAGGGTGCCTCCTTCGGCGAAGATGCCGGTCAATTGCTCGAAGGTGATCTCCTTCAGCGGGTTGTCCTTGTGCACATACACCGCGAGGGCATCGTAGCCCACAATCACGGGATGGGGCTTCTTGCCCGTGTTCTTTTGGGCGGTGCTGATTTCGTCGGGTTTAATGTCCCGGCTCGAGTTGGCGATGTCGACCATGCCGTTATCCAGGGCGGCCATACCAGGGCCGGAGCCGCCGCCGGAGACCTCGATGGCCACATCGGGCTTGACCTCGTGATAGGCCTCGGCCCAAGCCTGGGCCACGTTCACCATCGTGTCCGAACCCTTGTTCTGGATGGTCACGGTCCGTTCGCCCGGGCCTCCGCCCGAGCCACAGCCGGCGGCCACGCCCAGCAGAAGGCAGAGGGCGCCCAGCCGCCAGGAGGCCGAGGGCCGTCGCGTTGCTCCCCGACACGGTATTGTAACATTGCCAAGGGTTCTCATGATGCCTGATTCGAGTTACTGGTGAGCTGGGATGTCGGCAGACGCGGGTCAATCCTCGAGCACGGCTTCCCCGGCAAGGACTTTGATCAATCGCGTCAGGCGCTCGGTCAGGGCCTGTTCCGCGGCGGCGGCGGCCGCCGGAAACGCGGCGTCCTCGATTGGCCCGCCGGGGGCCAGCGCGCTCCAATCGAGGGCCACCGTCTTGGCCGGGAGCCCGTCGAACACGGCGCGGCTCTCGAGATCGAGGGCGACGACCACCGGCCATTGCGCCAGGTCCGGAATGCCTCCCACCACCCGGAACTGGGTCGCTCCGGACTGCAGCCCGCGGCCCGCGAGAAACGGCCCCAGGCGGGGGTCTTCGGGTCCGGCGGTCAATCCGGCGCTGGTGAACTGAACCCCGGCGCCGCCCAGCCGGGCCCCCACGCTTTCGGCCAACCGGCTGAGCCAACCGTGCCCGCGGTCCACCAGCAACACGCGGGCCAGGGCCGATCCGCGGTGGCGACTGTACTGACCGCTGCAGAGGTAGAGGACCTCCTCGCAGATGTTCTTCGCCTGGTCAGTCACGCGCTCGAACCGGCGCGCGATCGTCAGGAGGGGCGTCAGCGCTTCGAGAGGCAGCCGGCCCGAGCGCTCGGCTTCGAGCAGCTCGCGCCCGAGCCGATCGCGCAGCCGGTCGGCCTCTTCCTCCGAGGCCATGGCGGCGCGGGCGCGATCGGCATCCTGCTGGAGATAGCTCTGAACGGCTTCTTCGAGCATGCGGACCGCAAGCGCGGAGATCTGTTGGAACTGGTCGAGGGCGGGGACTTGGGGCAGAGCCAGGGTTTTGAGCACCTGACGGGCGATGCTCTCGGAGTAATCCCCGATGCGCTCGAGCTCGAGGTTGATCCGGATCGCGCCGTAGACGAACCGCAGCTGCCGCGCCACGGGCTGTTGCCGGACGAGAAACTCGAGGCAGAGCTGGTCCAGCTCCTTCTCGATCCGGTCGACACAGCGGTCCCGGAGGATGACCGTATAGGCCAGAGCACGGCTCCGGCGTTCCAACGCCTGCCAACAGAGCCCCAAGGCCTGGTTCACCCGCGCCGACATGTGGCCGATCCGCTCGCGGATCTGGTCGATACCTCGTTGCAGGCTCTCTTCGAGATGGGGGTGCATGTTCACGACAACCGACCCGCACGCTCTCAAACCGTGGGGGCGATTGCACGCCAAAAAACCCGAAAAGACTTGGAAATCCTATTGCGCGACCCGGGCATTCGCCGTCAGGATTCGCCGAACAGAACCACACGAATCTGTCAGCCATGAAACGACGCACCTTCCTGACTCTCGCTGGGGCGACCAGCCTGGCGCCGCTCACACTCAGTGCCCACGCCGCCGGCACCGGTACCGCCGGACGGGATTTCTATCTGCTCACCCAGTACCACCTCGAGAGCGAAGAACAACGCAAGGGTCTCGACGGCTTCCTCGAGGGGACGGCGATCCCGGCCTGGAACCGCGCGGGGGCGCGCCCCATCGGGGTGTTCTACCCGGAGAAGGAGCTGGGGCCAGTCACCGTGCTGGCCCGCCACAAGTCGCTCGAAACCCTGGCTCTCCTCAACCAGCGGCTTCTGGCCAAGGGCGTCGCCTTGCAGCGCGGGGCGGCATTCCTCGATGCCCCGGCGGAAGCGCCCGCCTTCAAACGCATGGAGAGCGCCTCGCTTCTCGCCTTCAGCGGCATGCCGCGGATCGAGACGCCGGTCCGATCGCCGGGCCGCGTCTTCCAGCTGCGGATTTACGAGAGCCCGAGCATCAAGACCGGCCAGAAGAAGATCGAGATGTTCAACACCGCCGAGATCCGGATCTTCCGGAAGGTCGGCTTGAACCCGGTGTTTTTCGGCGAGGCGTTGTCGGGGACCAAGCTGCCGAATCTGACCTACATGCTCGTGTTCACGAGCGCCGAGGAACAGGCGGCTGCCTGGAAGCGGTTCGGGGCGGATCCGGACTGGCAGAGCCTCCGTGCCAAGCCCGAGTACGCGGACAAGAAGATCCTCTGCGGGATCACGAACCTCCCGCTGAAACCGGCGCCGTACTCGCAGGTCTGATCCCCGCCGCCGGCACCCCTCCCGCCAACCGCTTGACGAGCCAGTCGCGGAAGCCGTCGAGGTGGGTCCATTCCATGGCGGCGCTGACCGCCTTGCCGGCAGGATCGACCCGCGTGAAACCGTCATCGGTCACGCGCAGGGAGACGGTTTCCATGCGGCAGAAATCCTGCCGGCAGGCAAGGTAGACCGCCACAGTGTCGAAGAGCGTGCTCGAGCGCTGGGCGACGGTCTCGGGCTTTCCCTTCTGGTGGACGTTCCAGTGGCCGTAGTTTTCCCGAATGGCTGCCGCGATCGGGTCGGGCGACCGATAGACCCGCTGGTAGCGCTCGCCGTCGAGCACCACCCGGCCGCAGGTGTCGAGCGGCGTGATCGTCATCGGCCAGGCCGCCTGGAACACCGCCCGACAGGATGCGGCATCCGCTTTGACGTTCCATTCCGGATCGGGTGGCGGTTGGCCGTTGTACCCGCTGCGGACGCTGCCGTGCATGCCGACGAACCGGGCGCGCTGGGCGATGCGCGGCTCCCGCGCCAGTGCCGCCGCCAGATTGGGGACCGGCCCGATCGCGATCAGGGTCACCGGCTCCGCGCTGCCGAGGATCAGGTCGATCATTGCCCCAATACCGTCGGCATGCACCGTCCCGGGGTAGGATTTCAGGTCGTAGTCCTTCACCCAGGCCGCCTGGGCTCCGTCCCCGCGCGGGTCCCGGTCCTGGCCGACCCCCACGGCGACGTCGGTCCGGCCGGCCGTCTGCAGGAACTTCGCCAGCAGCCGGGCGCGGTAGGGAGCCCGCCCGTAATCGCCGACCACAAGCTTCAGATCGAGCTCCGGACAGCGCAGCAACAACCCGAGCGCCCAAGTGTCATCGATGTCATCCCCGATATCCGTGTCCAGGATGACGGGGATTGGCCGACTCGTTGCCGCGGGCGTCTCGCCCGCGGTGGCCGGGCCCGCCCCCCAGAGCAGGCCCATGAGCATCAGCGCCGTCCGCAGCAGCACCAGCAGCATCTTGAACGGCGTCCGCGCCTGGACGGCGTGGGGATGATGTGCCGGCATGAGCAGGAGGTCGCCGCCGCGCAGCGGATGCGGCCGGCGATCGATCTGGATTTCAGCTTCGCCTTCGAGCACGTGGACCAGCGCATCAAAGGGGGCCGTGTGTTCGCTCAGCCCCTGGCCGGCGTCGAAGGCAAAGAGCGTCACCGTGCCGCCCTGTTGCCGGGCGAGCTCCCGGCTGACGACAGCTCCCTCTTGATACTGCACACACTGGGCAGCGGCCATGACCTGCCCCGCCGGAAGCCCCTGAACGGCGCGATCCGATGTCATGCCCGGCTTTCTATCGCGCTTCCGGGCCGGGATAAAGCCCAAATCGGATCCAGGCCTCGTTGAACCGGGCGTGTTTGATCGATTTACCCGCAGGCTCGCCAGTGCCAGCCCGGGGCCGGCTCCGGTGCCAGCTGTAGGTCACGTGGATCGATCCGTCCCGCGCTTCGAGCACCGAGGGATAGCTGTAGGAACCGGCCTCGGGCCCGGGCGGATCCTCCTCGAGCGCCCGGCGCCAAGGCCAGGTCCGGCCTTCGTCGGCCGACATCCACACGGCGAGCCGGTGCCGGCCCGACTCGGTGTCGTTGCCCACGCACAGCCAATGGCCGTTGCGCAACGCCAGCAGCTCCGCGCCGGAGCCGGGATTCGGGATCACGCTGTCGACGACGGCGCTCCAGGTCTCGCCGCGATCGCGGGACTCGGCTTCGAGCAGACGCTTGGGAGGCGGGCCGTTGTCGCGCATCAGGGTGTAGAGCGAGCCGTCGGTTCGCCGCACGATGCTGGGCTGGATGTTGCCGCCGCCGACCAGCGGGGCGCTGACATGCCAGGTGGCTCCGCCGTCCTCCGTGATCGCCATGAGCGAGAACGAAAAACCGTCGTGATAGAGCGGCACGATGATTCGCCGGCCGTCGAGCACGAACGGATGCGCCCGCGTCATCCAACCCAGGCGCCGGTAGAGCTTGTCACCGGCATGCTGGCGCATGGCATCGAGGAATTCGTTCGCCTCGCGGCGCTCGGTTTCGGAGAGCGACAAGCCGCGGACCTGGGCCTCGAGGTCCGGGAGTCGTCGGTTCACTTCCGCCTCGAACTCGGGGCCGGGCGTGACGTGGAGGTTCTCGCTGACCTGCCAGCGCGGCGGCCCGTCCCGGTGGTAATCAGCGCTGATCCGGTACTTCATGAGGGCGCTCTCCCACCGGTTGGCGAGGATGGTGGGCCAGAGCAGCCAGAGCCGGCCCTCGGGATCGATGAACAGCGCCGGGTTGGTGTCGGGGTATCCCGGCGTGTCCGCCAGGGTGAACCGCGGGCTCCAGCCACGCGCCCCCCGCCGCCAGCGCGCCCCCTCGATCTTCACGTCGTCCGCCGTCCGCTCGCCTGACCCGTGAAACCAGCAGACCCACAGGTCGCCCCGGGGAGTCTCGACAACGCACGACGCGTGGTTGTGCCAGGACTCGGGCGGGAAGACGAGCTCCGCCCGGTACACCGGCTTGGTTTCTGCGACACGCCCGGCCGGCCCGGCATTGGGGCGAAGGGCTGGCGAGCTCAGGCCGACGCAAAGCAGCAGCCGGATGACGACGCGGGCGATCCGGGACGAGGCGAGGAGCGCGTGCATGGGGGAGAGAAAGCCTTGCTACAGCTTCCAGCCTTTGCGGTAGCGGTGCACCAGGAACTGGGTTGCCTCCGGACAGTCCACCGCTTTCTGGCGGCGGGCGTCCCAGGTGATCTTGCGGCCGACACGATACGCGACATTGCCGAGCAGGGCGGTCGTCGTGAGGGCCCCCGAGTAATCGAAGTTGCAGGTGGTGGGTTTGCCCTGGCGGATCCCCTCGATCCACTCCTTGTGATGGCCGATCGAGTCGGGGATGAACGGCGCGGGCGCCTTGAAGCCTTCGAAGTCTTTCTCTGGCAGGAGCTGGCGCCGGGTGTAGTCGGCCAGCAACCGGCCCTTCTCGCCCATGAAGAGCACGCCGCTGCGGAAGTACTTCGACTGCTCCTCGTCGAGCAAGGAGGGTTGCTTGCCGCCGTGGTACCAATGGACGGTCACCGGGGGCCGGTCCGGCTGGCCGGCCGCCGCCGGGCGCGCCGGGTGCTGGTATCGGACAATCGCCCAGGGAGGCGGTGAATCCGGATGCACCGGGGGACCGTCAACCGGCTCGACCGAGACCGGCTCGCGCAGATCGAGCGCCCAGTGCGGCAGGTCCATGAAATGGCATCCGAAATCGGCGAGGGCACCCCCGCCGAAGGCCCACCAGTTGCGCCACTTGAACGGGGCATACTCGGGATGGTAGGGGATGAACGGCACGGGCCCCAGCCAGAGGTCCCAGTTCAGGCCCGGAGGAACAGGCGGTTGGTCCTTCGGGCGGTCTTGACCGCCATACGTGGCGGCCACCCAGACATGGACTTCCCGGACAGCGCCGATGGCGCCGGTCTGAATCAGCTCGACGACGCGGCGGTAGTTCGTCCCGGCATGGATTTGCGTGCCAAGCTGGGTCACACGCCGGTGCTTGTGCGTGAGTTCCCGAATGGCATGGCATTCGGAGACCGTACGCGTCAGCGGTTTCTCGCAATAGACATGCCGGCCCGTGCGCAACGCCGCGGCGCAGGCGACCGCATGGGTGTGATCCGGCGTGCTCACCACCACTGCATCGATCTCGCGCTGATCGATCATCCGGCGGAAGTCCTGATAGGTTTTTGCCTGCGGATGGTTCTTGCCCGCCTGGGCCAGGAAGGTCTCGTCCACATCGCACAGCGCCACCACGTTGACCCGGTCGGTGAGACGGGCGACTTCCTCGAGGTTCGCCGCCGCGCGGTTAGCCACGCCGACAAACGCCACATCCACTTTCTCGTTCGGGGAACCCTGAGCCCGGCTCAACCAGGGGGCGGCATAGCCCGCGGCAGCAGCCAGGCCCGTGCAATGCAGAAACCGACGACGCGACAGCGCAGTATTCATGCGCTCCCGAGTAACACAACCGTTCGCCGAAAGCCAGCGCAGAGGTGCGCCCCAAATCCGCGCGTAAGCGTCCCTTGCGGCTCAACTTCCTGGGCTTGACCAGACGCCTTGAGCCGCCCAGTCCGGGGTTTTCGCGGATTTGAAAGCCCGCCCCCGGGGCGGGCCCATTCCCTCCAACCCCTATAGCGCCCGCCCGCCAGCGGGCGGGCCACCCCGGAGCCGACACCCCACGCGCCTACAAGGCGAAAACCCACCACGAGCCGACGGCCCACGTTCGCGCCGCAGGCGTTAGGCGAGGATCCGGGTGCGCCCCGAATCTGTGCGGGGAAGTTCCTCGGCCCGGACGGAGACCGAATTAGGGGGAGAGAGACAACATGTTGGTAGATGTCTTCTGACAAGGGGCTAGAGAGGCGCGCCTCAGACCTAACAAAGTCCGCGATCCCATGAAGCCTTCCTGCCTCTTCGAACCCTTTCTTCCGCGCCTCGCTAACGTAGAGTCCTCGACGGAAGGTGGGGAGGCCTGGAACGGCAGGGGCCAAACTTGACCTGTTGAC
>JAKQDD010000218.1 GCA_029556615.1 Verrucomicrobiota bacterium | reverse complement strand
GCGTCCCCGCAGAGCCCTATCCTCCGGCCGGCCCATTCAGGGTAACCGAGGCAAGACCAAATGCAAGAGGTTCTCAAAAGATAACAGTTGAAGTCGGGAATCCTAACAATTAAAGTGGTACTAAGGAAGGGGTACAGTCAGTCCCCCCCGCAGTTCTGTGTTTGGGCGCTCCTCATCCGCAAAACATGAATTCTCAGACCTCGCCCCCGTGATAGCTCCGATAGTACACAGCTTCTTGTTGTGCATAGCAAGCATGCCTCCCGAAACTCCGTTCACCCCGCAACTCGGGGGCCAGACCTACACATTTCACATTTGCCTCTTGTCCCATCGTCTTTTTCCACCGGGCACTCCAACTCCTGCGACCATCGCACTCATTTCGATCTCTCCACATCCAAGCAGCCCGACCTCGGATTCCAAGTCATTCGTTGCAACCTGATCCGCGGTATCTTCCTGGGTGTATTATGGCGGAGGCGAGAGCGAGGAACAAGTGAAAAGTGGCGCCGTGTCTGTGCTACTAACTCGCAACAACTGAATATCCTTTCCAGATAACTGTGTGGCTGTCTCATACGTCCTTGATCCAGAACGTTTTATGCCACGAACAACAAGGGCGTCTGTCGCCTCCAGGGTATCGCCGGAGACAAAGGCGTACCAAACTCCCCGCTGGCATCCACAAAGCGGTAAACGCCTTGGTTCCGGCCGAAGGCCGGGCTGGGCAGATTTCCGGGCACGGCGTTGGGTGGCACGGGCAAACTCGTTTGCCCGTGGAATCTCGAAGGAGCCGACGCGGCCGAAACAGCACCGTCAAACCAGTTTGGCGGTGCCACCCAACGCCAGAATATCTTCACACCCACGTGGCGACGGGACGCCGCGTTGGTGCGTGGGAGCGTAGAAGCGTTGGAGCGTTCGCCGAGGAGCCACATCACGCGTCTTCCATCTGCGAGAATCGGCGGAATCTGCGGATGAATCAGCGTCCATCCGCGTTCCTCTGCGGTTTCCTCTGCTCTTTGTCCTCGGGCCCTCTGTGGCAGTAGATCCTCTTCGGCGGCTCGCGCATTTCGCGGTAGACGAACGGTGGGCGGAGCCCACACTACCGCTGTCGCCAATTCCATGTTGCCCTCTTGTCTCTGTGGGCTCGGTGTCTCTGTGGTGAGCAACTTCGTGGAGGTCACTTGACCGACTGGATCGCGGTGCGGTAGTAGGCGTCGTCGTGCGCCTGCTTCCAGCCGTCGGTCGGAGCGGCGAGCGCCGGGCGATGCTTCGCCCACATTTCGTTGACGAAGGCGTCCCAGGCCTGGCCTTGGCGCGCCCATTCCTTGTCGTGGTCCTGGCCGGTGGCTTCCTTGATGGCCTTCACGAATCCGGCGTCGTCCTCGGACATCCAGCGGTCCACGTAGTCAAAGAACGCATCGTGGTCCCACTGCCGCTCCGCGTGCATCAGGCGGAGGGCCAGAGCCTGCGCGACCCATCCGACGCTTGTACAGCAGCGACGGTAGCTCTCACTGGTCTTGGCGCCGTTGGCCCACTGCGAGGGCGGCGTGTGCTCGTAGGGTCCCCACATATTCCCGCGCGAGCGGCCCTCGCCTGTGGCGGCGTCGATCCCCGAGTGGCCCGCGAAGACGACCTTCGCGCCGGTCCAGCAGTCGCCGTAGGCGGTCTGCTCGTCCTCGCCAAAGCTGACCTTCGGATAAGAACCGCCGATGCCCGCCAGCTCGTCGTCGCCGAGCAGGAGTCCCGCGAAGACGATGGGGAGCTTGCGTCCGCTGCCATGGCCGCCCCAGCCGGTCCAGCCGGGATGGCCGGAGCGGATCATGCCGCCCAGGTCGATCCCGATTTGGACGAAGTTCACGAGGAGCGGCTCTTTCCGCTCGGGCTTCAGGTCCGTGCACAGGAGCAAGGCACTGATGCCCGCCACCCGCCCGTACTCGAGTCCATATTGCGGCATGTTCTCGACCGGCTCCTCGAAACCGAAGAAGCACGTCCCCACCCAGGGCCGCTGGGTGAAGCGGACGTACCGGTCGATTCGCGGGATGCTCTTCGTCGCGGCGGCGGTGGGCAGCAAGCCCCGTTTGAGATCGCGGGCCAGGTAGATCCGCTGCGTGCGGTCGCAGAAGGCCGGGCGGAAGGCGTCCGGCGGCTGGGGCCCCTCCACGCAGGTCAGCACCCCGGCGGTGCGGATCGGACTGCTGTCCCCTTCGCCCCGCTCGATCTTGTTCCGCAACTGGGCGGCCAGGACCAGGCCCTTGGGCATGCTGATCGTGGAGACGAGCGAATCGCCCGGCTTCATCGCCACGGGCAGTCGCTGAATCAGCGACCGGTCGAACCAGTTGCGAACGCCGCTGTCGTAGGCCACCTTCATCTGAGCGGGCGGATTGAGCATGAAGCCGTTGCGGACCCGCTGGTCTTCCGGACGCTCCTTGTCCCTATTGTCCAACTGGCGTTTCGGGATCTCGCCGCCGTAGAGCGGGGCCGGATCGATCTTCACGATCGTCGCGGGCGCCACGACGTACCAGTCGCCATTGACGAACTGCCCGACGCGAGCGGGCCGCTCGAACGTCCAGGTGATGCCATACTGCGAGACGCTGTCCCGAAGCGACAGGTCCTCGAGCTTCGGCGTCGCGGGCGCGTTGCTCTCGGACCAGACCGTCACCGGCCGGCGGATCGTCGGATCGGCGTCGAGTGACTTTTCGTCGTACGGGTCCGCCTCGACGGCGTCGGGGACGATCTCGGTCTGGCCACCGGCAGTGGGGATGGCCGCCGCGATTGCCGCCAACAGACTGAGCGTCCACAGGCTCCACGATAAGGCTCTCATGGCATATCCTCCTGCAACAGGCGGTATTATAGCACCCTCCGACGCCGACGCAAGGTGGCGAGGGGGAGCGAATCGGCGCCCCCGCCGCACTCGCCGTGGGATCATCGAAAAAACTTCCGGCCCGCTGGACACCAGGTTCCCGTAATGTCACAAGATCGAGCGTGCGGGGGCCTTCCGCACGTGCAATCCCGCCATCCCCCGGCGTCGGCGTTTGCCCGGGCCTATGTCACTGTGATACAATAGTGACTGTTGTAGCAAGCATCTGCCTTGGGGGGCAGAAGAAACCAGAACTATCGAGGGGGGTTACGTGATGAAGAAGTCGATCCTTGTCGCCATCGTCTGTGCATGTGTCAGTTCCTCGGCCTTCGCGGGTGTTTCCGGCCTGTACGACACCGGTACCGCCGGCGTCGGCATCGCCGATCCGCACTACACGCTGACCTCCGTGCCGAGCGGCTCTTCCACCGCCATCGGCGTCACGACCCACGCGGCCTGGACCGCCGCCCCGACGGGCTCGCTCTGGATCGGGCCGACCGCGTCGAGCGTCACGGACCCGCAGGGCTGGTACACCTACGAGCTGACGTTCACCATCAGCGACGTCGATCCGTCCGCGGTCACGCTCACCGGCCTGTGGAGTGTTGACAACTCCGGCGAGATCTGGCTCAACGGCGTCTACACCGGCATCTCCAAGGGCGACACGATCACCGATACGCACGAGTACAAGACCCTGGAGAGCTTCCTCATCAGTTCCGGCTTCCGGCCGGACACAAACACCCTGGAGTTCCACGTGTACAACTTCGCCGGCGCCAGCGGCAATCCGAGCGCCCTGCTGGTCAGCGATCTGGCCGCCACCACCGCGGCGGTTCCCGCCCCGGGCGCGATTCTGCTCGGCTCGCTCGGCACTGCCCTCGTCGGCTGGATTCGACGGCGCAGAAGCCTGTAGTTCCTTCGACTGAATCCTTCACAGAGGGGCTGTGCGACTATCGTGCAGCCCCTCTGCATTTGCGCACACAAGCCAACTCCGGAAGATGCCCTCTCGCCAAGACACGCCTCCATGACTTCCCCTCTTCTCACATCAATCCACCGCACTGCCGCCGGGCTGAGGCGCTCTTCTTGCCGCAACGAACGAGACAGGCATGATGTTCTTCAGCAGGACCTGCTGAGTGACGACAAATCCATGACCTTCCACGAAGGCCTTCAGAGTGCTGGAGTCAAAGCGGGTATGGATCGGATGGCCCTTGCGTCTGAGAATCCATGAGATCAACCGGGTCTTCGGGGATTCCCCGTGTACAAAGGTCGGAGCGATCAGCTTCCCGTCCTGTCGGAGTACCCGAAAGGCCTCCGCAAGGACCCGTTCCGGCATCGGGACAACGTGGAGCAGATTGGCCAGAATGACCACATCAAACTCGCACGAACCATATGGCAGGAGGGTGGAGTCCTGCACTCGAAACGTCACGTTCTTGGCCCCTCGCTGGATCGCCTTGTCTTGGGCTCTGCGGATCATCTCCGCGGAGCAGTCGACGGCCTCGATGCGAGACACGTCGCTGGAGATCCGGAGAGGAATCTCACCGGTCCCTGTGCCTATATCCAGGACTATGGCCTTGGGGGAAACCTCCAGTTTGATCCGCCGGATCAGATCGTCATACATCGCGGCGGATCGTTGGGTATGTTCGTCATAATGCGAGGACATCTTGTCCCAGTATGCTTTGTCGTCCTGTGGCCTCACGGTTCCTCCCGTTCACACAAATGCAATCAGACGTTTCTGCCTTCAGGATGCACCCGAACATCCACAAGGGGTTCTGTCGGGCGCCGTAGTCCAAGAACCTGGAGTCGCACTGTAGGGTCGAGCCAGGGGAAAGACAAGGGAACACTCGTGAAGCGCCGGACGGCATACCGGGCGAAACTTCACGTGGATCTGCATCTCTCTTTGCTCTGTGCCCTTGGCGCCCTCTGTGGTGGAACGTTCTTTGGGCGTGGTGGACGCAGTTCACAGTTGTCGGATGGTTCTCGTCGCGGTGTGTTGAACGCGCGTGCATCGGCTGGCGGCACACAACTGCCGGCTTCAATAGAGCGTTTCGCGGTATCCAACGACATGCGAAGACGGAGGAGAGATCAGGCGCCGTGCTACACGCTGAAGGACTTCAGTCCAAACAGCAAGCACACAGTCAATAGCACCGCAACCGCGCAGGTCAAAGCGCAAACTAGCGTCTGTACGGAGGGAGACGCCGATTTCATGAAGCGAAAACGCGACAGGATCAACAGAGAAATGCCGCAAAGAAACGCCATCGGGACACCGGCGGTGATCTCCGTGATGAGATCAGGTGGGCTGAGCAAATATCCACAAAGCAATGCGACCGCCGTGCTGACAATGATCTTCGTT
This sequence comes from Verrucomicrobiota bacterium, assembly GCA_029556615.1. Lineage (GTDB taxonomy): Bacteria > Verrucomicrobiota > Verrucomicrobiia > Limisphaerales > J093 > JAKQDD01. The sequence continues at coordinate 8,566 of JAKQDD010000218.1, read as the reverse complement.
CTCAGCGGATTGCCTGTGTCCTGGGACACATCCCAATCTCCGCCATCCAACGATCGTAGGTACTTCGCCGCGAAGTAGAACGGAATTGGAGCCAGTAGCATCGTGAGTACGAGGGCGAGTTTACGATCCACATACTGGCCAACAAGGTACGCCAGACCAGCGAGAGGAAGCCAGAGCATCCACGCGACAATTCCAAACACACACCAGTGGCAGAGTACCTTGAACCCTGTCCACCACACCCTCGTCAGTCGAAGCGACATTTCCATGACGGTCTTCCCCTAATTCCACTATCCCATTGCCAGTTCTCATCAATTCGCGATAGCAATTCTCTCATGGCAGCTTGGGAAAATCAAGCCCGAGGGCGGCTTGAGTGTTCACAGGCCGGGCATGATGCAGTATGTTGAACGCGTGCCCGGTTGCAGTAGGACCGGTTACATTTGCAGAACTCAAACGAGTCATGATACTCATAGGAGGTCGATGTGAGACAGGCGATCTTGTCATTCACGGTGTTCTGTATCGGACTGGGCATTTCCTGCACGGCAAGGGGCAACTCCGGCAGCGAAGCAGTCGTCGAACAATCGTCCGTCCAACTGAAGACCTCCACGGACTGGCCCGTGCTGAAGGCGTACGACGAGCAGCACCTGGCGAAGATCGCCCTGCCGCTCGGCGGGATCGGGACCGGGACCGTGTCCCTGGGCGGACGGGGCGACCTGCGCGACTGGGAGATCATGAACCGCCCAGCCAAGGGATTCACCCCGACGAGGGGATCGACGGGCCCGTTCTTCGCGATCTTCGTGAAGGATTCCAAGGGACAGACACAGACACGCGGACTGGAGGGTCCCATCGACTTCTCCCAGTACGAGGACGCCAGCGGGAGCAACGCGGTCAACCACGGCCTGCCGCGATTCCGCCAGTGCCGCTTCACTGCGGCGTATCCGCTCGGGCAGGTCCTGCTGGCCGATCCGGACATGAACGTGGACGTGACCTTGCAGGCGTTCAATCCGCTGGTGCCTGCGGACGCCGACACGAGCGGCGTCCCGGTGGCGATCCTCCGATACGTGGTCCGTAACAAGACCAACCAGACCCTCCAGGTCTCCGTCTGCGGGAATATCCCGAACTTCATCGGCAACGACGCCTCCGGCCAGACGAAGGACCACCAGGGGGATCTCGTCGCCGCCGGCGGCAAGGCGAATCGCAATCAGTACCGCGAGGGCCAGCGCGTTCGCGGCATCTTCATGGACTCCGAAGGGGTCGCGCCCCGGGCGCCGCACTGGGGAACGATGGCGTTGACGACCCCGACGCAGGGCGAGGTCACCCACCGAGCGACGTGGGCTTCCGGCGGCTGGGGCAGCGTGAGCCTGGACTTCTGGGACGACTTCAGCGCCGACGGCAGGCTCGACGAGCGACAGGCCGGCAAAGAGGATACGCCGATGGCGTCGCTGGCGGTGAGCATCGAACTGGCGCCGAAACAGGCGGTGCCGGTGGTCTTTCTGCTCACGTGGCACTTCCCCAACCGCATCACCTGGACGCCCAAGAACAACGAGCAGGACCGGATCGGCAACTACTACACGACGCAATACAAGGACGCCTGGGACGTCGCGGAGAAGGTCGCACCGCGCGTGGGCGAATTGGAGGACAGGACGTTGCGGTTCGTCCGCGCGTTCTGCGACAGCGATCTGCCGGAAGCGGTCAAGGAGGCCGCACTGTTCAATCTCAGCACGCTGCGGACGCAGACCTGTTTCCGCACCGAGGACGGGCGATTCTACGGCTTCGAGGGCTGCGGTAATCACAGCGGCTGCTGCCACGGCTCCTGCACGCACGTCTGGAACTACGAGCACGCGACCGCACTGCTCTTCGGCAGCCTGGCGATGAGGATGCGCGAGGTCGAGTTCGCCCAGGCGACGAACGACGAGGGCATGATGAGCTTCCGCGTACACCTGCCGCTGGAGCGGGCGAAGGAGTTCGGCAAGGCCGCCGCCGACGGACAGATGGGCTGTATCATGAAGATGTACCGCGACTGGCAGCTCTCGGGCGACAACGAGAAGCTCCGAACGCTCTGGCTGCACGTGAAAAAGGCGGTCGAGTTCTGCTGGATTCCCGGCGGCTGGGACGCGGACAAGGACGGCGTCATGGAAGGCTGCCAACACAACACGATGGACGTGGAATACTACGGCCCGAATCCCCAGATGGGCATCTGGTACCTCGGCGCGCTGCGAGCGGCCGAGGAAATGGCCCGCTACCTCGGGGACAACGAATTCGCCGCGACCTGTCACGATCTCTTCGAACGGGGCAGCAAATGGATCGACGCCAGCCTGTTCAACGGCGAGTACTACGAGCATCAGATCCGCCCACCGACGGACGAATCGCAGATCGCCTCGCCGCTGCTGGTCGGGATGGGCGCCAGGGACATCGCCAAGCCGGACTATCAGCTCGGCGCCGGCTGCCTGGTGGACCAGCTCGTCGGCCAGTACACCGCCCACGTCTGCGGCCTGGGCTATCTCGTGGACCCCGAGCACGTCCGCACCACGCTCGCCAGCATCATGAAGTACAACTACAGGGACAGCATCTACGGCCACTTCAACTGCATGAGGAGCTTCGCGCTGGGCGACGAGTCCATCCTGCTGATGGCGAGCTACCCGAAGGACCGGCCGGCAAATCCGTTCCCCTACTTCACCGAGGTCATGACCGGCTTCGAGTACGCCGCCGCGGTCGGGATGCTGTACGAAGGCCAGACGAAGGAAGGACTCAAGTGCATCGCGAACATCCGCGACCGATACGACGGGCGAAAGCGCAGTCCCTTCAATGAGGCCGAGTGCGGGCACCACTACGCCCGCGCGATGGCCAGTTGGGCGGCGGTCCTGGCGCTCACCGGCTTCCACTACTCCGGCGTCGACAAGTCGATGACGCTCGCCCCCGAGCCGGGCGAGCGATTCTGGTCCAACGGTTACGCTTGGGGCACCTGCACGATCAAACGTTCCGGCAAGCGCGCGAAGGTGGACTTGTCGGTTCTGCATGGGGACCTGACGCTCTCGAAGTTCGATCTGACGGACTACGGCTCCTGCGTCTTCGCGAGCCCCGTCCAAATCAGGGAAGGAGAGAGAGCGGCATTCGCCGTCGCCCGCACGAGGTAGCTGAATGGTGCGTGGTACGCACCCTACTACGCCGTCCACGTTAGTTCGGTGGGCAGCGTATCGGCGTATGGCCTGTTCGGAGTTCCGCGTTTACGCGGTCCTGAGCCGCCTGAAGGCGGAGTTCCAGACGGTGTCCGCGACGTTTGCCTACCACTTCGGGATAGACGGCGTAGTACGATGAGAGCACCGAGCGCCGCACAGCCCATCAGCTCAAGGGCTCGTCTTCATACGTCTCCAACCGAGAATGCCGAGGCCGATGCCTGTGAGCAGCAGAGCGCCCGGCGCGGGAATCGCGGCGGTCCCGTGGATCACCTGAAGAAGCAGTCCGCCGTCTTGCCAGAACACGCTGTACTGGAAGTCCGAGGGGCCGCCCGAGAAGGTGAAAGCCATCGCGGTCCAGTCCACTTCCGAACCGGCAGTGAGGAACTCGAAGGCCGCACTCTCTCCCAGGCCAAGCTCCGAGGCAACGTCGAAACCCGACAGGAAGGAGAAGTTGACGCTGCCCATCGCGGGGGCAAGATCCAGGAGGCCCACCTCGCCCAGTGGACCGGCCATCATACTGCCCGCCAAGCCGGCCAAGACGTCGCCCGTGACGCTCAGAGAATCGAAAGACCCAGGCGTCAGGCCGCCGATCTCGATCTCCAGAACGCTGGAGGACGACAGGACGAGGTCGCCGATCAGGGTCGTGTCGACAATGGCTCCGAGTCCGCCGGGCGAGAGGACTCCGGCGTTGGTCAGGGCATTGCCCGCACCCAGTTCAATCCGAGCGCCCGAGTCGAATCTCGCGCCGGCATGGTTGTCGAAGGCGTTCGCGCCGGCGCCGAGAAGAACCGAGCCGGTCACGAGGCCATTGTTGGTGACGATGTCGTTGCCGATGCTGCCAAGGATCGCGGTGCCGCTGAGGGAGGAGATGCTGCCGGCGTTGGCGAGGGTGTTGTCGGCCCCGCCGTCGAGGTTCACTCCCGCGCCGGCGCCCGATCCGCCTTGGACCGTTCCGCCATTGGTGATCGAAATACTGCCGCTGCCGTAGCCGCCGACGCTTTGGGCATGGATGCCGTCCGAATTTGCGCCGTAGGTCGTGATGTCACTGGCCAGCGTAACCGTGACCGGACCGGCCGTGCCGTTACGTCCTGCCGCGCTCTGCGCGAGGATACCGTGGGACGTATCCCCGAACGTCGTGATGCTGCCGGTATGGGTGACGTTGACCGCGCCGGCCGAGCCGCTGCCGCCCGTGCTGCCGGCAAAACCTACGCCGAAACCCGTGTCCTCCATGAACACACCTTGGCTGCCAGAGCCCAACGCCAGCGAGCCGATACCCAGTTCCTCGGTGATCCCGGCGTAGCCACCACCGCCGCCGATGCTCTGGGCGAGAATCCCGTGCGAGAAGACCCCTTCGGTGGTGATATCGGCTGCGTTTTCCACAGTCACATCGCGACCATCGCCCGCACCGGAGGAGCGGCCCTGCAGACGTGCGGAGGACTGGGTCAGTCCGAGCAAACTGTACTCGTCGCGGAGGATCGAACCGCTCGTTCCGCCGCCGCCACCGACGCTCTGGGCCAGAATACCGTTGGCGAAGTGGCCCTTTGTCGCGATGCCGCCTTCGTTCTGCACGAGGACGGTCCCACCGCTGCCACCGGCGCCGCCGGAACCGCCCAGCGCGACGTTGGACTGCGTCATCACGGAACCGGCATAGGCGAGGAGGTCGATCGGATCACCGAGCAGGTCTGCCTCGATCGTGGTGGCGTTGCCGCCGGAACCGCCGCCGCCGCCAACGCTTTGGGCCAGGATGCCGTAGGCAAAATCACCGGTCGTCGAAACATCGCCTGCATTGCTGATGCTCACAAACCCGCCGGAGCCACCCCCGCCGGCTCTGCCCCCGACGGATACACTGGTGCTCGATGGCAGGGCGCCCACAATATCCCCGGGATCGAACACGCTTGCGCTGATCTGCAGCGTCGTGCTGCTCCCGCCGGAACCACCGCCCCCGCCCACGCTCTGGGCCAGGATGCCGTAGGCGAAATCGCCGGTCGTCGCGGTGCGACCGCTGCTGTCCACCGATACGGTGTTTCCACTGCCGCCGTCGCCGCCGACGCCGCCGAACGCCATGGTGACGTCATAACTCGAGAAGGCAATGGCGCCGGTCATGCTATTGCCGCCGTCGCCGCCGCCGCCGCCCACGCTCTGGGCCAGGATGCCATAGGAACGGAATCCCGACGTGCTGATGTCACCCGCGCTGCTGACACTGACCGCGCCGCTGCTCCCGCCAGCGCCGGCGGCGCCGCCCATGGTCACTCCGCCGTGTACGCTGGGAAAATCCTCGACAATGCCGCCGATCGTCACGTTCCAACTGGCGACGTTGCCGCCGGAGCCGCCGCCGCCACCCACGCTCTGAGCGAAGAGGCCGTGAGCGTGTTTCCCGAGAGTCGTGATCTGGCTGTCGCTGCTGACCTCGACAGCGCCGCCGGTGCCGCCGGAGCCGCCGCGTCCACCGAACCCCCAGTCTTGCGATATCTCCAATCCGAGGGTGAAGTTGGCGACGCCGCCGCCGGTGCCGCCGCCGCCGCCAATGCTCTGAGCGTGCATTCCGTGGGAGAGGTCGCCTCTCGTGAGGATCGAGCCGTCCTGGCTGCTGACGTGGACTTGGCCGCCGGTGCCGCCGCCTGCGCTGGCGCCGCCCAGGCTGAAAGTCTCGATAATGTTGTACGAGTTGGCGCTGCCGCCTGCGCCGCCCCCGCCGCCGATGCTCTGGGCCAATACGGCACTGGAATCGTAGCCGGAAGTCTCCAGGTTGCCGCTGTTGGCGACCGTGACCGCTGCGCCGCTGCCGCCGCCGCCGCCACCACCGCCGAGGGAGAACAGGACGGCATCCGAGACGTTGCCTCGCCCGCCCGCGCCGCCGAGGCTCTGGGCGAAGATAGCGTTCGAGAAGTTCCCTTTGGTCCAGATTCCTCCGGTGTTGCCGATGCTGACCGTGCCGCCGTTGCCGCTGCCGCCGCCGGAACCGCCTTGGGTGATCAGCGCCCCCATCCCCCCGCCGGAACCGCCGCCGCCGCCGATGCTCTGGGCGCTGATCCCTGCGGCGTTGGCGCCACGCGTATAGAGGGTGCCGCCGTTCTGGATGGCGACAGTCCCCCCATCGCCGCCGCCCGAGCCGCTGCCGCCGAAGACCAGACCGCCCGCTGCGTAGCTGCAATTGCCCCCGCCACCGCCGATGCTCTGCGCGAAGATGGCGTCCGAGTCGCCGCCGTAGGTGGTTATGGAGCCGCTGTTGCCAATCGTCACGGCGCCCCCATTGCTGACGCCGGAGCCGCTGCCGCCGACGGCGACGAGCCCGTACGAGCTCCCGCCGGAACCGCCGCCGCCACCGATGCTCTGCGCCATGATCCCCCGAGAACCACTGCCGGAGGTGCTGAGCGAGGCGCGGCTGCCATTATTGACGCTGACCGTGCCGCCGTGACCTCCGGCGGCCCCTGCGCCGCCGATGGCCACCAGGCTGTACGAATCGCCTGCGCTGCCCCCGCCGCCACCAATGCTCTGGGCGAGAATGCTGTGCGAGCCATTGCCGCTTGTGATGACAACGCCTTCATTGTTGTTCACGGTGACGGTGCCCCCGTCACCGCTGCTGTTTGCGCTGCCCCCGATGCTGACCAGCCCACCGGAGTCGCCGCTCGAACCGCCACCGCCGCCGACACTCTGCGCGAGAATCCCGTGAGAGACATCGCCCTGGGTTCGCACCCACCCCCCGTTCGAGACATAGACCTCCCCGCCATTGCCGCCGGAAGAACCGCTTCCGCCCAGAGACACCAGTCCGGCGGCGGTTCCGACGCTGCCGCCGCCGCCGCCAACACTCTGGGCAAGGACGCCATGGGACCCGACGCCTTCCGTGTGGATGAAGCCGCCGTACCAGGAGACCTGGACATACACGTAGCCGCCGTCGCCGGCGCTGTCCCCGCTGCCACCCCAGCCAAAGATGCCGCCTCCGCCACCGGAACTGCCGGCGAAGCCGCCGACACTCTGAGCAAAGATGCCGCGGGAGAAGCTGCCGGTGGTGTGTATATAGCCGAAATCGGTCACGTTGACGCCGCCGCCGGAACCCCCGCCAACCGCGGAACCACCTGCTCCGACCACCCCGTCCCCATCCCCGGCGGAACCGCCGTTAGCTCCCAGGCTGTTCGCAGAGATCCCATCGGACGCAAAACCCGTGGTGGTGATCCGACTATTATTGAGGATCGAGACCGGTCCTCCGCTGCCCCCTTTGCCGCCATTTCCGCCTTCCCCGTATACCCCGTCGCCGTCGCCGCCGGAACCGCCGTCACCGCCTTTGCTCAGTGCGTAGATCCCTGGGGCGAACCAGCCGGTGGTTTCGATGGTGCTCGGGCTGTAGAGGATGACACTGCCCGCGCCGGCGGGCCATGCGGCGTCGCTGCAGACCATCGCCAGGCCGCCCGTGCCGCCCCGGCCGCCGTTCGCGCCGTAGCCCACAACACCCCAGTCGTCGCCGCCGTTGCCGCCGTCTCCGGCGTAGGTCAGGACGCCAATGCCGTAGGCGAACAGGCCGGATGTCCGGATCGCTTGAGTGCCGCCGTGGTAGTTGACAGTCAAGTCCCGGCCGGCCTCCCCCGCCCCGCCGTTTCCGGCCGAACTGAAGATGTCGCCATCCCCGCCGGTGGAGCCCTTGGCGGATTGACTGAACAGCTTCACGCCAGGGGTATATGCCGCGGGCACAATGTCGGTCGTCAGGCCATAGATTGTGAACGTCGTGTAGGGCGGCGTGGATACATCGACACCGCTGGCAATTCCGTGAGACTGGTCGCCTGTGAAGGTGGCAACCGATCCACTCAGCGAAGGCAAGGTCGGTCCGGCGAAGGCCCCCGGGCTCACCACAAGAAGGACGCTCATCCACGCCAGCAACAACACCGTCCGATTCGTCCGAGGCCTCATTTCTCCATCCTCCACGAAGAATCCCGGAGTCTACAAGTCAGGAACCCGCACTGTGAAAGACGCCCCTGTGGGGGCGATGAATCCGTTTGCCGACCGCACTGTGCTTCAGATGAACGGGCCGGGGAGGAGAAAAACGGTGTGTCAGTCCTCCCGGATCGGAGCCTGCTCTGGAATGCGACCCTGCGCCGCAACCGCTTCCTACCACGGGCAGGATATCCACGACAACGGATCACCCCTCAATCCACTGCCAGCAGGACGAACATCCTTAGCATAAACCCAGAGCAGTGGATTTGTCAACTACTATTTCGCAAGGGCGTAACTTGCCGCCCGCTACCCTGTTTTCCTGTGTAGACGATGTACAAAGGGACGATAGGGATACAATTGCCGCGTGGCGGTCTTGATGCGATAGCACTGAAACGCGTCCCAATCGCCATTCAGATAGAGCGCCCGCAGGTGGAGCATCGACTGGGCCCCGGCGATACACCAGTGCATAC
>JAKQDD010000202.1 GCA_029556615.1 Verrucomicrobiota bacterium | reverse complement strand
CCCATCCCCCCACCCCCCATCCCGCCCGAACTGGTCGAACCCGCCGCCAGCATGGCCGAGCTCTGCCCCTGGCCCTTCCGTATCAACCGCAGGTAGTCCACGGTGAAAATCCGCGTCTCTGTCGTGTGCACCCGGATCAGGCCATCCTCCTCCTCCCAGCAACAGTCATTGGCCTCGAGCAGCGCCCGCATCATCTGGTCCAACGGCAGTCCCCGCACGTCCAGGGTCACCGTCCCGCTGACGTCGTTGTCGGGCACAATGTTGAGCTGATTCGCCCGCGCGAACAACGCGAGCGCACTCTTCAGCTCGAGAGCGTCGGCCGTGAAATTGAAAACCTGCTTGCCCTGCACGTGTACCTCAGGAGACGTCGCCACAGCCTCCGCGGGAACCGGCTCGACCGCCTGCGTCTCGGAGGCTTCCGCCGCCCGGCCGATTGCCAACCCCAGCGCCAGCCACGCGGCCGCCAGCACCGCAATGCGCCGACCGCAACTCGGTGCGCCGGTGCGCCAGCACGCCGTTCTCATCTCAAACAGGGAGCGTTTCGTATTCATGGGATCAGTCAACAGCGGTCAGTTGTGGACACTCTCTTGCTCGGGGCCGCGAAGCGGATCGGCCGGGTTCCGGCCGCCCACCAACGCGTCGGGCGGCGGCGGAACGTACGAGAAAAACGTGATCGTATCGTTCTTCTCCGGCCCCTCCAACAACACCTCGCTCGCCCCAATCCGCAGGATCTTAAAGCCCTTCACCACATCCCCCTCCCCGTAGATCCGCTGGTCAATGACCGCCAGCCGGCTCCCCGTCTGCAACCACGTCGCCGATAGCTTTAGATACTGGGCCGGCGAAACCTCAGCCACTTCCTTCGCAGTCTGCGCCTTCACCCAAAGGAAGGGGTCCCGAGCCGGCGCGTTAAGCCACGACAACCACCGGTTCTGCACCGCCACGCGATCGATCGGCGTCGGCGGCGCCACCCCCAGCCGGTGAGCCGCCTCCACCGCCGCGGTCGTGGGCGCCACCGCCGCGCTCGCCGCCGGCGCCGCATTCGTGCCGGCCGCAGCTCGAGAGACCGCCGGCGCGCCCCCTTTGTGGGAACGCCATTGCAGCACCCCGACCACCCCCGCCGCCACCACCAGCAGCAGCACCACCACAAGCCGGACAGGACTGGTGTTCATACCCTCACCTCAGTTCACACTCGCCTTCTTGTTGCAGTACGTCGCCAACTCCGCCGCCAGGGTCGCCTGCGACGACACCAGGGCCGGCTTCGTCGCCGAGCTGAACCCGCTGTTCGCCCAAACGACGTAGTTGCTCATGAAAAGGTACATGCTCCACGTCACACTCTGCTGGTTCACCCCGCCCACGTGATAGACGTTCGCCGGACCCGACATGAAGATCTCGTACGCCGCCTGCAAATCCTGCCCGCTGTGCTTCTGCGCATCAGTCCCCATGAACAGCTTCCCACGCCAAATCCCTTTCTCGTAAACAAACGATGGACAGAGATAGTACGGCGCCGCGTTCGTGATCGAAGTCGCATCCTGCAGCACCTGCAGCGCCTGCAGATCCCCCGCCGTCGCGTGCAGCCCCAGCACCGTCCGCGTGAAGTAAAACGCGCTGAAGGGTATCGACGGCAACGCGACGTGCGTGTTCGTGTTGTCGATCGAGAAATGCCCCACCGTCGTCGAGGCGTTGTTCAAAATCACCTGCGAGAAATGCGGCAGCAGGCTCAGCCGCTGCAGCTGGATGTCCTGCCAGTTGCCCCCCCATGCCCAACCGGCCGGCGTCGTGAAGTCCGGTGCATTCCACAGCATCTCGAACACCGCCGTCGCGTTCGTGCCGGGATTGGTGAGCACGTCCGGCAACGCCCCCCCCATGCCCGACACGAACAGGAAACGCGTTCCCGTCAGGTTCGTGGCACCATAAATCCCCTGCACATACGGCAGCGTCGCCGCCGTGTTCGTCCCCAGACTGAACGCCGGGTCCACCAGGTACAACCGCGCCCGACCCCGCGGATTCGTCGTCGCCGCCGCCAGTTGCCACCCTAGCTCGCCCGCGACATCGCTGAAAACGGTGTTCGCCGCCGGTATCCGGCGCGCGCCCAGGATGTACTCCCGCAATCCCACGCTCAACTGGCTGAGCGCGCTCGCCTCGCGCTTCTTCGCCTCGGTGTCGATGTGCCGCAGGAGCGCCGGCACCAAAGTCAGCGCCAGAATCGCCATCACCGCCAGCACCCCCACCACCTCGATGATCGAAAACCCGGTGCTGAGAGCCTGTCTGAAACTCGGTCGAGCCGGCCCCATGGCTCCCGCCTCACCGGCTTGCTGACTCGTCGCAGTCTTCATGGGATCGTAGGCTTGGTTGAGTCTGAGACGGCGCCTCGCTAATTGATCAGGAGATCGCTCGAGTAGTTGGCCAGGCCGCTGGCACCCGCGCTGGCCTGTTCGTACCCCGGAATGTGCGGCCACGGCGGCCCTCCATAAAACTGATCCAGCGACCATTGGCCGAAGTCATAGAGGAATGTGTACATCGCATCGATGATCCACTGCTGGGTCGAATAGCGCCGGACTCCATTGGGCGGCGGTGCCGCCGCCAGAAACCGGTCCACCATCTCCCCAAACCAGCCAATCGACCGGTTCGGACCGTACCGCAAGTACCGAGTCCAACGGCCGTTCTCGTACGTGTACCCGACGTCCTCGACAATGTACTCCCGGGCCTGAAGCGAGTTGTCGTTGTAGTGAAAATTCATGACGGTGCTGCTCAGCAGCCACATCTCCCGCCGGCTGTTGGGGGGAATGCTCGTCAGCGTGTTCGTGGTCTCGACCGAGAACGGCGCCACGTGCCAGGCGTCAATGTTCTCGAGGATCACCCGGCAGAACAGCCCGTTCAGCTCCATCCGCTGGCTCCTGAAGTCCTGGCTGTCTCCATTCCATGCCGCGGCAATCGTCTCCGGCACCACCCCGCGCGGCGTCGCCCACGCCGCGTCAAACTCGGCGCTCGTCGGACCCGTGTTCCGCTCCGGCAACGGAGCCCCGACGCTCGACAACGCCAGCATCCGCACCCGCACCGGCGCAACACTGCCCACCGCAGTCTGGGTGTAAGGCAGGGTCATCGCGGTGTTCGTCCCGACCCTGCAGTTCGGGTCCATCCAGTACCACCGGAGGTTCCCCTGCGCCGTCCGTTGAACCCGGACCAGCGGCATCGCCATGTCCGCCGCAACCGCCGCCGCCAGATTGGCCACCGATGGGATTGCCTTGGTCCGCACCGCGCTCCGCTGGAGCGTGGTCGCAATCGCATCGAGCGATTGCTCCTCCGACTGCCGCGCCGCCATCTTGATCTGCTCGAGCACGTTCTCCGCAATGATCGCCCCGAGGATCGCCAGCACCGCCAAAACCGCCACCATCTCGAGCAGCGTGAACCCACCGGATCGTCGCACCCACGGTTTCATCGCGTCCTCCTCATCGGTTGATCGCCCCCAGCATGCCGAGGATCGGCATGAAGATCGCCAACGCCACAAAACCCACCACCACCACCAGAAACAGAATCAAAGCCGGCTCCGCCACGCTGAAAATCTGCTTGATCTTCCGCGGCACGATCAGGTTGTAGTACTGCGCCACGTTCTCGAGAGCGTGATCCAGGTTCCCTGTCTTCTCCCCCATCACCACCATCCGATGCAGCAACCCCGGAAACACCGGGTACCGGTGCATCGCTTCGCTCACTGTCTCCCCGGTCTCGACCCGCCCGGCCAGTTCGCGGATGACCGACGCCAGCCACGCGCTCCCCACCAGGTCCTCCGTCAGCTTCAGCGCGTCCACAATCCCAATCCCCGCCCGGTACAATACCGCCAGGTTCTGGGCGAACCTCGAAATCCCCAGCATGTGGTTGAGCGACCCGAACAACGGCAGCCGGAACGTCAGCTTGTTGTAAGCAATGGCAAAAGCCTTCGACGTCCGTTTGCCAATGATGATCGTCAGCGGGATGACGTTCACCAGCGTCAGCCAGATCCACCACGTCGACTTCGCAAAGCCGCTCAACCCGAAGATGATCCGCGTCGGCAGCGGCAGCGGCACGTTCACCTGCGTCAGCAACGTCACAAACCGCGGTACCACAAACGTGAACAGGATCATCACGAACAGACAAACCACGAACAGCACGATCGCCGGATAAATCGTCGCCTGCCGGACGTCCGACAGGATCTGCTCCTGCCACTCGAGGTACCGGCGCAGCTCGATGAACGCTTCGGGAAGCGTCCCGCTCTTCTCGCCCGCGCGTACCAGGCTCGAGAACTGCTTCGAAAACACCGGGTGCTTCGACATCGCCTCGTGCAGCTGGCTCCCCGCCTCGACCTCGGCCCGGAGTTGGTCGATCGCCAGTCGAAACCGCGGATTCTCACAGTCGTCCGCCGCCACCTGGAGCGCCGTGACCATCGGGATCCCCACCTTCAACTGGAAGCTCATCAGCACGCAAAAGTGAATGAGCTCCCGCCGCGACCCGCTCCGCGCCGGCCGGCTGGCGCCCGCTAGCGCTCCCTTCGCCGCCTTCTCGGCCCTCGCCTCGACCAGCCAGAGCCCCGCGGTGCGCAGCCGCACTTCGAGACCGGCCTCGTCCGGCGCCATCATCTTGCCGGTCACCCTCCGGCCGATGCTGTCCACACCCACGTAGCTGAACTGTTGCATGTTCCCTTGCCCCTGGCCCTCAGCACCCTCACCCAGGGTCACCCGGGCCCTCTCATCCCGCCCGTGTCACCCGCAGCACTTCCTCGAGCGTGGTCTGCCCCGCAAACGCCCGCCGTAAACCATCCTCGTACAGCGTCTTCATCCCCCGCTCGCGCGCCAGCCGAGCGTACTCCGGCGCCCCGGCCCGGTTCATGATCGGCTCGTGAAACCGCGCGTCCAAAATCATCAGCTCAAAAATGCCCATCCGACCCCGATACCCGCTGTTCTTGCACACCGGACAGCCGCGCCCCCGCCAGAGCTGCAACGGCACCCCCTCCGGCGGCGTCAGCCCCAGGAGATGGAACATCCGCGCCGGATCCGCGATCGGCTCCCGGCACTTCTCACACACGCGGCGCACCAGCCGCTGCGCCAACACCCCGATCAGAGCCTCCGGCAGCAGAAACGGCTCGACGCCCATGTCGATGAGCCTCGGCACCGCCCCCGGCGCGTCGTTCGTGTGCAGGGTCGTAAAAACCAGATGCCCCGTCAGCGCCGCCCGCACCATCAGTTGCGCCGTCTCCGTGTCCCGAGTCTCGCCCACCAGGATGATGTCCGGGTCCTGCCGCAGCAGGGTCCTCAGCCCCGCGCTGAACGTCAGGCCAATCTCCTCCTTGATCTGCGTCTGCCTCACCCCAGGCATCCGGTACTCGACCGGATCCTCGAGGGTGAACGTGCTGACATCCGTGCCGGAAACCTCCCGGAGAATGGCATACAGCGTCGTCGACTTGCCGCTCCCGGTCGGCCCCGTCACGATCAACACCCCGTGCGGCCGGTCGATGGCATCCCGCAATTCCTTCTCGACTTCAGAGCTCATCCCCAGCGAGCCAATCGTCGTCAACATCGCCCCGTTGCTCAGGATCCGGACCACGATGTTCTCCCCAAAACTCGTCGGCAAACTCGAGACCCGCAGGTTGATCTGCCGCCGGCCCACATAGACCGTCGCCCGCCCGTCCTGCGGCAACCGCGTCTCCGCCACGTCCATGTCCGCCAAAATCTTGACCCGCGTGGTCACCGGCGATTGCAGCGACTTCGGTATCAGCACGTCCGGATACAGATTCCCGTCCAGCCGCACCCGGATCCGCATCATCTTGTCCTCAGGCTCGAAATGGACGTCGCTGGCCCCGATGTTCACCGCCCGCGCGATGATCTGGTTGACAAGGCGAATGATTGGCGCCTCGTCCTGGCTCGCCGCGGCAAGGTCCACCTCCTCCTTCGTCGCCAACCGCGCCGCCTCGCCGTCCTCGCCCTGGATGATCTCGTCGATCGATTCCTGGATCGTCTCGCCGCCCGATTGCAGGTTGTCCAGAAACGCCAGGATGTCCTGCTCCGTCGCCGTCGCCACCTCGACGCGCAACCCGGTCAGATGATGCAGGGTGTCAATCGCCACCACGTTCATCGGATCTGCCATCGCGATCGTCACCGCCCCGTTGATCCGGGCGACCGGCAGCGCCCGCAGCTTCCGACACACCTCGACCGGCACGAGATCCAAGACCGCCTGGTCAATCACCACCCTGCTCAAATCCACTAACCCCGCCTCCGCCTCCTTCGCCAGAAACTGCGAAAGCTGATCGCCGCTCACCAGCCCCAGATCCACCAGGATCCGGCTCAGCATTCCCCCGCGCCGGCGCTGCTCCCGGTGAGCCAGCTCGAGCTGGCTCTCCGTGATCAGACCCGCCGCAATCAGGCGGTCCCCTAGACCGGCGCCAGGGCGCGGCCCGGGCGGGGTCGGCGATTGATCAGCGTTGGAACCGGAATGCGCAATCATAAAGGCCAAAGGGCGCCAGCGGTTATCCCGAAGGACAAGCGCTGGCGCCGGTTGTGCGAGTGGGCTTTCACCATGGGATCAGCCGCTCCACACGGGATTCGAGGGAGCGAGCCGCGACCCGACAAACCCACCGACCCCAGAACCGACCCCGCCGCCAGCCCTTGCCACTCTGGCGACTCCCCTAACCCCTTCGGTTGTCTGCCGGTCTCTCATGTGCAGCAGTGCCCCACAGTGTTGCCCAACAGCCCGGGGGGCCGGAACGAAGCCCCCCAGGCAAAGGAAATACGCGCTTACTTGTGCGCGATGTAGACGTAGACGTCGGTCACACCGCCGGCCGGTAGACCATAGATGACGCGTCCATTAATGTCCTCAGTGGTTGCATCGGCTTCTGACATCGTCGCGCTGGTGCCATCGAGTGCCTTGCTCAATTCCCAAGCTTCACCAGCCTTCACGCCTGTCAATTTGCACTGGACTATGTTACCAGAGGCCGCGGCAGTCCCGCCCGCTCCATCCAGAGTGTCGAACCGTTTGGTATCAGCTTTGAGACCCGCATCGGTCTTCGCAACTACTTCGCAGGCCCAAGCAGTCCCCAGCCGCGTGGTGAACAAACGCTCCAGTTGACCCTCTTGAATCATCGTCTTGTCAAAGGTGGCGTTGGCTACAAATCCACCGTTCTTGGCGAAGTAGCTCATGGTGGCAGCCTTCACCGAGTTGACACTGCCCACGGCGTTCGTGATGCGCGATTCCTCGATCGCCGCGAAGATCTTGGGCACGAGCAGGGCGGCCAGGATGGCGATTACCGCCAGGACGCCCACCATCTCAATCAAGGTGAACCCTTGTTGCTTGCGTTGGTTCTTCTTCATAGTCCTCCACTTCTACCGCTCTGCTGTGTACCGATTCGGTTCTTTGTTGTTTTTGCCACCCGGTACCAAGCCCCGGATTGCACGGGCCATCACCGCCCACCCGGACGGAGAACGAACACCGCACGGCTTCGCCGAACCGCCCAAGCAATCGCCATGCCGACCCGCCCCATACCCCCACACCACCCCATCTGCCCCCCGACCGCAACACACCTCGGCACCCCCTCCCCGCCACCTGCCCATCGCCCGCCTGGACAACCTGTGAATAACTCATCCAACCGCTTGCACAGCCCATTCTTGTAAAGCCGCGTGCAGTACAACCGCTGCCCCTCGAACTTCACCGTTCACCTGGCATTACAATCTGCACCGACGACAGAATTCGGAAACGTAATCGCACCCTCACCGGCACCCCCAAACCCAGATCGTGCCCCGGCTAAACTCTTGACGATGAACGTCAAGTGCCGTGGACAATGACGCGGCGGAGGTCACAGCTTTCCCCCGCCCCGAAGGAAACGCAAAGGCTCGAAGGCGCCAAGACGCCAGGAAGAACTCAGGACGGAGCGCAGATTGCCCTTCCCCGCCAACCCACCTCTCCCGCTTCCCCAATCGGCGATCCTCCCCGAATCTGTGCGGAACGAACGGGTCAACTCCGTCTTGCCAACGACTCGCTTTCGTGCGAAACCCCGGCGCATGAGTCCGCTCTGGGTACGAAGCGCCGTGGTCTGGTTTCTACTGGTCTTCCTCGGTACAGCGCCATTTCTGACCACGGGAGCCGAGCCTGCTCTCGACGACGGTTGGCGCACGCCGCCGCCAAGTGCGCGCCTCAGGGCCTACTGGTGGTGGCTCAACGGCAACGTCACCCGGAACGCCATCACCCGCGATCTCGAGGAAATGAAGGACCGCGGCTTCGGCGGCGCTTTGCTATGCGACGCCGGCGGCGCGGAACAGGATGGCAACGACCGGGTACCCCACGGTCCCGACTTCCTCAGTATCGACTGGCGCGGCTTGTACATCCACACCCTGCTCGAAGCCAAGCGGTTGGGACTCGAGCTCAGCCTTAACATCCAAAGCGGCTGGAACCTGGGCGGCCCCATGGTCACCGCCGAAGACGCCGCCAAGAAACTGGTCTGGACCGAGACCGAAACCGCCGGCCCCGCTCGGTTTAATGGCACACTGCCCAAACCCCGATTCCGCGACGACTTCTACCGGGACCTCTTCGTCGTGGCCTTCCGTGTCAGCTCGAACTCGGTCGCCCGTCGCGTTCCCCTTCTGAACTGGGAACAGAAGGGCATGCACAAGGCCCTCCACTTCTCCGCGCCCGACACCGCGCCACTGTTCCAGGAGCACCCTCCGACGCCCGGCGAAGAAGACACCCGCGCCGCCGATGTGGTGGATTTGAGCGATCGGTTGAGTCCGGAGGGAACCCTACGCTGGGACGTGCCGGCCGGCCGATGGATCGTCCTCCGCTTCGGCTGCACGGTCGGCGATCACGCCCGGGTCTCGACCTCGAGCGAAGGATGGACCGGCTTCGCCCTCGACGTGCTCGATGCCAACGCCTTGAACCGCTACTGGGATCGCGTGGTCGGCCCCCTCATCGCCCATGCGGCCGAAGTCGCGCCCGGTACCCTGAAATACCTGCACACGGACAGTTGGGAGGTCGAGGCCATCAACTGGACCCCCACCCTGCGCGAGGAGTTTCGGAAGCGGCGCGGCTACGATTTCCTCCCTTACCTCCCCGCCCTCGTCGGCCGCGTTGTCGACTCCCGCCCGGTCAGCAATCGATTCCTGAACGATTACCGCAAGACCCTTGGCGACCTCGCCATCGATCACCACTACCGGGTCTTCCGCGACCGCGCCCATCAGCGTGGCCTCGAGATTCATCCCGAATCCGGAGGACCGCACGCGGTGCCCATCGATGCCCAGCGCTGCCTCGGCATGAACGACGTCCCCATGTCCGAATTCTGGGCCTGGTCGTGGCGACACCGGATCGGCGAGAGCAACCGGTTCTTCGTCAAACAACCAGCCTCCGCCGCCCACGTCTACGGACACCGCCTCGTCGCCGCCGAGGGCTTCACCACCATCGGCCCCCATTGGCAGGAAACCCTCTGGGACAACCTCAAACCCACCTTCGATCGCGCCATCTGCGAGGGATTCAACCTCCTCTTCTGGCATGCCATGGTCTGTTCCCCGGAGGAACACGGCATCCCCGGCATCCAGTACTTCGCAGGCACCCACTTCAATCCCAACACCACTTGGTGGTCGCGCTCGGAACCGTTCCTCGCCTACATCAATCGCTGCCAGTTCCTCGCCCAACAGGGCCGGTTCGTCGCTGATGCCGCCTACTACTACGGCGATCATGTCCCCAACTTCGCCCAGCTCAAAGCCAGCGACCCCGCCGCCGTCCTGCCCGGCTACGACTACGACGTCGTGACCGAGGACGCCATCCTCACCCGCTTCAACGTCCAAAACGGGCGCCTTGCCTTGCCCGACGGCCTCGCCTACCGGGTCCTGGTCCTGCCCGATCGGCCCGGACTTTCCCTCCCTGTCCTCCGCAAACTCGCCGAGTTCGTCGAGGCCGGCGCCACCGTCATCGGCCCCAAACCCGCCCACCCCACCAGCCTCGAAGGTTATCCCGCCGCCGACGCCGAATTCGCCGCACTCGCCAATCGCGTCTGGGGCCCCACCACCCCCGCTCCACACGAGTCCGGACAACACACGCTCGGCAAAGGCCGCGTCTTCTGGGGTCGCACCGCACGCCAAGTCCTCATCGAGGACGGTGTCCCCCCGGATTTCGAGGTCGCCTTGGCCGCGTTCGATCCCACGCCCGACGGATCCGGCCTGCACACAGGCGGCCCCGTGGCCTCCGCGGGAGACGCGCCGGTGTTCGATTACCTCCACCGCCATACCGATGCCGCCGACCTTTACTTCGTCGCCAACCGATCCAACGCCTGGGCCCAGATCCGCTGCACTCTCCGCGTCGCCGGCAAACAGCCCGAGGTCTGGGACCCCGTCAGCGCCGCCGTCCGGCCCGCCTCATCGTGGTCCCAACTCGAAGGCCGCACCACCCTGCCCCTCGAATTGCCCCCGTTCGGCGCCGTCTGGATCGTCCTTCGGCAGCCGGGAACTCCACCCCAGACCCATCCCCCCTCAAACCTCTTCCCAGACCCTCCCGTCCCCATCCACGAATTGACCGGAGCTTGGACCGTCCGCTTCGACCCCCGCTGGGGCGGCCCCGCCACCACCGAGTTCCCCACCCTCGCCAGTTGGACCGAAAACACCGAGGACGGCATCCGCTACTACTCCGGCACCGCGACCTACCTCAAAACCTTCGACCTGCCCCAGGCACTCCCGCCCCAGGCAAAGGTCTACCTCGATCTCGGTGCCGTGCGCCAACTCGCCGAGGTCCGTCTCAACGATCAACCGCTCGGCATCGTGTGGGCCGTCCCTTTCCGCGTCGATGTCAGCCAGGCCCTCCGGCCCGCCGGGAACCGACTCGAAATCGATGTCGTCAACTTCTGGCCCAACCGCATCATCGGCGACCAGCGCCTCCCGGAAAACCAGCGGTTCACCCGAACCAACATTCGCAAGCTCACCCGCGAATCGCCGCTCATGGAGTCCGGCCTGCTCGGCCCCGTGCGGTTGTTGACCACCAAAGAACCCCCCGCCGCCCGGTAATCATGAGTCTTCACTGTGCAGTCCGCAAACAGGGTGCCAGGCTCACAGTCGGCCCCCTCGACGGTGCTCGGGGAGCGAGACACAGGGAGAGAGGCGTCCCCACCCCATCCCATATCAGTTGACCTTCAAACCCAGCAATTAGAAGACTGCCCCCCATGATCGAGCCCGCGCCTAGACTCCTCGCCGCCTCCCTCGCCGTACTCCTGGCATCCGCCGCCGCCACCGCCACCGCGGATTCCCACGCGCTCGATTGGCCCGCCGTCACACGCGAGTGCCGGCCCGCCGCCTACTGGTGGTGGATGGCAAGCGCTGTCGACCCGGCCAATCTCACCCGCGAACTCACCCGCTATCGCGAAGCCGGCATGGGCGGCGTCCACGTCATCCCCATCTACGGCGCCAAGGGTTGGGAAGACCGCACCCGGGTCTACTGGTCCGCTGAATGGCACGACGCCCTGCGGCACACCCTGCGCGAGGCAACACGCCTGGACTTGTTCGTCGATCTCACCACAGGCTCCGGCTGGTGCTTCGGCGGCCCCACCGTCAGCGACCTCGACGCCAATGCGCTCGTCGTCGTCCGCACTTTCGAGGCCGCCCCGGGACAACCCATCACCCAGACCTTCGATCGCACCGCCACCCAGGCTCTCGTCGCCTTCGCCCCCGATGGCACCTCCACGCTCCTCACCGACCGGTTGCGCCCCGACGGTTCCCTGGATTGGTTCCCTCCGGCCCAGCCATGCCGCCTTTATGCCCTCACGCAGCGACCCTCCGGCCAGCGCGTCAAAAGAGCCGCTCCCGGCGGCGAAGGCCATATGCTCAACCTCCTCTACCCGGCCGCCATGCCCCGGTACCTCGAGCGCTTCACCGACGCCCTCGCCAACCTCCCCCCCCCGCGCCCGCGGGCCATGTACCATGACTCCTACGAGTACCGAAGCGATTGGGCCCCCGATCTCCTCGCCCAGTTCGAGAGGCGCCGCGGATATCGGCTCGAGTCTGAACTGCCGGCCCTCTTCGATACCAATGCCACCGAACGATCCGCCCGCGTCAAAACCGACTACCGCGAGACCGTCTCCGATCTTCTCATCGAGGAATCCCTCCCCACCTGGACCCGCTGGTCCCATCAGCTCGGCATGCTCACCCGCAACCAGGCCCACGGTTCCCCCGCCAACCTCCTCGACCTCTACGCCACCGCCGATATCCCCGAAACCGAGATGTTCCGCAATGACCGCGAACCGCTCGTCTCGATGCTCGCCGCCTCCGCCGCCCATGTCACCGGCCGGCCGCGCGTCGCCGCGGAAACCGGCACCTGGCTCCGCGAACATTTTCAGGAAACCCTCGGCGATCTCAAACGCCTGGCCGACGATCTCTTCCTCTCGGGCGTGAACCACGTCATCTATCACGGCACGTGTTACTCCCCCGATGACGCCCCCTGGCCCGGCTGGCTCTTCTATGCCTCGACCCAGATGAACCCCCGCAACCCCGTCTGGCACGACGCCCCAGCCCTCAATGCCTATATCACCCGCTGCCAGTCCGTCCTCCAATCAGACCAACCCGACCAGGACATCCTCCTCTACTGGCCCATCCACGATCTCTGGCATAACCCCGCCGGCCGACTCCAGAGCCTCACCGTCCACCACCGCGATTGGCTCCTCGATCAGCCCATCGGGCCCCTCGCCCGAAACCTCGCCAGCCTCGGATTCACCTTCGATTTCATCTCGGATCGCCAGCTCGCCAATACCAGGGTCGAACACGGCCGACTCGTCACCCCCGGCAGCGCCTACCACGCCATCCTCGTCCCCCCCTGCAAACACCTGCCCCTCGCCACGCTCCGTTCCCTGCTCGGCCTCGCCCGAGCCGGCGCCACCGTCATCTTCGCCAATGCACTCCCCGATGATGTCCCCGGCTGGCACGATTGGGAGCGCCGACGCGACACTCTCCGGGCCGAATTGGCTGCACTCCCCCTGGCCCGCATGTCTCAGACTCTTTCGGTCAACGCACCGCCGGTGCCTCTCATCACTCAAGGCATGCGGGCCAGAAAGGCAAAACCGCGCCCAAGTGAAGGTGGGAGGAAAGACCGCGAAGTCTCTGGACAAGAGTGCGCGTCCGGGGGCCGCTTCATCCCCTGCTCCTGCAATCTGGGCGCGGTTTTGCCAGCTAGCCCGGATACGGCGCGTCGCGAAGTTCGTGAAATATCCGGGCTTGGACGCACCACCACACTCGAGTCCCGCCTCGTCGAACTCGATCGCGGCCGGGTTCTCGTCGGCGACCCCGTCGCCGCCCTCACCGCCGCCGGAGTCCAGCGCGAACCGATGAGCGCCCACCCGGGCCTCTCCTTCATCCGCCGACGCACCGACAACGGCCGCCACTACTTCCTCGTCAACCGCGGCGACCAGACCTTCGACGGCTGGCTACCCCTCGCCCACACCACCGCTTCAGTCGTCGCGCTCGATCCTTGGACAGGCCAGACCGGCGTCGCCACCCTCAAGTCCCAACCCACTGAACCCGCCGCCGTCCGGCTTCGACTCCAACCCGCAGAGTCCGTCATCCTGCGCACCTTCGCCCGACACAAGGTGTCCGGCCGACCCTGGCCCATCCCCCCTGCCGCCGCCGGCGCGTCGGCCCCTTGCCCGGGTCCATGGACCGTCACCTTCCTCGAAGGCGGCCCCCAACTCCCCGCCAACCGCCGCATCGCTCAGCTGACTTCCTGGAGCCACTGGGACGACCCCGATACTGCCGCTTTCGCCGGCACCGCACGTTATGCCTGCGATATCCACCTGCCGGAGACTCACGCCGCCCCCTGGATCCTCGACCTCGGACGCGTCGCCCAAAGCGCCCGCGTCCGCGTCGACAGCCGCGAGATCGCTACCCTCATCCTCCCACCCTTCCACTGTCCCCTGCCCCCGCTGCAACCAGGCATCCACCGCCTCGAAATCGACGTCACCAGCACCGCCGCCAACCGCATCCGCGATCTCGACCAACGCCAAGTCCCCTGGCGCCGGTTCCACGACATCAACTTCGTCAACTCCGACTACAAGCCCTTCGACGCCTCTTCCTGGCCGCTGGCCGAGTGCGGCCTGCTCGGTCCAGTCACCCTCTCGCGCTGAGAACGCCCGCGGCTACAGACGGCCCCCCCCACCCCGCCTCTCTCGCTTCCCCCAATCTGTGATCCGCCCCGAATCTGCGCGGAACTTCCCCTCGCCGATTCAGGACGCAGCGCAGATTGCCGCCCCCCCCACCCCACCTCTCCCGCCCGCGTCGAGGGCGGGCCACCCCGGAGCCGACACCCCACGCGCCTTCAAGGCGAAAACCCACCAGGAGCCGATGGCGAACGTTCGCGCCGCACGCGTTCGGCGAGGATCCGGGGCGGTCATCCCGTCTTGCGCGAGCCGCGTGGTCCTCGCGTCTTGCCGGTAAAGCCGGCCCGCGACGGTGTGTGCGCCTGGCGGGCCGGCGGAATGCCGGGGGCCTCGGCGGCCCCATACTGCCGCTTCAGCTCCCTGATTTGATCCCGCAAGAGCGCCGCCTTCTCGAACTCGAGATTATTCGCCGCCTCGACCATCTCCGCCTCTAGCTCGCGGATCGTCTCCAAAACGTCAAAATCGGCCGCCCCCTCCCGCAGAATCGCTCCCGCCTGCGCCGCGGTGTCATGCTGGGTCGACAAACTGGCCTCGACCGCCCGCTGAACACTCCGGGGGGTGATATGATGCTCGCGGTTGTAGGCCAATTGCTTCTGGCGACGATACTCCGAGGCCGCGAGAAACCGCCGGATGCTGTCCGTCATCACGTCCGCGTACAAGATCACCGCGCCGTTGAGATGCCGAGCCGCGCGACCCGCAGTCTGAATCAGGCTGGTCGTCGACCGCAGGTAGCCTTCCTTGTCCGCATCCAAAATCGCCACCAGCGACACCTCAGGCAGATCGAGCCCCTCCCGCAGCAGGTTGATCCCCACCAGCACGTCGAACTCCCCCTTCCGCAAGGCCCTCAACACCTCGACCCGCTCGATCGCGTCGATCTCGCTGTGGAGATACCGGACGTTGACCCCGATCTCCCGCAGATAGTCCGTCAGCTCCTCCGCCGTCCGCTTCGTCAGCGTGGTCACCAGCACACGCTCCTTTCGCTCGACCCGCCGACGCGATTCCTCGATCAAATCGTCAATCTGACCCCGAAGCGGTTTCACCGTCACCGGCGGATCCACCAGGCCCGTCGGCCGCACAATCAACTCCGCCACGTGCCCGGCCGACCACTCGAGCTCGGTCGCCGCCGGCGTCGCGCTCGCGTAGATCGTCTGGCCCTGCAACGCCTGAAACTCCGCAAAACTCAACGGACGATTGTCCAGGGCGCTCGGCAATCGAAACCCGTAGTCCACCAGCACCTGCTTCCGCGACCGGTCGCCCGCGTGCATCCCCCCCAACTGCGGGATCGTGGCGTGCGACTCGTCGATCAACAGCAGATGATCCCGGGGCATGAAATCCAGCAGCGTCTGCGGCCGCGACCCCGGAGGCCGGCCCGCCAGATGCCTCGAGTAGTTCTCGATGCCCGAACAAAACCCCATCTCCTCCATCATCTCGAGATCATACTCGGTCCGCATCTTGATCCGCTGCGCCTCGATCAGCTTGCCCCGCCCCTCGAACCACCCAATCCGCTCCCCCAGTTCCTCCCGAATCGCAAGCAGCGCGCGCTTGATCTTCTCGAGCGGCGTCACGAATTGCGCCGCCGGAAACAAGGTCACCCCCGGCATCTCCTCGATCGATTTCCCCGTCAGCGGATCAAACCGCGTCAGCCGCTCGATCGCCTCCCCGAAGAACTCGATTCGCAGCGCATCCTCCCGGTGTGCCGGACACAGCTCGACGGTGTCGCCGCGCACCCGGAACTCGCCCCGCTCGAACGCCACGTCGTTGCGCCGATACTGCAGACCCACCAACCGATCCAGAACCCGGTCCCGGCCGATCTCGAGCCCCAAACGCAGGGGCAGCACCATCTCCTCGTAGTCTTCCCGGCTCCCGATCCCGTAGATGCACGACACGCTCGCCACCACAATCACGTCCTGCCGCGACAAAAGGGCGCTCAAAGTCGAAAGCCGCAGGCGCTCGATCTCCTCGTTCCGGCTCGAGTCCTTCTCGATGTACGTGTCCGTGCGCGGCAGATAGGCCTCGGGCTGATAATAGTCGAAGTAGCTCACGAAATACTCGACTGCGTTCCGCGGAAAAAAACCCTTGAACTCCGCGTAGAGCTGCGCCGCCAGCGTCTTGTTGTGCGAAATCACCAGCGTCGGCCGGCTCACATTCCGGATCACGTGCGCCAGGGTGTACGTCTTCCCCGAACCCGTCACCCCCAGCAGCGTCTGATGACGGACACCCGCCTCGATCGCCGCCGTAAGCTCCGCGATCGCGCGCGGTTGATCCCCCGCCGGCTCGAATGGCGCCACTAGCTCGAACATCGCTCGCCCCATCTTCTCATAAACTCCATCCCCCGAGAACAGCGAAATCCGGAAGCGGTGAATCGATGTGGGGGCGTCTTCCAGTTGATTCAAGACCGACGTCTCCCGGTCCTCGGATCAGTGAGCCGTCCGAATCGGCGGAGGTACCCAACCTCGGCCAGGAGCCACCCGCGTTGCCTGGGTCGGTGCCCGGATCCGAGGCCGAACTTCAGGCTTGCACGGTTGCGGCTGATGGTGAAGCAATAGCGGGAGACCGCCGTCTCGATGGTGCGGCGGCGGAATGTCCAATGGTTACGCTATGGGAAAACCCCTGGGTCGAGCGTTGATGCCCCTGTGCGGATGGCTTGTTGCACTCGCCTTCCTCACGTCGTGCCAGCGCACACAAGAGTCTCCAACCGCGGCGTATGCCCGCACCGGCAGCACCGCCGCCCTCGCCAGGGCCAAACCCGTCCCAGCCAAGCCGTCCAAAGTGCCCCCAGTCCGCTACAGCCCAACCCACGACGACGAGATCAAGGAGGTCTTTGAACTGGCCCGCCAGGACCGATGGGAGGAAGCCGAAACCCGCGCCAACGCCCTCCGGGCCCGCGATCCCCAGGACCCGGTCGTCCAACGCATGTTCGATTGGGTCAAACAACAGCGCGAACGCCAGCGAAACCGCGCGCTCGAGGACGATATCCGCTCCATCGAATCGTCGGACTCCGTCTTCAACCCCACGATCAAAAGCCTCGCCACCGAGCAGAAGGACCGCGGTCTCCCGCCGCGCAAGGACGTGCGCGACGCCGTCCAGCAAATCGAGTCGACCCCCTACATCCCCGAGACCTTCGGAAAGACCAATTACCTCCGCGGGCTCATGTTCGATTTCGAGTCCCGCCAGGGGCGCATGGCCAAGATCCTCGAGCGCGAGGTCTCCGTCCAACTGGATGACGCCCCCCTCGAGGCAATCATCTTCAACCTCGGCCAGGCCGAGGGGATCAACTTCGTCGCCGACAAGTCCCTCCCCGCCTTCAAGTCCAAGCTCAGCGTCAATATGAACAAGGTCCGGTTGAGCGAGTTCCTCCGCTACATCACCCGGAACCTCGAGCTTCAGTTCCAGATCGGCGAAGACCTCATTTGGATCGTCGACGGCAAAGACCCCAAGAAGGTGCTTGAAGAAACCCGCTTCTATCGCCTGCAAAAAGGCTTCGTCCTCCCCGCCGAGTTCGGCCCGCCCGAGGTCGTCCGCACTTCGACCACTCAGGGCAACGTCACCACCGTCCAGGAAGCCCAGAAGCTGAACAAGTTCGTCAACGACCTCGCCCCCATTCAGCCCTCGCTCGAACGCGCCATCACCAACTTCTTCACGGGCAAATACCAGATCGACTACGAGCGCAACATCATCGTCGCCCGCGGCACCCCGGAACAACTCGAACTCCTCGAACAAATCATCGAGGAATTCGACCAACCCATCCAGCAGGTGCTCATCGAGGCCAAATTCATCACCGTCAGCCAGGCAGCCTTCCTCCGCCTCGGCATGGTCTGGGGTCGCGACCGGAATGTCTCGGCGATTGACACCCCCTCCGATCAGACCGGCATGGCCATCCTCGGTGTCGCCCCGGGCTTTTCCTACGGCTGGACCAATGTCTTCGGCGTCAGTGACCTCAGCGCGGTCTTGACCGCCCTGCAACAGGGCGGTGAAAGCCAGGTGCTCAGTGCCCCGCGCGTCGCCCTCATCAACAACCGCCCCGCAACGATCGCCGACGGCAAAGTCCAGTACTACTACGAGGAGTACCAGGTCAAAAGCACCATCCTCGAGCGTCGCTCCTCCTCCCAACTCGTGCCGGCAGGCAAACCCACCAAGATCACCTCCGGCGCCTCCCTCGACGTCCTCGCCAGCATCGGCGGCGACGGCAATACCATCCTCCTGGCGCTCAACCCAAGAGTCAACTCGGACGTCGAACTCGTCCCCTTCATGACCATCACCGACACCGATGATTCCGGCGCCGTCGTCAGCCAGCAGGATGTCCGACTGCCCGAGTACCGCACCCAGGACCTCACCACCCGCGTCTCCGTGCGCTCCGGCCAAACGGTCGTCATGGGCGGCGTCCTCGAACGGACCCAAACCACCTTCGTCGAGTCCGTGCCCGTTCTCGGCAACCTGCCCGTCATCGGCGCCCTCTTCCGGCGCCGTACCGAACTCGATCGCCCCCGCTACCTCCTCGTCTTTGTCACCGCCACCCTGCTTTCCGAAACGGGCGAGTACCTCGTTTACGACGAGGCCACAGGTCGCAACACCCTCCGCAACCGCGATGCGATCGATAGCTCCACCCCGTCCAGGAACCCCTAATGGCTCCGGTCCCGGCTCCCATCCTCCACCGCCTCCTGCCAGCCGCCGGACATCGCCTGGTCGTCCTCGATCCTGGTACGCGTTGCCTCAAAGTCCTCGCCGTCGAGCAGACCTTCGGCCGCCTCCGGATCCTCGACCGCCGCACCGTCGAATGGCCCGATACCGCCGAGTTCAATGACTCGCCCGAGTCCCGCGAACCCATCCTCGAAGCCCTCGGCCCCTACGCCGACTCGCTCCTGGCCATCGTCCTCC
Organism: Verrucomicrobiota bacterium; assembly: GCA_029556615.1. Classification (GTDB taxonomy): domain Bacteria; phylum Verrucomicrobiota; class Verrucomicrobiia; order Limisphaerales; family J093; genus JAKQDD01. The sequence continues at coordinate 13,395 of JAKQDD010000202.1, read as the reverse complement.
CCCAACACCGGGTCATCTCCAGCACGCTCGATATCCCCGCCGACGCCGCCGCCGAGCCCGCCCGCTTCCTCGAAGCCGAAGCTCGCAAGCTCAGCGGCTTCGGGGATGAAAGCCTCTTCCACGCCACCGCCCAGCTCCGCCCCTTCGGACGTTACCGACATCCCTGCCTCCTCACCCTCTGCAAACGGGACGAAATCCAGGAGAGCATCCGCCGCCATGTCCCCCCCCAGGATGAATCCGACTCCTCGACCCCCGATCAGGTCGTCACGGAAATCCTGCCCACCGGCGAAGCCCTCTTCGCCGCCATGCTCGCCACCCCCAACCCGCCCCTCAACGCTGTCCTCGTCGACCTCGGCGCCGAAAACACCGTCGTCGGCCTCCTCGTCGGCGGACAGGGCGTCCACGCCACCAGCTTCGAGGGAGGCAGCGCCTCCTTCGCCCGCGCCATCGCTGAAGCGTCCGCCTGCACTGTCGAAGAGGCCGAAGCCCGCCTCCTCGAGCGCGTCCCGGCTGATTCCGAGGCCGCCGGCCAAGCCTACGCCCATGCCGTCGAACGCTGGTACACCGACCTCCGACGCGCCATCAGCGAGTGGCTCGATGACTTTCCCGAGCTCGGCCTCACCCTCGCCGATCTCCCAGTCTACCTCTGCGGCGGCGGCGCCACCCAGCCGGGGCTCGCCCCCGCCCTCAGCCGATTCGGCAGCCTCCAGTTCCGCCCCTGGCCCCAGCCCCCCGACATCGACCCGGACCTGCCCATGACCCCCTACTGGGTCGCCTACGGCGCAGCCCAGCGCGCCCTCGGCAAGGCGCCCCCAGGCATTTCCCTCCTCCCACCCCACCTCCAACGGACACGCCGGCGTCGCCGCGAATGGGAGTTCCTCCAGGCAGTCAATCTCACCCTGGTCATCCTCGCCGCGCTGCTCCTGATGGGCGCCATGGCACGCCAACACACCCTCGTCCAGCGCAAGGGCTCTCTGACCCTCGATACCCGAGCCACCATCGCCACCGCCAGCGAGATCGCGCGCACCGCACAACGAGTCCGCACGATTCAGGAGTACCTCCGCCCAATCCTCGCCCGGCAACGCCATACCCTCGAGAGTCTCGAGGTCCTCACCGCCCTCCGCCAGGTCCGTACCAATGACGATTTCTGGCTCGTCTCGCTCGCCGATGCGGCCAGTTACCAGGCCGGCACCACCGTCCCCCCGCCACCCACCAACACGCCGCCTATAGCAGCCTCCCCCCCAGCCTCCGTACCCCAGCCCGCCCGACGCGAGTTCATCGCCGAGATCTGCATCCCCAAGGACGGCGACGCCGCCCGCCGCGTCCTCAGCCAGTTCGTCACCGACCTCAAAAGCCAACCCCACTTCGCACGCGTCGACGAATTGCCCCCGGAACGCCGGCGCAACGTCATCGACCCCCGCGTCGCCATCAGCAACCACGTCTACTTCGTCGCCATCGAACTGGCGCCACGGCCAGATCTCCACCTGCCCAATCTTCTGCCACCGCCGGGCAACGGCCGCTGGGACTCCCGCCGCACGGGAGCCGTCTACAGCCCACGGCCCGATCGGCCTGCCGCAACGCCCACCGCCGCCCCCTAGCGAGGCGCCGCCTCAGACCCATGAAACATGCAGTCCAAAGGAAACGTGGGGGGCAGCGGGGCTCCCTGGCTCCGCGCCTCGCTACCATAGAGTCCTCGGAGGCGCGGGGGGGCGGGTTGGGGACGGCAGCGGCCACACTTGACCCGTTGACCCCACATTCCACAAGTCGAAGACTCTAGCGCCATGGCCGCTTTCCTCAAACCCACACGCCTGCCAACGCTCCTCGCAGCGCTCGCCATGCTGCTGGCCGCCGCCTACGCCCTCGTCTTCCGGCCCCTCCGACAATACGCCGCGGAGCTCGATAAACCCCTCGTCTACGCCTGGAATAGCCTCGCCCTCACCAACAAGACCGCCGACGCCTGCGAAGGACTCGACGCCACCAACGCAGCCGCCCGCCTCCAGACCATCCGCACCGCCCTCACCAACCTCGAATCCGCCCAGCGCCTCCTCGAAGCCCGGCTCGCCCTGGCCCCCGAGGTCCTGACACGCCTTAACGAGCCCTTCCAACTCATCGATTTCCAAAACGAACGCCAACTCCAGGCCAACCTCCTCGCCCGGACCGCCAAAGAAGCCAAAATCGCCCTCGAACCCGCCGCCACCAACGGACTCCCGCAGTATACCGCCGACCTCGAAGACCCCCGCCTGCTCTGGGCCCGCCTCCACGTCGCCCAACAACTCCTGCTCACCGCCATCCACGCCCGCGTCGCCGGCCTCCGCAGCCTTACCCAGCTCCCCCCCAGACCCGCACCCGCCGACGCCCCGGCACGATCCTTCGCGGAACTGCCCATGCAGCTCGAAGTCTTCGGTCCCACCGACGCCCTCTCCCGACTCCTCAACAGCCTGCCGCTGCGCGGACCCGAACTCGATGTCACCGGGCTCGCCGCCGCTCTCACCAACAAACCAGTCCTCTTCGTCGACCGCTTGCTCCTCCGTAAACACTCGCCGGAACGACCCGAGGACGCGCTGCTGGAAATCGTTGTCGTCGGGTCCGCCCCCCTGCCGCCGGCCCTGACCGGTGTCGCCACCACCCCATGAACCGGTTGCTCGAACGCACCTTCTGGTTCTCCCTGCTCCTCGCGGTCGGGCTCGGAGTCCTGCTGGTCGCCCTCCTCGCCGGCCTCGGCGGCAGCATGCCCGCTCTCAGCACCCCTGTCGTCGCTCCGAATCCTCTCACTCTCCCCGCCGCCACCGGCCAGGTCGAACGCCTCTTCTCGACATCCTCACTCCCCAGGCTCGTCATGCCCACCAATGCCGTCAATCCGTTCTTCACCCTCCATTTCCAGCCGCCCCCGCCGCCCCCCACGAAGAAAATCGACCTCCTCTACATCGGCTCCTTCGAAACCTCAAGAGGCACCCGATGCGGTTACGTCCGCCTCGGCGAAAACCTCCTCATCCTCACCAACGGCGCCAAAGTCGTCGCCGACCACTGCGTCCAGGCCATCGCCGTCCGCTCCCTCACCTTGACCAACAGCGCCGGCCAGACCAATGTCCTCATATTCAATGCCAAGAAGACGCTCGAAGTCCCCGCCAACTGATGGAATCTGAATCCGCCAAGAGAGAAGTCGGGGATCTCCTCCTCGAACAGGGCAAGCTGACCGCCGCACAGCTCGAAACCGTCCGCCGCCGACAGCAGCGCTGGCATGTTCCCCAACACGCCGCCATCCTCACCCTCAATTACGCTTCCGAAGAGGATACCTACCGAGCCCTCGCCGCCCTCCACCAGATCGAATTCGTCGATCTCGCCACCCACGCGCTCCCGGCCGACTTCAAGGACATGGTCCCCGTCGCCGTCATGCTCCATCACCGCGTCCTCCCCATCGGCATCGACGGAGAAACCCTCGTCCTCGCCTTCGCAGATCCGCCCCGTCAGGCCGAAGTCAGCAACCTCCGACTCCTGCTCAACCGCAAGCTCCGCGCGGCCCTCACCACCCCCAGCGGCCTCCGCGCCGTCATCAAACGCCACTTCGGCCTCGGCGCCGAAACCATCCAGCGCCTCCGCGAAGACCGCGGCCTCCATGAGACCGCCGAGGAAATCGTCTTCGACGTCGCCACCGGCGATTCGGAGGCCGCCGTCGACGCCAGCATCGCCCGCTTCGTCGATCAGATCCTCTCCGAAGCCCTCCGCCTCCAGGCCACCGATATCCACCTCGAACCCTACTACGCCGCCGTCAAACTCCGCTACCGCATCGACGGCGTCATGCAAACTGTCCCCGTCCCCGCCGAGCTCCGCGAGGTCTATGCCTCCCTCGTCTCCCGCCTCAAAATCATGGCCGGACTCAATATCGCGGAGAAACGCATACCCCACGACGGCCGTATCTCGATGAAAACCGAGAAGGACGACTACGACCTCCGGGTCTCCATCGTCCCCACCAAACACGGCGAAGGCGTCTGCCTCCGCCTCCTCGGCCGCCAAAGCCTCTACCTCGACCTCGCCGAGCTCGGCCTCGAACCCGCCCAGGAGGCCCTCATCCGCGAACTCACCCAGCTGCCCCAGGGCCTCGTCCTCCTTACCGGTCCCACCGGCAGCGGCAAAACCACAACCCTCTATGCCGCCCTCGCCCACGCCAATGACGAGGGCCGCAAAATCATCACCATCGAAGACCCGGTCGAGTACCAGCTCGAAGGCGTCGTCCAAATCCAGGCGCGCGAGGAGGTCGGCCTCTCCTTCGCCAGCGGCCTCCGCTCGATCCTCCGACACGACCCCGATGTCGTGCTCATCGGCGAAATCCGCGATCCCGAAACGGCGGAGATCGCTGTGCGCGCCGCCCAAACCGGGCATCTCGTCTTCTCGACCCTCCACACGAACGACAGCATCAGCGCCATCACCCGCCTCCTGGACATGGGCATCGACCCCTTCCTCCTCGGGTCCTCCCTCGTCTGCAGCATCGCCCAGCGCCTCGCCCAGCGGATCTGCCCCCACTGCCGCCAACCCGATCCTGACCTCCCCGCCGACCTCCGCGAGGAGCAAGCCCAGGCGCTCGGGATCTCCCCCGACGCCGTCCAGGCCTCCCGCGGCGCCGGCTGCGTCGAGTGCAACCAGAAAGGCAACCGCGGCCGCGTCGCCCTCTACGAGTTCTTCATCATGACCGAGGACGTCGCCGACCTCCTCGGACCCAGCATCCGCGCCGGCCAGCTCCGCGCCGCCGCACGCACCCACGGCTGGCGTTCCCTCCGCCATCAGGGCTGGTCCAAAGTCCAGGCCGGCCTCGTCTCCGTGCCCGAACTCCAGCGCCTCACCCGCCGCATCCGGACGGCCGCAGCACAGTGACCCCGTGCCGGCCCACGGCCAAATGCCGCGTCGCCACCGCCCGCACCTCCTCCTCCGTCACCGCCTCGACACGCGCGTCCTCCTTCTCGCTGTTGTCGTATCCCAAGCCGTACAACTCGTCCAACGCCGCCGTCATCGCTTCGCTGCCCAAGTCCTGGCGCCCGATCTTCTTCTGGCCCACCAGCTTCGCCTTCGCCCGCTCCAGCTCGTCCGCAGTCAGCCCCGCCTCCCGAAGGGCCTCCGCCTCCGCCAGCAGCTCCGCCTCGACCCGATCCGCATGCTCCGGGGCCGTCCCCGCGTAGAACGCAAAATACCCGCGCGCCAACCCCGCAAGATGGCTCGCCCCGACATAATACGCCAAACCCAGACGCTCCCGGACACGCAGAAACAGCCGCGACCCCAAATCGCTGCACGCCTCTTGTATCAAATCCAACGCAAAGCGATCTTCACTCCGCAAGGTCACCCCCGGAAACCCCACCACCACCACCACCTGCTTCTTGTCCCGTAATTCCTCGACCCGCCGGATCTCGTCCAGCACCGCATCCCCTCCCGTCGCCAGCGGTTCCGCCGCCATGCCTCCCCAACCCCCAAGCAAACGCTCGACTGCCACCGCCACCGCATCCTTCCGCGCCGCCCCGTAAACCGCCAATACCGCGTTCCCCGGCACCACCCACCGACTGTGGTGCCGCCTCAAGTCCTCTCGCGTCAAATCCCGCACCGTCTCCTCCTCACCCAGCGGATTCAAGCCGTACCCGCACCGGCCAAAAAGCGAGCGCCGAAACAGCCTGAACGCACTCGACAGCAGGTGATCCCGCTGCTCCCGAATCGCCGCCAGCTGAATCTGCCGTTCCCGATCGAGGGCCTCGCCGGGGAACTCAGGCCTCAGCAGAACGTCCGCCAGCATCTCAAGTCCCAACTCCAAGTCCTCCCCCAGCACCTCCGCGCTAACCCCGAAGCTCTGGTTCCCGCTGAACGTGTCCAGGCTGCCTCCCACAGACTCAATCCCGATCGCAATCTCTTCCGCAGTCCGGTTCGTCGTGCCCTGCATCAACATGCGCGTCATCAGCGCACCCGCCCCCGCCCGCTCCGCGCTCTCCGCCAAAACCCCGCCGCCCAAAACCATCCGCAGCTGCACCAGCGGCAGCCGCTGATCCTCCTTCACCAAGAGCCGCAAACCGTTCCCGAGCGTCAGCAGCGACGCCGGCGATTCCTCGCGCAACTCGACTCCAACCGCCGCCCGCGGCCCGCCCCCGGACGGCAGCAGCGCGTACACCGTCCGATTCTCCTCCGTCAAATGCTCGACCGCCACCCGCCGCAAATCGTCCGGCGTCACCCGCCGCACCCGGGCCAGGTAGCGCTCGGAAAAACACAGGTCGCCCGCCCCCATCCAGTTCCCGCCGAGGTCCTGCGCCTGCCCCTGCATCGTCTTCCGCGTGGCCACGAACGCCGTCGTGAATTGCTTCACCGCCTTCTCAACCTCCGCCGCGCTCACCAACCCCTCGCACAACCGCCGTAGCTCGGCTTCGATGGCGCCACGCGCTTCGGAAAACCGCGCGGCCTCGAGCGTCGCGCTCACCCCGAACAGACCGGCCCGACCCGGGCTGTAAACCCACGAGTCCACCGAGGTCACCAGCCCCCGGCGCTCCCGCACTTCCCGAAACAGCCGCGAACTCCTGCCCGCACCCAGCAAGACCGACAGCACGTGCAGCAACGGCACGTCCGGATGCCGCAGGTCCGGCACGTGCCAGCTCCAATGCACGTGCCCCAGCTCGATCGACGCCTCCTCGATCACCTCGCGCGGCGCCACCTGACGCGGTTCCTCCGCCAGCGCGTAGGCCGGCACCGGCCGCGCCTTCGCCCCCGCAAACGCCGCCCCAATCTGCTCGAAAACCGCCTCCGCCTCGATGGCCCCCACCACCACCAGGAACACGTTGTTCGGCGCGTACTTCGCCTCGTAGTACGCCACCACATCCTCCCGCCGCAGCCGGCTAAAAATGTCCGGATACCCAATGACCGTGTAGCGATACGGACTCACCGTGTACGCCGTCTCAAACAGCCGCATGCTGGACCGCCGGCCCGGGTCGTCCTGGCCCATGTCCATCTCCCGCCGGATCACCTCCATCTCCTTCGCCAACTCCTCGGCCGGAAGCGTCGCGTTCTGCATGATGTCACACAGGATGTCCACCGCCACCCGCCCTCCCGTGTTCGGCACATTGATCCAATACACCGTCCGGTCGAACGATGTGAAGGCGTTCATCGTGCCGCCCGCAGCCTGCACCTCCTGGTCAATCCGCCCCGCCCCGCGCGTCGTCGTCCCCTTGAACAACATGTGCTCCAGCACATGCGATAACCCCGACCCCAGCCAGGGACCCTCGTCAATGCTCCCCGCCTTGCACCAAGCCTGCGCCGCCACCACCGGCGCACTGGGGTCCTCCCGCACAATCACCGTCAGCCCGTTCGGATAGGTCCGCATCACCACCCCGGCCGGTACCAGGGGAATCTCCACCCCCTCCCCCGCCGCCATCCCCGCCACGCCAATCGATGTCGTCATGTCCACGTTCCTTCTCATCGCCCGCCGCCAGTCTCCCTGGGCGTCGTCTGCCCCGGCACCGCCGGCACCGCCTCCGAATGCCCTTCCCGCCACCACCGCACCACCCATCCCACCAGCAACAGCGCTGCCAGAAGGCCCAAAACCGTCCACTCCTGCCGGGTCAGTCGCATCGCCTACACCCCCTGCCCCCTCAGCGCACCGCAATGTTCACCAGCTTCCGCGGAACCACGATGATCCGCACCACCTCTTTCCCCTCGATGAACGGCGTCACCTTCGCCTCCGCTAGCGCCGCCCGCTCGAGCTCGGCATTCGACGCCCCCGCCGGCACCCGGATCACGGCCCGAAGCCGGCCATTCACCTGCACCGGTATCTCGAGGGTGTCCTCGACCAGCAGCGCCGGATCATACGCCGGCCACGCTGCATAGCTCAAACTCGGCGCCGGCCGGCCCGCATGCGCGTGCAGCTTCGCCCACAGCTCCTCCGCCAGATGCGGAGCAAAAGGGGCCAGCAATTGCAGAAATGCCGCCAGCACCGGGACCGGCAGCGATTCCCACGCCATCGCCTCGTTCACAAACACCATCATCGCCGAAATCGCCGTGTTGAAGCGCATCCCGTCGAGATCCTCCGTCACCTTCCGAATGCAAGCATGCAACACCCGAAGCTGCGCAGGCGTCGCCTCGTTATCCCCGATCTGCGGACGCAGCCGGATCGCGTCCAGCCACTCCACCGACCGAGCCGGCTCCGCGGCACACGCCTGCTCGTACGCCGTCTCGCTCGCCTCATCCACAAACAGCCGCCACACCCGACCCAGGAACCGGTACACCCCCTCGACACCGTGCATGCTCCACGGCTTCACCATCTCGAGCGGCCCCATGAACATCTCATACAGCCGCAGCGCGTCCGCCCCGTACTCCCGAATCACCAGGTCCGGATTCACCACGTTCCCTCGGCTCTTGCTCATCTTGAAACTGCGCGCGTCCACCCGGATCGAACGGTCGCTCTTCAACGCCACCCCGTCGCTGCTCCGGACCGTCTCCTCCGCCGCCACCGCGCGACCCCGCACCCGCTCGCCCGTCTGCCGGTGCACCGCCGTCAGCTGCGGCCCCTGGTCCGTCGCCTCCTCCTGAATCCCGTCCAGCTCGGCCACACTGCACAGCCGGCCGTCCGCGTGCGCAAACACCGTGTACTCCGTCTCCCCCAGGATCAAACCCTGGTTCACCAGCTTGAAAAACGGCTCCGGCGTCGACACCCACCCCAAGTCATGCAAAACCTTGTGCCAGAAACGTGCGTACAGCAAATGCAGCACCGCATGCTCGATCCCGCCCACATAAAGGTCCACGCCCGGCTTCGCCCCGCCCGCACCGCCGGCCGCCCCCATCCAGTAGGCCTCCGCCTCACGCCCCACCAGCGCCCCCGCGTTGCCCGCGTCCAAGTAGCGCAAATAATACCAACAACTCCCCGCCCACTGCGGCATCGTGTTCGTCTCCCGCCGGGATCCGTCCCCGCGCCGCACCCAGTCCTCAGCCCGCGCCAGCGGCGGCTGCCCGTCCCGCGTCGGCCGGTACTCCTCGAGCGGCGGCGGAACCAGCGGCAGCTCGCTCTCGGCCACTGCCCCATGCTCCTCCCGGCCGTCGGCCCCCGCCCGCCAGACCACCGGAAAGGGCTCCCCCCAATATCGCTGCCGACTGAAAAGCCAGTCCCGCAGTTTGTAGTTCACCGTCCGCACCCCAAGCCCCCGTTCCTCCAGCCAGCGGCAAATCCGCCGCTGAGCGTCGGCCGTCGATAATCCGTCCAGCGTCAGCCCCTCCCGCGACGAATTCACCGCCGTCCCCGCCTCGACATACCCCCGCCAGTCCTTGCCCGAGGGCGGCTCGACAACCTGCACGATCGGTAACTCGTACTTGCTCGCAAACTCGTAGTCCCGCGTGTCGTGCGCCGGCACCGCCATGATCGCCCCGGTCCCGTAGCTCGCCAGCACGTAGTCCGCAATCCAGATCGGAATCCGCTGCCCGGTGACCGGGTTCACCGCAAACGCGCCCGTAAATACCCCCGTCTTCTCCCGCGCCGCTTCCGTCCGCTCCCGATCCGACTTCCGCGCCACCATCGCGCGATACGCGTCGACCGCCCCCCGCGGCGTTCCGGCCGACCCGGGATCGCTGCCCCGCCAGTGGTCGCGCGTCCCCTCCGGCCACGCCTCCGCCGTCAACCCTTCCACCCACGCATGCTCCGGCGCCAACACCATGTACGTCGCACCAAACAGCGTGTCCGGCCGCGTCGTAAACACCCGAAGCCGCTCCCCCGGCAACGCCCGCCCGTCCGCCCTCGGCGCCAACGCGAAATCCACTTCCGCACCCTCGCTCCGCCCAATCCAGTTCCGCTGCATCTCCTTGAGCGAGTCGCTCCATTCGATCGTCCCCAGGTCCTCGAGCAACCGCTCCGCGTAGGCCGTGATCCGCAACATCCATTGCCGCATCGGACGCCGCACCGCCGGGTGCCCCCCCACCTCGCTCTTGCCGTCAATCACTTCCTCGTTCGCCAATACCGTGCCCAGCGCCTCACACCACCATACCGGCGCCTCCGCCACGTACGCCAACCGATGCGCATCCAGCACCTGCCGCCGGTGCGCCGCCCGATCCGCCGCCGCCACTCGCTGCCACGCCGCATGCACCCCCGCCAGGAATCCGTTGTCGCCCCACTCCCCACGCCGCACCGGCGCCTCCGCTAACACATCCTCCAGCCAGCCTATCGGCATCGCCTTCCGCCACACCGGATCGTAGTAGCTCCCGTACAACCTCAGAAATATCCACTGCGTCCAGCGAAAGTACGCCGGGTCCGTCGTGTCCACCTCCCGCGACCAGTCGTAGCTGAAACCCAACGCCTGGATCTGCTGCTTGAACGTCGCAATGTTCCGCTCCGTCGCCACCCGCGGATGCTGCCCGGTCTTGATCGCGTATTGCTCGGCCGGCAGCCCAAAGGCGTCCCAGCCCATCGGATGCAATACATGCCAGCCGCAGGCCCGGCGATACCGCGCCAAAATGTCCGTGGCCGTGTACCCCTCCGGATGCCCCACGTGCAATCCCGCCCCCGACGGATACGGGAACATGTCCAGTACATAAAACTTCCGCGGCAGCTCCAAAGCCCGCGGCGCCCGCCCCCCCAACCCATGCCGGATCCCAAAGGGATGCCCCTCCGGTATCCGTTCGCCCGGGTTCCAGGCCCGAAACGTCTGTTCCTTCTCCCAGAACCGCTGCCAGCGCGGCTCAATCACGTCAAATGGATACTGCCGACGCACACTCGACATATAAGGGCCGGATTCTGGGGAAACCCTGCGCCCCGCGCAATCGCGGAATGCCCTCCCGGATACTCGCTAACGGGTCAAGCCCCGCTCGCTCGCGCGAACAAAGGCCACCAGCTGCCGTATCTCCCCCAGGTCCGGCACCTCGGCCTCGATGCGGGCCACCGCATTGGCCAGAATCAAACCCTCCCGGTACAACAGCCGGTGCGCCTGCCGAAGCGCTGCCTGTGCCTCCGCCGATACCCCGTTGCGGTCGCACCCCACCTTGTTGACCGCCCGGATCCGGGCCGGATTGCCGTCCGCCAGCATGTACGGCGCAACATCCTGCACCACCTTGGCGCAGCCGCCGATCATCGACATCCGGCCAATCCGGCAAAACTGGTGGACCGCAGCCAGACCGCCGATGACCGCATAATCCTCGACCGTGACATGCCCGGCTAGCGTGGCCACATTCGACATGATAATGTGACTGCCGAGAATGCCGTCATGGGCAACGTGACAGTAGGCCAGCAGGTGATTCTGATTCCCGATCCGCGTCTCCCCCCCCTCGCCCGTGGCGCTGTGCACCGTCACATACTCGCGAAACGTGTTGCCGTCCCCAATCCGCGTCCGCGTGCTGCCCCCCGCGTACTTCAAATCCTGCGTCTGCAACCCCAGACACGCGAACGGATAGACCACGTTCCCAACCCCCAGCACCGTGTCCCCGTCCACCACCCCATGCGCCATCAGCCGACACCGGTCCCCCAACACCACCTTCGGCCCCACAACACAATACGGCCCGATCTCGCACTCCGCGCCAACCTCCGCCCGCGGGTCCACCACCGCCGTGGGATGAATCGTCGTCATCCCATCAGCCCCCCTGCAGCATGAACGTCACCTCCGCCTCGCTCACAATGTCCTCGCCCACGCGGCAAACGCCCCGGGCGCGCCCAATCTTGCCCCGCCACTTCGTCAGCTCGACATCGATGACCAGCACGTCCCCGGGACGGACCGGCCGCCGCCACTTCACCGACTCCGCCGACATGAAGTACGCCAGCTTCCCCGCGTTCTCAGCCTGCTTCAACATCAGGATCCCCGCCACCTGCGCCATCGCCTCCAATTGCAGCACGCCCGGCATGATCGGGTGTCCCGGAAAATGCCCGGCAAAATAGGGCTCGTTCGCCGTCACGTTCTTCATCCCGACGATCCGGTTGCCCTCGATCCGCGTGATCCGATCCACCATCAGGAACGGATACCGATGCGGCAGCACCCGCAACACCTGGTCGATGTCCAGCGTGCCCCCGTCCGCCACCCCCAGGTCGCCCGACCCCTTGGACGGCGCCGCAGGCGGAACAAACGCGGCGGAGGCCCCCAGCGACCGCCGGGCCTGCTGCAGGATCTGGCGCGCAACCTCGACGTTGGCCGCGTGACTCGGCCGCACCGCCACCACATGCCCCAGCACCGGCCGGCCCACAAGCGACAGATCGCCCAGGATGTCGAGAATCTTGTGGCGCACAAACTCGTCCGCATACCGCAGCGGCTCGGTCGTCAAGACCGCGTCGTCCCGGATCACCACCGCGTTCTCGAGGCTCCCTCCCTTGATCAGCCCGTTCTTGATCAGAAACTCGATCTCCTCGAAGAAACAAAACGTCCGCGCCGGCGCCAGCTCGCGCCGCCAAGTCTCCGGCGTGATCTCCAGGCTCCGGAACTGCGTGTACCGATTGTGGCGGTCCGCGCTGGTGCAGCTGATCTTGAGCCGGTCGTGGGGGAATACCGCCATCAGAGTCTCGCCGCTCTGAAACTCGATCGGCTCCGCTACCGTCAGGGGGTCCTGAGGCTCGCCCTGGGCGATCGCCCCAGCCTCGTCAATCAGCCGCGTATACTCCCGGGCGCTGCCGTCTGCCACCGGCGGCTCCCCGGCATCCAAATCCACATGCGCGTTGTCGATCCCCGCGCCGGAAAATGCCGCCAGGATGTGCTCGACCGTGTGAATCCGCACGCTCCCCTTGCCCAGCGTCGTCGACCGGTTCGTGTCCACCACGTTCTCGACCCGGGCCTCGATCACAGGCTGGCCCTCGAGATCCACTCGGCGAAAACAAATCCCCGTGCCCGGCGGCGCCGGGCGGAGTCTCATCGTGACCCGATTCCCACTGTGAAGCCCAATCCCGGAAAACTCAGCCGGATCGCGCAACGTGTGCTGCTGTAACACCCCGCCATTTAACAGGCGAACCCCGGGGATTGGCAAGCGCCGCCCTTCGCCCCAAATCCGCGCCTAAGCGCCCCTTGCGGCTCAACCTCCTGGGCTGGACCCTGCTGTGCCTGCCCACCCTCTCTTCCGCGCCTCGCTAATGGAGAGTCCTCGAAGGCATGGGGGCAGGCCTGGGACAGCAGGGGCCAAACTTGACCTAATCGCATCGACTTTCACAAATCGAGGACTCCACGCCTTTTCCCAGACTGCGCCGGGAACATGGGGTTCGCCTGCGGCGAACAGCAGTTCGCGAACGCCGACTCCTGCATCGAGTCCGCGCGCCGGTTCTTCCCTCCCCCTGCGACCCCGGAGCGGGGGGAGTGCCGCAAACAAGGTGACAGACTCATTGTCCCCACACGTGTTTTACAAGTCGAGGACTCTAGAGAGCCCGCCCGCGCCGAGGTCGGCACCAGGACTCTCCGCAGGGCAACCCCTTCCACCCCGCCGCGGTCACCG
>JAKQDD010000237.1 GCA_029556615.1 Verrucomicrobiota bacterium | reverse complement strand
GCGCCCTGGCAGGTCGAGGCCGAGGACAACAACGAGGTGGCTCAGGCCAATCAGCCGACCTTCACCCGCGAGGGCACCAATCAGTGGGCCAAAGTCCTCGGCTACCTCCGCGATGCCGACCCCGCCGATGTCTTCAGCCTCGGCAATCTCTCCGAGGGCAGCGCCATCCGTGTCGCCTACACACAACCCGCCAGCAGCGCGTTGAGCGGCATTCTCACCGTGCTCGACCGTGCCGGCGGTGTGGTCGCCTCCGCCCCCGCCGGGGATCGGGAGTTGAGCTTCCTGGTCCCGGGCGACGCGGCCGGCGCCTATTACGCCCGGATCCACGCCGGCACTCCCGGCCGCGCGGATACCCCGGAGAACCTGGTCTACTTCGATGGCTCGGACGACTACGTGGATCTTGGGACGTGGACTCCTGGCGCCCAATGGACCATCGAAGCCTGGGTCCGCGTCGTCAGTCTCCCTGGCGGGCGGCGGACGATTGCTGGCGGCTTCTACGATTGCCTGGATTGGGGGATCACCCTTCACGACAATCGCTTCGGCGTCGCCATCAGACCTCCGGGCGGCTGCAGCCAGACCATCCAGGCAACGAACACCGCGAGCGCCGGCCGGTGGTATCATGTGGCCGGCACGTGCGACGGAGCGATGGCACGGCTCTACGTTGATGGCCAATTCGTCGCTTCAGGCGCCGTCGAGGCCAATTACGTCGGAACCGCTGTCGGGACGCGCATCGGAAGCGAGGTCTGCTGCGGCGGCAACAGCTTCCCAGGGTACATCGATGACGTCGCGGTCTGGAACCGGGCGCTCACCGGCGACGAGATCCAGGCCCGCCTGACCGACACGCTGACAGGCGGCGAGAGCGGGCTCGTGGGCTTCTGGCCCTTCACCGAGAGCCAGGGACAAACCATCGCCGATCTGAGCAGTCAGGGCCGGACTGGCACGCTGCGAAATGGCGCCACCTGGGTCGCACTCGCCCCCGCCGCAGCGAGCGAACCGGGCCTCATGGCCCAGTACCTTCTCACCCTCGACGTGTCCGACCTCCTCCCGCCCGTCATCCTGGCAGACACCCTGCCCGCCGAGAATGCCAGCGTTTCCTCACTGTTCGACCGGTTCTCCCTGACCTTCTCCGAGGACATGATGGCCTCGACCGTGAATGATCCGGCCAGTTATGACTTGCGATCGCAGGGACCGGACGGCCAGTTCGACACGGTGGACGATCTCCTCTACCCAGTCACTGTCAGCCCGGCCTATGCCTCCGGGTTGACCGCGAATCTCTACGTCGTCACCGGCGCGCTTCCACCCGGCGAGTACCGGTTCACCGCCGGCACCGCGCTCCGTGACCGCGCTGGCAATCCACTGGCCGCCGCCTGGACGCGCCACTTCGGAATCGATCAAGTCGGCCGGCTCGCCACGGAGTTCGAATCCAACGATACCCGCGAGACCGCCACACCTCTCCCCATGGAGAGCACCCAGCCCGACCTGGTCTCAGGAGGCGGCCGCGGATTCCTGCGGGACGGCAACGACGTCGATTTCTGGAGCTTCAATGCCGAGGCCGGCGACGTCGTGGTCGTGACCGCGGAGAACCCGGGGAACCCCGTCTATACAGGCCTTTACTACATCCTGTACACGCCCTCCGGGGAACAGGCAATCAGCGTCACCTCCGGCCATGAGGGCCTGCTCCAGACCGCGCCGCTCACCGCGGCAAGCCCAGGCCTCTACACCGTCCGGGTAAGCCAGTGGTACGGTTACACGGGCGAGTACCGGCTGCGGGTGTCGCGTTACCGCAACGGCCTGCCCACCGAGATCGAGGCGAACGGCACCCTCGCCACGGCCAATCCCCTGACCTTCACCACCAGCGGAACCGGCCGCAGCGCCATCGTCGGCGGCTATCCCCAGACTGCCGCCGATCTCGACTACTTCGGGCTCGGTGTGGTCGAAGCGGGCAAGACCGTGTTCCTCCGCACCCGCCAGCCATCGAGCAGCCCCCTCATCCCGGTCGTCAGCCTCTACAACGCAGCCAATGGCTACATGCCCGAAGCCGGCAGCGGCCGTCCATCCGACGGCGTCGCCGAGGTCCGGATCGAACAGACCGGGACTTACTACGCCCTGGTTCGCGGCGCCGGCAACTCGGCCGGTGTGCTCAGCGAGTACTTGCTCGACGTATCGGTGCTGCCCACCGAAGACGTCATGATCCCCAACCTGCAGGTCGCCAGCCTGAGTGTCCCCAGCGCCACCGGCTTGCGCAGTGGCGATCCCATCACGATCGTCTTCACCGTGGCCAACGTCGGATCGCTGGCAACACCCGTCGGGCTCTGGTTCGACCGCCTCGTCCTGTCCGCGGATATGGCGATGGACGACGACGACCTGCTGCTCGGATTGTACCCGCACAGCGGCGCGCTCACCCCCGGCCAGAGCTATACCCTGACCAACACGGTGAACCTCCCCGACGGCGTCAGTGGGGCATTCTACGTCATCGCTAAAACCGATCACACCGACACGGTCAACGAGTTCCTGCTCGAAGGCGACAACGAGACCCCGCTCGAGACGCCGCTAGCCATCGCGCTCGCCGACTATCCGGATCTGCGGATCGAAAGCCTGAGTCTCACCGGCCCGGACGGCTCGCAGACGTACACCGTCCGCTGGACCACGTTCAACCGCGGCGCCGCCATCACCCCGGCCGGAGTCAAGGAACGATTGCGCGTCCGCAACCAGACCACCGCCACCACTATCCTCGACCAGAGCCTCGCACTCGAGGCGCCGCTCGCTCCCGGCGCCTCGGTCGCCCGCGAGGTCCCCTTCACCGCCAGCGCTGCCGGCGCGTACCTCGTCGAGGTCACCACCGACGCCGACCAGCAGGTCTATGAATTTGACGGCACAAGCCATGAGACTGCCGAGCTGAACACGGCCTCGACCTCGTTCACCATCACGCGGCTGTGCACGCTCACTTTGAACACCCTGCCCTCGGGAGCAGGTACGGTGACCGGCGCCGGCACCTACCCGGCGGGCACCCGCGTCACGGTGACTGCCACGCCAGCCACAGAAACCGCACCCTACTTCTTCCAGCACTGGCTCGAAGGGGGCATCGTCCGAAGCGCCGACGCCGCGTACACCTTCACCATCGTCCAGGATACCACCCTGACCGCGGCATTCGGCCTGCCCAGTCTCGCGATCACCGCATCCAATGAACCCGCAGGGGCCGGCACCGTGCTCGGAACGGGTGTCCATCCATGGAACAGTACGATCCAACTGACCGCGCAGCCGGCCTTCGGCTACGCCTTCAGCCACTGGACCGAGGGCGCCGCGACCCTGGGTGCGAACCCCGTGCTCGAGGTCGTGGTCCGCTCCGCCCGCACCTTCGTCGCGCATTACACCGAAGCCCACCTGGTCCACGTGGTGACCACCGCCACCCGACCCGACGGCCTCGCCACCGTCGCCGGCGCCGGCACGTTCAACAACGGGCAGTCTTCCGTGATTGCTGCGCCTGCTGCGATCACCAACAGCCCCCCCAATTACTACGCCTTCACACAGTTCACCTTGAACGGCGCGCCTTATGGCACCAGCGCGAGCTTCGTCGAGACCTTCTCGACCACGGATCCCACAAACATGCTCTTCGTCGCCGAGTACGACCTCGTGGATCGCACGCCGCCTGCGCTCGGGACCATCATTGTCACCCCCGGCATTGTGACCGCCACCGTCTCCTGGTCCACCTCCGAGCCCACCACGGCCCGTGTCCTCTCCGGCCTGACGGCCGCCTACGGCGTCACCAACAGCACCGCTCTCCTCCGCACCCAACATGCTTTCACCCTCACCGGCCTGACCCCCGCCACCCTCTACCACCTTCTCGTCCGGGTCACCGACGAGGCCGGCAACGAAACGGCGTCCGAGGACAAGACCTTCACGACCCTGGCAACCCCCGACCTGCTCGCCGGCCTGCTCACCACGCCCGGGTCCGCCCAGGCCGGAACCCTCATCCCACTCACCTTCGTCATCACGAACCTCGGCCCCGGCACCGCCACCGGTCCATGGCAGAACGCCGTCCTGCTCTCCCCCAACGCGGACGGTTCCGGAGCCCAAACGCTCGGCGCAGTCAGCTTCAACCCGGGCATCGATGGCCTCGCCACCGGCGCCAGGCGCGTCGTCACCCAACAGGTCATCGTCCCCTCCGTCGGCGTCGGCGCCCGGTACTTCGGCATCCATGTCGACAGCGGCAATCAGATCGCCGAATCCAATGAGGACAACAACACGACCTTCGCCGCCGCACCGCTCCAGATCGTCGCTACCGACCTGCGCGTGGCCCGCGTCAGCGCGCCCTCCACGGCCGCGTTCGGCCAGACGGTGCCGATCGAATTCGTCATCACCAATGCCGGAACCAGCGCCGCCGTCGCGCCCTGGACCGATCGCCTCTCGCTCTCGACCGCCAACAACACCCCCGGCACGCTCCTCGCCTCCGCCCCGGCTCTCCGCGTCCCGCTCCAACCCGGTGCCGCCTACACGAATACCGTGTCGGTCACCCTGCCCCTCGCCGGCGATTCAACGCCAGGAGCCTTCTTCATCGTCGTCGCCGCCGACGGCGACGGCGCCGTCGCCGAATCGGATGAGAGCAACAACCTCCGGTCGGTGCCCATCGCTGTCTCCCTGCCGCCCCTCCCGGACCTGGCCATCGTCAACCTCACCGGCCCGGCCCAGGCACACCCAGCCCAACCCGTCGAGCTCATCTACACGGTCACGAACCGCGGCGACGTGAGCGCCGGACCGGTCTGGTCCGAGACGATTTCGATCACCGCCAGTCCCACCGGGACCGACGCGGTCGAGCTCGCCACCCTGACCTTCACCAACACCCTGCCGCCCGCAACAGGCCTCACCCGGACGCAGACGGTGGTCATGCCGCCCGGCAGCTTGACCGGGAACCTCTGGCTAGCCGCCCTTGCCGACAGCCGCGGCGATGTCATCGAAGGCGACGAGGACAACAACCTTGGGATCTCGGCACAACCCACCCTCGTGCCGGCCGTGCTGACTCTGCAGCTCGACCCCGCCCAGCTCCATGAGGGCGACTCCCGATCGGTCACCGCCACGGTCACCCGCAATGGCAGTCGCACCGCCGCCCTCACCGTCGCCCTCATCAACGGCGATCCCACGGAACTGACCCTGCCCGCCCAGCTCGTCATCCCCGCCGGCCAGGCTTCCGCCTCCTTCAGCGTCCAGGCGCTCACCGACGGCGTCGTGGACGGTCCCCAGACGGTCCTCCTCGGCGCCAGCGCCGCCGGGTTCGTGTCCGCTTCGGCTCAACTCATCGTCCTCGACGTCGACCTCCCCACCCTCGCCCTTGCCTTCGTCACCGCGGACGTCGTCGAAGGTCTGCCGCTCGAAGGCCTGATCACGCGAGACGCCGGCTCGGAAGCGCTCACGATCGTCCTCTCCAGCTCGAGTCCGACCCAACTGCAAGTGCCGGCCACCGTCGCGTTCGCCCCAGGCGAACGCGCCGTCGCCTTCCTCGTGACCGGCCTCGATGACTCACTGGTCGAGCCGCCGCTGCGAGCCACGGTGACCGCAACCGCCAACGGGTATCGCTCCGCTGCCGCCGAGGTGACCGTCCTGGACGACGACTGGCCGGCGCTCGCGATGGTCGTCAGCCCCGCCACGGTCAGCGAAGGCGGCGGACCCCAAGCCGCCCAGATTATCCTCACCCGGAGCCTGGTCAGCTCCCGCGCCCTCGAGCTCGACTTCGAAAGCAGCAACCCGAATGCCCTGCTCGTCCCACCCTCGGCCACCATCCCCGCCGGCGAAACCGCCGTCACCTTGCCCATCGCCGCGGTCGACAATGACCTCGTCGACGGCGACAAATCCGTCACCGTCACGGTCTGGTTCCGCGCCACCGGCACCCGAATACGGCTTGGCGAAGCCGACGCCGCCACGGTCACCGTCACCGACGACGACGGCCCGACCCTGCGGCTGACCGTGGATCGTCCTGTGCTCGCCGAAGGCCTGACTGCCGCCGCCACCGGCACGGTCTCGCGCAACACCGGAACCGGCACCGCCTTGACGGTCGCGCTCGCCTCCGCCAACACCAGCGAACTCCTGGTGCCGCCCAGCGTCACCATCCCCGCCGAGGCCATCTCGACCACGTTCGCCCTCTCGACCGTGGACGACGGCGTCACCGATGGCAACCGCAGCGTCCTCATCACCGCCACGGCGCCGGGCTATGCCGCCGGTCACCTGCCCGTGACGGTCACCGACGTCAACCTGCCCGATCTCGTGGTGAACACCGTGACCGCCCCGGCCACCGCCGAGACGGAAGCTTACATCGACATCAGTTACCAGATCAGGAATCAGGGCGTCGTCGCCTCCCCCACCAATGCCGTCGTCCAGAGAGTCTATCTCTCGTCCGATCCCCTCGTGGGCGACGACGTGCTCATGGGCCAGTACACCTTCAATGGCAGCCTGCCCGCCGGCAGCCAGTTCAGCCAGACTGTCCCCGTCCGCCTGCCCCAGACCGCCGGCGATTACTGGATCATCGTCATCGCCGATGCCGCCAACAACGTCGTCGAATTGCTCGAAGACAACAACATCGGCATCGCGCCCAACCCCGCCCGCGCCGGCCCCGCCTATGAAGCCATGGTCTCAACCGCGCTTGAAGCGGCGCCCGCCAACACGCCCGTGCCCCTCGTCGGACAGGCATCCCGGGCCGGCGGACAACCCGCCCCCCACTCCCTCGTCGCCATCCACATCCGAACCCGAGGCACCACCCGAACCATCGCCGCCATCACCGACGCCCAAGGCCGGTTCGCCACCGCGTGGAACCCGCTGGCGGGCGAGGCCGGTTACTATGAGATCGCCGCCAGCCACCCGGGAGTCCCCGACCCCGCAACCCAGGATGCCTTCTACCTCCTCGGCATGCGCGCCCAGCCCGCCAACCCGGCCGTACGCCTCAGTGAAGCCAGCAGCGTCAGCGGCACGATCGAGATCCAGAACCTCAGCGATATCCCGCTGACCGGGCTCGCAGCGGCCGTCCTGAGCCAACCGCCCAACGTCGAGGTCGCCCTCACGCTGCAAACGAACCGGCTGGCCGGCAACGCCACGACCTCGCTCGCCTTCGGCATCGCCGCCCGCGACGCCTCCTACACCTGGGGCTACGTCCAGCTCCAGATCACCAGTGGCGAAGGCGCCGTGCTCGACGTGCCCCTTTACGTCACGATTGATCCGCTGGTACCGCGATTGGTCACCTACCCCAGCCAACTCGAAGGAGGAATGAAACGCGGCACCCTCCGCACCGTGACCTTCGAGATCGTCAACACCGGCGGACTCGAGACCGGACCCGTCACCGTGTCGCTCCCGCCAATCCCCTGGATGAGCCTGGTCTCGCCGAATCCGATGCCCTCGCTCGCCCCGGGCGAAACGAACACCGTGACGCTTCAGTTGAATCCCCCGGAGAACCTCGAGCTGACAACCCACCAGGGCAATCTGGCCATCAACAGCCCGACCACGGGCATCGCCGTCCCCTTCTCGTTCCGGGCGCTCTCGGAAGCCAAAGGCGCGCTGCGCATCAGCTCCGTGGATGAGTTCACCTACTACGCCACCGGGGCGCCGCCCCTGACCAACGCCACCGTCCGCATCCGGGACTCGGTCAGTTCCATGGTCATCACGAACGGTGTCACCGACACCCAGGGGCAGTTCTTTGTGCCGGATCTCATGGAGGGCTACTACGACCTCGAACTGGATGCCGAACAGCACACCGGCCATCGCAGCACGATCTTCCTCGAGCCCGGCATCACCAACGAGATCACCGCCTTCCTCTCCTACCAGGCAGTCCGATATACCTGGACCGTCGAGCGCGTCGAGATCGAAGACCACTACAAGATCACGATCGAAACGGAATTCGAGACGGTCGTCCCCACCCCGGTCGTCACCCTCGAACCGTCGGTCCTCGACGTCAGCGATCTCACCGTGGTCGGCCAGACCAAGCAGGTCAACATGACCTTCCACAACCAGGGCTTGATCGCCGCCGAGAATACCCGGCTCACGTTCGACACCCACCCGTTCTACGCCATCGAGCCGCTCATCGGCGACATCGGCCGAATCCCCGCCAAGGCCTCGCTCACCATCCCGGTGACGCTCCGCCGCATCGGCAGCTTCGACTTCATCCCCGGCCAGGTGCGCTCCGCCAGCAGTGTCCCGTGCGGCATGGGCGGCAATGCCTCCTGGAATTACGAGTGCGGCCCCTTCAAGATCTCCGGCGGCGCGCCCGTCGGCGTCAGCGGCGTCCGAGGCGATTGCGGGGGCGGCAGCCCCGGCGGCGGCTGGACCGGTTGGGGCGGCGGGGGCGGCGGCTTGGGCGGTGGCGGCGGTGTCGGGCCCGGCTACAGCAGTTCGTCCATTTCCACCAGCCTTCCCTGCGATGCCGCCTGCTGGATTCTGGCAATCGCCGGCTGCATCCCCGGCCCCGTCGGCTGCTTCTTCGCGGGCTTCTCCTGCAGCGTCGGCTTCGCCGGCGGCGTGACGTTCGGATCGCTCGTGGACTGCGCCATCAGCGTCGCCGGATGCCTCATCCCCGCCGCGAGCATCCCCGCTTGCGCCTATTCGCTCCTCTCGTGTTACTTGTCATCCGGGTCGGGCGGACCGCTGAGCGTGTCGATGGCCGCGCATGACCCCGCCGCGTTCTATGGCCAGGGACTGCGCGTCGCGCTGAACGTGTTCAATGAACTCACCGGCGCGCCGGATGGCGTCTGGCTCCACCCCGGATCGGATGCCACCACCGGCGACTGGTTCTCACGCTTCCAGCTCGCCACCAGCGAGACGTCCGAGGAGAGCCGGACCATCGCCGAAAGCGAACGCTCGAACCTCCTCTCCGGTGTCCAACCCGCCGGCGTCCCGCTCACCGAGGTCACCCGCGTCATCGATCGCTGGAACCGAACGCTCGAAAACGTCGCCCTCGGCATCCTGCGTCCCGCCGACGCCCCGCCCGGAGCCAACCTTGATTTCATCGACACCATCGCGCTCCAGCAGGCCATTACCCTCCTCGGGTCCTACCAGGAGGCGGCTGAGGCGGAAGGCTACACGGATCCGATCAACGCCATGGTCGAGATCGGTCGCACCCAACTCCAGGAACCCCATGACGCCGGTGTCTGCGCCCGGGTCAAGATCAAGCTCGACCAGCAGGCGGTCCTCAGCCGCGAGGCCTTCCGGGCCACGCTCGACATCGACAACGGCATGCCCAACGCCCTCGAGGCCATCCTCGTCTCCGTCCAGGTCACCGACGGCCAAGGCCATGACGCCAACTCGTTCTTCGGCATCCGCCCGCCGGAATTGACCGGATTGAGCGACGTCAACGGCGGCGGGCGCGTCGCCGGCGGCGCCAAGGGAACCGCACGCTGGACGCTGGTGCCCACCGTCGACGCTGCGCCGCTCGAACCCACGGTCTACTACGTGGGCGGCGAATTCCGATACCTGCTCAACGGCATGCAGGTCGCCATCCCGCTCTCGCCCGTGCCCATCACGGTCAATCCCACCGCCCGGATGACCCTCGATTACTTCCACCAGCGCGATGTCTACGCCGACGACCCGTTCACGGATCGCGTCGAGCCGAGCATCCCCTTCAGCCTCGCCGTCATGGTGAATAACTGGGGCGCCGGCGCCGCCCGGAACTTCCGCATCACGTCGGCCCAGCCCGAGATCGTCGAGAACGAAAAGGGCCTGCTCATTGACTTCAAGATCCTCGCCACCGAGGTCGCAGGCCAGAACATGACCCCGACCCTGACCGCGAACTTCGGCACCATCGGGCCCGGAGGCATCAGCGTGGCGCGCTGGCTCCTGACCTCGACCCTGCAAGGTCTCTTCATCAACTACTCCGCCACCTTCGAGCACCTCGACGGCCAGGGTAACCCCAGGCTCTCCCTCATCGATGAAGTCCGCATCCACGAGATGATCCGCCTTGTCCAGGCCGCGGGCGCTTTCGAAGATGGCAAGCCCGACTTTCTCGTCAATGACCACGCCGACCTGCGTGACCTGCCCGATACGCTCTGGATGAGCGATGGCTCCTCCAACGCCGTCGCCGTCGTCACCAACGCCACCGTCATCGGCACCCTCTCGCCGTCGAGTCTCCAGGTGCAACTGACCGCCGAGATGCCCCCGGGCTGGGTCTACCTCCGCGTGCCCGATCCCGCTGATGGCCTCTACCAATTGGTCGGCGTCACCCGCTCCGACAACCAGGCCGTCGTCGTCGACACCAACGCCTGGATCACCGATCGCACCTTCCTCGGACAAGGCAAACGACCCAGGCTCGAGAACACCCTCCACCTGCTGGATCACGACAGCACGGGCCAGTACACCCTCACCTACACCCTCCTGCCCGCCGAGGATAACCTCCCGCCCATCAGCAGTGTCGAGAGTCTCCCCGAACGGAGCCACTCCGCCTTCCTCGTCCGCTGGGAGGGCGACGACACGGACGGCAGCGGCATCGCCACGTTCGACGTCTACTACAGCGATAGCGGCGGCCCGTTCCAACGCTGGCTCACCGCCACCCCCGCCCGCAGCGCCGTCTTCCAGGGCGCCATGGGCAAGACCTACGCGTTCTACAGCGTGGCCATCGACCAAGCCGGCAACCGCGAGGCCACCCCGGCCGCGCCCCAGGCCCAAACGACCGTCGCCCTCGAAAACCGGTCCCCCGTCTTCGCCGCCCTCACCGACCCGGTCATCGTCACCGAGGGCCAGACCGTCGCCCTCACCGTCTCGGCCACGGATCCCGACGGCGACACCGTCATCTACGAATCGGGAGCCGGCTCGCCGCCAGGTCTCGTGCTCAACCGCCAAAGCGGGCAATTGACCTGGATCACCACCGAGGCCCAGGGACCAAGCACCAACCGCGTCCGCATCATCGCCCGCGACACCGGATCGCCCTCCGCCAGCGCGACGCTCGACTTTGACATCATCGTCCTCGAGGTCAACACGCCGCCGATCCTGGAACCTATCGCCAGCCTGACCCTCTCCGAAGGCCAGAGCCTCTCGATCGCCACCGCGGCCACCGACCTCGATCTGCCCGCTCAAGCGCTCGCCTACCGGCTCGCCGATGGCGCCCCCGCCGGTGCCAGCGTCCATCCAACCACCGGCATCTTCACGTGGCGACCCACCGAGTTCCAGGGGGGCGACCCCTACCCGATCACCGTCATCGTGGCCGATAACGGCCAGCCCAGCCTCAGCGCCTCCCAGACGTTCGTCGTCACGGTGCTCGATACCAAACCCGACTTCCATCTCGCCCTGGGTACAACCGCCGTCGCCGCCAACGGCGCCGGGGCCATCCCGCTCGACCTCGAGTCCGGAGCGCCCCTCGGCGAACTGACCTTGACCTTCGATCTGACCAGCAACCGCCTGACAGGCCTTCACCTCACCAACCTGGCCGCCCAGGCCGGCCCCGCCAACATCGTTGCCCTCGGCGAAAACCGGTACCGGGCCCAGTTCGCCAGCCGGCCCGGCCAGTTGCTCCAGGGGACGCTCACCCTCGCCCGCCTCGGCTTCGCCGTCCAACCCGCGGAACACTCGGACAACGTGCTCGTCCGCGGCGAATCGCTCACCGGCATCCGGACCGATGGCCAGGACGCCAACGGCGACGCCGGCGTCGGCCGCGTCTTCGTCGTCGGCCGCGAGCCAATCCTTGACCTCGTCAACCTCCGCGACGACGAGGTCAATCTCGTGCTCTACGCCCTGCCGGGACAGCCTTACGCCATCGATCGCAGGCTCCAGGTGGGCAACGCCAATGACTGGGTGTTCGAGGATCAGGTCGCGCCGACCGAACTCAGGACGGTCCTGCCCCCGCGATCGGTCGAGCCGCCCAGCCTGTTCTTCCGAGCCCGCACCATCGCCGGCACCCCGGCGCTCAACATCCACCGCCAAGGGGACTGGATCCTCATCGAGTGGCCCATGGACTGCGTCGGCTGCATCCTCCTGCAGTCGCCTGCCGTCGCGGGCCCGCTGGTCAACTGGGTCCCCTTCCCAACCCAGCCCGAAGTCATCAACGACGTCTACCGGGTCAGAGTGCTCCCCGGCCAGCAACCCTTGTTCCTACGACTCAGGAGGTCGCCATGAGCAACCGCTTCCTCAAACCAGGATTCAGCCGACGCCGGTTCCTGTCGGCCTCGCTCGGCGCCGGCGCCGTGCTGACGTTCGTCAAAGGCCCAACGCGCGCCGCTGAGACAACCGCGCAGCGCGGCATTCCGCAGGCAGCGCAGTCCCTCCAATCACCCGAAACCATGAATGCCCCTCAACCCACCGATCTCGGCACCCTGCCCGACGGCACCGTCGTCAAGTCCTTCACGCTCCGCAATGCGAACGGACTGCTCGTCAAGGTCATGTCCTACGGCGCCATCCTCTCCGAGATCCGCGTGCCGGATCGCCAGGGACACTCCGCCAACGTGGTGCTCGGATCCGATACCCTCGCCGCCTACTTGTCGGGACATCCCGCCCCCGCCGCCGTCATCGGCCGGGTCGCCAACCGAATCGCCAAGGCCCGCTTCACGCTCGATGGCAAGGAGTACATCCTCGCGGCCAACAATGGGCCCAACCACATCCACGGAGGACGACGTAACTTCGCCCAGATGGCCTGGAACACCGAGAGCCTCCCGTCCCAGGCCGGGAACGCCGCGGTCCGGTTCAGCTACCTCAGCCCCGACGGCGAAGAAGGCTACCCCGGCAACCTCAAGGTCGCCGTCACCTACACGCTGACTCCCGCCGACGAACTGCGCCTCAATTACACCGCCTCAACGGATCGCCCCACCCCCGTCAACCTGACCAACCACGCCTACTTCAACCTCGCCGGCAGCGGCGACGCCCTCGGCCATCTCCTGTGGCTCCCGGCCGAGCACTACACCCCCGCCGATGATCAACTCATCCCCACCGGCGAAATCGCCCCCGTCCGCGGCACCCCCCTCGATTTTACCCAACCCCGCGTCGTCGGCGACCGCATCAGCCAACTCAAACCCAGGCCCGGCGGCTACGATCACAACTACGTTCTCGGCAATGAAACCGGTGCCCTCCGTCTCTGCGCCCGACTCAGCGAACCGCACAGCGGCCGCATCATGGAGGTCTCCACCACCGAACCGGGCGTACAGTTGTACACAGGGAACCATCTCCGGAACTGGACCGGCACCGACGGTGCCGAGTTCGGCCCCCACGGCGGGCTCTGCCTCGAAACCCAGCATTACCCCGACTCGGTCAATCATCCCCACTTCCCCTCCGTCATCCTTCGCCCGGGCCAGACCTTCAGGAGCACCACGGTCTTCAAATTCAGGGTGTAAACCACCGCGGGCGGCTTCAGCATGCCGTCTCAGGCTCAACCTGCTGCCCCCCACAGCCCGTCACTCCGCCGCGCAGGGTGCGACACCGCCCACTGACGCATATCGCTGCAGATACTTCAGCGCCACCCGAAAATCCTTGGGCCAGGGAGCCTCGATCCGGACCTGTTCACCCGTCCCCGGATGCCTGAACGACAGCGCCGACCCGTGCAACGCCACCCGCCCCAGCAGAGGGCGCTCGTCGGTGTCCCGCTTGAATCGATACCCCGGTTTGAGCCGGGAGAGAAGCAGCGGCCTCCCCCCATAGCACGGGTCGCCCGCCAGAGGAAAACCCGCCTGCCGCAGGTGCACCCGGATCTGGTGCTTCCGATCTGTCAAGGGCCGGCACCGGAGAAGCGCGTACCCCGCAAACCGCTCGAGCACTTCAAAGCCCGTCTTCGCCTTCTTGCCCCGACGCCCGTCCACGCGCATCACGCCCGGCCGAACCGGGTGCGGCGCAATTGGCGCCTCGACCGAGAACGCCGGCTCCGCCGGGACACCCTGGACAAGTGCCGCATACTCGCGGGAGGGCTTCTCGGCGCCGAGTTGATCCGTCAGCGCTGCCAGCGCTGACTTGCTCTTCGCCAAGAGCAGCGCCCCCGTGGTGTCGCCATCGAGCCGGTGCACATTCGCCACAAACTCGAGGCCGCGCGCCCTCGCCCAACTGGCACCCGCTCGCACCGCCTCGTGCAACAGCCCCATCAGGTCAGGTCTCTCCGGGTCCTCCTTGTCCGGCACCGTCAGCAATGACGCCGGCTTGTCCAAAACCAGAACCTCCGCATCCTCGAACAGGACGGGCAACTCCCATGACTCCCGGGTTGGACGCCAGGCAAGGCGGATGGGCGGATACACCATGGCACAACGCCTCGCTAGAGTCCTCGACTTGTGGAATATGCGGTCAAGAGGGCAAGTTCTGATCCCTTCGGTTCCAGGTCTTCCCTCCTTCCGTCGAGGACTCGACATTGGCGAGGCGCGGAACAGAGCGTCGGAAAAGGCAGGAGGGCTTCACGGGATCGCGGACTTCGTCAGGTCTGAGGTGCGCCTCGCCAGGGGAAAGGTCAGCGCGATTCCTCGCGGTCAAACGGGGTCGAAATCCGACTGGCCTCCACCTGCCGGCGGAACCAATCGTTGAAAGCCTCATACTCGGCGGAGCCCCGGAGACTGGCCAGGAACTTCGGCAGCTCCTGCTTCAAAGTCTCCTCGCTCACCGGCGTGCGCGTCTTCACGTGCACCACGACGCCGCCCTCCCGCGATGGCACGAGCGCACTCACCTTGCCCGCAGCAAGCCGACCCGCCGCCGAACGCACCACCGCCAGCTCGACCCGGCGATCCCAATCGGGCACGGACCGGCTGCCGACACTGAAGGCCGGCAACACGATCGGCGTTATCCCGCTCTCCGCGCATACCGCGGCAAACGCCTTGCCCTCGGCAAGAGCCGCTGTCGCCCGCGCGGCGAAATTCGTCCCTGCCTCCCGCGCCAACCGTAGCGCCGTCTCGTGGCGATACTCGTTCTCCACACGCGGTCGGATCGAATCCAGAGCCGGCACCTCGCTCGGGATCCGCTGCCGCAGCGAAATCACGTAGACCGCGTCCTCGCCGCGAATCGGCGAGAGGGCGACCGGGTTTTCCGGCGTCAGCTTGAAGGCCATGCTCGTGAACGTGTCGCGGACCTTCAGCCCGGCCGGTCCATCGGATTCGCTGAACGGCTCGGTCGTCGCCACCGCCAGAGACTTCTCCTTGGCCACTTGGGCGAGGGTGTCCGGCGTCAGCGAGGCCATCGTCTCGAAGTTCGTCGCAAACCTCGCCGCCTCCCGATGCGCCTGAACCAGGGCTTCCCGGTCCCGATACTGCTCCCGGATCTTCGCCCGGATCGCATCCGGAGGCAGCGCCTGGCCGTTGGTGTCCCGGTAGCTGCCCGGGCTGCTGTTCAGATAGATCCGCTCGATCTCGGCCGCCAGATTCGTCCGCTGCGCCATGCTCTGCTCGGCTTGCGCCAGGTGGTTGCTCATCGGGAATCGCACGTAATCCAGCCGGACCCGCTCCGGCGTGCGATACTGGCTGAGGCGATTCGAGTAGTGCTGGGAAAGTGCGGCGGCATCCAGGGTCACCTGCGCCAAGTGGTTCGAGACGCTGAACACGACGGCTTCCGCCTCGATCTTCTCGTTCTGCTGCCGGTAAAGCGCCGCCGCCGACCGCGGGGTCACCAGAAGACCCGGAATCCCCGCCACGTCCGCTAAGTGGCTCGCTCCGATCTCATGCTCGATGAACCGATGCACTGCGTCGCTGTTCACCCCGTGCTGCTTGCGCAAGGTCACCAGGAATTGCTCGTACTTCGGCTTCGCCGACTCCGGATCCTTGCCGCCGAAGTTGTCGACAATCCACTGGGCCACCGCCGCCTCGCCCGGTTTCACGTTCAGCTGACGTAACCGGTCCAGCACCACGAGCCGCGTCCGGGTCTCCCGCTCCATGTTCGCCCCCGACCGCCGCGCCTCGCTCGAGTCCGGCCAGACGCCGTACCGGAGAAGGAACGCCAGCCGCGCCTCCACGTACGCTTCAAGATACTCATTCCGGCTGATCGTTCGGCCGTCCATGGTCCCGTACTGGCTCGCCCGGCCCCCGCCACCCTGCCGGTCGGCGTTGGGCGTGAAATAAATGACAAAACTGACGATCACCGCGGCGATGATGAACGCCCACAGCCAGGTCTGATGCTTCCGAATCGTGGCAAACATAGCGAAACAAGGGTCGGAACCTACCCGCCCGGACGAAGGCGGGTCAAACGCAAAAACTCGAATCTCAAGCCCCGATCGCCGCCGCGTACGCCGACGCGTCGAGTAAACCCTCCAACGCCGCCGCGTCGCCAGGCCGGATCTCCAAGAGCCACCCCACGCCGTACGGATCCCGATTCACGAGGGCCGGGTCGTTCTTGACGTCTTCGTTGACCGCCACAACCTTCCCACCCAGCGGAGCCAGGATGTCGCTGGCCGTCTTCACCGATTCCACCACCGCACACGCCTCCCCCGCAGTCACTTGGCGCCCCGGTTCCGGCAATTCCACATACACCAAATCGGTCAACTCGCGCTGCGCGTGATCCGTGATCCCCACTACGCACCGGTCCCCCTCCACACGGACCCATTCGTGCGACCGCGTGTACTTCAAGTCCTTCGGTATGTCGCTCATAGGATAAGAACGTCAGGATTCCCGCCGCCGGTCAACCCGCTTTTGACGCACGACGGTACAACGGCTTCCGCACCACCACCGCCGGCGCCCGCCGCCCCCGGATCTCGATCATCAATGGCGTGTCCACACGGCTGTACTCCACCGGCACATACCCCATCCCAATCCCCACCCCCAATGAAGGACTCTGGGTGCCGCTGGACACTTCCCCAATCGGCGCCCCTTCGGGCCCCGCACAAATCGGATAGTGCGGCCGCGGCGGCGCCGAACGGTCCGTCATCCGAAACGCTACACACCGTCGGCGCACCCCCTCCGCCCGCTGACGCACCAGGATCTCACGGCCAACGAACCTCTCCTTCTCCCACCCCACAAACACGCTCAGCCCCGCCTCGACCGGCGTCGTCGTCTCGTTCAGCTCGTGCCCGTATAACGGATACCCCATCTCCGTCCGCAGCGTGTCCCGGGCTCCCAGACCGGCCGGACGCAGCCCACAGCCCGATCCCACCTCGAGAATGGCCTCCCATAGCGCCGGCAGCGCCTCCGCCGGCGCCACCACCTCGAAGCCGTCCTCCCCCGTGTAGCCCGTCCGCGCCACCCAAACCGAGATCCCCCGAAACACAAACACCGCCACCTCGTTCTTCTTCAGCCCGGTCACCGACGGCACCACCACCCCACCAATCGAACCGCCGGCAATCGTCCGATCCATGAACTCGGCCACGCGCGGCCCCTGGATCGCCAGGGCGCCAAGTTCCTGCGACGCGTTGTGAATCCGGAAGCCGTCCGGCGTCGGACACCCTTCCACCTGCGTCTGCAGCCAGTCCCAGTCGGCCTCGATCCGCGACGCATTCACAATCAGCAGAAACTCGTCCGCCTTCACCCGATACGCATAGAGATCGTCCACCACCCCCCCCGCCGCGTTGCACAGCAGCGTGTACTGCCCACTGCCCACCCCCAACCGACGCACGTCGTTCGTGAGGGTGTGATTCAAAAACGCCTCCGCCCCAGGGCCGGAGACCGCGATCTCCCCCATGTGCGCGATATCAAACAAACCCGCCGCCTCCCGCACCGCCCGATGTTCCTCGACGATGCCCGCGTACTGGACCGGCATCTCCCAGCCGCCGAACTCGATCAACCGTGCGCCCAACCGTTGGTGGGCAGCGTACAAAGGGGTCCGCTTGAGCATAGGCCGTTCTTTACGCTATCGATCCGCACCCCAGCCCGTCAAGCAGTCCCCAATCTCAAATCTCAAATCTCCCCCCCCCGTGCCACCGCCCCCACCGCGGGCGGCTACAGCATGAGGCTGTACCCCCGGACACTGAACCGGCCCACCCCCGCCCCATCCCGCTTTCACCCAAGAGTTACGAGGCCGTCACCCGCCCGTAACATCGCCCGACGATCGTCCATGGCATGAAAACGGGAAAAGTCCACTCGCAACCGACCAAGCGACTCCTGGCGCGAACCGTGGCGCCCGTGCTCATGCCCCCCGAGGATCTCCGGCAATGGCTGCCCGAGACCGAGGTCTTGCGCTGCGTGATCGCCGCGGTCGCCGAGGTGGGCACCCCCCGACTCCCCGCCCTCCCATGGCCGGACACCGAAGGCATCTTCACGCATGGGACGTTGTGCAGTCTCCTGGCCTACTACTACGCGACGGGCCGCTCCGGAACCGAAGACATGCTCGCCAGCGTCCGCCGGGAAGCCGCCCTCGGCTATCTCTGCGTCCCTCATCCGCCCTCCGCCACCGCCGTGCGCCGCTTCCGCAGGCGCCATCGGCCAACTCTCATCGCCGTCCTCGCCCAGATCGCCGAGACCGCAGCCAGCGAGCACGGGGCGCCGACAGCAACGCCCTCACCGGCTGACTGTCAGCGTTGGGCAGAAGACCGCGTCGAGCGCGCGGCGCTCGAGGACGCCGTCGCGGCCGACGTCTAGCGAGGCGCCGCCTCAGACCTAACGAAGTCCGCGATCCCATGAAGCCTTCCTGCCTTTCCGGACCCTCTCTTCCGCGCCTCGCTAATGTAGAGTCCTCGAAGGCAGGGGGTGGGGTCGGAGCGGCAGGGACCAAACTTGACCTGTTGACCCCATGTTCGACAAGTCGAGGACTCTAGCGAGGCGCACCCGCACCCGGGAGGCCCCTCGAGATCGGCGCTTTCCTGCGGAAACCGTGGACGGCTACGTCGCGGCCGCCGCCGCCGCCGCCTCGACCTCCTCGCTTTCGAGGAAGCCCTGAAGTTGTCGGATGCGCGTGGGATGCCGCATCTTGCGGAGAGCCTTGGCCTCGATCTGGCGGATCCTCTCCCGCGTGACCTTGAACTGCTTGCCAACCTCCTCGAGCGTCCTCGAGTAGCCGTCTCCAAGCCCGAACCGAAGTTCCAGCACCTTCCGCTCCCGCTCGGTGAGCGTCTCAAGCACCTGCCCCAGCTTGTCCTTCAGCAGGCTGTAGCTCGTCATGTCGGACGGGTTCTCCGCCGACTTGTCCTCGATGAAATCCCCGAAATTCGTGTCATCGCTGTCGCCCACCGGCGACTGGAGGGAGATCGGTTGCTGCGCCATCTTCAGCACCGCGCGGACGCGCTCGACCGGGATCTGCATCTCGTCCGCAATCTCTTCGGGCGTGGCTTCGCGGCCGAAATCCTGCACGAGCTGCTTCTGGACCCGCATCAGTTTGTTGATCGTCTCGATCATGTGGACCGGGATGCGGATCGTCCGGGCCTGATCGGCAATCGAACGCGTGATGGCCTGCCGGATCCACCAGGTGGCATACGTCGAGAACTTGTAGCCCCGGCGGTACTCGAACTTCTCCACCGCCTTCATCAGCCCCATGTTCCCCTCCTGGATCAGATCGAGGAACGAAAGGCCCCGGTTCGTGTACTTCTTCGCGATCGAAATGACCAGCCGCAGGTTCGCCTCGACCATCTCGGTCTTGGCCTGATGGGCCTTGTACGTGAAGTGTTGAAGCTGCCGATAGGCCTGCACGTACGCCTGATGCGACATCCGGACAAAATCCTCCAGCGCCTTGATCTTCCGGCGCTCCGATTCGATGATCTGCTGCGCCTGCGGGTTCTTCCGCTGCTGCTCGAGGTCCTGAATCAGCCGGAGGCTCATCTGGATCTTGTCGTGGATGTTGTCCGCCACCAGCGCCATCTCCTCGATCACCTTCTGCTTGTAGAAGAACTTCGGAAACGTGTTCTGCAGCCGGGCGTCGCGCTTGCGGAACTCACCCTGCAGTCTCTCCTTCCGCGTCTTGGACGTGTCGCCATGCCACGCGGCATACGCCTCGTCCACCTGCTGATCCACCGTCCGCACGTCCTTCACCAGCTTGCGCAGCGCCCGCAAGTGGTTCTCCCGCCCCTCGATCTTCTTGTCCAGAATCACCCGGTCAAAACGCTCCTTCGGCGGCTCGGAAATCAGCTTCTCCGCCAGGGCAATGTGTTCCTTGCCCGCAAATCCGAAGCTGTAAATGATCCGCTTGACTTCGTTCTCCGCATCCTCGATGCGCTTCGAGATCTCCACCTCCTGCTCCCGGGTGAGGAGCGGCACCTGGCCCATCTGCTTCAGATACATCCGGACGGGATCGTCCAAAATGTCGAGCCGCGCCTTCTCATCCTCCTCGTCGGGTTCCGGCTGCTTGACCCGGTCGACCTCCGACTGGTCCACAATCTCAATCTCGAGATTCCGAAGTCGCGTGTAGATCTCGTCCAGGTCCTCCGCCGTCACCACCCCGTCCGGCAACGCATCGTTGATGTCGTTGTACGTCAGGTAGCTCTGCTCCTGGGCCAGCCGGACCAGTTCCTTGATCTTCTCGGATATGTCAAAGCCCGACGCCGTCCGCACCTCGATCGGCGCCACGCCCACCGCGGAAACCACCCCCGGAGAGGGCGGCAATGCCGCCTTCCCCCCGCCGGACGGCGTCCGCACCGCAGCGGAACCGGCCGCCCCATGACGTTTCTTGGGGTGCAGCTTGGACCGTGGCCCCGCCGCCTTGCTCTTGATCGAGGGCTTGACCGGCTTCTGAACCGGACGATGTTGGGGGCTGGCGGCGGCAGACTTCTTAGCTTTCGGTTTCGACATAGCATGTCTGGGAGGTACCTGACCCCCCACAACGCGAACAAATTAGCCCGGCAATATTGTGTTTCGCAAACGCGGAGTCAAGGCGTGATCCGACCAAACTTGCGGTCCAGCTCCCGGTAGCTCAGCTCGATGATCGTCGGCCGCCCGTGCGGACACGTGTAGGGCATGCCGCATTGCCGCAAGTCCGTCAGCAGATTCTCAATCTCCGGCGAACTCAGCGGATCATGCGCCTTCACCGCATGACGACAGACGGTCTTGGCCACCATCTCCTCCCCCAAACGCAGCGCGTTCACCTCGCGGCCCGCCGCCCGAAGACCATCCACCAGCTCCATCACAAAAGACCGCGCCTCCGACACCTTCACAAACGGCGGCACCGCGTCCAGCAGGAAGGTGTGCTCGCCAAATTCGCTCAACCCCACCCCCAGCCGGACCAGGACCGGCAGATTCTCCCGGACGAATTGTGCCTCCCGGGGCGGCAATTCAACCGTCTCCGGCAACAAGAGCCGCTGCGATGGGGCTTCGCGCCGCTCCATCCGGGCCAGCATTTGCTCGAACAACACCCGCTCGTGCGCCGCATGCTGGTCCAGCAACACCAGGCCGCGGTCGGACTCCAAAACCACATACAGCCGCCCAATCACCCCCAACACCCGCAGCGGCACGCTCAACAGCGGCATTCCCACCGGCCCCGGAACCGCCGCACCCGGCGGCACCACACCCGCCGATGCCGCCGGCGCCTCCCCCCCCGGAACTGCCATCCCCCCTCCCGCCACCCCCACCCCCCCAGGCAATACACCGCCCGCCGGTGCCGGTAAGACCCCCCGACTCTGCTCCATCGGCAACTCGTCGGTCCTGCCCCTCCCCGGCAACCCCGGTGCGGGTCCGACCGGCAGGGGGGAAACCGGCGACGCCAACGCCACCGCGGAAGCCCCCCCCTCCACCGGCCCCGACAATCCCCCGGGGAAAGACGCCGCCAGACCGGAACCGCCCTCGCCCGAAAGGGCCGACACCGACCCCGGCCGGTGAAATGCCAGCAGCGCCCCGCGAACCGTGGCGGTCACAAACCCTCGAACCGCTCGCTCCTCCCGGAATCGGACTTCCCGCTTGGCAGGATGGATGTTGACGTCCACACGCCCCGGATCGAGCTCGAGAAACAGACAGCAGACCGGATAACGGCCCTTCATCAGGGCGGTGTGATACCCTTCCAACAGTGCGAAATTAAGGGCGCGATTCTCAACCGGCCGACGGTTCACAAACAAATGCTGCTCCTCGCGCGTGGCCCGCGATACCCCCGGTGCCCCGATGTACCCCCAAAGACGCACCTCCCCGGAGGACGCGTCCGCCGGCTCCCCGCTCACAGCCGCACCCTCCTCAGTCTCCACCAAGCCCGGCCTCCCCGATGAAGCCTCCCACTCGGGGAGAATCCTGCCGGCATCCACCGCCAACAAGCGCGATGCATCCGGCATCAAGCCCCGAAGCCGCTCCTTCAAGGCCGCCAGCTTCTCCCCAGGCGCCCCCTCCCCACCCACCGGCGACAATCGCCAGATCACCCGTTGCTCATGCTCCAGCGTGAATCCAACGTGCGGATGCGCCAACGCCGCCAACAACACCCAATGCTGGATGTGCGCCCATTCCGTCTCCTGGCTCTTCAGAAACTTCCGCCGGGCAGGTAGATTGAAAAAGAGAGCCCGCACCTCGACCGACGTCCCGGGGGGACCGCTGGCCGTCCGCACCTCGACCAGGCGGCCGCCATTGAAAACCACCTGCGTCGCCTCCGAACCCGTCTCCTCCCGCTCCCGCGTGGTCAGGGTCAGCCGGCTGACGCTCGCAATGCTCGGAAGCGCCTCCCCGCGAAAGCCCAGGGTGGTGACCCCTGCCAGATCCTCCGCGCGCCGTATTTTGCTGGTCGCATGCCGCTCGAAGCAGAGCAACGCGTCGTCCCGGCTCATCCCCACCCCGTCGTCAGTCACACGTATCAAGCTGCGGCCCCCAGCCTGAATCTCGACCAGAACCCGGCGCGCCCCGGCATCGAGAGCGTTCTCGACCAGTTCCTTGACAACGCTGGCCGGACGCTCGATCACCTCGCCGGCGGCAATCTGGTTGGCAACCTGCTCGGACAGCAGGCGGATGCGGTTCATGTAGCGCTTACTATAACCGAGCCGGACGCCGGAGGAAACCGACTTTCCACGAATCGAGGACTCTAGGCCCGGCGATCCACCCGACGCGTCCAGACCAGATACACTCCCATCAACGCCAACGACACCACCCCGACGCCCGCAAACGCATACCAGAGGTAGTGAGCGTGGGCGTAGACCGACGGCATCGCCGCCTGCCCCGCCAACCACTGCGCATGCTGCGCCTGAATCGCCGGCGAAAGCGTCCGCGGGTCCGGACAGAAGGCCTTGAGCATGTAGCCGGCAAAGATGAACCCGAACAGCCACGCGAAGAACGTGTTCAGATGCGCAAACCCGAGATACAAACCCTCCCGGCCAGGCGGCGCTTGCTTCGAGGCAAACTCGAGGTACTTCGGCGACAGGAAACACTCCGCAAAGCCCTGGATGGCAATCCCCACGATCATCGTCACCGTGATCGGGTGCAGACTCAAACCCAACACCTGCACGGTTCCCGTCCATCGATGAGACATCGCCATCGCCAACGACGACAGCGGAATCAGCGCCATCGCCACCGTGATCGCCCGCGCCGGTGGCCAACGGCGAATCCATTGCGTCACCCATAACACGCACCCCACAACCACCAGCGGATTCACGTTCGCGTACCACTCGGGCTTGTACGTCTCCCCCGCCATCCGAATCACGTAGTCAGGCATCGACGCATACAGTTGACCCTGGATCGCCCAGAAGCCGGCGGTGATCAGAATCAAGGCGAAAAACCGCAGGTTCCCCAGCACCATCACCAACCCCCTCCACGTCTCCGCAAGACTCCGCGGCCGTTCGCTTCCGCCCTCCCCCGGCCAATAGAACAGCGCCGTGATCACCAGCGCCGCCAGCGCCGCCCCCGCCGAAAACCAAGGCACATGCTGCACCCCCCAATCGATCCGAATCGGCGCCACCACGGTCTTGCCCGTGAAGGACCCGATGTTCACCATCATGTAGAAAATCGAAAACGCCCGCGCCCGGTTCGCCTCCGTTGAACACCGCGCCGCAGTGCCCGTAATCACCGGCTTCACAAAGGACCCGCCCAGTACCACCAGAAACAAACCCGCCCCCACCGGCGCCATCGTGTGGAACATCCCCAGCACGCTGTAGCCCGCCGCCAAGAGGCCGAAGGCCATCAGCAGCGACCGACGAAATCCCAGCCGGTCCGCGATCGCACCGCTGAAAAACGGGAACAGGTAGATCAAGGCCCCAAACAACCCGGCCACAAACCCCGCCTCCACATCGTCAAGCCCAACAACCCGGATCAAATACGTCCGCGCCGCAATGAAGGTCCCATAGTACGCCGCCCGCTCGAACAACTCCGTGACATTCGCCACCCAGAACGTCTTCGGAAACCGCCATGAACCCTGCGACGCCGCTTCAGCATTGGCCATGCCCTCGTGATACCAGTTCACACCGCCGATGAAAACCCCGACAAAAAAAAGTTCTTGCATTGGGTATTGCATGGTACTATGCACTGCATAGTACTATGCAGTCGAAAGTCGGCCAATGCTTGATCTTCCGTTTCCTCTGTCCCGACGCCCGTTTCCTCTGGACGTCCTGGATCGCTCTCCCCTTCGCCGCTTTCCTCCTCGCACGCCTCGAATCCGCCTACCTGACCCCGCATACCCCCGTCAACCTGCTCCCCGGTCTCCCTTGGCTCGCCGGCACCGCCCACACCCACGGCGTATTCTGGCTTGGCTTGATTCTCGGCAGCTTCAATGCCTGCTGGGTCGCCGCCTGGCTCTCCTTCGCGCTCCTCGTCAGGCACTACCCCTCCCTCCATTCGCCTCATGCCAGCCTCGCAGCCGCCGGCCCCCTCGCCGCCGCCCTCCTCGGCGCCATCTGGGCCGCTTCGCTCGCCTCCCGCAAAGGCGCCGATGAAGTCATGGGCTTCTTCCTCGTGCTGCACCTCCCGGTCCAGGCCATGGCCTTCGGCCTGCTCTGGCTCGGCTTGCGGCGAACGCAGCGGATCGCACTCCCCATTCTTATCCTCATCGCCTTCGCTGCTTTGAGCCTCGCGTTTCAGCTTCGCTATACGGAGATCGAGAGAGCCGAGCCCCCGGAGGTGTCGGTGAACTACGGGTCCACGCTGCTTGCGCTGGCCCTGGCCGTCTGCCTCTGGCGCCACTTCGGACGGTCCGCCGATTACTTCGTACCCAAACCCTCCCCACGCCCGCAGGAGGTGCCTAACCCATGAGCGACTACTTCGACAACTGGACGGTCCAAGTCCGAAAGGGCCTGCTCGACCTCTGCATCTTGAGCGTCCTGGCGGAACGCGAGCAGTACGGCTACGAGTTGGTACGACATCTCGTCGCCCTGCCGGGATTGGGCATCACCGAAGGCACCCTCTATCCGCTGCTCTCCCGGCTCCGACTCCAGGGGTTGGTCAGCACCCGGCTCGAAGAGTCGCCCGAAGGCCCCGCCCGCAAGTACTACGCGCTGACTGCCGAAGGACGAACCGTGCTGGATCTGATGATCGACTACATGGACCGAGTAAACCAGGACGCCGCGTTGCTGCGGAAGAAAGGAACCGCTGTATGATCGCTTGGACCCAAGGCGCCAGGGAGGAACTCGAGCGCTATTTCGATCGGATCCGACCGTCCCTGGCGGCATCCGGCGCCGATCCCGCGGAGGTCACCGACGACCTCCGCCGCCACCTGGAACGGGAAGCCGCCGCCGCCGGCCTGCGCGTGGTCACTGCCGATGACCTGCGCCGCTTGCTCCAACGCATCGGCGCACCCGAACCGCCCCCTGACTCCCCGTCGCCCCCGCCCGCCACACCCGCTACCCCCGCGCCCGGATCCGCCAACCCCAAGACGCCCCAGGCAACACCGCCCAGCGTCGGATGGTGGTTCCCAGGGGTCATCCTCCCCCTCGCCACCCTCCTCATCGAGTGGAGCACCGGGATGTGCGCCGCGGAGTTCTTTGACCCCATCCCCACGCTCTGGCACATCCTGCTCGTCGGCCTCGTCCCTGCCGCAAACGCCCTGGTCCTGCTGCGCCTCGACCGGACCGCGCCCGGCTCCCTCCGCTGGCTGGCCTGGAGCAACGGCATCGCCATCGGCGTCTCGCTCTTCTACGCCATCCGCTACATCCCCCTCTTGCTCCCAGGGGTGTTCGGCCTCATCGCCATGGGCATCGGCCTCCTGCCCTGGGCACCGATGCTGGCGTTCATCACCGCCCTCTCCCTGCGCCGGCACCTGCAGCGACGGGCCGGAGATCTTCGGTGCGCAGCGTGGCCCGGATTCGCACTCGCCCTCATGGCGCTGTTGATCATCGATTCCCGGGGGTGGATCACGCGCTGGGCCCTCCAACAGGCGGCCGCGGAAGACGCCCCAAGCCGGCAGCGCGGCCTCCGCTGGCTCCGGGCCGTGGGAGACGAACAGGTCATGCTCCGCGATTGCTACGGCCGAACCCCCCGCGCACAAAGCATGGACCTCGTGACCTGGTTGCTCGCCAGCCAGCGCCCCGTCTGGCCCGAACAAGCCCGCCAGATCTACTATCGAGTCACCGGTAACCCCTTCAATGCCGTCCCCGCCCCGCCCGTGCGAACCGCACGCGGCCGATGGTCAGGGCTCGACGATTGGACCTGGGACACCGACCAGGGCGGCGAACGCGTCGGCGGCCGCATCAAGGGCCTCCAGCTCCTGAGTTCGCGATTGGATGCGGTCATCGAACCCGGACCCGCCCTCGCTTACACGGAATGGACGCTCGAATTCAAGAACGACTCCGCCCGCCAGCGAGAGGCGCGAGCCCAAATCCAACTCCCCCCGGGAGGCGTCGTCTCACGGCTCACCCTCTGGGTGAACGGCGAACCCCGCGAAGCCGCCTTCTCGACCCGCAGCGCCGTGCGCCAGGCCTACCAGCAGATCGCCATCCAGCAGCGACGCGATCCCGTCCTCGTCACAACCTGCGGACCCGACCGCGTCCTGGTGCAGTGCTTCCCCATCCCGGCCGAAGGCGGCACCATGCGCATCCGCCTGGGCATCACCTCCCCGCTCCTGCTCGACTCGATGACCGACGCCCTCTTCCAATGGCCGTGCTTCGTCGAAAGAAACTTCACCGTCCCCCCAGAACTCCGGCACACCGCGTGGGCCGAATCCACGTCGCCGATCGCCGCGCACGGTGAGTCCCCGCCACCCGGCGCCCATCCCTCGCCTCAAAACACCGTGCGCGCCCTCCTGAGCGAAACCGACCTCGCCTCCCCCTCGAGCCTGATTCGCGTTCCACGCCCGGCCGGGACCGCTTCCGCCTGGGCCAGAAACCCCCGCGACCCCGAACACCCCGTTCTGCATCAAACCCTCCTGCTCAAACCGGCCACCAAGCCGTCGCGGATCGCCCTCGTCATCGATGGTTCCGCCGGCATGGCGCCCCGTCGCGAGGAGCTCGCCGCCTGGATCCACTCGCTCCCACCCGGCCTCGAACTCGCGGCCTTGGTCGCCGGTGACGCCGTCGTCGAGATGGCATCCCCGTTCGCGACTTCCGACCCGGACGCCCGTTCAAGGCTGGCGGCGGCCATCCGTGACTACGACTTCCACGGGGGAAACGACAACCTCGCCGGCCTCGTCCAAGGCTGGCATCGCGCCGCGGAAAAACCGGACGCACTCGTCCTCTGGATCCACGCACCCCAACCCGTCCAGCTCGGGTCCGTCGATGCCATCCGCCAGGTCTTCGACCGCTCCTCCGAAGGCCCGATGATCCTCGCTTGCGCCGTCACGCAGGGACCCAATCGGGTGTTTGAACAACTGGAGCGTTACCCCGAGCTGCAGGCCGTCCCTCGCCTCGGATCGCTTCGCGAAGACCTCGACCGGCTCGCACGCGCCTGGACCGCCTCCTCCCCGTCCCCGACGCGGCACTTCACCCCCGGCAAAGCTCCGGACACCGCAGGCTCCTCCAACAGCGTCGAGGGCTCGCTTCACTTGGTGCGCCTTTGGGCCGCAGAAGAAATCGGCCGACTCCACCGCGCCCGCCACCTCAATGAAGCCATGGCCCTCGCCACCCGCTACCAACTGGTGACACCCCTCAGCGGGGCCGTCGTCCTCGAGACCGACGCTCAGTACCATCAAACCGGCCTGACCCCGGCCGATCCCGACACCGTGCCGTCCATTCCCGAACCGGGCACGTGGGCCCTGTTCCTCATGGGATGCGCAGCGCTGTGGCGAATGCGGCGGCATACCGCCCCCCCACGACGCTGTCCAGACGACGGCACCCTGCGCACGTAAGGTCACCTGCCCCCGTCTCCCTCTCCCCAATTCAGAGAAACGAAGCAATCGAGAGGAGTTCGGGCAGAGAAAGATCGGGGTGAGCCGTGTCAGCGCCGCCCCCAATCTCAAATCTCAAATCTCACGGGCCCACGCCACGACGGTTTTCTCCTGTCGATCTCTTCCTGTTCGTGTATTGTCACCGGCAAACGGAATGAACACGCTGACCCGTCTTGTCTTGGCTTGCATGCTCCCGAGTGTTCCATGGTTGCCCCATGCGGCAGGGGACACGCTGCCCCCCGCCGAGGCCGCCGCCGGCTGGATTCAACTGTTCGACGGAGAGACACTGTTCGGATGGAAACCGCGCGGACCGGCCGTCTGGGAAGTCGTCGACGGCGCCATCGTCCATCGCCCGGACAGCGGCCGCGGCATGCTGGGGACCACCACCGAGTTTGCCGATTTCGAGTTGTCCGTCGAGTTCTGGGTCGATGCCGCAGCCGATAGCGGCGTGTTCCTGCGCTGCCCCGCCGAAGGCGAAGTCACCCACGAGAACGCCTCCGAAGTCAGTATCGGCGATCAGCATCCCCAGTGGCCCACCGGAAGCCTCAGCGGCCGGAAGCGGATCGCCAGCCAGCAAACCACCGCAGGCCGCTGGAGCCGGTTCGACGTCCGCGCGCTCGGACCGGACGTCGAGATCAAACTCAACGGAGCCGTCGCGGTCGAGACTCGCGACGCCCGGTTTGCCCGCGGTCCGATCTGCCTCCAGTACTGGTCCGGCCCCGGCCCCGTCAAGTTCCGCAATGTCAAACTCCGCCCCCTCGGGCTGAAGAGCCTGTTCAACGGCAAGGACCTCGCCGGCTGGAAGGAGATCCCGGGCCGAAAGTCCGTCTACTCGGTCACACCCCAAGGATGGCTCAACGTCAGGAACGGCAACGGCGACTTGCAGTCCGTCGAGACCTTCGCCGATTTCGTGTTCCAGTTGGACATCATCTCGAATGGCCAGCACCTCAACAGCGGCGTCTTCTTCAGGGCGCTGCCCGGTCAGTTCTGGAGCGGGTACGAGAGCCAGATTCGAAATCAATGGGAAGGCGACGATCGCGCCAGGCCGGTCGATTTCGGCACGGGCGGCATCTACAACCGACAGCCTGCCCGCCGGGTCGTATCGACCGACGGCCAGTGGTTCACGAAGACGATCATCGCCCACGGCCGCCACATGGCCGTCTGGATCGACGGCTACCTCGTGAGCGATTTCCAGGACAACCGGCCGCCTCAGGAAAGCGCCCGGCAGGGCTACCGCGCCCAGGCCGGCGTCCTCAGCCTGCAAGGCCACGATCCCACCACCGATCTCTCCTTCCGGAACCTGCGGATCGCCGAGTTGCCCGCCGCTTCGCGCTAGCGAGGCGCGCCTCAGACCAATGAAACATGCAGTCCACAGGAACCGTGGGGGGCAGCGGGGCACCCTGCCTCCGCGCCTCGCTAATCTAGCCCGCAGGGCCCGAGACCATTCACGCCATGGACCTTCAACACCTCACATGGCTCGCCAACCGGCTGATGCCCACGCGCATCCGGAGACCCATCTCCTCCTCCTTCATGCGCCTCCTTAACTGGCGCCGCCACGGCGACCCTTACTTCTTCCGGGCCGTCTCGGTGGAAATCAGCCGCTGGTGCAACCGCGCTTGCGTCTACTGCCCCAACCATCTCTTCGAAACCCCCAGGGAATTTATGACCCAGGAGGTCTTCGACCTCGCCCTCCAACGCATGGCCGAGATCGGCTGGCGCGGCTTCGTGGATTACGTCTTCTATAACGAACCGCTCGCTGATCCACGCCTGGTCTCGCTCGTTCAACAGACCAAACGCGCCCTGCCCCGCGCGCTCCCGCGCATCATCTCAAACGGCGATCTCCTCACCCGGGAACTGGCAGCCCGCCTGATCGAAGCGGGCGTCACCCACTTCATCCTTACCCGGCACCTCCCCGAACGCCCCGGCTGGCGGGACCGCGTTCAGTCGCTCGTGCGCGAATGGCCCCGCTACTTCACCGTACTCGAGAGTCCCGGCCAAGTGCGCTGGACCAACCGCGGCGGCCTCGTCACCCCCGAAGGCTTCGTGCCCTTCACCTCCTGCGACGCCCCGGAAAACTCCCTCGTCATCACCCTTAACGGCGACGTCGTCCTCTGCTGCAATGACTACCACCGCGAACACGCCGTCGGCAACATCCGGGAACAGTCGCTCCTCGAAATCTGGCAAACGCCCTGGTTCGCCCGCCTCCGCAAGGAAGTCCGCCAGGGCGTCGCCAAACTCCCCATCTGCAAATCCTGCTTCGGCCTCCCCACCCCCCAGCGACCCCCGCCCAAGAGCGCCGTCTTCCGACGCGCCCCGGACAGCGAACCGGCCAGCGCGGCAGGGACGCCCTCCCAGGCGTAGCCGCCGGTGTCAGCCGGCGCTGACTCGACCGCGGCTACCGCCCCCCCCTCGGCCGCCATCCCGCTCACCGGAACCGGCGATACATGCCGATGATCAACACCGCCATCGCCGCCAGGTTGGCGCCCACGATGACCAAGGGCCAGGAACCCAGATCCCGCTCCGGCCCCAGGTTCACCCGCAGCGTCAAGTGATGGAGCAGCGCCATCGTCACCCACATCGCCACCCCAAGCCAGAAAACCCACGCCGACATCGCCTCTCGCGTGGCCGCCTCGCGCTCCGGCGCCAGCCAGTAGTGCCGGCGCGGCATGTTGATGAACCGCGCCGGGATCACCTTCATCAACCACTGCAACACCG
This sequence comes from Verrucomicrobiota bacterium, assembly GCA_029556615.1. Taxonomy (GTDB): domain Bacteria; phylum Verrucomicrobiota; class Verrucomicrobiia; order Limisphaerales; family J093; genus JAKQDD01. Next base: position 24,783 of record JAKQDD010000237.1, on the reverse strand, counting down.
GTATCAACACCGCCACCAATCCCAGCGACCAGAGCCACGTCGCCAGATACTCCGAACGCGTACACCACCCGTCCGCTTGCCCCGCCGCATTGAAGTGACTCGCCACCCGCTCCGGCAGCCGCGGATAGTGCCAGACCAGATCGCCCACCGCCCCGAGGATCAGCACCGCCCAAACCACCGCCTGAACCAGAAGTCGATTCATGGCTTCGCATTCTCCCAAGACCCGCCCGGACGCGCCCGGCTCGATCCCGCCCCCTCCCCTTCCTCCGCACCCCCAGCCCGCCGGCGCTGAAGCGCCTGCCGCAGCACATACTCAACCTGACCGTTCACACTCCGCAACTCGTCCTGAGCCCAAGCCTCGAGCTCGCGCCATAGCTCGGCGTTGATTCGCAACAGGAATGTCTTGCGCGGCTCCATGGGATCGCGGGCTTTGTTAGGTCTGAGGTGCGCCTCGCTAGCTGTACAGCGTCCCGGTGTTCACCACCGGATGCACCTCCGACTCGCCGCAAAGCACCACCATCAGATTGCTCACCATCGCCGCCTTCCGCTCGTCGTCGAGCTGCAACACATGGCGGTCAGCCAGGTCCTTCAAGGCCATCTCCACCATGCTCACCGCGCCCTGCACAATCTTCTGTCGAGCGGCAATGACCGCTTCCGCCTGCTGGCGCCGCAGCATCGCCTGGGCAATCTCGGGCGCATACGCCAGATGCGTCAGCCGGGCTTCCTCAACCACCACACCCGCCTTGCTCAGCCGCTCCTGCAACTCCCGCGTCAACGCCACCGAGACCTCCTCAAACCCGCTGCGCAAGGTCACTTCGTTCTCTTCACCGTGATCGTACGCGTACTGGCTCGCCAAATGCCGCACCGCCGACTCGCTCTGCACCGTCACGTAGTGCTCGTAGTCGTCCACGTCGAACATCGCCTGCGCCGTGTCCTGGACACGCCAGACCACCACCGCCGCTATCTCGATCGGGTTGCCACGCTTGTCGTTCACCTTCAGCCGCTCCCCATTCAGGTTCCGCGCCCGCAGGGAGATCTTGTTCCGCGGGTTCTTCTTCGGAGCCGTCAACGCCCCGGTCTCCCCCGCCTTCGCCGCCGCCGCCGATACCGCCCGGCTTTGAATGCTCACCGACGGCCCGTTCGTGTAAAACGGGTTGCCCCAGTGAAAGCCGCTCTCCCGAACCGTCCCCCGATACTCCCCAAACAACACCAACACGCGGGCCTCTTTCGGCTGCAGCGTGAAAAACCCGCACAACATGATGACCCCCCCAATCAACATCAGAATCCCTGTCACAAACCCAGCCCAGTACGGGTGGTTCTGCTGCTGCACTCCCGCCGCAATCGAGTAGATGAACAGGGCCGGCCCCGCGAGCAATACCAGGATGTTGATCGGCAGGAACGACCAGCCGCTGTGGACACGAACCTCACGCTCTTTGTTCGGCGCTTCAACCGGTGCATTCATCGTTTTCCTTTCGTCATTGATCTATATCTTGGTGATATCATAATGAAATCGACCGGGAGGGCAAGGAAAAAGTTGCGGCTTCCTGATCCGCCTGCCTGACTGCTGTTATGCAGGTGCTCATCCAGCCAATCATCAGCCGCTTCAGCTCGCTCGTTCTTGCTCTCTCCTTCCTCGCCGCCACTCTCGACGCCGGAGATTGGCTCTGGGTCGAGGGCGAGTCCGCCCTCACCCGATCCGTGACATCGAACCGCTGGTACCAGGAGGTCCCGGCCGCGGCCTTCTCCGACCAGGCCGCACTCCAGCACTTCAGCGAGAACCAACCTGGTCAAGCCACCTTCAGGATCACTGCCCCCGTCCCGGGCCACTACACCCTCTGGCTCCGGGCCAATCCTCACGACACCTCGATCCGTCTGCGGCTGAACGACGCCCCCTGGATCGATCTTCCCACCACCAACGCCCACCAGGTCTTCCCGCTGGCCGGTTGGGACCTCCGCTTCCTCGCCTGGCTCGACGCCGGCGAGGTGGTGCTGCGTCCCGGCAAGAACTCCCTCGAGTTCGAGCTCTCCGGCAAACCCAAGCCCCACGGGATCCTCGATTGCTTCGTGCTCACACGATCGGAGTTTGTGCCCTTCGGAACGGCCAAGCCGGACGCGGCACCAGCTCTCCGTGCCGCCCTCGCTGCCGACGCGACCCACTGGTTCAACTTCCGTCCGCCCGACGACGCCTCCCTCGCCGGCGGTCCCTTGGACCTCCGACACTTGAACGAACCCCGCGCCGGCGCCAATGGCCGCATCCTGGCCCGCGACGGCCAGTTCATCCACGAGAAGTCCGGTCAACCCGTCCGCTTCTGGGCCGTCAACGGCCCTCCTCACGACCTCGACCGCGACGCGCTCAAGGCCTGCGCCCGAAACCTCGCCGCCCATGGCGTCAACCTCGTTCGCGCCCATGGCGCCGTGTTCGACGAAAAGACCGGCGCCCTCATCCCCGCCAAGGTCCGACGCCTCGCCGACGTTGTCGATGCCATGAAGAGCGAAGGGATCTACACCCATCTCTCGATCTACTTCCCCCTCTGGATGCGTCCCCAATCGGGTTTGCCCTGGCTCGAAGGCTACGACGGCACCCGGCACCCCTTCGCCGCCCTCATGTTCAACGAGGAGTTCCAGTCGCATTATGAAGGCTGGTGGCGCGCCGTCCTCGCCACGCCGCTCGCCGATGGCACCCTCCTCGCCGCCGAACCCGCCCTCCTGGGCGTCGAGATCCAGAACGAAGACTCGTTCTTCTTCTGGACTTTCACCGAAGCCAACCTCCCCGATCCCCAACTCCGCCGACTCGAGCGCCAATTCGGCAACTGGCTGTCGATCAAGTACGGTTCGCTCGCCGCCGCCTTCACCGCCTGGGATAGTCCCCCGCTCCCCCGTGACCGCGCATCCGAGGGACGCGCCGCATTCCGGCCTCTCTGGGAAATCTTCAACCGCAAAACTCCGCGTGATCGCGATACCGCGGCGTTCCTCCTCGACACCCAGACCCGGTTCTACCAGCGCATCGTCCGCTTCCTGCGCAACCAGGGCTACGCCGGGCTCGTGACCTGCTCCAACTGGGCCACCGCCAGCCCCGAGGTGTTCGGCCCTCTCGAGAAACTAAGCTACGCCACCGGCGATTTTATCGATCGCCACGGCTATTTCGGCTGTCGTCATGGCGGGCTCTTCTCCGAATGGTCTCTCCGCGACCAACACACGTTCGTCAACCGCAGCGCCCTTCGCTTCGACCCCGAGAATCCCGGCGACCCCAAGGCCTTCAATCACCCGGTCATCGACATCGAGTACAATCGCAAGCCCTCCATGATCTCCGAAACCACCTGGACCCGCCCCAACCGGTACCGGCCCGAGGCCCCCCTGTTCCTCGCCCTGTACGGCGCCCTGCAGGAGAGCGATGCCATCGTGCACTTCGCCCTTGATGGCTCCCGCTACAGGGTCAAACCCCAGTTCTGGATGCAGCCCTGGACGCTCATGGCCCCCTCCCAAATGGCCCAGTTCCCCGCCGCCGCCCTCATCTTCCGGCGTTCTCTCATAGCACCCGGAGACGTGCTCGCCGACCTCACCCTCGGCACCGAAGACCTCCGCAACCTCCAAGGCACACCCCTGCCCCAGGACGCCGCGTTCGATGAGCTCCGCCTCAAAGACGTCCCGTCCGGCACCACCCTCGCCCCCGGCCAGCGCATCGATCCCCTGATCCACTTCGCCGGACGTACCCGCGTCCAGTTCGCCGACCGCGCCGCCCCCCCACGCCTGGCCGACCTCGGCAAACTCGTCCGCAGGGACCTCCAGACGGTCACCAGCAGCACCGAGGAGCTCACCCTCGACTACGGCAAGGGCCTCCTCACCGTCAACGCCCCCGCCGCGCAAGGTGCCAGCGGCAACCTCGCCGCCATCAGCGAAATCCGGCTCCGGGATTCCCTCCTCTCAAGCCCGCTGGACAATGTCCATATCATCCTCGTCCCTCTCGATGGTCAACCCATCAACGTCTCCCGCCGGATCCTCCTGCAGGTGATGACCGAGGAACGGAACACGGGATGGACAACGGTTCCTCAGGGCCAACTCGTGTGGATCGAACACATCGGAAAGGACCCGTGGCAAGTCCGCAAGATCCAGGGCACGGTCCGACTCCTGCGCCCGGATGCCCCCCAACTCGACGTCACCGCCCTGGACCTCACGGGAAGACCCCGTGGTCCCATCGGACACGCCGACTCCATCGCCCTCCAACCCGACACCGTCTACTACCTGATCACCGCCCGATAAGGGTCTGCACAGACCCTAAGCCCAAACCTCGCTTACACCTTGACGAGCGCGAAGCCTCGGAGCTACGGTCCCCCCCAACGGTGGCGGATCAGACTCGCTGCCGGCATCGTTCGGCTCCCGTAAGCCAGACTTCTCTAAAGAAAGGCCTCCTCTCGTGAACTCCACTTGTGCCCAAGACACCGCCCGACGGTTCCCCGGTCGAATCCTCCCGCTTGCCACGATGGCGCTCCTCCTGACCGTGACCGCGCCGCGGCTCGAGGCACAAACTTCGGATTTCAACGCGGGCAACGACACCGGATGGGCGCGCTACACCCTCGTGGCTTACGGCGCCGCCACCTTCTCCTTCCCCGCCGACGGCACCGGCGGAAAGGCCTACTCGATCAGCGCCCCGCCCACCGGCAACGATGACTACGGCATGCGCAACGCGCGCGCAGGCAGCTTCAGGCCCGACGTGACCTACAGCGGCCGTTTCTCCGCGGCCACGGATCTCCTGGCCTGGAATGCCGACTGGCACCAGGAGGCCGGCCTCCTGTTCTACCTCTCGGATATCGGCCTCGGCACCTCGGACGGCTACTGCGCCACCTACTCCTCGGCCTACCACAACCTCTACATCAGCCTTATCAGCGATGAGGACCCCATTACGCTGGGATTGCTCGAAGGCATCACCCTGGACCCCGCCCGCCGGTACCGCCTGGTCGCCAGCAGCCATGACGGTTACACCTTCCTCTTCCAACTGTTCGACAAGGCCGATCTTAATAACCCCTGGGCCTCGGCCATCGCTCAGGACCCGAACTACACCCACACGTCCGGATTCTGCGGCCTGTTCACCTTCCAGCAGGATTACCCCTCGACCACGCAGGGCGCCCAGGCCACCTTCGACAACTACGCCGCCTCCGTCCCCGCGGCCGGCTCGATGCCCGCCGTGGTCACCGACCTCACCCCGCCGCCCGGAGGCAAGGCAACCGCCGTCTACCCCACCATCAGCGCCACAATCCTCGACCGCGACTCTTACGTCGATACCGCCTCCATCAAGCTCTGCATCGACGGCACCTGGATCCCCAACGCGTCCCTGACCGTCGAACCGTTCGTCCACAAGGACGGCAATCCCCCCGCCTACCAGGACTTCAGCGGCGCTACAGTCACCTACCCCGTCACCTCGCTGCTCCCCTGGGGTACCACCCGCACCACGAGCGTCGCGTTCATGGATTCCCTCGGCACCTGGCGCACCAACACCTGGTCCTGGACGGTCAGTTACCCCTTCCTGCCCGCCAGCAGCAGCCTCCCCATCGGCGCCCTCAATGTCCGCGGCTTCGACTCCCGCATGGTTCAAAGCGCCAACGGCGGCGCCAACCTCGATAACACCCTCGAACGGGCTCGAAAACAACTCGCCATCCCCCCGCTCATCCCCATCGACCTCACCGCCACCAGCCTCGTCCAGGTCCTCGACTGGAACAAGAACGGCACGCCCGCACCCGTCCCCGGCCTCTGCCCCGGGACTTACATCAACATCGCCGTCGACTCGCTCGCCTATCTCCAACTCGACGCCGGACTGCACCGGTTCCACATCACCACCGACGATCGCGCGGGCGTTTACTGCGGCGATCGCTTCAGTGAAAACGCCCCCATCATCCTCTGGGAGAATCCCGGCAACACCGCGGACGCCGCCTTCGATGTCGTGGTCGAGACGGCGGGTCTTTACCCCATCCGCACCCTCTGGGAAGAGACCGGCGGCAGCGCCAACCTCGCCCTCTATTCGGTGAACCCGGCGGACGATTCGCGCGTCCTCGTCAATGACCCCAACGCCCCCGCCGAAGCCGTCAAGGCTTGGTACCCGTTGGTCTGCAGGTCCGCCACCGCGATCGCCGGCCCCTATGCCCCCGCAACCGACGCCGTCAATGCCGTCACCCTCGCCGACGTGCAAGGAGCCGAGTGCAGCCCCACCGTGGTCGCCCAAACCGTCACCGGTGGCACGTTCACCGTCCCCCTCGCCGGCGCCACCCGCTTCTATCGCATCGATGGCCCCCGATCCACGACCATCACCGGCATCAGAATCACCGCCGGATCCGTGGTCCTGACCTACACCATGCAGTGAAGCCCCCGACTCTGCCATGCCCCGCTCGCCTCACCATCTCGGCCGGCGCCGGTTCCTCCAAACTGCCTCCGGCGCCGCCGCCACCCTCATGATCGTGCCAGCCACCGTCCTCGGCCACGCCGGCGCCACCCCCGCCAGTCAGCGACCCGCCCTCGCCGGAATCGGCGTGGGCGGCGTCGGCTTCGGCCAACTTCAGGAGCTCGAAGCCGCCGGCTTCCAGATCGTCGCCCTCTGCGATGTCGACGACGTCTTCGCCAGAAAAGCCTATGACCGCTGGCCCCAAGCCCGTAAGTACCGCGACTTCCGCGAGTTGCTCCAGGCCGAGGGAAACCGGGTCGACGCCGTCTATTGCGGCACGCCGGATCACACCCACGCACTCATCGTCATCGCAGCCCTCCGCAGCGGCAAACACGTCTGCTGCGTCAAACCCTTGACCCGAACCGTGCACGAGGGCCGCGTCCTCCTGGCCGCAGCACGTCAGGCCGGCCGCGCCACCCAAATGACCGCCGCCCCCCATAGCACCGAGGAACCACGCCGCCTCAATGAATGGCTCGACGCCGGCCTACTCGGCGCCGTCCGCGAAGTCCATCTCTGGACCAACCGCCCCGTCTGGCCCCAGGGCATGCTCCGACCCCCAGGCGACGATCCAGTCCCTGCGTCCCTCGACTGGAACCTCTGGCTCGGACCCGCCCCCGCCCGGCCCTTCAAGGATCGATGGCCCGCAGGCCATTACGCCCTCGCCCAGCTCAAGGCAAACCCCGATTGGATCGCCCAGTACAACGGCGTTTATCATCCGTTCAACTTCAGAGGCTGGTGGGACTTCGGTACCGGTGCCCTCGGCGATATGGGATGCCATCACTTCAACCCTGTCGTCCGCGCCCTGAAGCTGGGTCCGCCCCTCCGAATCGAGGCCACCGCCACCAAAGTGACCCCCGAGACCGCGCCCCTGGCTTCGATTGTCACCTACGACTTCGCGGCGCGCGCCGGCCTGCCCCCGGTGCGCCTCGTCTGGTACGACGGCGGATTGCAGCCCCCAAGACCCCACGGTTGGGACCAACCCCTCCCCGAAGAAGGCGCTCTGTACGTCGGCGATCAAGGTCAACTGCTCTATTCCTGGGGCGGACCCAAGCTTCTCTCACCGACACTCGCAGCCAAAGCCCGCGATATCCCCAAGACTCTCCCCCGCCGACCCGGCACCTGGGGCGAATGGTACCAGGCCTGCACCGGCGGCGAACCGGCCTGCTGCGCCTTCGATTGGGCGGTGCCCCTCACCGAAATCGTCCTGCTCGGCAATATCGCCGTCCGCACCGGCAAGTCGCTCGATTGGGATCCAGCCGCCATGAAGTTCACCAACCACGCCCCCGCCAACGCCTTCTTGAAAGAGCCCTACCACAACGGCTGGTCGCTCGAAAGCGCCTAGCGAGGCGCCGCCTCAGACCTAACGAAGTCCGCGATCCCATGAAGCCTTCCTGCCTCTTCGGACCCCCTCTTCCGCGCCTCGCTAATGGAGAGTCCTCGAAGGCACGGGCGCAGGCCTGGAGCGGCAGGGACCCAACTTGACCTGTTGACCCCATATATTTCACAAGTCGAGGACTCTACTCCGCCTGGATCAGGAAGAACCGCATCGAACTGCCGTCCAGCGGCCAGACGAATTGGTACCGTCCCTCTCCCAGGGCAATCGGCGCCAGCCCAGGCACCACCTCGAACGGACCCGCGCAGGAATCGGCCTGCGCCAGCCGGAACGTCTGCCACGGCCCGAGGTTCTCGAAAGTGATCTCAAGGTTCATCCCGGCGGCGTCCGGCCGAATCGAGCCGGGCACAAGCAACGGCGTCGGCAGCTTCAGCAGATCGGCCAGGCCCAGACCGTTTCGCCCCGCCTCGAATAACTGCCGAATCTCCTCCCCCGACAGTGCCCGTCCCCAAAGGGCTAGATCGTCGACCATCCCCGTAAAGGCGTTGCCCCCAGTCGGCCCCTCTCGTCCCATGGCGGCCGCTTGACCGGTCTTCACGTTCCCGGTCAATCCGACCGGACTACTGGCGTCGTGCCCCGTGTGCACGTCCTGCAACACGCCGTCAAGGTAAATGGCCGCACGCCCCGCCGCCACGGTCCCCTGCCCGGAATAGGTCGCCGCCACGTGCAACCATTCGTTCGTCCGCAGCGCGGCCTCGGGTATGCCCGGACGCGCCGCATGCCCGTTCACATCCGTCACCTTGAACCGCAGCTCCCGGTTCGATCGATCGAGATAAAGGACGTAACAATCGGTCGTCGAATCGTAAATCGCACCATAGGCGGCCGGCAACCGACTCGGCAGGCCCGGCAACCACACCCACCCGGAAAGCGTCACCGCGTTGGTCCCGATGTCCAGGGCTTTCGTCGATGGCACCACGACGTGAGCGCTCGCTCCTTCAAGATCGAGACCGCCTCCGATCCGCGCCACGCCTTCCCCAACCCAATGCGACGCCGGATCCGATTGCACCAGCGTTCCCGGATTCGCCCCCCAGGCGTCCGTCACCACCCGCGCCGCCGGATCCGCAAGCCCGTCGTCGAAGGTCCAATGGGCGATCAGGCGGTCGCTCCAGTGGGTCGGCGCATTCGTCGTGATCGTCCCCGGGTTCTTCACCGACGCCGGATCGTTGGAAATGACGCCGTCGATTCCAAGGCTGACGAACCTCGCAATCTCCTGCGGGCTGTCCACCGTCCAGACAAAGAACTGCAATCCGCGATCGTGCACCATCGCCACCTCGACGGCCGTGACGCCCCCCTTCTCCCAGGCAACGGTACGCGCCCCCGCCGCCTCGATCCGGTCCAGATCCGCCACATCCAGCGCCCCGCTCCCCAAGCCGCACAGCGGGATCAGCGGCTCGAGCGCGTGCATCGCCGCCAGAAAATCCCAGTCGAAGGACTGCACGATCACGTTCGTCAGCACCCCCAAACGCCGCAGCTCGGTCACGTAACTCGCGGCGCTGCCTGCCTTGTGCTCCAGGAGCGGCGTGGCAAAAGGCAGGGTCGTCGCCAGCATCTCTTCAAGCGTGGGAACGCGCTCGCCCGCGAACTCCGGAGCGAACCAGGACCCGGCATCGAGCCCCTTCAACTGCGTCAGCGTCATCGCCGACACGTTGCCCGTCCCGTCGGTCGTCCGCGTCACCGTGACGTCGTGCATCAACACCAGCACCCCGTCCGACGACACCCGGATGTCGGTTTCAACCAGGTCCGCCTTCCCCTCCGCAGCCCGAAACGCCGCCAGCGTGTTCTCGGGCGCCGACATCGAGTTGCCCCGATGCGCAATGCTCAGCACCTCCGCCCCCGCCAAACTCCAAGCCCACGCACACACACCAACCACCAAGCCGCCAAGCCAACGACGATGTTCCATCCCTCTTGCCTACCGAAGTCCCCTAATCCGCGTCAACTCGCAAGCCGCCGCCCGAATCAGCGCTCCGCCCTGAATCGGCGAGGGATTCCCCCGCTTTCCCGATTCGGGACGGATCGCCGATTGACCCACCCGCGCACTCAAGAGGCGATGAGGATTGAGTCCCGGATTTCGCTGGTCTGTTCTCTCGGGGGCAACAGGGGGACAGGTTCACAATCGGTCCTGGGTCTTTGTTGTTCCAGGCCTCCCCTTCCTCCGTCGAGGACTCTGATGAGCGAGGCGCGGAACAGAGGGTCCGGAAAGGCAGGCAGGCTTCATGGAATCGCGGACTTGGTTGGGTCTGAGGCGGCGCCTCGCTAGTGTCTAATTTTCCTTCAGTTTGCTGTCCTGTTTGCTTGCCTTTCACGCGCGGCACGAGCTACGGTGGCTCTGCCTTGAAAACAACACCCGTCATTCCAACGTCCCGGCGTTGTCGTCATCGAAACCCGGCTTGCGGACTGACCCTGGTCGTCGTTCTCGCCTCGATCCTCCTCACCCCAGGCGGGACCAACGCCGCAACAATCTCCTGGGACGGCGGCGGCGACGGCGCCTCATGGACGGACCCCTTGAACTGGTCTGGCGACGTGTTGCCGGGGACCGCGGACACAGCGGTGCTCAACGTGGGCGCTGATCCCACCGTCACCCTGTCGGGGCCGGCGGTGACACTCGCCGCGCTCGACTGCCGCGAGAACCTGGTCCTGGCCGGCGAAGGCCTCATCGTGACCGGTTCCTGCGCCTTTCGCGACCGGCGAGTCCAACTCGACGCGGGCGTCCTGGACGCCCCCCAGGTCCAGACGACCTCCGCCACCGTCGTCATCGGCAACGGCACCGCCACCGGCGACGTCACCCTGTTCGCCGGCAGGCTCGAGTTCGCTCCGGGCGCCACGGGCACCGGCCGCTTCCACCTGCGCGGCACCGGGACGCTCGCCGGCAACGTGACCGCGGGGAGCACCGTTGCGATCGAGGGCACGGTCGCCAACGGCGCAGCGCGTTGGTCTGCTGCCGGCGACTGGATCAACGCCGGCACCCTTCAGTTCATCACCGTCGTCAACGACTACCACGACCGGGGCACCTACCTGACCGTGCAAGGGGTGCTCACCAATGCCCCTAGCGGACGCATCGACATCCTCGCGGGCACCGGCGATTCACGAGTCCTGTACGGCAACCTGCGAAACGAAGGCACACTGAGCGTCGAGGCCAGCACCGAACTCTCGATCCAAGGCGTCGGCGACGTCCCGCCTCAACTCACCCTGGCCGGCGGCCAGTGGGATGTGCCCGGCGGTGTCGTCCTCGAAGGCGGCCGGATGACGGTCCTCGGCGGCACCATCAACGGACCGCTCCGCGGCCACAATTCCGAGTTCGACATCGGGCCCGACATCGCGGGGCCCTTGACCGTCCGGGCGGTCGGCGCGAATTGCCGGTTCCTCGGCAATGCCTCGCCCGGCGTCACCCTCTGGGCCGAAGGCACTGTTCGCTGGAGCTATACGACGCTCACCGTGGCCGGTGACATCGTGAACCGCGGCACGCTCCACCTGGAAAGCTCTTCTGACGACTACCAGAACCGAGGCAGTTACCTCTCCATCGCGACCGGAGCCCGGCTCCACAGTGCGGTGGATGGCAGGATTACAGCGGCCCCGGGCGCTGGCGACAGCCGGAGCATCACCGGCAGCCTCTACAACGAAGGCGCGATCGATGTGGCCACAGGCACCGCCGTCGAGTTCCGCGGCCGCCTCGAGTCCGCCGGCGGCACGTACGCCGGGGCTTTCCGCGTCCTGGACAGCCAAGTCACCTTTCCGGCGGCACCCGCCGCTCCCACGGAGCTCTATCTCTACGGCGCCAACAACCAGTTGCTTTCCGACGTCCCGGCCCGCACGATTGTCCGGCTCGTGGGGACCACCACCTATGGCGCGGCATGGCTCACGAGCCCCGCCGGATGCAGCAACGACGGCATCCTCCGGCTGACTTGCGGGAGCAACGACTACCAGGACCGCGGCGCGTATCTCCAAGTGAACGGGGGCGCTTTCACCAATCGATCCGAGGGCCGGATCGAAGTGCTCGCCGCCAACGGGGACCCGAGGCGCATCGTCGGCAAAGTCATCAATCAGGGCACCATCACCGTCGAGGAGGGCATCACCTTCAATATCTCCGGGACCGACTCGCTCTTCCGACAGGCTGCGGGCGCTCTTTCCGTTCAGGGCGGTTTCATGCTCGAAAACAGCCGGTTCGAACTGGCGGGCGGGACCGTCAGCGGCTTGGTCCGCGTCTACAACAGCACCATCGCCACCGAGGCGACTGCCAGCGAGCCGGCGGTCATCCGGATCGTCGGACCCGAAAACGAACTCGAACGACACGCCGCGGTCTCGACGACTCTCTGGATCGAGGGAACCGTCACCTGGGAACTCGCGCGCTTGCGAGTCCCCTTGAACACCTTCTCCGCTGGGATCATACACCTCGAAACCACCAGCAACGACGGCTGGGACCGGGGCTGCTACTTGAACGTCGAGGCCGGAGCGACCCTCACCAACTCGCCCAGCGGCCGGATCACCGCGGAACCGGGGCTCGGTGACGGCAGGCTGATCAGGGGCAGCCTCTGCAACCAGGGCCAGATCACCGTCGCCGCAGGCACCACCATCGATTACCGAGGCCGACTCGAATCCGCCGGCGGCACCTACACCGGGGATTTCCGCGTTCTCCAGAGCGCCATCCTCCTCACCGCCTCGCCTGCCGAGCCGACAGAGCTCTTCCTCTACGGGCCGGAGAACCAACTCCTCTCGGACATCCCCACTCGCACGATCGTCAGGGTGGTGGGAACGGTCGCGAACAATTACGGCAGGCTCACCATCCCCACGGGCTGTGGCAATGACGGTATTCTCCGAATGACTTGCGGCAGCAACGACGGGTGGGATCGGGGCGCTTATATCAACGTGACGGAAGGCGCATTCACGAATCGGACCGACGGCCGGATCGAAGTCCTCGCCGCCAATGGCGACCCCCGACGCATTGTCGGCAACGTCCTCAACCAAGGCACGATCGCGATCGAAGAAGGGGTCACGCTCAACGTCTCCGGCAGCACACCCCTGTTCCGGCAAGCCGCAGGCGAATCGTCCGTTCAAGGCAGTCTGCTGCTCGAAACGGGCCGATTCGAACTTGCCGGTGGCACCATCAGCGGCGTGGTCCGGGCCTTGAACAGCACCATCGCCACCGAAGCGTCGGCCGATCAACCGAATGTCGTCCGTCTGGTCGGACCCGAGAACCGTCTCGACCGACACGCTGCCGCCCTGAGCACCCTCTGGATCGAGGGAACCACCACCTGGGGCTACGCTCAACTGCGCGTGCCCTCGAGCACCGTCTCAGATGGCATCATCCATCTTTCGACCACGAGCAACGATGGCTGGGACCGGGGCTGCTACTTGACCATCGAGGCCGGAGCCACGCTCACGAACGCGCCCGGGGCCCGCATCACCGCCGCCCCGGACACCGGCGACGGCCGGTCCCTCACCGGCCACCTTTGGCACCAGGGTCGGATCGAGGTGGCCTCGGGCACGGCGCTGACGTTCACCGGGCAACTCGACCTCGACGGCGGCATCGCGTCAGGCGACCTGCAGGTCATCAATGCGAGCATCGCCACGCACCGCGCCGCAGCCGAACCCACGGTGATTCCCATCTACCACGCGGGCAACCAACTGCTCTCCGATGTTGAACCCGACTACACCCTGTGGGTCCGAGGCACGGTCAACCCGGGCTATGCCCGGTTGACTGCGACCCAGGCCTTCACCCTCCGGGGGATCATCCGGCTCGAGTCCGCCTCGAAAGACGGGTGGGATCGGAGCAGCAATTTCACCCTCCAGAATGGCACTCTCACCATCGCTCCGGAAGGCCGCCTCGAGAGCCTGCCCGGCGCCGGCGGTTCCCGTTCCATCGACGCCGAAGTCGCCAACGCGGGCACCATCCTGATCTCCACCTCCACCGCGCTCGGCCGCACGAGCGCCGTCCACTCCAACTCCGGCACGATCCTCCTCGCCGGCACCACCCTGGCTCTCTCGGGAACCAGTCTCGTCATCGAACCAACCGGAGTTCTCGCCGGCACCGGGACGTTCGACGCTCGCAACGTGAGCACCCGCAACCGCGGAACCGTGCGTCCGGGAGCGTCACCCGGTCTCCTGACCTGGCGAGGTGCGTACACAGCCGAGTCCTCCGCCCGCCTCGAACTCGAGGCGGCAGGAATCGAGGCCGGCACCCGGGCCGATCAACTCGCCATCGACGGATCCGCTTTTCTCAACGGCCAACTCCGCCTCAGCCTGGTCGAGGATTACGTCCCCGCCGCCGGGGATGTCTTGTCGGTCGTCAAGTTCGCGTCCGTCGGCGGCACGTTCAACAGCCTGCACCTTCCCACCCTCCCGACGGGGCTCGCATGGCTGCCCGAATTCACGGCCAGCGAGTACCGCCTCAAGGTGCTCACTGAAACCGACGCCACAAATCTGCCCCCGTCGATCGTCACGCATCCCAAGCCGGTGACGGTCGTCAAGGGGCGAACCGCCACGTTCCATGTGATCGCCAACGGCTCGTATCCTCTCTCTTTCCAGTGGCAATGGAACGAGGTCGATCTCGAAGACGCCACCCATGCCTCGCTGACCCTCGAACGCGTCCAACTCGAACAGCAGGGCAGTTATCGGGTGATCGTCAGCAACGCCGTGGGCTCCGTCACGAGCAGCGTCGCAACGCTCACCGTCCTGCCCGCGGTCGGCACCATCATCCCCGCCACCGCCGCCACAACCTCGTTCGTCCCGGGGATCCCGGGCGACGGCGTCGAAGTGGCCGTCTACAACGGCATCGGCGGAACAAAAGCGCCGGCCTACGCCGATCTCACCGGGCTCGCCCCCACCGGCACCACCCTGAGCCCCACCATCGATTTCCCGCACCCGGGATCCACGGTGACTGTCGGCAACAGCTTCGACAGCTTCTTCGCCGACACCACGACGCCCCCGACCGCACTCTCGGCGGTGGCGGCGCGCAACTTCCTCCTCGATCACCAGTTCCTCTTGCGGGTCGAGGCCGCCGCCGACAAATTCCCCGAAACGCCGGAAATCGACCTCGACCTTGGCGTGGGCAGCGACGACGGCTTTCGACTGCAGGTGGGCTCGACCGAATTGGGTTACGCCGGCGACCGGGGCTTCACCTACTCCTGGTACACCGTCTCGTTCGAAAGCGAGGGCCTCTACCCGGTGCGTCTCCTCTTCGCCGCCAATGCCACCGGCTACAGCGGGCTCGAGTTCTCCTGGCGCACCGCCCTCGCATCCCAGGAGATTGTCCCCCAAAGAGCCCTCTATCGATCGAGTCTCCTCGGCGATCAGTTGATCACCTTCGATGACCTGCCGGCTGATACCCGCATCACCGACGAGTATCTCGCGCAAGGCGCCCGGTTCACAACCGTCGCCGGCGACCCGCGCGTCACCGCCGAACGGCCCGACCGGTTCGTGCCCGTCTCACCGCCCCAGGTGTTCGGCGATCCCACCGAGCCCGCGGCCGTCCCGTTCGTCGTGGATATCACGTTCGTCACCCCCGAGGAGGGATTCCCTGCCGCCACCGAGTTCTTCAGCTTCTTCGTGATCGACGCCGAAACCGGGGGCGCGCTTGTCGAGGCCTTCGACCCGGCGGGCGCCTCCTTGTACGCACAGGAATTCCACGGGGGCGGCGCTGCCCGCGAACAGGGCGTCATCGCAGCCCCACAAATCGCACGGGTCCGAATCACCCAACTCGACGCCGCCGACGCCATCGCCCTGGATCACATCAGCCTCGTCACACCCACCCCGATGAACCTCCCGCCCGTGCTCGAGGCCCTCGGCGACGTCGACGCCCCCGAAGGGACCGAGGTCGTCTTCCAGGCTCAAGCCGCGGATCCCGATGCCGGGCAGGAACTGCGCTTCGCCCTCCGGGCCGGCGCCCCCGCCGGAGCCGCCATCGACCCCGTTACCGGCGTTTTTACATGGGCCACCGACGAGACCGATGGCCCGGGAGACTATGCGATCACGGTTGTCGTCACGGACAACGGCCAACCCGCCCTGTCCGACGAGCAGCAAATTCACCTCCGAATCGCTGAAGTGAACACCGCACCCACACTAGCTGCCATGGCCCCGCTCTGGGCCTCCGCAGATGCCCCGTTGCTCGTCAAGTGGAGCGCGTTCGACGCCGATCTCCCCGCCCAATCCCTCCGCTTCGGCCTCGGACCGGACGCCCCGACGGGGCTGACCCTGGATCCCCTCACCGGCGAGATGACCTGGACGGTCGATCGCACCACCCCACCCGGAGTCTACTCGACCACCGTGGAAGTGTCCGACGACGGATCACCCGAGCTCTCGGCACAACGCCCGTGCACGATTACCGTCGACCACAACGGCCCCCTCGTCCTCTCAGCCACGCCGGCCGGAATCCAGAACCAGCCCGTCCAAGTCATCGACCTCCAGTTCAACCGGCCCCTCCTCGCTTCGAGTGTCGCCGTCGCCGACTTCGCACTCAGCGGCCCCGAAGGCGCCGTCGCCATTAACCGCGTCGAACTGCCCGCCGCCGACCGCATCCGCCTCCAGATCCCCCAGCAACGCCGCAGCGGCAATTACACCCTCCGCGTCGGTCCCGATATCCGCAGTCTCAACGGCGCGCCCATGAACCAGGACGGCGACGCCCAGAATGGCGAGCCGAACGAAGACGTCTTCCAGGGCGTCTTCAGGATCCAACTGCCCGATCTCCAGGTCTCCCTGATCCGTTCGCCGGCGACTGGCGCTCCGGGCGAGCCCGTCACTCTCGTCTGGGGCATCACGAACCGCGGCGCCGCCACCGCCCTGCCCCCATGGTTCGAGTCCGTCCGGCTCTCGCCCGATGAGACCATCGGCAACGATCAAACCGTCGCCGACTTCCAGATCCTCGCCGCCCTGCCCCCAGCCATCGGGATCCTCCGCACCCAGGTGGTCGTCCTGCCCCTCACCGGCGTCGCCGGCACCCTCCACTTCGTCGTCACCACCGATGCCAACGGATCGATCGCCGAGGAGACCGAAGACAACAATAGCCTCCTCGCCGACACCTCGATCCATGTCGCCCCCGGGCTCAGCGTCCAGTTGGCCCGATCCGAAGTCACCGAAGGCGCCCCCGCGTTCCAGGGCATCGCCCGTCGCAACGGTGCCCTCGACCAGCCTCTGACGGTGACGCTCATGGCCGAGCCCGCCGGACAGATTGACCTGCCGGCTGCCTTGGTCCTGCCCGCAGGCCAGAGCTCCGTGACCTTCGATCTCATCGCGCTCAACGATGGGGTCGTGGACGGCGACGCCGCGGTAACGGTTCGCGCCCACGCGGAGGGCTACCTCGATGGCACAGCCAGCCTCCTGGTCCGCGATGTCAACGTCCCGCAGCTGCGGCTCTCCCTCCCCAACTCCCAGGTCTCGGAGGGCAAGACCCTGACGGGAACCGTCAGCCGCGAACCCATCACCCCAGGATCGCTCGTCGTGCGCTTCGCCAGCCAAAACCCCAGTCAGCTCGCCGTCCCCGGCGAAGCCGTGATTCCGGCTGGTGCCGCCTCCGCCCCGTTCCTGGTCGAACCGGTCGACGACCGGGACATCGAGCGCGACATCGCGCTCCAAGTCACCGCCAACGCGGATGGCTTCACCGGGGCTGTCGTCGAGGTCACCGTCCTCGATAACGACGCGCCCACCCTCGAGCTCGTCGTTTCGCCCTCGACCTTTAGCGAGGGTGCCGGACCCACCGCCGCCGTCGGCACCCTCCTGCGCCGTCCGGCAAGCACCCAACCGCTCACCGTCGCCCTCGCCTCCAGCACCCCCACCGCCGCCCAGGTGCCCGCCCGCGTCACGATCCCCGCGGAATCGGCCAGCGTCACCTTCCCCGTGAGCGCCGTGGACGATACCACCGCCGATGGACCCCAGCCGGCCACCCTGACCGCCTCCTGGATCGACACGCCCACAGGTCAGGTCTTCGCCCCCGCCACCCAGACTGAGATCACCGTCACCGACGACGACGCGCCCGCCCTCATCGTCCGCATCGCCCAGGACGCGGTCGCTGAAGGGCTCTCTCCCGCCACAACCGCCACCGTCCAAGGCAATCAGGATACCCAAGCCCCAGTCACGGTGACGCTGACCTCGAGCGATCCCGGCGAGCTCACCGCGCCGCCCACAGTGGTTCTCCCCTCCGGCAGTGCCCAGGTGACCGTGCCCTTGAACTCGATCGACGACGGCGTCGCCGATGGCAGCCAGATGGTCGTCCTCACCGCGTCCGCACCGGGCTTCCTCGCCGGCTCAGACCAGGTGGTGGTCACCGATGTCAACCTGCCCGATCTGGTCATCGAACGCTTGAACGGACCCGCCTCGGGCTCTACCGAGGCGACCTTCCAAGTTGCCTTCCGGGAAACCAACCGCGGACTCGGCCCCGCCACCGGCACGTGGCGCCAAACACTCTATCTCTCCGACGACCCCTTCCCAGGCAACGACTTCGTCCTGGGCTCGGTCGATTTCACGGGCACCATCCCCCCAGAACTCTATTTCGAGCGCGTGCTGCAGTTCTGGCTCCCCTCGACGCCCGGCACCTATTGGCTCGTGGCCGTGTCGGATCCCGACAACACCGTGGCCGAGTTGATCGAGGGCAACAACACCGTCGTCGCCGCCGTCCCCATCGAGGTCACCGCAGCCTACACCGCCACCGTCTCCACCGCCATCGACCTGGCGCCCGCCGGAACTCCCATACCCCTGTCCGGCCAGGCGCTGATGGCCGCCGGTGGTCAACCCGCCTCATACCAACTGGTGAATATCCACGTCGTTCATGGCGACACCCGCCGGATCCTCTCCGCTCTCACCGACACGGACGGACGATTCACCGCCACCTTCAATCCTCTGCCCGGAGAAGCCGGTTCCTATCAGATCGGCGCCGCCCATCCCGGCGTCGCCGAGGCGCCTGTTCAGGACCAGTTCACCCTCCTCGGCATGCGGTTCGTCGACCGCGAGGCCGCCCTGACCCTGGCCGGCCCCGACACCCAGTCCGCTGGTCTCGACTTGCGCAACCTCAGCAGTATCGGACTCACCGGTCTCTCGGCGACCGCCTCCGGCCAGCCCGACTGGCTCGACCTCGCCCTCTCCGTCCCGCCAACTCTCCCCGGAGACGGCGTCGTCACCGTCCGCTACACCGCCACCAACAGGCGCGATACCGCCGCTCTCGCCGAGATCTGGATCGAGGTGCGCGCAGACGGCGGCCTGCTGGCCCGCCTGCCCTTCACCGTGCGCGTCCAACCGCGGATTCCGAGGCTCGTGGCCACCCTGAGCCGCCTCGAGTCCGGGATGCTGCGGGGCGAACAAACCCTCCTCTCCCTTGGCGTCCGCAATGACGGCGGAGCAGCGTCCGGACCGGTGTCCGTTCTCACTCCCGACTTCCCTTGGCTCGCTGTCGCCTCCGCCCAACCCCTCCCCTCCCTCGAACCCGGCGCCCAGATCGAGGTCACCCTGCGCCTCTCGCCGCCACCGGATCTGCCCCTCGGCCGCTACGAAGGCACCTTGACCCTCACCGCCGATGGCACCGCCGCGAATGTCCCGTTCTCGTTCCTGGCCCTCTCCGAAGCCACCGGCTCACTCGTCGTCGAAACCGTCGACGAGTTCACCTACTACGCCGCCGGATCGCCGAGGATCCCGAACGCCGCAATCACGCTCATCGACGAGCTCACCGGCGTCCCCGCCGGCGCCGGACACACCGACGACGCCGGCCAGTTGGCCTTCCCCAGCCTGCGCGAAGGCTACTACCGCATCCACGCCACCGCCAACGGACATACCCCCGCCGACGCGCTGATCCTCGTGCCCGCCGGCCAAAACACCTCCCACATCCTGTTCCTCTCCAGGAATACCGTCGAGTACCGCTGGACCGTCACCCCCACCGAAATCGAAGACCGCACCCGCATCACCGTCGAGGCCGTGTTCGAAACCGTCGTGCCCGCACCTGTCGTCGTCGTCGAACCGTCCGTCATCGACTTCGCGGAGTTCATCGCGGAGGTCTCCCAGGTGGATCTCAAGATCACCAACCACGGGCTCATCGCCGCCAACGACGCGGCACTCAGCTTCCCCACGCTGGCAGGTTGGCAGATCGAACCCCTCATCACCGACCTGGGCAACATCCCCGCCCGCAGCTCGATGACCATCCCCGTCATCATTCGACGTGTCACGGGCGGCGGCAGCCCCGCCCCCGCCGGCGCCGGACTCCACTCCGGTTCCCTGGGCTGCCGCGCCGCAGCCCTCCTCTACCGGCTTGTCTGCGGCCCGTTCAACAACACGTACTCCGTGACGATCGGCCTCGCCAATGACGGGAGCGGTTGCCCCCTCGGCGGCGGCGGCGGCTGGATCGCCGCACAGGGCGGAGGCAGCGGTTCTTTCACCGCACCCCGCGCGGTCAAGTTCGACAGCAAGTGCGGCCCGGGCCCGTGCGCCGCCGAAATCGGCAAGTGGGCGTTCGACTGCGCCTTCGGCCTGCTGCCCTTCCCCGACCCCATCAAGTGCGGCAAGGGGGTCTACGACTGCATTAGCTCGGCCGTCTCGTCCGGCCTGAGCGCCGGCACCGGCCTCACCTGCGTGGGCACCCTGCTGGATTGTGCGTCCGCCCTCGGCAAGTCCGTCAACCCGCTCATCGGCGGCGCCCTGGGCGTCCTCTCCTGCGCCGAGGGCATGCGCGGCGTGGCCGAGTGCCTCGAGAAAGCCGCCAAGGAAAAGGCCAGCCAGGGCGGCAAGGTCGCCCTCGCGGATTGGGACTACGATCTGCCACCCGAGCTGCTGATGCACTTCCAAATCGTCGAGGACCGACTGTACGCGCTCCAAGGGCACTTGGCGGTTTACGAAGTGCTCCTTGGGAATCCTGCATGGTTCCACCCGGGCATGGACGAATCCCTCAGCACGTGGCTGATCGGCTTCCAACAAGCCACCGGAACCGCCACTCCCCTGGGCACCCGCATCGACCTCGATGAGCGCGCCCAACTGGCCGCCGGCCCGCTCCCCCCCAAGATCACGGCCGCCGAGGTGAACCAGTTCGCCGACCGCTGGAACCGAACCGTCTCGAACTACGAAGCCGGGATCTTCCGCCGTGCAGATCTGCCCGCCGGTGGAAACCCGGATTTCATCGATGTCGATGACCTCCTGGCCGCAGCCGCGACCACCGCCAGCGCCATCGTCGCTACCGAAGCCGCCGGATTTGACGACCCGGTGCTGGCCCTCCAATCCGCGGTGGCCGAATGGAAAGCCGCCATCGAGGCCTCCGGCCTCGTCGACTTCATCCCGCGATCGAGCTCGGGCTCGACCTCGGGCGCCGTCGCCCTCGCTTCCTCCGGCGACGGCTCGGCCGGGATCTGCGCCCAGGTCCGGCTGCAAATCGATCAGGAGGCCGTCATCAGCCGGGATGCTTTCGAGGCCCGCCTCGAAGTCGACAACCTCCAGGCCAACCCGCTGCGGAATGTGCAGATCGATCTCGTCGTGAGCGATACCGCAGGCCTGCCCGCCACCAGCCGCTTCGGCGTCCGCCAACCGGCCGTCACCGGTTTCGGCGCCATCGACGGTACCGGACGCCTCGAAGGTCAAACCACCGGCACCGTCACCTGGACGATCATCCCGTCCTCGGAAGCCGCCCCCGTCGGCCCGGTCACCTATGTCGTCTCAGGCACGCTCCGCTATGTCGATGAAGGCATCGAGGTCACCCTGCCGCTGGCACCCGCCTCGATTGATGTCTTCCCGAATGCCAGTCTGGCCGTCAAGTACTTCCACCAGCGCGATGTCCTCGCCGACGATCCGTTCACGCCCGATATCGCCGAGCCCAGCATCCCCTACTCGCTCGCCGTCCTCGTCGAGAACCGCGGCCGCGGCGAAGCCCGCAACGTCCGGATCACCTCCGCTCAACCTCGCATCGTCGATAACGAGAAAGGCCTCCTGGTCGACTTCCGGATCATAGGCACCGAGGTCGATGGCAAGAACCTCTCACCCTCCCTCACCGTCAATCTGGGCAACCTGGCCCCCGACACCACCGCCGTCGGCCGATGGCTCCTCCGGTCCAGCTTGCAGGGCCAGTTCGTCGAGTACGCCGCCACGTTCGAACACCTCGACGGCTTCGGCGATCCCCGCCTCTCCCTCATCGAAAGCGTCGAGATCCATGAGCTCATCCGAATCGTCGACGCCGGAGATACAGATGCACGCCCGGATTTCCTCGTCAATGACCTCGAGGATGACGCCTTCCTGCCCGATACCCTCTACCTCAGCGGAGGCGGCATCCAACCCGTCACGCCCGTCACCCAGGGCACCACCGACGGAGCCCCCACGCCGGAGCATCTCGAGGTCACCCTGACCGCCACCCCAGCCGCAGGCTGGTCCTACCTTCGCCTGCCCGACCCCGCCGCCGGCGGGTTCGTCCTGACAGGGGTCCGGCGACCCAACGGCACCATGCTGCCCACCGCCAACTTCTGGACCACCGACCGCACGTTCATCGCCGGCGGACGCAGGCCCGTCTATGAACACGTGCTCCACCTGCTCGACCGCGACGGACCGGGAACATACACGCTCGTCTATGCCCCGCCCGCTCCCGTCGATGTCCTGCCGCCCACCAGCGCCCTCGCCGCCCTGCCCGCCGCCAGCCCAGCCCTCATCCCCATCTCCTGGACCGGCCAGGACGAGACCGGCGGCAGCGGAGTCTCAGGCTATGACATCTACGTGGCCACCGATGGCGGCGCCTTCGTCCCGTGGCTCCGAAATACCCTCGCCACCGCCGCCACGTTCATCGGCGAACCCAACCGCACCTACGCATTCTACAGCATCGCCACCGACGCCGCCGGCAACCGCGAGGAACCGCCCGCCACACCTGACGCCCATACCACCACCAGCGTCGCCAACCAGCCGCCCGCTCTCGACGTTCCGCCTGAACTCGTGGTCGTCGAAGGCGACACACTCCAACTCGACCTCGACGCGAGCGATCCCGATGAACCCCGCGATCGCCTCACCTTCCGCCTCGGAGCCAACCCGCCCGCCGGCGTGCTGCTCGATCCGGTCACAGGACGCCTCTCCTGGATCACTAGCGAGGAGCTCGGCCCTTCCACCAATACGATCCCAGTCTCGGTGTCCGACGACGGCATCCCGCCGCTCGCCGCCAGCGCCGAACTCCGCGTCGTCATCACGGAACTGAACACGGCGCCCGAAATCCAGACCATCCCCAACGCGCTGGTCAACGAAGGCCGGCTCCTCGAGTTCCTTGTGCTCGCCACCGACGCCGACCGGCCCGCGAATGCCCTCCGCTTCCGCCTCCTCGATACACCACCCGCCGGAGCCCTCCTTGACCCGCTTACCGGCCGCTTCACATGGACGCCCTCGAGAGATCAGGGAGGCGCCGAATACGCCCTCGCCATCGAGGTCAGCGATGACGCCTCACCGCCGCTCACCGCCGTCTCCCGCTTCACCGTCGCTGTCAATGATGTCCACCCCGACTTCACGCTCTCCGCAGGCCACAGCCACACCGTGGCCGGCCAGGTCGGCCGCGTTCTCCTCGAACTCGATACCCGACAGCCCCTCGCGGAAATCACTCTTAACCTCCTGGTGCCCCCCGAGATCTCGTCCTCGCCCAACCTCACTGCCATAGCCCAGGAAATCCGCGAGGCCACCCTTGGCTTGCTCGAACCCAACCTCTTCCGCCTCGTCTTCACCGCCAATCCCACCCAGCCCTTCAATGGCCGCGTGACCCTCGGCGAGCTCAGCTTCCCCACCCAGCCTGAAGCGGCTTCCGCTTGCGCCCCCATCCTCCTCAGCGAGGTCGTCGGTGAACGTCTCGCCGGCGGTGGCTCCGCCCGAGGCCGCGCCCGCAACGGACTTCTCGTCATCCTCGGCCCGCAGCCCGTCCTCGTCGCCGAACTCGAAGGAGATCAACCCGTCCTTCGCCTGTTTGCACACCCGGGCGAGCCGGTCGAAATCCTCCACCAGCCCGGCCTCGATCCGAACGCTTCGTGGTCGGCCGTCCGCCGGCTCACGCCGGACACCATCGAGACCGTCCTGCCCGATCTCGATGAATACGGATTCTATCGCGCGGTCGCAGGCGTCCCCCCGCTCCCGGACCTGCGCATGACGGCTCGAACCGATGGCACTCTCGAGATCCGGGTCACCGGCACGCCCTATGCCACCTGGGTCCTCGAACAGACCGCGTCCTTCGCCACGCCCAACTCCTGGACGCAGGCAGCCGTCGTCGACCTCTCGACCGGGACCTGGATCTGGCCCGTCCCACCCCCGGCCACCGGAGAAAACGCCCGGTGGTATCGGCTCCGGGAAGTCGCCGTTCCCTAAGAGCAGGGAGCAGGGACCGGTTTCACCGGAGCCGAGGATTTCTAGCGAGGCGCGCCTCAGACCCAGTGGAGTCCTCAGACTCATGAAGACCCTGCTGTGCTTGCCCACCCTCTCTTCCGCGCCTCGCTAACGTAGAGTCCTCGAAGGCAGGGGGGCGGGTTTGGAACGGCAGGGACCAAACTCGACCTAATCGCAGACTCTAGCGAGGCGGCGCCTCGCTAGACGTACTCGACCGTGTGGAGACTATGAGTCTGTCACCTTGTTTGCGGCACCGTTCCTCGGGACTGGATGCGGCATCGGTCTGAGGCGGCCCCTCGCCAGGAGTAGCCGCTGGCGGACGTTCGAGACACAGCACCAAGCGAAGATGAGGATTGGACAGAGTGCCATAAACAGAGTGCCAGGTTCATAGTCGGCCGACGCACCCAATACGCCTTGCAGCCCCGCTCATCGTGGCTTCATCGGTTCAGCATCCCGCCGAGGACAGTCGCTGGGTTGGTCTCCGACCCGGTTCGCGGACCCCGCCGGGATCCCATGGGCACAATCCTCCCCCCCGGCCGCGGCCGATCTCGAAGTGTTGGCGATGTGAAAGATGGGTTCGTCCTCTGGCTTCCCGGGCCGGTGGGCTCCTCGCCTATCCCACCGCGTCCACCCGCAGGTCCCGCAGCGTCATCAAGTGCCCCAACGCCGCCACCCCACG
>JAKQDD010000236.1 GCA_029556615.1 Verrucomicrobiota bacterium | reverse complement strand
GGCCGTTACGGTCGCTGGCGCCTTGCGCTCCGCCAGTCTGAGCGGTAGAAACGGTCGTTCGTTTACGCATATCACTGGTGGACGTAGCAACTTTGTTGCGCGTCCACCAGCTCTCATGCCATCTGTCCCCCTATCCATCCCTCCCGGACATCCAGTGCCTTGTGGTCTGAGGCCCGGCCTCGTTAGACTCGACCCCATGCGGCCCCCTGAACCCGCCCCCGCCCGAGAATCCTGGGGACTCCGACCCGGCGTCGTCTTCCTCAACCACGGTTCCTTTGGCGCTTGCCCGCTCCCCATCCTCAAGCTCCAAGCCCGACTCCAACGCCAGATGGAAGCCGACCCGGTCCAGTTCCTCTGGCGCCGGTTGGATGCTCTTCTTGAACCGTCCCGCCGCGTCCTGGCCCGATTCGTCGGCGCCAACCCCGAGGACCTCGCGTTCGTCACCAACGCCACCACCGGCGTTAATGCCGTCGTCCGATCCCTCCCCTGGCGACCGGGCGACGAGCTCCTCACGACGAACCTGGACTACAACGCCTGCCGCAACGTGCTCGCCGAAACCGCCCGCCGATACCGCGCCCGCGTCGTCGTCGCCCCAATCCCCTTCCCGTTGCGGTCCGCGGACGACATCGTCGCCGCCGTGCTCGAGGCGGTCACACCCCGCACGCGCCTCGCCATGCTCGATCATGTGACCAGCGACACCGCCCTGGTGCTCCCCATCGCCCGGCTGATCCGCGAGCTCGATCACCGCGGCGTCGATACGCTCGTGGACGGAGCCCACGCCCCCGGCATGCTCCCCCTCGACCTGGCTCGCCTCCGGCCCGCCTACTACACCGGCAACCTCCATAAGTGGGTCGCCGCACCCAAAGGCGCCGCCTTCCTCTGGGTCCGCGCCGACCGCCAAGCCCGTGTCCTGCCCCCCGTGATCAGCCACGGATACAACCGGCCCCGGCCCGGCTTCACCCGATTCCAGGATCACTTCGACTGGACCGGCACGTTCGATCCCTCCGCGTGGCTTTGCGTGGGAGAAGCCATCACCTGGATGGGCGCCCGCCTGCCCGGCGGTTGGACCGAACTGCGCCGGCGCAATCATGCCCTGGCTGTCCAGGCCCGCCACCTCCTCGCCCGCCGCCTCCGCGTCGAGCCACCCTGCCCCGCCCCACTCCTCGGCTCGATGGCCACTCTCCCCCTCCCGAAGGAGTTCCAGTCCTCGCCGCGCACGGGCAAGATCGACCGGGAACAACTCCGTCTCTACGACGAGTTCCACATCGAGGTGCCCCTCACCCGGTTCGGTCAGCCTGAACGCCGGTGGTTCCGCGTCTCCGCCCACATCTACAATCACCTGCCGGAGTACGAGTACCTCGCCGACGCCCTCGCGCGCGTCTGCAGCCGCGGGCGCTGACCGCGGGGAGATCACAACGCCCTCGATTTCCCTCGTCCAGAGTCACCCGAACAGGTACAAAACCAACGTTCCGATGAGTGCACCGTCCTCCAACGGCCCAACCGCCTCCGCCCCCCAGCCGGCCTTGAGCCAAGCCGACCGTCTCCGGTTGGATACCCTTCGCCGACGGCTCGCCGGGGACGCGACGCGCTTCGCCGGCTATCCCGTCAACGCGCTCTTTGACTATCGCGAGCTCTTCGACCTCCTCGGCCTGCCCCTGAACAACATCGGCGACCCCTGGAGCCCGTCGCTCTACGGACTCAACACCCACGAGTTCGAACAGGAGGTCGTCGCCTGGTTCGCCCGGCAAACCCACGCGCCCGAGGACGATACCTGGGGCTATGTGACCAGCGGCGGCACCGAGGGCAACCTCTACGGGATCTTCCTGGGACGCGAGCTCCATCCCGAGGGCATGGTCTATTACTCCGAGGACACCCATTACTCCGTGGCCAAGGTGCTGCGGATGCTTCATGTGCGCAATCTCATGGTGCGCAGCAACCCCGACGGCCGCATCGACCTCCACGACCTCCGCGAGACCCTGAACCTCCATCGCGACGTGCCGCCCATCCTCTTCCTCAACGCCGGCACCACCATGAAAGGCGCCGTCGACGATCTCCCCGGCGTCCGCGCCATCCTCAAGGACCTCGCCATCCGCAGTTACTACATCCATGTCGATGCCGCCCTCAGCGGGATGATCCTCCCGTTTGTCGAGGAGCCCGACCCCTTTGATTTCGCGCACGGCGCCCACAGCCTGAGCATCAGCGGACACAAGTTCATCGGCTGCCCCTTTCCCTGTGGCGTGGCTCTGGCCCGACGCCGGATCGTCGATCGCATCGCCCGCAACGTCGAGTACATCGGCTCGCTCGATACCACCGTCCTGGGCTCCCGCAACGGCATCGCCCCGGTCTTCCTCTGGTACCAGATCCGGCGCCTGGGCGAGAGCGGTTTCCGCACCCAGACCCGCCAATGCCTCGACGCCGCCGAATACGCCATCCGGCAATTCGCCGCCGCCGGCATCCGCGCCTGGCGCCACCGCCACTCGGTGACGGTCGTGTTCCCGCGCCCGGCGGACGCCGTCGTCCGCCGCTGGCACCTCGCGGTGCATGAGGACATCGCCCACGTGATCACCATGCAACACGTCACCCCCCCGCTCATCGACGCCTTGGTCGCCGACGTCGCCGCCGCCTCATGAAACAGCTCACCATCATCACCCAGGACCGGCCCGGCCTGCTCACCGACATCGCCACCGCCCTCGCCGAAGCCGGCATCAACATCCAGGACATCGACGCCGAAGCCGCTGGCCCAACCTCCGCTATCACCATCGCCGTCGATCACTACGACGACGCCGTCCGCATCCTCACCGGCCGCGGCTGGAAGGTGTTCGCGGAAAACACCGTCGTCATCGAGGTCGCCGATGAGCCCGGCGCCCTCGCCCGCGTCGCCAAACGCTTCAGCGACGCCGGCGTCAGCCTCCGCAGCGTCCGGTTCATCGAACGCCGACGCGGCCGCGCCCTCGTCGCTATCGGCGCCCCGGACGAGGCGAAAGCCCTCGAACTCGTCCGCGATCTCCTCCCCCAACCCTACCCGCGCCCCCCCGACGGGCCGGGCGAAATCGGATAGGGCAGTTTTGTCTGGACAGATTGCACAGGCTTCAGGCAGAATGAGTTGTGAAATGAGCCTGCGGTCATCCAGGCTCTGTTTAGTGATTGAGACATAAGGGCTTATGAAGAGGGTTATGCGCGTTGTTGCCGCCGGTTTGGTGCTGTCACTCGGCCTGTCCGCCAAAGCTGATCTGCTCTACGACAACGGAGCGCCGAATCAATTCACCGGAAATGAAATGACCGGCTGGATCCAAGCTGAGGATTTCGTCTTCACGAGCCCGCAAGTGCTCACTGATGTCCGCTTCTGGGATTACGAATATGATAGCGCTGCATACACGGGCTCGATCATGTGGTGGATCTACGCCGACATCGCCGGCGCTCCAGGCAGCACGATCTACACCGGCACCGCAACTCCAACCCGGTCGCTCACGGGCAATCTCGTGTCTGGAATGAATGAGTACGTCAATGATTTCTCCGTGGGATCCCTCGCCTTGGCGGCAGGCACCTACTGGCTGGGGCTGCATAACGGAGATCCCGCCGACTACCGCGATTGGCGCGGATTCTATTGGGAAACGACCGATAGCAGTTCCCCGAAACCGGTTTCGTACGGCATGTCGGACCCCTCTCCCTTTTTGAGCGATTGGCAAATCGAAGGGTATTACGACTTCCAAGACGAGTTCTACCCACTCGAGCACGCCTTCCAGCTCTATGGCGTCGTTCCCGAACCCTCCGCGATCCTGAGCGGCGGTGTTCTGGCGCTGGCCGCCGGCCTGGCCGTCGCCCGCAGGCGCAAGGCCTGATCAGCCCGCAAACGCGCCCCTCGCCACCCTCACCGCCGGCGGCTACGCCGTAGCCGCTCGTAGCCGCGGCCGTCAGCGCCGTGCTGGCTTCACCGTTCGCAAGCCACCGGTCCTCCGGCCAGTCAGCGCCGGCTCACGCCGGCGGCTACGCCGTCAGCGCCCGCCTACGCATCGAGCATCGTGGCTGGAGTATTGATATTGAAATGTTAATAATACCATCATAACGTCATGATGTGGTTTATCATCCGAGGCTCCTGCTGTCGCCGCTCGCCGGATCGGCTTCCGCCGGCAAGGTGCGTCTGGTCTTCGGCGCCCGCCAGACCGGCAAGTCCACCCTGATCCGCCAATTGTCCGGCCCCGGTGTGGCCTGGATCAATCTCCAGGACCGCCGACAACGCCTGGATTTCGAGCGCCAGCCCGCGGCGTTCACCCAGGCATTGCAGGCCAGAAGCGAATCCCGCGTCCGCGTCCTCGTGGACGAAATCCAGAAGGTGCCCGCACTGCTGGACGAGGTACAGTTCCTGCACGATCAGGAACCCGGGCGATTCGAGTTCTTCCTGACGGGCAGTTCGGCGCGGCGCTTGAAGGCTTCAACGGCCAACCTGTTGCCGGGTCGCGCGCACCTCCACCGGCTGTGCCCGCTGGTGCTGCCTGAGCGATCCGGATCGATCGCGGGGCGTCTCCTCCCTCTGCCCGTCGGTCCTTCCTTTGCCCCCGGTTTCCCGCTGCCGGCGCTCGACGACCTGCTCGTGTTCGGGAGCCTCCCGGGGATCGCGCTCGAGCCGGGCGAGAGCCGGGTGCGGACTCTCGAGAGCTACGTCGAGCTCTACCTTGAAGAGGAGATACGGCGGGAGGGTTTGGTGCGAAACCTTGGCGCGTTCCAGCAGTTCCTCGAACTGGCGGCGCTGGAATCGGGCCAGACCATCAACTTCAGCGCCATTTCCAAGGAATCGGGTGTGCCGGTCGCCACACTCCGCATCTTCTACCAGGTGCTCGAAGACACCTTCATCGGGTACCGCCTTCCGGCTTACGGCGAGCGATCGCGCAAGCGCGTGCTCACCACCCCGCGGTTTCTGTTCTTCGATCTGGGCGTCCGCAACGCCGCTGCCCGGTTGCCGTTGACTGCCGCGCTGGTGCGGACGCAGGCCGGGTCGTTGTTCGAGAACTGGGTTGGCCTCGAGTTGATCCACCGTTGCCACTACCTCGGTCGCACCGCGCGGGTGAGCGGCTGGCGGACCGCCCACGGCGCCGAAGTCGATTTTGTGGTCGAGACGCCTTCCGAGGCCATCCCGATTGAAGTCAAATGGACCGAGCGTCCGGACGAGTCGGACGCTCGCCATCTGAAGCTCTTTCTCGCCACGTACCCCAGGAAGGCCCGCCGCGGCTTCGTCGTCTGTCGTTGCGCCGAACCCCGGCAGATCACCGAGAACATCCAGGCGATTCCGTGGCAGTGGCTGTAGGACGGCTTGCCCCGACTCGGAGGGTTGGGGGCTTGCTTTCGTGAGTTTTCGCCCACTTGGGTTTTTGCATTGACCATCGGATCCTGTTGCACTAGCCATAGGGGCTGCATGTGCTGGGAATCGGTGCTTGAAACCACGAGAGGCTGCGTCGCCGTCGTCGGCTGACGCGACCTCGGGCATCGGGTCCGTGGCGTGCAGGTCGCCCGCATCGTTTGGTCTGATGCCGGGCGTTTTGGTTTCCGGACTGGTTCCGGGGAAGGCTCGAGGGCCATGAAGCCCTGGAACGGGAGCGAGACGTATGCGACACACGATTTCGGTGCTGGTGGAGAACAAGTTCGGCGTGCTCACGCGCGTGGCGGGCCTGTTCAGCGGACGCGGCTTCAACATCGACAGTCTCAACGTCGCGCCCACGCAGGATCCGACGGTCTCGCGCATGACGATCGTCACCCGGGGAGACGACGCCACCGTCGACCAGATTGTCCGCCAACTCGAGAAGCTCGTGGATACCATCAAGGTCACCGATTTCCGCGAAGGCGAGTACGTGGGCCGCGAGCTGATCCTGATCAAGGTCGGCGTCAATTCGGAAACCCGGGCCGAGGTCATGCAGATCACGGACATCTTCCGCGCCAAGATCATCGACGTCCAACCCCAAACCCTGACCATCGAGATCACCGGGGACGAGAGCAAGGTGGACAAGTTCATCGAGCTCATGAAGACCTTCGGGATCATCGAGTTGACCCGGACGGGCAAGGTGGCGCTGCCGCGCAAATAGGCGCCGCGGACCTTTCGGTTGACGCAGCACGACGCGTCCGCCAGCATTCATGTTTCGAGAATAGCAACACGACTCAACCTCACAACGGAATCTGACCATGGCCATCATTGACTTCGGCGGCACCCAGGAAGAAGTGATCACCCGCAAGGAATTCCCCATGACCCGCGCCCGGAAAGTCCTGGCGAAGGAGGTCATCGCCATCATCGGCTACGGCGTGCAGGGTCCGGCCCAATCCCTCAACCTCCGCGACAACGGCTTCAACGTGATCGTCGGCCAGGCCCCGGAGTTCAAGCGCGACTGGGACCGGGCCGTCAAGGACGGCTGGAAACCGGGCAAGACGCTCTTCCCGATCGATGAAGCGGTCCGGCGCGGCACGATCATCCAGTTGCTCGTCTCCGACGCCGCGCAGCGCGCCGTCTGGCCCGTGATCAAGGCCAACCTCAAGCCCGGCGATGCGCTCTACTTCTCGCACGGCTTCTCGATCGCCTACCGGAAGCAGACCGGCGTGATCCCTCCCGCCGACGTCGACGTGATCATGGTGGCCCCCAAGGGATCGGGAACGTCGGTCCGCCGCAATTTTCTCAGCGGCGCGGGGATCAATTCGAGTTTCGCCGTCGAGCAGGACGCCACCGGCAAAGCCCGCGAGCGCTGCCTCGCCGTCGGCATCGGCATCGGCTCCGGCTACCTCTTCCCCACCACCTTCCAGCATGAGGTCTACAGCGATCTCACCGGCGAACGCGGCGTGCTGATGGGCGCCCTGGCCGGCATCATGGAGGCGCAATATGACGTCCTCCGCGCCCACGGCCACACCCCCAGCGAGGCCTTCAACGAGACGGTCGAGGAGCTGACCCAAAGCCTCATCCGCCTGGTCGACGAGAACGGGATGGACTGGATGTACGCCAACTGTTCCGCAACCGCGCAGCGCGGCGCCCTCGACTGGAAACCGCGGTTCAGGAAGGCCGTCCTCCCCGTGTTCCGCGAGCTCTACCAGCGCGTCAGAGCCGGCAAGGAATGCTCCCGCGTGCTCAAGGCTTGCGGCGCCCCGGATTACCAGGCGCAGCTTCAGAAGGAGCTCAACCAGATCCGCGATTCCGAAATGTGGCAGGCCGGCGCGGCTGTTCGGGCGTTGCGCCCGAAGGAGCCCGCCCGGAGGATCGCCAAGGGCACCAAGGGCGTCGCCGGTCGCGGCGCCAACTGAGCCGCCGGCGGCCTGCGGAACCCGCCCGCATCGGGTGAGCCCTGGGGGGCACCTCGTGGGCGTCCACCGAGACGGTGTAGGACAGGCGGGTTAGCGGCTGACCTCAACCACCCGGTTAGTGAGGCTCTGCCGGCTCTGGATGTTCATCTCCGTGCCCATGGCCGAGACCTTGATCTGCAAGGTCTGTGTGGCCACGCTGTCCACGGTGTAGCCCGCCTCAGGATCGAACCATGAGGTCCCCTCCGTGTCGCCCGTGATCCGGGCCATGGGTGCGGTCCCGCCCGATGCGGGGGGCTGGCTCCACATGCGGCCCTTGTGCGTCAGGGCGACGCAGCGGCGTCCCTCCCGGGTCTCCCAACCCTTGAAGGTCATCGTCATCGAGGTCGTCAACGTGCCCAGCGTGCCCAGCTTGTAGTCCATCCGCACGGGCCATTCGTCCCCGGGCTTCACCGGGTCATCGGGCAGGCCTACCGGCACGATGCCCATCTGCTTGAACATGTCTTCGGAAACGAGGCTCTGCATCATGCCGGCCATCATCGCCGGCGCCCCGCTCGAGACCTTGTCGGCAAGTTCCTTCAGGCCTTCCACCCTGTCCACCTTGCCGCTGGGGGTCGTGTACACCTTCAGCTTCGCCCCCGCGAGCGGGCGCAGCATCGCTCCCAGAGGATTCGCGGCGTCGTCCTTCGCGTCCTTCTTCGAGTCGAAGTCCAGCACGATCTGACTGCCCATCCTGCTGTTGAGCACGATGTGCAGGAACTCGACCTCGATCTCGTAGCCGCCACCGTCCAGCGCTTTCAAGGCGGTCGTCGAGAATTCCTGCACCTGGGTCGTCACCTGCTGAACCGGTTCCGCCACGTTCGGCATCGGGATTCTCTGTTCCTGCACCATGGACACCCGCATCACCTGCCGCCGGCCGACCTCCCACTTCGGCTTCAGGGCGACTGGATCTGTGTCGCCAGCCGCCCGGACCGCCATGGAAGCGTCCGGCGCCAGAATCACGATCGATGTCAGCAACCCAAGGAGAACCCGCAGCGGAGCGCGATGAAGTGGTTTCATGTCAAACGGCCGGCACGAAGGACCCGCGATGCATTCGCGGTTCCCCCGTCCGGTGAAGCCGACGCTAGCCCGGATCTTCGACGCTCGTCAAGGGAGGTATCGGTCCCCGGATCCTCGACTAACGCGTGCGGTGCGAACGTCCGCCATCGGCTCCTGGTGGGCTTTCGCCTTGAAGGCGCGTGGGGTGTCGGCTCCGGGGGTGCCCGCCCGCTCGCGGGCGGGCTCTATGGAGTTGGGAGGGAATGGGCACGCCCTGGGGGCGGGCATCCCAATCCGCGGAGACCGCTGATGGGACGGAGAGGCTGGCGCGGGTTGGGCGCGCGTGCTGCAGCGCAGGCGGCGGGCGGTCTCGCGCATCACCTCCGCCATACGGATCTTCTCCGGCCAGGAGAGCCGGGCCCGCTGGCGCTGCCAATCCGCCTGGCGCTTAAGCATCCGCTGCACTTCCGGGTTCATGGAGAAACCGCAGTTCGAACCGGCGCCACGCTTCCGAGAGGCCGTGTTCCGCCGCCAGTTCAGTCAGGTCTGATGTTCTGACGGCCCCGGCGTCGATCAGGGCCAGAATGCGGGCGAGATCTTTGGCTCGACCGACACTCAGGGCAATCACAGCCAGATGGAGTGCGCTCACAACGCGGAGCGGCACCCCTTCGAAATCGGCGGTCTCGGCAGCGGCAAGGGCATCGCGTGTCAGTGGACTGAACACGGGGATGAACTGGACAGGCCAAGCGCCGACGCGGATTGCCTCGCCGGCCGGCTGCCAGCCGTGCCGGGCGCAAAACTCGTACACGGGAGCCAGGGCATCGATCCGTTCCGGCCCGGGCACCGCCACGAGAACATCGGCATCGAAGGTGGCCACCGCGTCGGTGTAGCGCATCTGGGCCGCAGCGCCGAACAGCGCGTAGTCCGAGATTACGCCGGCATCGCGCATCGCATTGAGCAGAAGGGCCACTTCTTTCACCGCGTCTATTCTATCGGGCCCAACCCACGGTGCAATCTCCTTCGTCGGGTTCCAAGATCGTGCACGTCACGGTCGCTCGATGAACCCGTGGTACAGCCCGAGATAGTAGGGCAACAGAAACACGGTGCCCGATGCCAACTCGCCGCCGGTACCTCCGTAGTCGAGCCGCCACGGGTCGGTGTTCCAATGGTTGAAATGCCGGTTCTCGACCGGCAGCACCCGGCCGTCGGCGCGGCAACCGCGCCCTCCGCGGCGGGCCTCGTAGAGGTCCACCGAGCCGACCAGCGGCAGCAGCCGGAGATCGAGACGGTGGCTGTTCCGGTGCGCCCAGTCGAGCCGGTCCAGCGAGAACCCGCGCAGCGCGGCCATCGACTCCTCCTGCCACGCACCCCAGGGGCGCAGCGGGAAGGCGCCCCATGGGTTCTCCACCTGCGCCTCGAGGTTGTGCGCCGCGTAGGCGAAGTTGAAGAACGGATTGAGCTCGGGCGCTTCATTGGCCCAATACCGGAAGAACGCGTACCGCATCCGCGCCTTGAGGGCTTCGTCCGTCGAATTCCGCAGCAAGCCGTAGAAACACATGAACGCCATCTCGTCGTCAGACTGGTTCCCCGACCCCGGGCCGTGCTGCACCTTCGGGTACATGGCGTTCTGGGCATAGCCGTGGCGATCCACAAGATCCCGCGACGCCGCGGCGTATTTCGGATCGCCGGTCACGTGCCCGGCGGCGGCCAGGTAGCTGAGAAGGCTGAGCGAGTTCAGCCCCCGCTCCGGCCACCAATTCGGATCGTGATTCAACTGGCGCGGACCGAACACGCCCCAGCGCGTGGGCCGGCCGTCGTGGTCCACCAGGCAGTAGTCGTGCGCCAGCAAATGGTCCGCCAGATCCCGCACCACCTCCCGCACGCGATCCCGCTCCGCGTCCGTGTCCGCACAAAAATCATGGTAGAGCGGGTAAAAGAAGAAGTGCCCATCCAGCTCGTCGCTGCTGGTGTCGCTCTTCCAATACCACCGGCCGTCGGCGCTCTTCGGCCAGCGCGGCTCGTACACCTTCCAGAGCGCATCCCGCCGCTGCTCCCGGCGATCCGCCTCGAGCCGGCCGTCGTTGGGATCCGGCCCGTCTGTGGATCGAATCGTCCGGGCCACAAAGCCCTTGGGCGGCGCGTGGGAACCGCCCTGGGTGACCTTCTGCAGGAACCGCAGCGCCTCGAATGCCTGCCGGGCCCGGGCCTTGGCCTTCTCGTCCTTCGTCGCCGCATAGGCAAAGCACTCGCCGGCTCCGTACATCGCGGTCCACAGGCCGTCGTTGTCGCTGTCCTGCGGATCGGCTGTCGAGCGGTCCCCTGCCCGCCGGAGCGGCGCCTCGGCCACATAACCCAGCGGCGTGCGCCGGATATGGCGCGCGATCTCGTCTTCGTAGTACGCCGCTTTCTCGGCGAGCGTCATCGGACGGCGCTCGATCCGGCCCACGCCGGCGGCCGTGGCAAACCAGGCGGTCCCGCCCTCGACCGCCACCTGCAGCACCTCATCGTGAGGCAGCCAACGCCGGCCCTGGCGGTAATGCCATTCTTTCCCATCGTAGCGGATCGCCCCCAGACGCGTGCCGAACCAGACATCCCCCTCCGTGCCCGCAGCCAGGCCGGTGAAGTCGTTCCACGGCAACCCGTCCTTTCCTTCGTAGAAGTGCCAACGCCCCTTGGATCGACAACCCACCCCGCCCCGTGTTGCCAGCCAAAGTCGATCTTCCGTATCGAACGCAATCCCGAGCGCCTCACAGCGGCCCCACGCACGCCCCAGATCGTCTGTCACCTCGACCGGTTGCCACTCCCCGCCAACGCGGCGGAACAACCCCTGGCTGCTGGCCAGATGCACCGAATCCTCCGATCCCACGGCAATCTGGTGGACCCGCCCGATCCCCCCCAGGGCGACAAAGCCGGATTCTGCGCTTGCCCAGACGGCGCTCGGCGTGGCCACCCAAATCCGGCTGCCGCGGCGCAGCACGTGAACGACCTCCTTCCACGGAACCGCCAGCCGCAGCCGCCCGCCCTCCGCAGCCGCCAGACAGAACTCGTCCGCCGATCCCGGCGTCAGCGACGCAACCACAGACCCTTCGCCCTCGAGGGAGTGCCATCGGCCCGCCGCGAAGGCTCGCACGGGTTGCCCCGGCGCGGCGTCGAGAAGCTGAACCCGCCCCTTCGGCCATCCCGCCGGACACTCGGACGCCACCGCGATCTCCTGAAGAAACTGCTGCGGCGCCGGCCGGATCTCCGCCGCGGCGCCCAGCGCCAGCATCCCCCCGCCCTCGAACGGGGACAGCCATGCCGCGGCCGCAACGATCGCCAGCCCACGGACCTTCCGCCAACAGGCGCCCGGCCGATCCTGAATTCCAATACTCCCCTCCGGTGTCGATCGCCTCTCGACAACAGGCTCACGGCGGCGCCGAGTCGCTTCGCGCATGCGCGGAGCATAGGCCGACCCCGGGGGCCACCGCAACCCAAGCCTTGAAAAGCACCTGGCAACGTGCAAAGTGGCCCTCGGTTGGGAGAGGACATGAAACTGCGCATCATCGCTCTGGTCGCGATCGGATCGAGCCTGCTGTTCCTGCCGTCTCCACGGGCAGCCGACCCGACCCCGCCGCCCCCGCGCCGCATCCAGGTCGAGCCGGACCGGCCCAATCGCCTGGTCTTCCCCCCCACCGAAGCCCGCTACATCCGCGTCGTCATCCGGGAGTCCGAAAACGGCCAGCCGTGCTTCGACGAACTCGAAGTCTACGGCCCGGGCGATACCGCCAACCTCGCCCTCACCGCCCAAGGGTCGACGGCCAGGGCCGGTTCCTGTCTTCAGGGCTACGCCATCCACCAGATCGGCCACTTAAACGACGGCCGTTACGGGAATGACCACAGCTGGATCGCCGCCGGCACCGCGGACGAGTGGGCCCAAATCGTGCTGCCCCGCTCGTCAGTCGTCGACACCGTCGTCTTCTCCCGCGACCGCTCGGGCCGCTTCCGCGATCGTCTCCCCACAGATCTCGAGGTCCATCTCTCCCTGGACGGCCAACAGTGGACTCCGGTCTGCCGCGCCGTCACTCGTATCCCGCGCC
Organism: Verrucomicrobiota bacterium; assembly: GCA_029556615.1. GTDB lineage: Bacteria > Verrucomicrobiota > Verrucomicrobiia > Limisphaerales > J093 > JAKQDD01. The sequence continues at coordinate 187,092 of JAKQDD010000236.1, read as the reverse complement.
CTGCGTCGCGCGATCCAGAGGAGCTCCTCCGGTACGCCTTCCTCTGCGAACAGGAGACCTGGGGGCGCATTGACCCCACACCGCCCGCCGAACGCGTGCTCCGGCAAATGACGGAACTTGCCGACCGCCTGGCAGCCAAGGGTGTTGACGTGCAAAACGAGCGGGATGAGCTGAACACCCTGCGCCAACGCCTCGCCCAGCCCCCCTCCTCAGCGGTCCGCCCGACGCTCAACGAGTCGCAGGAGGCCATCTGCCTCGAGGCCCGCGCCGCCAAACGACGCTTGTTCCTCCGTGATCCCGACCTCGCGCCGCTCGCGCGGATCCTGTTCGTCGCCCGCCAGGCCTACGAACCCTCTCATAACTACAGCGATATCCTCGACGCCCGATGGCGGCCCGGCGGCGGCATCCGCGTCCTCGACATCCCCATCCGAGACGGCCGCCTCGATCCCTCGACAGCAACGGTCTCGGTCCTCTTCGACGCCGGGGCCGGGGTCGCCCGCGATCCCATGCCCAGCGCCGACGCCCGCCGCGTCTACTTTGCTTACCGGACGTCCGACCCGGGATACTACCATCTCCAGACGGTGAACGCAGACGGCACCGGATTGCGAACCCTGACTGAAGGACCGTTCCACGATTATTACCCCTGCCCTCTGCCCGATGGCGGTCTGGCCTTCATCTCGACGCGCTGCCGGGCGCGGTTCCTCTGCTGGCGACCCCAGGCCTTCGTCCTGTTCCGCATGGACGCCGACGGCGGCAACGTCCGGGCCCTCTCCCATGCCAACCTCAGCGAATGGGCACCGTCGGTAATGCGCGACGGCCGCATTCTCTGGACCCGGTCCGAATACCTCGACAAGGGCGCGGACTTCGGCCACACGCTCTGGGCCATTCGCCCCGATGGCACCCACCCGGAGCTGATCTTCGGAAACAACACCCTCTGCTGCTACATGAACGGCCGCGAGGTCCCGGGCACCGACGAGATCTGTTGCACCCTCATCTCCCATGGCGGCGACCTCAACGGCCCGATCGCCCTTGTCGATGTCCAGCGGGGCCGGTTCAACCCCAGCGCCATCACCAACCTCACCCCCGATTGCCCCCCCCGCTACCACATGACCTGGGCCCAACGCGAGTGCTTCCGAGATCCCATCCCCATCGCGCGCGACCTGATCCTCGTCAGTCATGCGCCCCAGGATCACTTCGGGCTCTACGTCATCGATCGCTACGGCAACCGCGAGCTGCTGCACTTGGACCCCGCGATCGGGAGCATGTCCCCGACGCCGCTGCGGCCCGAACCCATCCCGGCGCGCCTCCCGGCACCCGATCCCGAAGCCGGTCCGGACTTGCCCGGCGTCCTGGTGCTCCAGGATGTCCACCGTGGACTCGAACCCCACGTCCCCCGCGGCACCGTCAAGTACTTGCGTGTCTGCCAGGAGGTCCGCGCCGACCTCGAGCGCCTGCCCAACGGCGAATACCGCCAGGATCATCCGCCCTTCGAGGACTTCTACGCGTCGCCCACCCACCTCGTGCGGGGCCCCAACGGCTGGCCCAGCTACGTCGCCAAAGCCTCCCTCGGCCTCGTCCCGGTCGAACCGGATGGCTCCGCCACCTTCACCGCGCCCGCCGGCAAGGTCCTCTATTTCCAGGCCCTGGACGAGAATCTCACCGAAGTGCAACGGATGCGCAGCGTGCTCCAACTCCAACCCGGCGAGCGCCGCGGCTGCATCGGCTGCCACGAACACCGGTCGCTCGCCGCTCCCGCACGGTCCCTCATGGCCCTCCGCCGCCCCCCTGCAGCCCCCGAACCCCCGTCCTGGGGCACCGGGCCCATCGCCTACGAACGCCAGGTGCAGCCTGTCTGGGACACCCACTGCGTCCGATGCCATGACGCCTCCGATCCGCGCCACCTCGATTTCACCGGCACCCGGGCCGCAGACCGCATCCCCGCCTCCTATCGCACACTCATCACCCAGGGCTGGGTGCATTACTTCGACTACACGTGGGGCCAGGAGCATCACAAGGCCGATCCCCTCACCTTCGGAACCGTCCGGAGCCGCCTCTGGACCCTGCTCGACGCCGGCCACTACGATGTCCGCCTCTCGAGGGATGAAATGCACCGCGTCAAGTGCTGGATCGACCTCAATTGCCCCCTCTGGCCTGATTACATCGAGCGCACGCTACGCCCGGGGCCCAATACCCCCACGACCTTGACGGCAGCCCCAACCACCAGCTCAGCACCCTGACCTACCGTCGCACTGACCTACCGTCGCACTGACCCACCGACGCACTGACCCACCGACGCACTGACGTACCGACGTCACTCCCGGGTCAGCGCGCTGCGGAGATTCCGCTGTTCCAATGCCTCCATCGTGCTCCGCTTGCGCGCGTATTGCTCGTACCTCTCGAGGTCGGCTTCCGACCACGCGTTCGCCTCCCGGTAATCCCCGCAGAACGGGACCAACAGATCGATCCAGCAGGCAAGCGTCGCCCGTTCGGCTGGGGCGAGCCGGACCCCGTTGTGGCCTTCGTCCAGGAACCGGAACAAGCCGCTGCGCGCGGCACCCGCCGCGTAGGCTGGGAGCGGTTCGGGCACCGATTGCGAGCTGATCCAATTCACCCAGCGCCCGCCCGGATTCCCCACCAGAATGCCCCGTCCATCGAGGAAATCCCCCCGGTGCGCTTCTGTCAGCACCAGGTAAGCGTCGCTCCAATAGCGCTTCGCCTTGTGATCCAGAACCCGTTCCCCCAACAAGCTGAAGGCGGCCCGCGGAGCCGGCGACTCGCCGTCCTGCGGATCAGGTCCCGACGCCGCGACCAGGGCACTCCTCGAGCCCGGAGCCGGCGGCTGCAGGGTGCGATCGTTGTGACACCGGGTGCAGTGGCGATTCAGGATCGGCTGCACTTCCCGGGCGAAACTGAATCCGCGTGCCGGACCCTGAAAGGGCTCGAGCGCCTTGGGAGACTCGCGGAGCGCCAGCGGCACACCCTGGGCCGGGACGGGCGGCGCGGTGTTCTTGTGCTCGTGACAGCCCACGCAGCTTTGCATCTCCCCCGGCTGCAGCGTGCTCCAACTCCGCATCGTCTGCGCGACAAAGCCCAGCGGATCGATCGCCTGAAAATAGACCGGCATCCGGGCTGGCACCCGAAACGCCGCCGAACCATCGGCATGAACCGGCGTTTCGCCGAGAACGGCTTTGACATCCCAGCTCCCGTTCCCGATGGCGACGGGCGTGCAGATCAGCGCCTCGCCTGAGGGACCCGCGCTGCAGTTGAACCCGACTCCGGCCGCCCGATACTCGAGGGCCACCACCCGAAGACGCCGGATGGTCCCCCGCGGAACGCCCTCGAGACCCGGGCCTGCATAAATGTCATGCAGGTAGTAAACGCCGTCGCTGCGGGCGTGGTCGACCAGGCTCGGTCGCACCGGGGGCAGCGCCCGCGGCGCGACAACCACCGGCTGCGCACAGGGAAGCCTCGGATCCGACGCCAGGAGCTCCCGCCGGCCGGCCTCGTCCATCCAGTAGATGGCAAAATGCCCCTCGCGCCACCCCCAGCCCAGCGGCGCGTACGACACCAGAAACTCGGTCGCCGTGAGGGGGAACGGGTATTGGAACAGATCCCCGTCCTGGCCGTACCCATCGATCCGCTCGGCAGGAGTCGACCGCACGGGGGCGATGAGTTGGACGCCGTGGTTCTCCTGTCGTCCGCGCGCCGGGTCGATCCGGGCGAGCTTCCCCGATTGTGCGGTGTGGTGTCCGCACAAGGTGGCCAGGACCTCGCCGGTGCCCGGAATCCCGCGGGCGTGCACCGGGGTTGTGGGGAACCACGAGTTGTTGCCGTAGTACTCGGTTTGGCCGGTGCCATCCGGGTACATCTGGAACAAAGCCTGCGGGAAGATCTGGCCGCGATCGTTGTAGTCCCAGCGCGTGTAAATCACCCGGCCGTCATCCAGCACGCTCGGAAACACCGTGTGCACCTGGTCAAACCCCAACCGCCGCAAATGCCCGCCATCAGCGTCGCAGGCGTACAAATTGCTCACCTCGGTCCACCAGCAGTCCACCGTTTGAACACACCGCGTCGACGCAAACACGATCTCCCCATTCGGCAAATAGGCCCCTTCGTAATCCGCGTACCCCAGCCCGAACGTCAGTTGCCGCACCCCCCCCTTTTCGAGATCCCACTCGTAAAGATGATAGTCGTCTTCGTCCAACGACTTCTTCCATGCGAACAGGATCTTCGATCCATCCCACGAAACCGCCGGATCCCGGATCACCCCCGTCGCGTCCTCGACCAGCGCCCGGACCCGTCCCTCGCCTCCTTCCCATTCGAGCCAACATAAGGCTGATCCCGGCAGGAAATGTCGCTCGTTCTGCGCGTCGGATTGCCCCTCGGTGTACGCGAAGAAGGACGGACGAATGATGTGGCGTCGGACAAAGACCACCCGCCGGACGCCAGGGCTCGTCCATGCCTTCAACCGCGATGCGCGACGCACGGCGCACGCCTCGAAGTAGAGATCCCAGTCCCTGGCTTCCAAGTCCCCGCCCCGGGCCGCCGCTCCCTCGCTCACGCGCTCGCGCAAGGCCGCGCCCTCCGCCTCGAGCGCCGCGATCGCCACGCCGCGAAGGTTCGCCACCGCCGTCCCCGCATCCCCGCCGAGCATCTCCGTGGGCAGGCGATTCCCCGAGTCCTGCACAATCCAATCCCACTGGGCCGGAAAGTCGTCCTGCAATCGCTGCCAGGCGCGAGCCTCCTCCTGCTCGCGGGCTTCACCCTCGAGCGCGGCCGCGTTCAAGGCCGTCCGCGCGGCCTGGATCGCCGCCGACCAAGTCGTCTGCTTCCGATAGACACCATCCCCGGGCTCCGGCGTGGAACCCGCCATGCAAGAGGGGCCCACTCCACCCACGGCCAGCGCCAGGACCGCCGCCCCCAACCACCGCCAACCCGCGGTCTCTCGCCTGATGCCTTTGTCCGCCACGTTCCTCGCCATCGTGAACCCTTCGCTCCGGAACCACCCGCGGACCGCTGGCCCGCCTAATCCGCCTTGCGATAGGTGACCACGGCCGCACCGGGCCTGTCGGCAACGACCACCCGCAACCCCTTCTCCACCGCCTCCCGCCCCACGATCGTCTCCGTCTCTCCCGTGTCCAGGTCCGTGAACCGATACCGCGCCGACGCCTCGAGGCCCCGCAGCTTCAACCGGGCGGATTCATAGACGCTCTCGCCGCGCCGGAAGGCCTGCACCACGCCCTCGCCCTTCTCCGGCAGGTCGAACTGCCATGCCATCCAAAGCGCCGGATCCAGGCTGTACGCCGTCAGCGGATAGTAGTCTCCAAAATAGCAGGGACCGTACTGCCGCCACTGGCCAAGAACACGGCGGATCAAGTCGTAATCCAGATCCTTCCGGCGCACGTCGAAGCACGCCGTGAAATGTGCCGGCATCGTGCTTCGCAGCGCGTAGGCCGAGATCGCCCCGGAGCCGCTGCCGGTCCCCTGGAACGGCAACCAGAAGGAGAGACCGTACGTGTGCCCCTGGTTGCCGACCGGTTCCATGATGTAGTCGCTCCGCAGCAAAGGCACCGCCCGACGCATCGTCTCGAGATCATTGCGCCGGCCGCCCGACGCACACGAGTCGATCAACATCTCCGGATGCCGCCGTCGCAGTTCGTCCCAGTAGGCCAGATACCCCGTGACATGATGGTTCTCGGTGATCCCCTGCCGGTCCTCAGGGTCGTTGTTCCGCCAGAACTCGAGCGGGTCGATGTTGAAGTCCTGCCGATACAAGTCCACTCCCTGGCTGGTGATCAGGCTGTCGATGTGCTCCGTCAACCACTGCCGCGCCTCGAGATGCCCCAGGTTCAGCAAGCCGCCCGCCCCTCCCCCCAGCACCCACTGCGGCCTCGAATCCGCCAGCCACGTCCCCCGGTGCACCCGCTCCGGCTCGAACCAGACAATCGTCCTTACCCCCTTCGCCCGCGCATGATCCGAGATCACCCGCAGTCCCCCGGGAAATCGGTTGGTGTCCACCTCCCAGGTCCCGGTCTTCGGCCAGCTCCCGTCGCAGCGATACCAGCCGGCGTCCATCCACCAGTAATCGAGCGGCAGCCGTTCCTCGAGGTAGCGATCAACAAAGAGCTTCTGGTTCTCGGTGTTGGCATGGATCATCTCACCGAACTGGTGCGAGCTGCAGGCCGCCATCTGCACCCCGGGCAGCCGTCCGCCCGGCCGTGGCACGTTGTGCGCCAGCATCCACCGCCGCCAGATGTTCTGCGCCCGTATCCAGTCGCCCTTCCAAAACTGGACCGCCATCAGCGGCGTCCGCACAGCCTCCCCCGGCCGCAGCCGGAACCGGGTGAGCTCCTGGCCCGCGACCACACGCAGTCCGGACTCCCCATCGCGGACAAACTGGGCCGCCCATTGCCCCGGCCAGCCGACCGCCAGGATCACCCCTTCGTCCCCCCAAGCGAGGTTGAAATAGGGCAGATCCGAATTGCTGGGACGCCCCCCCGCCGCGCTGATCCGCTTCGTCGCCTTGGGCGGCAACACCGTCTCGAGCGGCGCAAAATCATCCGCCCGGCAAGGACTCCCGACCCAATGATGCAGCAGGAATTCGCCCCCGCCGCCCCGGACCCAGGCCGCATCCAGCGCTTGAACCTCGGACAGAATCGGCGTCTCGCTCGCACCGGTGTTCTTGAAGAATACCGTCCATTCCACGGTTGGGAAATCGCGGTACGTGATGGCCCGACACTCGACTTCGAGCCCGGTCCGCTCATCGCGATAGCGAACGACATGCTCTGTGCGCTGCGCGTCAAGCGGACGGCTCGACCGCGTCGGCACCCATCCCAACGCCGCCAGCGTCTTGCCGCCGTAGCGGAACGAGAACGGAACTTCGACGGGGTGCGGCGGCCTTCCCGCGCCCGCCCGCAACGGCATGTCCCCAAGCCACACTTCCTGCCCGCCCTGCAACACCACCCGGGCATCCGCCCAGTCCGCCTGGTCACAGGAAATACCGTCGCCGCCATCATCGACCTCGAGCACGAACTCGCGCGCCCCCCCCAGCGGCACGGAAACCGGCACCGCCGGCTGACCCTCGCGCAGGACCTCGGAACGAAAGGCCTCGGCCCCGCCCACACGCACGGCGAACCGGACACTGCCCCGCCCGCCGCTCGTCTGGTCGTTGCTGTCCACTCCCGCCACCGCCATGAACCGGTCGCCCGGACCGGGCAAGTGCACCATCACCTTGCTCGTGGCATGACAATAGAGACCACGCGTGTAGCTCGCCGTCCCAAGGCGCATCGGACGGCCGCCCCGCGCGTTCTTCTGAACCGGATCATGATTGGCCAGGACAACCAAGCCGGGCGTCGGCGTCGCTGCGGGCTCGGCGATGCCCTCGAACCGGGCGCCTGACCATCGGGCAGCCTCGTCCAACTCCTGGGGTGTTACCGCCCCCGAGGCCATGGTCATGCACGTTGCCCATGCCAAGGCCCCGATGGCCCCCCAAGGCGCCCCCACCCTCCCCACCGACGGACTTCGCTCCGCCCAGAACGCGATCGACTTCATCCGCATCTCCCTCGTTCGTTTCACAATCTCCAATCTCCAGTTTCCAATCTCAAATCCCCAATCCCGCCCCTCACCGCACCTCGAAGGACACAGCGTGTCCAGCTCTCAGTCTTAGGGGAATGCCCTCGGCCAGCTGGGCCCCGGTCCACTCGCGCGGGCTCTCGGGCAACTGCCGGACGGTGTACCGGCCCGCCTCCTCGACAGCGAACCACTCGGGAAACTGGTTGATCCGGGGATAATCGAGGGGCAGCTTCAGGTGGCGCCGATGCCGCGGTCGGTCGAACACCAGGCGGCCTTCCCAGGGTCCATCGGCGGTCACGTGAAGATAGAGCCGGTTGCCTTCCCGCACCGCGCCGCACCGCACGTCCGTCCGCCACGGTTCCACCCTCGCCCCCTGGCTCTTCCAGAGCGCCACCATCAGTGAGGTCCGGGCGAAGTTCCCGTCGCCATGCCAACCCTCAATCACCCCGTCCGCACCCTGGATCCGCCACATCCGGCGGGTCTGATCGTCGATCCATGCCGCCGCCGAGGCCACGGGCTCGCGATGGTACAAGTTGAGCGCGCCCTCGATCGAATCGGCGAACCCGTCGGCGCTGCGGTCGCCCCAGCAAGCCCCCACGTACTTGCCTTCGAGGTTGCCCAGCACCTTCCGCACCGCCTCCCGATACGCCGGTGTCCGATCGATCAGCCACAAGGCGTAGACCCCGTCGTAGTCGTAGCCCCACGTGTCACACAGGTCCGCGCTGTGTTCCCCCGTCTGCGGATTGAACCACGAATACAGCAGTCCATCCGCATTCCGCCCCTTCTCGAGCACGCAGTCAAAGACCGCGTGCAGCGGTTCCTGGTAGGCCTGCTTCTTCGCCGGACGCGCGTGCGCCACCGCCACATACAGTTCGCTCAGTCCGTTGAGTATCTCGCAGCCGTGATCCACCAGGCGCAAGGTCCGGAAGTCGCGCGTCGGGTGGTTCGTGCCCAGCAGGTAATAGTCCCCAAGCCGGATCGCCTGGTCCAGGTACTGGGAATTGCCCGTGAACCAGAAGAGCCTCGAGTTCGCCTGAAGCAGGTTCCCCGCGATTTCGAGATTCAGGCTCGGCAGCTTTCCGTAGGGGGTCTCGAGGGACGCTTGCGCCCAGAGATCGTCGACGATTCCGATCATCCGCTCTGACCACGGGCTCGCTCCAAGCCATTCGGTCACACACAGCAGCCCGTCCTTGACGTACTCCGCCCCGTCAAACATCACTTGCTCGACGTCCAACGCCTCCCGCCGCCAGCCCTTCTTGGAAAACGAATAGTCGTCCGGCAACCGCCCAAGCCGGCAGGTCAGACGCGTCTCCGTCCGGAGCATCTCCAACATCCGCCCTTCCAGGAGCCCCCGATCCGTCATCGCCGCCGTCAGCACCATGTAGGGATAATTGTCCGCGGCGGCATCGCGCCCGTTCCAGAAATCGCTCTCGCGCAGGTTGCGGGGAATCAGCCCGGTCGCCGGGTCCGCCCGCGCCAGCCAGCCGTCCACGTACCGCCGGCAACGATACAACGCTTCGCTCGCCATCCGCCCATTGCGTTCCGCCTGACGAAACGCCGCCTTGACGCCCTCCGCTACGGCGGGAAACGCCGCCGCCGCCGGTTCCCGGTCCCAAACCGCGCGCATCGCGGGGAATGCCTCGGCCCCTGCGGCCGTCTCGTCCACCCCGCTGACGGTCAAGTCCGCCCGATGGCGACTCCGGCTGAGCTCGGGCCGGTCCGCGGGTCGTTCGAGACCGGCCACTCGGACCTCGGCCAGGAACGCCGGCAGCCCCTGACCCCGCTCGAACCGGATCCGGTAGCGGTCTCCCTGGACCCCGGCCGGGATCGGCACCCGCACCCATCGGAACCCCCAATGCCCGCCCTCCTCGACCACGCTGCTCCGGCCGTTGACGCGGATCACGGCCTGCCGCCGATCCGACTTCGCGCCCCAGCGCAGCTCGAGAGCGTCGCCCGGCTCCGGCGGTGTATCCAAAGTCACCTCGAGCACGCTGCGCCCCAGCCAGTGATACGCGCTGCCTTCAAACGACTCGGGACCATCCGTAAACCGGACCCAGGCGCGTGCCGCCGCGTCCTCGGGAACCGCCGGGACATTCACCCCAAAGGCGCTTCGCAACCGCGGCAGAAAATCACGCCCGCTGAACACGTGCGGCCCCGAGTGCACCGTCAGCGTCAGATTCGATTCCGCCCCGAACAGCCGATAGGCCGCCGCCACCTCCGCATGCGCCGACCGGCCGATGGCCACCGGGAAACCGCCCGGCGCGCGCTCCTGTTCCCCCAGCTCGCAAACCATCCCCCTCGGTGCCGCACAGGCAAAAATGTCCGCGAAATCGAAGGTCGCCTCGAGCCCCGGGAAATCGAAGCAGGGGCAGTGCCCGTTCTTCATGTTGGCCACCGTTGTCAGCCAGCCGCTGCTGCAGGCCAGGCGCACCCGCTCGTCGAGCGCGGCAACGTACATGGCCGTCTCGCCTCCCAAGGACAGCCCCGCCACCGCAATTCGGGCCGGGTCCACCTCCGGCAGAGCCGTCATGTAGTCCAGGCACCGGAGCGCGTCCCACGTCCGCTCCCCCATCAACGTCCAGTCCGCATGCTGCAGCTCGTGCTGGCCGATGTCCGGCGCCACCACCACCAGACCCATCTCCGCCAGCGTCCGGCCGTACCAGTACAACCCCTGCCCACGCACCACAGCCTCGCCGCTCCCCCCGTGGCCATGCAGCGCCAACACCGCCCCCACCCTGCCCCCGGGAGACTTCGGCCGCGCCAGCCAAAGATGAACCCGACGGTCGGGCAGGGTCTGGATCGTCGCTTCCTCGAGCCGATACCCGGTCGCGCCAGGAACGGCGTCCCACTGGCCGGTCACCCGCGGATCGGGCGGCACGCGCGGCGGCACCTTGCCCCCCATCATCAGGTGGATCAACTGCTCGCGGGCGTCCCGCTGCCAGGCGGCCGCCGCCTCGACGGTGCCGGCCCGGAACTGCATCGCCCGGCGGACCGGGGCCTCCGCAGCCCCCGCCTGCCCCGCCGCAAACACCATCGCCGCCAACACAAACAGCTCTTTCATGGGGCCAAGATCCTCCGCGGCACGCTGCCGGACCACAACCCGCCGTCGGGTTACCTCCGGCGGGCGGCGTGCTGTTGTACGAGAAAGTCGCACCAAGCCTCCATCCCCGCGCCCGTCCGGGCCGAGACCTCGAACAGCATTGCGTGATGGCTCACCCGATGCAGGTTCGCCATCGCCTGCTCCCGGTCCCAGCCGGCCGCCGCCGCCAAATCGGTCTTCGTCACAACCGCCACGTTCGCCGAGTGGAACATCGGCGGATACTTGAGCGGCTTGTCCTCCCCCTCGGTCGTCGAGAGCAACACCACCCGGAGGTCTTCCCCCAGGTCGTACGACGCCGGACAAACCAGGTTCCCCACGTTCTCGATGATCAACAGGTCCAACGCATCGAGGTCGAGCTGGGCCGCCGCACGCGACACCATCTCCGCTTCGAGATGACAGACCGTGCCGGTCGTGATCTGCACCACGGGAATCCCCGACGACCGCAGCCGCGCCGCATCGTTGTCGGTCGCCAAATCGCCCACCACCACCCCGACACGCAGCCGGCCCGCCAGCCGCTCCGCCGTCCTCTGGATCAGCGTGGTCTTCCCCGACCCCGGGGACGATGCGACGTTCAACACCAGGAGGCCTTTCGCCTGGAAATAGCCCCGGTTGCGCTCTGCCAGCCGCTCGTTCTTCTCGAGCAGCGACCGATGCACCGCAACAGCCTGATGCGGCTCGTGCGCTCCCGCCCCCCCCGCACGGTGCCCCGCCGCCGCGTGATCCACCGCGTGATCGTGGCCGGGGTCACCAGCCAATCCATCCGCCCCCGACTCTCCACAGCCGCATTCTCGACACATATCAGGTTCCTTGCCCCTTCATTGGTCCTCTGTGACGTGCGCCTCGCTAGGAAACCTCCACCGTGGCCAATTCGAGTTCCCGACCGCGACGCAGCTCGCCGCTCACGGCGTGGCAACGCGGGCATTCGTTGATGTAATCCTCACAAACAAACTCCGCCGCACAGGCGGCGCACCAGCACGCCGCCGGCACTTCCTCGATCTCGAGCTCCGCCCCCTCCGCAGCCGTCCCCTGGCAAACCAGATCGAAGGCGAAACGCAATGCGTCCGGCACGACCCCGCTCATCGTGCCCACCCGAAGCCGCACGCGATGCACCCTGATAGCCCCGGATTCCCTCGCTGTCTGGAGCGCCATCGCCACGGCATTCTGAATGATCCCGACTTCGTGCATGCACCCTCACAGCCGCTTCCGCAACTCCGCCTCGCTCGCCAACGCCACGTCCCGATGCAACGAGCCGCCGTGCGCGTCCATCGTGACCACCACCGGAAACCGCTCGACCTCGAACTCCCAGATCGCCTCCGGCGACCCGAATTCCTCGAGCCAATACACCGCGCGAACCCGCCGGATCTGCTCCGCCAACACTTGGGCCGCCCCGCCGACGGCATGCAGGTACACGCAGCCTTCCGCCCGACAGGCCTCCAGCGTGCGCTCCCCCATGCCCCCCTTCCCAATGACCCCCCGGACTCCATGCCGCCGGATAATCTCCGCCTGGTACGGCTCCTCCCGCGCCGAAGTGGTCGGCCCCGCCGCCACCACCCGCCACTCGCCCGTCTCACCCCGAAGCACAACCGGTCCGCAATGGTACATGATGCCATCCCGCAGGTTCACGCCGGCTGGCAAATCCCCGCCGTGCGCCAAATGGCGATGCACGGCATCCCGCCCCGTGTACAAAATGCCGCTCACCTCGACGGCATCCCCCACGCGAAGCCGGCGAATCTTCTCCTCCGTGAACGGTGCTTCAAGCGCCACCATACAGCCATCGTTGTATGCCTCCCGACTCGTCCAGCGCCACACCCTGCCGCCGGTAGGCCCAGCACATGTAGCTCACGCTGACAAAGTACGAGGCCGGCAACCGGTTCAGCACCCCCACCTTCACCCCCAGCAACGTCGTGCGCCCGCCAAACCCCATCGGCCCAATCCCCAGCGCGTTCGACGTCCCCAAAACCTCCTGCTCGAGTCCGTCAAGGCGCGGATCCGGATTCCGATCGTCCAAACGGCGCAGAAACTGCCGCTTCGAGTGCTCGTAGCCCGTCGCCCGATCCCCCCCGATGCACACCCCCAGAATCCCCGGGCCGCAACCCTTCCCCTGCGCCTGAACCACCGCATCCAAGATCACCCGCCGACAACCCTCCAGGTCGCGATCCGCCTTCAGCCGCTCGTCCGGCAGCGAATACTGGGCCCCCACGTTCTCACACCCGCCCCCCTTCAATATCAAACGCACGCTCAGCCCCCCGGATCGCACCGCCTGAAAGTGAAAGACCGGCGACCCCGGCCCCACATTCGTCCCGTCGTTCCGTCCCGTGAGCGAATCAACCGAATTCTGCCGCAGATACCCCACCCGCGTCGCCCCCCCCACCGCCTCCCGCGCCGTCTCCTCGAACTCGATCGGATCGAACCCGGACGGATGCTCGATATAGAAGAGAATACTGCCCGTATCCTGGCACAGCGGCTGCGATTTGCCCCGGGCCAACGCAATGTTCCGCTCGATGATCCGAAGCGCCGACTCCGCAATCGTGCCCCGCTGCTCCCGCTCGAGCGCTTCGAGGATGGACCTCTGGACATCATCCGGTATCTCCGCCGATGTCCGCCGGATGAGTTCCACCAAGGAAGCCAACAACACCTTCATGCCAACCATAACCTAGCGAGGCGCACCTCAGACCTAACAAAGTCCGCGATCCGATGAAACCTCCCTGCCTTTCCGAACCCTCTCTTCCGCGCCTCGCTAATGTAGAGTCCTCGGAGGCGGGGGGGCGGGTTTGGAACGGCAGGGACCAAACTTGACCTCTTTGCCACATATTCCACAAGTCGAGGACTCTAGCCGCTGCCCCGTCGGGGTGTCAAACATCTCCAAGGCTAGTGTGGTGTCCCTCATCCAGTTCAGGTAGCTGAACATGAAGCCCGCCGCGCACACCAGCAGGTAGCCCAGGCAATAAACGGCTATCCCTAGCGCCTGATGCTCCGGAGCCACGTAGCGTTGAAGCAGCATGTCTTCAACATAGACCTCGGTAACCACACCCAGGATGACCAGACCGCTCCCCGCCAGCCAGAGCTCCCGTGGCCCCATGAACCGATGCCGGGGCTCGGCGCTCTGCAGGAACGAACGGGGCGAATCCGCGTAGTCAATCCGCGAAAGTGCCCGCAATCTCCGCGCCAGGAGTGCGGCGTTGACCACGTAAACCGCCGCCAGCACACCGCAGAACACCAACCGGGCCGGACGGACCGTGGCCGAGGGCTGCAAGAGCAGGCCCGCGAACACAAACAGGAACATCGCCGTCGCGATCAGCCAGAGGGGCCGGGCCTTCCTGAGGTGCCGGGCTTCCTTTGCCTCTTGCGCCCTCACGCGTTCGATCAGGCTGTTGACCGGTTGGGCAGCATCCACGCCGCCGCTCGGAATGACCGGCGCTTTCACGGCCTGGCAGCGGTTCTTCTAATCATTCATGTTCATGGTCGGTGGCCTCCCAAAGCTGCTTCAGGCTCTTCCAAATCTGCAGCAGGACATCCTGGAACACGTCCCGCCGCTCCTCTTCGTCCCGGATCTAGCAGCAGCAGAAGCGATAGATCCGATCCTGGTTCGTTTCCAGGATACTCTTGAATTGTGTTTCCCGATCCATCGACAGCTCTTTCTACCACGCTTTAGATGACAGGAGACCGGGTTTGTTACAGACGAATGTTGCACACCATCCCTGTCACCGCACAACCGGCGCCGCTCATCGCCAGATCGATGCGGGCTAGAGTCCGGATTTCCGGTTCATCGTTCCGGTGATGCGAAATCCGGCCCAGCCCGAGACAAGCGCGTTCGCGTCACTGACGGGTTCCGGGTCTTTCACTGGCCGGAAAGCAGGTGCGTGACGGTCTGGACCAATTCGTTGCGGGCGACCGTCACCTGACCCGTCCTGCCGGACTTCTTGTATTCCTCGTGGCTCTGAATGGCAGCACGCGCCTGCATCCCAACCCGCAGGTCCTTGATCGAGACTCTGCCCGTCTTGAGTTCGTCCTCGCCAAGAATCACGGCGATGGGCACCTGCCGGGCGTTGGCTGCGGAAAGTTGATCCCGGAAACCGGCGTTGGAGCCAGCGAAGAACACTTCGGTCGGGATCCCCTGATCGCGCAAGTCATGGGCAATGGAAAGGAGTTCGCGCGATGGAACGCCCCGCAGGGAGAGAACCATGACCTTCGTGGTGGTGGGCGCCGTCCTGATTCTTCCAAGGTGCGCAAGGGCGTCCATGAGACGGTCCAGACCGATGGAGGCACCGGTCGCGGGGACGCTCTGATCCATGAATCGGGCAACGAGTTGGTCGTAGCGACCACCACCCATGACCGACCCGAAATGTGGCGCGCCAGGCAAATGAGCCTCAAAAACTGGCCCTGTGTAGTAGTCAAGCCCACGCATCAGGCTTGGATCGAAGACCGCTTCATGTTCGGCAACCCGCAGGCTCGCCAGGGCTTCGTTCAGTTCTGACATCTCGCCGAGCGCAGCGTCGCGGGTCGCACCCTGGGGGAGCACCCGGGCCAGCCCATCCAGGACTTCTTTTCGGGATGTGCCTTGGATCGAGATGAACTGGATCAGATCCTCAATCACCCCGCCAGACAGCCCCACGCCAGGAATCGGGTCCCCTGAATCATCCACGCGCCCATCGCCCAGCTCTTTCCGCACGCTCTCAGCCCCGACCTTTGGGAGCTTGTCAATCACCCGCAGCACATGCTTCTGCGTCTCGCCATCCGCAATGCCCTGGCAAAGAAGCAGGGCGTCCACGAGCCTTCGGTTGTTGATGCGGATCTGGAATTCGCCGTTCCCAAGACCCAAGGCTCGCATCACCTCCGCCATCGCCGCCACAATCTCCGCGTCCACCGCGACCGATTCGGAACCCGCGGCGTCAATGTCGAACTGGACGAATTGCCGGAAACGACCCGGACCGGGCTTGTCCGCGCGAAATACCGGCCCGACGTGGTAGCGGCGGAACGGCAGCTTCAGCTGATCCGGATACTGTGCCAGGAGCCGGGCGTACGGAACGGTCAGGTCGAAACGCATCGCGATGGGCTCGCGCTCCGGGCTTTCCAGGCGGAACAGCTCCTTGTTGATCTCTTCGCCGCCGGGACCCAAAAGCGTGCCGAGGTGTTCGAGCACCGGCGTGTCGATGGGAACAAAACCGTACTTCTCGTAAACAGACCGGATCTTCTCGATAACCGCGTTCCGGGCGATCATCGCAACAGGCATCAGGTCGCGAAAACCCTTCAGTGTCTGCGGTGCGACCAGGCGTTTCCTCTTCTCTTCCGAGCTGTCCACTTTGTCTCCAGGTGAAATTGGTACCGGGAACGGGACTCGAACCCGTAACCCTCAGATCCACAATCTGATGCTCCACCAATTGAGCTATCCCGGCATAAAGATCATACTCACATCCTCTTGAGCGCCCCACGTCGCTGGGTATCAAGGCTTCGAGCGCCGCCGGCTTCCTCCAACGGCGCATGGTCTCGGATGCTGGCCTCGGCATCAGCGGCCAAGCAAACTCTCAAAAGCAAGACTCTGCTGTCAAGTTTCGTCTCACCCACCTGTCCTTGTCTCCTTGTTGCTCTCCAGCTTGATTCCCGCGGCCATTCGGCGTCAGAATGACCGCCATGCAACACACGGTGTGTCATCGTCATTGTCCTGTCCGACCACTCCTCGCGCTCCTGCTCGCGGGCGGTGTCGTCGGTGCCGCGGCCATGAACGGAGCCGAGAACCGGACGCTCTCCCGCGACGCGCTGCGCGACAAGATCCGGGGCGGTTGGGCCGGCCAGATGATCGGCGTCGCGTTCGGCGCGCCAACCGAGTTCCGATCCAACGGCAGGATTCTCGAGGGCGCCCTCGAGTGGAAAGCCGGCATGCTCGAGAACACGCTGCACCAGGACGATCTGTACGTCGAAATGACGTTCTCGAAGGTGATGGACGATCTGGGACTCGACGCGACGTGCCGGGATTACGGACGCGCCTTCCGGGACTCGCAATACCATCTCTGGCACGCCAACGCGGGCGCCCGCCGCGCCCTCAACCAGGGCATCGAAGCCCCCTGGTCCGGCCATCCCAAGTACAACTTCCACGCCAATGACATCGATTTCCAGATCGAAGCCGATTTCATCGGGCTCATGTGCCCTGGCCTTCCGCGAGAGTCCAACCGGTACTGCAATCGGGTCGGCCGCGTCATGAATTACGGGGATGGCCTCTACGGCGGCATGTTCGTGTGCGGGATGTATGCCGCCGCCTTCTTCGAGACCGACCCGAGGGCCGTCGCCGAGGCCGGCTTGGCCTGTATCCCCGCCCGGAGCGAGTACGGCCGCCTCATCCGCGATCTCATCGATTGGTCAAGGGTCTCTCCGCAGGACTGGCGGCGCGTCTGGAGCTGGGTCCAGCAGAAATGGGATCGCGATGATCCCTGCCCGGATGGCTTCCAGACGCCGTTCAACATCGACGCCAAACTCAATGGCGCCTACGTCGCCTTCGGCTTGCTGTTCGGCGCGGGCGATTTCGGACGGACCCTCGAGATCTCAACCCGCTGCGGCCAGGATTCCGACTGCAATCCCTCGAGCGCCGCGGGCGTCCTCGGCGTCATGCTCGGCTACGATCGCATCCCGGACGTCTACAAGACCGAATTGCCGGGGCTCGCCGACCAGAAGTTCGATTACACGAGCTACTCGTTCAACGACATCGTCAAGTCCACCGAGAACCGGGCGCTCCGCGTCATCCGCAACGCCGGCGGCAGGGTCACCGATTCCGAAGTCCAGGTCCCAGTCCAGCGCCCCAAGGCGCCACGGCTCGAACAGTGGTCGCCCGGCATCCCGGATCGGCGGATCCCCTGCTCGGCGCCGGAGTGGAGTTTCAGCGGTCCGTGGACGCCGACCAAGGACGGCCGTTCCCACAGCGGTTCCGGCGCGGAGGCTCTGCTCCACTTCGACGGCGTCGCGCTGGCCATCCTCGGCGGCCTGAACCAGAAGGGCGGCAGGGCGGAGATTTACCTCGATGGCAAACGCCAGAAACTGCCCCTCGATGCCTACATCGTCGAGCGCACCCACGACAACGTGCTCTGGCAGACGTACGGTCTCAAACCAGGCCCCCACACGGTGCGTATCGTGACGGTCGACGCAGCCGATCCGCGGTCCCAGGGCAAGGAAATCCTGCTTCGGGAGGCCGTCGTATACCGGGCAGCACCCTGACCCACCCGAGTCCGGAACCGCGGGCGGCTGCAGCACGTCCTTGCCGACCGAGTCAGCAGACTCGGCGCGCCTCGATCGGCGACCACAAAACCGAAGAAAACAATTGCACCAAACTAAATACTTAGTACACTTAAGTAACAAAGCTCGCAACTGTTTGTGGTCGATGACAATGATTCGTTTCATTCCGCCTGGATCGGCTCAAACAGCTTCTGTGACGCTTGCGCATCGCGCATACTGCACCCACGAGTTCGGTTGCAGCTCGGCCGCGTCTGGAGCATGGTGTCGCGTGACCCAACTCTGGTGCGCCCCTGACGTTCACACTCAACCGCCCAGCCCATGAGACGCGTGCTCCTCCCCCACCACACCGCCTGCGGCGTCGCAGGAACCCGATTCCGGCGACCGCGCCGGGCTTTCACCCTCATCGAGCTCCTGGTCGTGATCGCGATCATCGCCATCCTCGCCGGCATGCTCCTTCCGGCGCTGGCCAAGGCCAAGAGCAAAGCCATCCGCATCAAGTGCAACAGCAACATGCGCCAGCTTGGCATCGCGATCCTGATGTACGCGGACGAAGGCCGCGGCGCGTTCCCGGACTGCGGGGGTGCGTATTGGCCGTGGGATCTGCCCGCCCAGGCCGCCAATGCCTTCGTGCGCAATGGCGGGACGCGGCGGATCCTCTACTGCCCCGCGTTCTCGAAGCAGGACTGCGACGAGTTATGGGCTTTTGGCACCGGGGTGACGAACGAGCTCGCCCCCGACAATGCGGGCGGATACCGGGTGATCGGCTACGCCGTGGCGTTCAAGAACTCAGGCCGCGTCCGCACGACGAATCAGACCGAGTCCGTCAACCCCGCCCCCTGGAGGATGCGCGACGGCAGCCTGGTCGAGCCAGGGCCGAGCGAACGTGTCCTCGCCGCGGACGGCACGCTGTCCAACGGCAACGACGAAGTGAACCGGAACCGGAACTCGTACACCGGCATCACGATCGGCGGCTGGACCGACCGCAAGGGGCACAGCACGGCCCACATGGAGAAGAAACTCCCTGCCGGCGGCAATCTGCTCTTCCTCGACGGCCATTCATCGTGGCGGAAGTTCCCCCAAATGGTCATTCGAACCGACGGCGACCCGCCCTTCTGGTGGTAAGGGTCTGTGCACAATGCCGGCTGGCGCCGCCCCCCGGCCGGCGATCGCCCGCCGCTAGACAATTCCCCCCCGGGGGCTCATGCTCGTTGTCGGATGAATTCGATGACGGGATACGGGCGGGGTGAGAGCTCGCGCAACGGCTTCAAGATCACGGTCGAGCTCAGCTCGGTCAACCGCAGGCAGACCGAGGTGAGTCTCGCCCTGCCGGACGAACTCGAACCTCTCGAAGGCCGGATCCGGGAGGAAGTCCAGCGCCAGGTTGCCCGGGGCCGGGTGACGGTTCGCATCGCGATGGCTCTGATCGACGACCCAGGGGCCTGCAGGGTCCGCCTTAACCGCGCGCTCGCCGCCGCGTACGCAAAGGAGCTGGCCGCGCTCGCACACCACCTCGACATCCCGGCAGCGGTCAGCCTGGATTCCCTGCTGCGCCTGCCCGGCGTGCTCCAGCCGCTGGATGCCGGCGCCCATGCCGAGAGCCGCTGGCCGGCCGTCGAGGCCGCCCTCGGACAGGCCCTCGAACGCCTGCAGCGCACACGGCGCCGCGAAGGACAGCACCTGGCGGCCGATCTCAAGGCCCGGATCTCCGCCATGCGCCGGCTCGTCTCCCAAATCGAACGCCAGGCGCCGCGCACGGTCGAGAAGTACCGTTGCGATCTCCTCGAGCGCATCCGTCAAGCCGGCGTCCCGCTCGCCGCTGATGACGAACGGCTGCTCAAGGAAGTGGTGGTTTTCGCCGACCGCGCCGACATCACGGAGGAGCTCACACGCCTCCGGAGCCATTTCAAGCAGTTCGACGCTGCGCTCGTCTCGCGCGAACCGGTCGGGCGCCTCCTGGACTTCCTCGCGCAGGAGATGAACCGCGAGATCAACACGCTCGGATCGAAGGCCAATGACGCCGCCATCTCGCACGCCGTGGTCCGCCTCAAGACCGAGCTCGATAAGTTCCGCGAGCAGGTCCAGAACCTCGAATAAGCCCGCCTGCGGCGCCCTTTCCCTTCCGCCATGCCAGCTCCATTTCCCTCCCCTCTCGTCCTGGTCATTTCGGCCCCGTCCGGGGGTGGCAAGACCACGGTCTGCGACCGGTTGCTCGCCGCGGTTCCGGGCCTGAGCCGGGCCATCACCTGCACCACACGCCCGCCACGAGAGGGCGAACGGGATGGCGTGGACTACCATTTCCTTTCGTCCGACGCCTTTGCCAAACTGGCGGCCGCGGGGGACTTCCTCGAGTCCGCCGACGTCTATGGCCACCGCTACGGCACGCTGCGGCGCGAGGTGGACCACCGCCTCGATCGCGGACAGGATGTGTTGCTGAACATCGACGTCCAGGGCGCGGCCAGCGTGCGGCGGGCAGCCGCCGCGGATGCGCGCCTTGCCCGCGCCTTGGTCACCGTCTTCCTTGCACCCCCCTCCCTCGAGGTGCTTGCAGGCCGCCTTCGCGCGAGGGGCAAAGACAGTGAAACGGCCATCCAACACCGCCTCGCCGCAGCCCGCGCCGAAATCGCCCGCTGGCGCGAGTTCGATTTCCTCGTGATCAGCACAACGGTGACCGAGGATCTCCGGCGCATGCAGCTCCTTTACGAGGCCGAGAAGATGCGGACCGGTCGCGTGATCCCGCCCTTCTCCGAGGACGGTTCCGCTTCGGCCTGAGCACCTCCCGCTGGCGTTTCCAGCCTGGACCCGGTAGACTGCGGTCACCATGAGCTCTTCCTCCGCGCCGGTGGTGGTCCTGGGGGTCACGGGTTCGATCGCAGCGCACCGCGCCATTGACCTGACGAGCCTCCTGGCTCGTCAGGGAATTGATGTCCGCGTGGTGCTGACTGCCGACGCCCAGCGCTTTGTCACGCCGGTGGCCTTCCAGACCCTGTCGCGCCATCCGGTGGTGACCGATCTCTTTCAAGCCCTGGACGGCTGGCGGCCAGCGCACATCGCCCTGGCCGAAGCCGCCCAGCTTCTGCTGGTGGCTCCGGCCAGCGCCCACACGCTGGGCCGGTTGGCCCTCGGCCTGGCCGACGACGCGCTTTCGTGCGTTGCCCTGGCCCTGCGGCCGGAGACGCGGGTGCTCCTGGCACCGGCCATGAATACCCGCATGTGGCTGCATCCGGCCACCCAGGCCCACGTCGCCACCCTCCGCGCGCGCGGGACGGAGTTCATCGGGCCTGAAGAGGGCGTGCTGGCCTGCGGACACGAGGGACCCGGCCGCCTCTGGCCGGTGGACCGGATCGCGGCGCGCGCGCTCGAGTTGCTGGGATCCGCGTAGCGCCGATGCCGAAGAGTTCCCCATCCAGCGAGCCTTCGATCTCCCGCATCGAGTTGCTCTCGATGTCGTCGCCAGACCCCGTGCAGCAGTTGACCCGCATCAACCTGATCGAGCGGGACATCGGCCTCCTGGCGAAGGGATTCGTCATCGTCCTGCTCCTGTACTTCCTCTACTGGTCCAACTGGGTGTCGGATTCCCCGATCAATCCGAACATCGCCGCGGAGAAGGTGACCTGGTGCTTCGCGCAACGCGTGGTGCAGTACGTGTTCATGGTCTACGTCGCCCTCAACTTCGGCGTGGCCTTCGTCATCCTGGGCGTCCGCCAGGTCCCGCGGCCGCTCGTCCAATGGACGGTCTTCGTCAGCGCCCTGGTCGACGGCCTGTTTCTGGGCATGCTGATCACGGTCACGGGGGGCATCGAGAGCTCTCTCTACTGGCTCTATCTGGGGCTCGTCCTGAGGAATTCCCTGAGCGTAAGCGCCACCGTGCCCCAGGTCGTTCTCAATGTCCTCATGGGCTTGTGTTACGCGGGCGGCGTGCTCATGGACCGCACCATCACGCGAATGGACGCCGTGCCGCCCACGCTCGAGGAGGAAGCGGCGGCGGCAATGGACGCGCCGGCAATGCCGGAACTGGGGATGTCGTTCGTCCTCCGTTTGCTGCTAATGGCCGCGGTGGCGGCTTGGTGCTGGACGATGCAGGTGCTCCTCGACCGCCAGCGCCGCCGGCAGGAGGAACAAAAGGAACTCGCCCTCCGCCGACAGCAGCTCGAGGCCTCCGGCCGGCTTGCTGCCGAGATTGCGCATCAGCTGAAGAACCCCCTGGCCATCATCAACAACGCCTCGTACACGCTCCAGCGGACGGTCCGCGAGGGCAAGACCATCACCCAGCAGATCGCGATCATTCGCGAGGAGGTCGAGAAATCGGACAGGCTCATCACCGAGCTCATGGGCTATGCGCAGCTCAGCGAGGGGCGCGTCGACCGGCTCGACGTCCGCGAGCTCCTCCAAGAAGCGCTCCTGCAAGTCTTCCCCCCGGCGGTGAAATATGAGGTCCAGATCCACTGCGAGTATGCGATGGGCCTGCCTCACCTGCTGGCTCAGCGCAGCCACCTGGCCGAGGTCTTCGTCAATGTCCTCCAGAACTCCCGCGAGGCCACCGGCGGCCGCGGTCACCTTTGGATCACCACCGCGTTGGGCGAGGACACCTCGGTTGTCATCACCATCGCCGACGACGGCCCGGGCATCGCGCCGGCGAACCTCGAACGGATCTTCGAGCCGTATTTCTCGACCCGGGACAAGGGTACCGGCCTGGGCCTGGCTATCGTCAAACATAATGTCGAAATGTACGGCGGACGCGTTGCCGTTGAATCTGCACTTGGAAAGGGGGCGCGGTTCATCCTAACCTTCCCCGCCCGAGCCTTGGTGCGACTGAAGCCATGAGCCTGCCATTGCCACCGCTGCTTTTCGTCGATGACGAGAAGAACATGCGCCTTTCCCTGCAGGCCATCATGGCGGACGAAGGATACGAGGTCTGCGCGGTCGAGTCGGCGGAAGAAGGGCTTCGGACGCTGCAGCAGACCGAGGTGTTCATGGTGATCACGGACGCCCGCCTCGGGGGAATGAGCGGCTACGAGTTCCTGAAGCAGATCCGGAGCCGATGGCCCTCGCTCCCGGTGCTCATGATCACCGCTTACGCCACGCCGCGGCTTGCCGTCGAGGCGATCAAGGCCGGCGCGATCGATTACCTGGCGAAACCCTTTGCGCCCGAGGAACTTCTCCATGCCGTCGCCCGCTGCGCCAAGGAATACCAGCTGCTCCAGGAAAACGCTGCCCTCCGGGCCCAGGCCGGCAACCTCTATCGCCTCGAACAGATCATCGGGGACTCCCCCAAGATGGTCCAGCTCCGGCAGCTCATCCAGACCGTCGCCCCCACCAACGCCACCGTCCTGATCCTGGGCGAGAGCGGCACCGGCAAGGAGTTGATCGCCGGCGCCCTCCACAGCCTCAGCCACCGCCGCGAAAAGCCCTACATCCGGATCAACTGCGCCGCCATCCCGGAGACCCTGCTCGAAAGCGAGCTGTTCGGGCACGAGAAGGGGGCCTTCACCGGCGCCCTCCGACAAAAAGCGGGGCGGGTCGAGGAAGCCGATGGCGGGACGATCTTCCTGGATGAGATCGGCGACATGAGCCGCCCGCTGCAGGCGAAGCTGTTGCGCTTCCTCGAAGACGGCACCTTCACCCGGGTTGGCGGCAACCGGGAACTCCGGGTCGACGTCCGGCTCATCGCCGCCACGAACCGGGACATCGTCAAGGCGATCCGCGACAATTTCTTCCGCGAAGACCTGTTTCACCGGCTGAACGTCGTGCAGTTCCAGCCGCCGCCGCTGCGGGATCGCGAGGACGACGTCCTGCTGCTGGCGGACCATTTCCTGCAGCACTTCTGCCTGAGCATGAACAAGGGGATCCGGCGGCTGAGCCCGGCAGCCGTCCAGAAGCTTAAAGGCCACCATTGGCCCGGGAACGTCCGCGAGCTCCGCAACGCGATCGAGCGAGCGGTGATCCTGGAAAACCACACCGATCTTCAGGCGGACAGCCTGCCCGACTTCCAAATCGAAACGCGGCTCCGGAAAGCGGATGCCGCACCCGGCGAGCCCGCCAATCTCGACGATCTGGTCTCAGGGTTCGAGCGCCAGCAAATCCTCGCTGCTCTCGAGAAACATGGTTTCAGCGTGACCCGCGCCGCCGAGCATCTCAGGATCACCCGACACGCCTTGCGCCACCGCATGCAACGCCTCAACATCGAAACCGGCGACGGCCCCGAGGAGGAAACGGCCCCGGCGCCCGGAAAGGAAAGGCCGTGAGCCTTCAGCTCCTCGCCGGACAGCCAGGTATGCCGGACTCGGGCGGAGGACGCGTCGTCGATCTGCCGCGGGTTCCGGGCATGCTCCAGGATGCCCTGGTGGTCATCGCGGCAGGCGCCGTCGTCCTCCTGGTGCTGATGCTCTGGGCCGGCTTCGTCCGGCGGCGGCGGCGGCATCGCTCCCACCGTCACTCGCACCGATCCTCTCGCACTCGCGCGTCGGGCATCGACTCCAGCTCCCATTCGTCTTCCGCGACCGATGCCGACGCCGGCGGAGACGGGGACGAGGAAAGCCATTCGTCCACGCATCACCACCGTCACCGCCGACGCCGGCGCGAACATCGCCGGCGCAATCCGACTCTCGCCGAGACCGGCGGCCTGCCGCCCCCGCGACCCGAAGGCCAGGCGCCTCCGTCGCTTTGAGCTACGCCGTCAGCCAGTCGATCACCCGCAAGAGCGCCTCGAACCTCGCTCTGGCGTTCATTCTTCTCCGTCCGGAGAAGCGCAAGGCTATGTCGGCCCTGTACGCCTTCTGCCGCCAGGTCGACGATCTGGCCGACGAGGAGACCACCCCCCAGAGCCGCCGCAGGCAACAGCTCGAGGACTGGCGGCGCGGCCTCGCCGTCGCATTCTCGGAAGCCAGGCCGGAACACCCGGTGCTCCAGGAGCTCCAGCCGGTCATCGCCCGCTACCACCTGCCCCATGTCCACTTCGAGGATCTTCTCGAAGGCGTCGCCATGGATCTTGAAATCACTGATTACCCGGACGCCACCC
Organism: Verrucomicrobiota bacterium; assembly: GCA_029556615.1. Lineage (GTDB taxonomy): Bacteria > Verrucomicrobiota > Verrucomicrobiia > Limisphaerales > J093 > JAKQDD01. The sequence goes on along the minus strand of JAKQDD010000236.1, from coordinate 162,187 downwards.
AACTCGAGCTCTATTGCTACCGCGTCGCCTCGGTCGTGGGCCTCCTCTCGATCGAGATCTTCGGCTACCGTAATCCCCAATGCCGCGACTACGCCGTCGCTCTCGGCAAAGCCCTCCAGCTCACCAACATCCTCCGCGATGTCGCCGACGACGCGGACCGCGGCCGGGTCTACCTGCCCGCCGACGAACGCCGGCGCTTTGGCGTGAGCCGCGACGATCTCCTCCGCCACCGCTACACCCCGGCCTACCGCGCCCTGGCAGAGGCCGTCGCCGGTCGAGCCCGCCACTTCTACGCACAGGCCCGGAACCTCCTCCCGGTCGAGGACCAGCCCGCCATGCAGGCCGCCGAACTGATGGGCGCCGTCTACTGGCGATTGCTCGAGCGGCTCGAAGCCCGGCACTTCAACGTGTTCGCCCCGGGCACCCTCCGGGTCGGCAAAGCCACAAAACTGCGGTTGATCCTCCGCACCTGGTGGCGCTGCCGCACCCGATCCCGCCTGCCAAACTATGGGCCCGCGTGAACCCCGACGCCTGATCGTCAACGCCGACGACTTCGGCCGTTCCCCGGCCATCAACGCCGCCATCGTCCAGGCACACACGCACGGCATCCTCACCAGCGCCAGCCTCATGGTGAATGAGCCCGCCGCCGCCGACGCCGTCGCGCTCGCCCGGCAACACCCCCGCCTCGGCGTCGGCCTCCACCTCGTCCTGGCTTGCGGAACAGCCGCCCTCACCCCCGACCAAGCCCCGGAACTCGTCCGCCCCCAAGGCCACTTCGACCCTTCCCCCGTCCGTGCCGGCTTGCGGTACTTCTTCCTCACGCACCTCCGATCGCTGCTCCGCCGCGAGATCGAAGCTCAGTTCCAACGCTTCGCCGACACCGACCTTCCCCTCGATCACCTCAACGGGCATCTGAACATCCACCTCCATCCTACCGTCCTCCGGCTGATCCTGGATCCGCCCGCGGACCCGCGGCTCCGCGGCCTCCGGCTGACTCGCGATCCCCTCCCGCTCAATCTCCGCCTGGCAGGAGGCCGCTGGGCCTACCGCCTCGGCCACGCCCTCGTCTTCGCCCTTCTCGCCGCCGCCGCCCGCTCCCGGTTGCGCCAGGCCGGGCTGCGCACCACGCAACGCGTCTTTGGCCTGCTCCAAAACGGCCGCGTCGATGAAGCGTTTCTCCTCCGGTTGCTGGATCGCCTGCCGGCCGGCGATTCTGAGCTTTACTCTCATCCTTCCCTGACCGAGTTTCGCCACGAACTCGACGCGCTGGTCAGCCGGCCTGTGCGCCAGGCCGTCGACCGCGCCGGTATCCAACTCATCCGCTATCAGGACCTCTGACGCTATGGTTCGTCTTCTCCTCATCCTCCTCGTCGCGCTCGTGTTCGAGGCGATCGGTGTCGTCTTCCTCAGCCATGGACTCAAGCAGATCGGCTCGCCCCAGACCTTCTCCGTCACCGAGATCGCCCGGGTGGTGGGCCGCGGCCTGACCAACGCCAATGTCCTGCTCGGGGTCCTGTTCGAGGCCCTCTTCTTCGCCGGGCTCCTGGTCCTGATGGCCCGCAGCGACGTCAGCTTCCTCTGGCCGCTCACGTCGCTCGGCTTCGTCCTGACTACGCTCGCAGCCCGATTCATCCTCAAGGAACAGGTCCCCTCCCTTCGCTGGTGCGGTGTCTGCCTCATCATGCTGGGCGCCGGGCTCATCACCTACACCGAGCACCGAAAGCCCGCCGCCCCGGCCGTCGCTCCCCACACCCCGGCCACGCCCCCATCGCCATCGGCGTCCTGAGCCCTTGCGCTCGGGGCAAGGAGGATTTGGGCCCACCACTTCCACTTGCGCACGGAACCTCTTGCATCCATCTTGGACGCCGATCCGGCGGCTGGACCGGGATCCGTCAGTAGCGGAGCTGGGACCGTCCGCGGGCTGAACAACAACGATGGAAACGCTTGACCTATGAAGATCGCAGGAATGGCCAAACGTGTGGTGTTGTTTCTCACCGTCAACCTCTTGGTGTTGTTGACGTTATCTCTCGTGCTCAGCTTGCTGGGCGTCAACCACCGCCTCGGTTCCCGCAACTACCAAACGCTCCTCATCTTCTGCTTCGCTTACGGGATGATCGGCGCGTTCGTTTCCCTGGCGCTCTCCCGCCTCATGGCCAAGTGGATGGTGGGCGTCCAAGTGATCCCGCCCGATGCTCCCGACGCCTCGGCTCGAATCCTCGTCCAGACCGTCCACGAACTGGCCCAGCGCGCCGGCCTGCCCGTCATGCCCGAGGTCGGAGTCTACAATTCCCCGGATCCCAACGCGTTCGCCACCGGCCCAACCCGCTCGCGCGCGCTCGTCGCAGTCTCGACCGGCCTCCTCCAACAAATGGACCGCCGCGAAATCCGCGGCGTCCTGGCCCACGAAATCGCCCACATCGCCAATGGCGACATGGTCACCATGACCCTCATCCAGGGCGTGATCAATGCCTTCGTCATGTTCTTCGCCCGCATCGCCGCTTTCGCCGTCGCTAACCTCCTCCGCCGGGGCGACGACGAGGACGACAGCCCCAGCTTCTTCCTCCATTACGCCCTCATCATGGTGTTCGAGATCGTCTTCTCGCTCCTGGGAGCCATCGTGACCTGCTGGTTCTCCCGCTGGCGTGAGTACCGGGCCGACGCCGGCGGCGCCGAGTACGGCGGTCGCGAAAACATGATCGCCGCGCTGCGCGCCCTCCAGGAGTTGAGCGCCCGCATGCGGCCCGCGCCCAAACAGGCCGGCGCCTTCGACACGCTCAAGATCCACGGACAAGGCGGAGGCCTCCTCCGCCTCCTCTTCAGCACCCACCCGCCCCTCGCCAACCGCATCGCCGCCCTGGAACGTATTTCCTGACCGCCACGGCATCGGCATGAACGGAAACCCCACCGCGTGCGGATGCCAAACGAGCTCGCGGAAAAGCCTGCCCTGGAGAGCCGCCTTCCTGCTCCTGGCCGCCAGCCTTGACCCCCAGGCGCCATGCGCTGAACCCACCGTCGTCGTCATCTCCCCCCACGCCAGCTCGATCCGCCATGAGTTCGGTCGCGCCTTTCGTGCCTGGCACCAATCCACGTTCCGCGAGCCCGCAACCGTCGAGTGGCGGGACCTGGGCGGAACCGCCGACGCCCTCAAGTTCGTCCAATCCGAATTCGCCGGCAAACCCAAGGGCATCGGCATCGATTGCTTCTTTGGCGGCGGACCCGAGCCCTACCTCCTGCTGGCCGACCGGCAACTCACCGAGCCTTACCGGCTGCCGCAGGACATCCTGGGCGCCATTCCCCAGTCCGCCAACGGAGTCGAGCTCTACGATCCCCAATACCAGTGGTACGGCGCCGCACTGTCGAGCTTCGGCATCCTGCAAAACACCCGGGTTCAAGCCCGATGCGGCCTCCCTCAGATCACCCGTTGGGAGCAACTGGCCGATCCCCGTCTCCTGGGCTGGGTGGGCGCCGGCGACCCCCGCAATAGCGGTACCATGAACAACATGTTCGAAGCCTTCCTCCAAGCCTACGGCTGGGAACAGGGCTGGCGCGTCCTCACCGAAATCGCCGGGAACGTCCGCAAATTCGACCGCCTCTCCTCCACCACCGCCAAGGAAATCACCCTGGGCGAGGTCGCTTGCGGTTTCGCCATCGATTTCTATGGCTTCACCCAGGTGGCCGTCGCCGGCCGCACCAACATGACGTTCGTCCTTCCCGAGGATTTTACCGCCGTCAGCCCGGACGGCATATGCATCCTCAAAGGCGCACCCCATCTCCCCATCGCCCGACGGTTCCTCGAGTTCGTCCTCGGCGAACCCGGACAAAAGCTCTGGTTCCTGCCCCGAGGCCATCCCGAGGGCGCCCAGCAGTTCTCGATCGAACGAATGTCCGTCCGCCCCGATTTCTACCGGCGCTATCGCGAGGTCAGCAACATCGCCTATTCCCCCTTCGACCTGCCGCGTGCGTTCAACTACTCCGCTCACGTCGCCCGGGAACGCCGCGAAGTCGTCGCCGCTCTCGCCGGAGCCCTCCTGGTCGACACCCATGCCGAGCTCGAAGCCGCCTGGCGAGCCCTCGTCCGCCGCGGCCTCCCCGCCCCCGAACGCGCCGCGTACGGCAGCGTCCCCCTCGGCGAAAACGAGGCCCGCACCCTCGCCCAGACGCCCTGGAAAGACCCCGCCCTCCGGAACCGAACCAGGCTCGAATGGCAAACCTGGGCGCAGCAGAAATACCGCAAGCTCACCCTCGCTCTCGCCCCATGAACATCTCCCTCAAAGCCGTCGGGAAATCCTTCGGCCCCACGCCGGTCCTGTCCGACATCACCCTCGAGATCCACGACGGCGAGATGTTCTTCCTCCTGGGACCCTCCGGCTGCGGCAAGACCACCCTGCTCCGACTCATCGCCGGATTCTACCAGCCGGACACCGGCGAAATCCACTTCGGCGACCGCCGCATGAACGGCGTCCCCCCACACCACCGCAACACCGGCATGGTGTTCCAAAACTACGCCCTCTGGCCCCACCTCACCGTCGCCGACAACGTCGCCTACGGACTCGAAGTCCGGAAACTCCCGCGCACCGAGCGGGAACGCCGCGTCCAGCGCGCTCTCGAAACCGTCCAGATGGCCGACTACCGGGATCGGTCCCCCACGCAACTCTCCGGCGGACAACAGCAGCGCGTGGCCCTCGCCCGCGCGCTCGTGGTCGAGCCCGATGTCCTTCTCCTCGACGAACCGCTCTCCAACCTGGACGCCAAGCTCCGCCTCGAAATGCGGGATGAAATCCGCCAGATCCATCAGCAGACCCGCATCACGTCCATCTACGTGACCCACGATCAAAAGGAATCCCTCTCCCTCGCCACCCGCATGGCCGTCATGCGCGATGGCCGCATCGAACAGGTCGGATCCCCACGCGACATCTACCGAAACCCCGCCAGCCGGTTCGTCGCCGATTTCATCGGCGAAACCAACTGGCTCCCCGGCACCGTCGCCCGTCAGGACCCCAAAGCCCTCAGCGTCGCTACCGCCTGCGGCCCGGTTCAAGCCCTGCCCCGACCCGGCCTCGATAACGGCCAGCCCGTCTGGATCGGCTTCCGCCCCGAAGCCGTCAGCATCGGCCCCGCCCCCGTCAACTGCTGGAACACCCGCATCCTGCAGGTCACCTACCTCGGCGAAGTCGAACAGTACCTCCTCGAAGCCGCCCCCGGCCTCACCTTCAAGGCCATCGAAGCCAATCCCCTCGAGATCCGCACCCGGGACGCCCAGCTCGCCCTCCACGTCACCCCCGAAAACATCCTCGTCCTCCCCGCCACCCCCCGGCCAATCGAGGCAATGGGGTCGCATCTAAATGGTTGACAATTCACTCCTGAGCTTCTCCCATCGCGTGCCCCAGATCGGCCTCCCTCGCCCCCACCACACCCGTGGCCATGATTGGGCTCGCTGGCGCCGTTGCTCCTCAGTCACAGAGGTCAAGGCTTTGCTCCTTCGTCGAACCTCGCCAACGAGCCCAATCCCCTCCAGCAGAACCGGAGCTATTGCTTGCACAGAGCCTTAATGAGCAGGAGAACTTGTAACTGCGGGGCCACGATGAGAAACGAAGCGATACGCCGTATCTGTGCCGGATTCCTGGCGGGGGGAATTCCGGTGTCGGCGTCTGCCGGGGGCGGGAGCGCATGGCCGCAGCTTCGCGGGCCTGGCGGCGGCGGCGTGGCCCAAAACTCGAAGAGCCTTGGAGTCCCAACGACATGGGACACCACAAACAAGTATGTCGAAGCGCCCGCCGCCTGAGGGCAGACGGCAGCGTTTCCAACCCGTCGGATCATCGGGCGCCAGTGCCGGGATCGGCGAGGCGACGCCGGCCGGCAGCAGCAGTTCGGCTTCGCAGGCTCGGGAGTTATCAGCGCCTCAGTTCACCACGTTGACCGGTTGGCCGGCGAGGAAGGCGCGCAGGTTCTCGACGGCGATCTGCATCAAGCGCAGCCGGGCCGAATGCGTGGCCCAGGCAATGTGTGGTGTGATGAGACAGTTCTTGGCTGTCAACAGCCGATTGTCGGCCCGCGGCGGTTCGACGGCCAGCACGTCCAACCCCGCGCCGGCGATCCGGCCGGCGTTCAGCGCAGCCGCGAGATCCGCTTCGTTGATGAGGGGGCCGCGACTGGTGTTGATGAGGAAAGCCGACCGTTTCATCGTCCCGAGTCGCCGGGCATTCAACAGCCCCTGGTTTTCGGCGGTGAGCGGACAATGCAGGCTGATGACGTCGCTTTGGGCAAACACCGCGTCGAGGTCCGCCAGCCGCACGCCCGGCGGCAGAACCGGTGGCGGTTGAAGGTCATACGCGAGGACTTTCATGCCGAACGCCAAAGCCAGCGTGGCCACTGCCTGACCGATGCGGCCGAAACCCACGATGCCCATCGTCAACCCTTCCAGCTCGATCAAGGGATGATCCCAGTAACAGAAATCCGGGGAGGTGGACCAGCGCCCGTCACGAACCGTGTCCGCGTGATGCCCCACGTGCTGGGTCAATTCCAACAGCAACGCGAACACGTGCTGCGCCACCGAGCGCGTGCCATAGGTCGGAATGTTCGTGACCAACACGTTGCGCTCGCGCGCCGCGCGCACGTCCACGACATTGTAGCCGGTGGCCAGTACGCCGATGTAACGGAGCATGGGCAGCGCCCGGAGTGTGACGGCGTCGAGCACCGTCTTGTTGGTGAACACGATCTCCGCCTCGCGGGCGCGCGCGACGACTTGCGCCGGCGGCGTGCGGTCGTAAACGACACAGTCGCCCAGCGCCTGCAAACCGTCCCAGCTCACGTCGCCGGGGTTCAACGTGTGACCGTCCAACACTACGATGCGCATGATGGGCTGCTTTGACTGACAGGGTGCCGTTTGGTCGTTTGGCCCCTGAACGCAGATGGATGGCTCAAATGTTGATTTCCGCGCGCACGCCCCGGGTTTCCTTCGCCAGACCGGCGGCCTGCCGGATGGCCTGCAAATCCGCTTCGAGATGTTTCTTGAACAGCGTGATGTCCGAACTATGAATGAGCAAGTTGGCCCCGAGTCTGAGGAACCGCGTCTGCTGCTCGATCTCGCCCCAGAAATGAATGCCCGCGCCCACCCCCGCCGCTCGCGCTTTGATGAAGATCGTTTCACAGGCGCCAAGGAAGTCACGATGGTCGTAGCGCTCCGGCACCCCGAGGTTGCAGGAGAGATCGTGCGGGCCGATCAGCACCGCGTCCAAACCGGGCACGGCCAGGATCTCATTCAACGCCTGGATGGCCGGAGCGCTTTCGATGTTGACGATCAGCAGCCGGTCGTTGGCGCCGTTCCTGAGGTAGGTGTCGAGTTCCGGCTCGACGGGATTGCCCTGGAGCATTTCCTGAAGTCGCCGCCCCTTGATGGGCCGCAGCTTGACCGCGCCGCGCAGCGCCTGCACTTGCCCGGCGGTTTCGACATACGGCGCCACGATACCCGCCGCGCCACCATCCAGAGCCATCGCGGCCGCGTAAGGGTCGGGCGATGGAATGCGGACTATCGGTGGCAACCCCAGCGCCGCGTAGGCCTGGCACATCCAGCTCAACTGGGCGCGGTCGAGCGCGATGTGCTCGGTGTCAATGAAGACGAAATCCAGCCCGCAGCTCCGCACCGCCTCGGGCCAGCGAGGTGAAGGGGAAACGATGAGCGTGCCGATCACCGTTTTCCCGGCGCGCAGTTGTTGACGTAGTTGCGTTGCGTTCATGGCTTGAGCGTGAGTTTGCCAAAGTGAATATGGGTCCGTGGCGTGTCGGCGGTGCCACTGTCCCACACCGCCCGAAATTCCCCCGGGGCGACCTCGATGAGCGTGGGATAGGAATTCTTGATGCCGGCGTCGAAAAAGGTCTTCTGCGCGCTCCACGCGCCGCCGGGCGGCTTGGTCTTGTAACGCAATGACATTCGTCCGCCGTTCGGAAACTCAGGCGTCTTGTCCCGCTGGGCCGGGCCGTCGTTGTAAACGTAGATATGCGTGCCGTTCGCGGCGCGACCGAAGAAGCCTTTCGATTTGGCGTTATGCAAGTCCGGTTCTTCCCTCGCCACACTCCAGGTCCGGCCGCCGTCCTTGCTGACGCTGGAGTAGGCGCGCGGCGGCTCGGTGGTGAGCTCGTCCTGATCGTAGTTGGCGGTGCGCATGACGATCTTGAGCTCGCCGGGCGCGTCGCCGGCAGCGAGGTTGCCCTCGTGCAAGAAGACGCCGGCGTTCGTCGGCTGCGGAATGAACGCATCGAGTTTCCACTCCAGCAGGCTGGTGCTGCTCAGGATGAAATGGTCGCGCGAGCCGCGCGGGTCTTTTTGCAGCGTGTTGCGGTGTGCGGGCAGGAGAAATCGCCTCTGGCCGTTAAACTCCGCCTCCACGATGCCGGCGTTGAGAATGAGCGGCCCCGTGTAGTGCATGGCCATCTCGACCGGCGTCCATGAGCGTCCGCCATCGGCGCTGAAGGCGCCCACCAACTGCGACTCCTCGCTGTTGTCAAAGGCGATCGGACACCGCATCGCAAAGCACCAGATCACATCCTGCCCCGGCGCGCGGTATAGGACCGGGTTGGCGTAGGCGAACTGGATCGCGCCCTGGCGCTGGTTGTGATCGAAGATGGCAACCGGCGTTTCCCAGGTCTGGCCGTCGTCCCGGGAGAGGCTGGCGAGGATGTCGCCCATGTCCTTCTTGCCATGGGCCATGGCGCCGAAGGCCACGATGAGTTGCTTTCTCTTCTCGCCTTGAATGATGAAAGGCTGCCACAACCGCCCTGCCTGCGGATGCTGCTCAACCCGGCGGATCACCGTGACGGCGGTGACATCGCCTTGGTGCGTGGCGCTCTGCGCGTTGCTGACTGCCGGGAATAGAGGCGCCAGCAACAACGCGGTGAATGCGTGAAAGACCGTCTTGATGCTGGGGTTCATTCGCTCTTCTTTTCCTTGTTGCGTTTGGCCTTGGTCGAGAGGTTGGGCGCGTCTGTTTTCGGGAGCCATTTCGCCAGTTCGGCTTTGACGCTCGCAAACTCCAGCTTGCTCGCCAGATTGATCCATTCGTTCGGATCGTTCTGGTGATCGTAAAGCTCCTCGCCGCCGTCGGCGTAGCGGATGTAACGCCAGCGTTCGTTGCAGAGGGCGTGGTTGCCGGGACCGTGCGTGGTCAGCGCGGGTTGTTCCCACTCGCGTTGCGGGTCTTTGAGCAACGGCACGAGGCTGACGCCGTCGAGGTTCGCGACCGACGGCAGGCCGCAGAGATCGTTCAAGGTCGGGAAGAGGTCCACGAAACTCACCGGGCGCTCGGTGCGGCCCTGCTCGCGCGTCACGCCGGGAGCCACGACAATGAACGGCAGGCGCGTGGACCGATCCCAAAGCGTGAACTTGTGCAGATGCTGCTTCTCGCCGAGATGAAAACCGTTGTCGGACCAGAAGACGATGATGGTGTTCCTGGCGGCGGGGCTGGCGTCCAACGCATCGAGCAGCCGGCCGACAAGCGCGTCGCAAAAAGTGACGTTCGCCAGATAGGCTTGGAGGATTCGCTCGTATTGGCCCGCCTGCCGGACCAGTTCGAGGTCCTCAGCCCGGAACGCGGCCATCTCCTTCCCGGCGGGCGGCAGATCCTCGAGGTCATCGGCCTTGAATGGCGGTGGCGTCACGCGGTTGGCCGGATACATCTCGAAATACTTGCGCGGGGCATACCACGGCACGTGCGGACGGTAGATGCCAGCGGCGAGAAAAAACGGCTGGCGGGGTGGCTGCTTGAGAAACTTCGCGGCCCATTCGACCATCTGGCCGTCGCCCATCTCCGAGTCGCTCTTGTCGAATTCGCCCCAGTCAAATTCGTTGGGGTTGACTGGCGGCGGGGTGAGCGCCTTCACCCGGGGCAATTGATTCAGCGGAAAACCTGCCGGCCACGTGAAGTGTTTCGGCTTCTCGCCTCGGGCCCACTGCGCCTGGTAATGCCCGTCGAACACCTGGTCGAAATACTCGGTCCAGTCGCTGCGGCGATTGAAACCCGGCGGGTGATGATAGACCTTGCCGCCGCCCGCCACGTGGTAGCCGTTCGCCTTGAGGTGCTGCGGAATCGTCGCCACACCGGGCAAGGCCTCGTGCCAAACCGTGTCGTTGCCATAGACGCCGCTGCTGCTTGGTCGCCGTCCGGTGAACGTGGCCACGCGCGAAGGGTTGCAGACGGGCGCGGCACAATGCGCGTTCGCGAAGAGCAATCCGCGCTTCGCCAGGCGGTCCAGGTTCGGCGTCTTCACATCCGGATGCCCCTGCAAACAACCGATCCAATCGTTCAAGTCGTCCGCGATGATCATGAGGACATTCGGGCGCGGGCCGTCGGCAGCCGGCAACGCGGCCAGCGGCGCGAGCAGCAGGGCGGTGAGGAGAGTGATGGTCGTCTTCATCATTGGGGATCGGATCGTCTGTCCAGCAGATCGGAAAGGTCGCCGCCATTGAAGCTGGCCCACACGGCGATCTTCTCCCGCTGCTTGGTGATGCTTGCACCCACCCGGTCGGGCATGCGTCCGGCGTCCGTGTCGAGGTTGCTGGAGAGCAGGATGTCCAGCCCCTCCACCGGGAGGCGAATCATCCCGCCCATGCAGCCGTAGGAACTGCCACGCGGGCCGTCCGGCAGCTCCGCGCTGAGATAGGCGTCCAGCCAGAGTTCGCCGCCGTCTTGACTCCACGCAACGAAGCGGTTTCCGCGGCTCATGTGCTCGCGCGAATTATGGAGAATCTCCCCGGTGCTCTCATCCACGATGGCGTTGGCGAAGGTTGCGCCAGGGCCGATCTCGATGTCCGCGCCCCAGGTCACGCCGCCATCCGTGCTGCGGCGGACTCTGTTGCTCGCCATGGATTGAAACGCTATCACCGAGCCGTCCTGGGCCGTCACGATGCTCGTGCCGCCGCCGCCCTTCCAGAAAGGCTGGATCGAAAGCGACAGCGGCGCTCCCAGAAACGCCCCGAGTCCCTTGAAAGCAGATGCATCTGCGCTCGGCCTCAACGTGGAGACAGCGACCGCTTGCTCGAGCACGTCGGCCGCAGCCAGTGGTCCCAACTGCAGCAGCAGGAGAATCGGTGGGATGACAACCGGCAGTCTCATTCCGTTTGCTGCTTCTTCCTGTTCTTCTTGGCCGGCTTTTCGGCCGCCGGCGATCTGGGCAGCGATGCCACCTCCTGGCCTGTGAGCGGATTCTTGGGCAGCCCGTCCCCTGGCTTGAGGAATGGATCATGCGCGTCGGGATAGTTGCTGTGCAGCTTGCCGGTTTTGCCGGTGCGGTAGCCGGCCGCCTTGAGACTGCGCGGAATGTTGGGCGTCTCCTCGCGATACAAGCGATAGCCCTGAGACGCCAGCTTGTCCAGGTTGGGCGCCTTCACGTGAGGATCGCCGTAGCAACGGAGCTGCGGACCGTTATCCTCGGAAATGATGAGCAGGATGTTGGGACGGGCTTCGGTGGTTGGCGCGCCGGCGGCGTGAGGCGCAAACAGCGCTCCGGCCAACTGGCAGGTGAGTGCCTGGCTGCGGATGGCTCTGGCTTTCAAGGTTTTCGCACATTCCAACGTCCCAGCGGGCAGAAGTCAATTGCCCGCCTCATGGGCAACACATTCCCCAACCTGGACGCCTTGGGCGGCAACAAATTGCCGCCAGGTGCAGACGACCACGCATTTCTTGGTCGGATCCGAGGAAACCCTTGTCGCGGAATCGACTTCAATACAGCCACCTGCCCTGCGGGCTGTTGTCGAAGTAACGCTGGCCGAGGCCTTGGTCGTAGTTCACGCTCCATTGGAAGGAGCCCCAGAGTGTGACCGCTTTGACATTCCCAGCCGAGCCATCGCACCGAAGCAGGCTGATTCCCTTGCCATGGCGTTTCATGGCAAATTGTGCGATTTCATAAGTTCCCGCCAGCTTCAGGTCCGGTCCGCTGGGAGGGGTCAATGCCGTGCTCTCGGTTTGATCAGGAGGATGGCCCGGTGCCGCGTGCCGCCAAGTGCAATCACCCATCATCGGCGTATCCGTAGGTGTCATGACCGACGTCAGCTTCTTAAAGAGCCCGCTGGAATTCATGTTTCCCTTGGTTGTGGTGAAGAGCCAGCCATTGGGGGCATAGCTGGCATGGACGAACCCGTCCTGATCGGTGGCAATGTCCGGGTCCGTGATGTCGCTCCGGTCAAAGCGGTAGGCAGTTCGAGTGTCTCCGCGTGCTTCGCTGTTGCCTTGGGTGGGCGGGTTCTTGCGCGTCGCGCTGGGACAGAGCAACACATCCGGCTTGCGGTTATAGGTATTCTTGAGGGCGGTGACCCATTGTCCGCGCGGGGTAGCACTGGGAAAGCTCTCATTGTGGTCGTCCGTATACATGATCCAGGAAATCCCCCACTGCTTTAGGTTCGATATGCAGTTAACCTGCTGGGCCTTCTGCTTGGCCTTGGCCAGCGCGGGCAGGAGCATGCCGGCCAGAATCGCGATGATGGCGATAACCACCAGCAGTTCGATAAGCGTGAAGGCGGCCCGCAGCGAAACACTGCTGCGGACCGGGTTCCTATGCGATTGCTTGTTCATCTCGCTTTGCGTTCCTATGACGCTCATCCGTCTCGCCCAGAAGTTTCTTCGCTCCCCCCCGCCGGCTGGTGGTCGACACTCACGGATGCAGAAGACGGTAGAACACATGGGTCTGCTCTGAATCCACAGGAACGCTCAGGCTGGTGACCGTTTCCGAACCCGGAAGGGCGAACCATGAGTTCGGCTCAGCCACACTCACCGAGTTGGACTGCACCACCGCTCCCGGCAACGGCCAGCTCAACTGGAGCAGGCCCCCGCTGGCGCTCCAAGTGAGAGTGACGGCGCTGGGCACCAGCTGAATTTGCCTGGCGCTGGTGCTGTTCAACACCACCCAGTCCGCGCCGTTCAGATCGGCCAGCGCACCGACGACAAACGTCGGCGTGCCGCTGAACGTGTCATAGCCGACCAGCGGAATCACACCGGCCGTGGTCGCGCCGTCGGAATTCGGGAGATCAACCGTGATGGTGCCATTGAGGGTGAGGTTGCTCACATGCGCGGCCGGCGAGGTGGGGTTGCCGGTCTGTCCGCCACCGAACCGGCACTTGAGCTTGCCGCCCACCGCGCTGCCGACCGTGGCCGCCGATAGGTATACCACCTCGTTGCTGCCCGAGGAGTTGAAGCCCAGGGTGGTGCCGTCAGCGCAGGTGACACTGCCGGCGCCCGCGTGGGCGGAGTAGAGGGTCAGATCGCCGGCGTTAACCTGAACGTTGCCGGCAAAGGTGTTGGTGCCCTGCAAGGTGAGCTGGCCGAGACCATTCTTGGTCAGGCCGCCGGTGCCGGTCAGTGCCTGGTTCACGTCAATATTGTAACCGCCCGAGTCAATGATGGCTCCGCCATCCTGGATGACGGCCTCGGTGAGGCCCTGCATGAAACTGCCGGTGCTGGTGGCGGCGCGGAGCGTCCCACCGTTGAAGTTGAACCGTTGAGAATGGTTGGCATTAAAGGCTCCGCTCACGCCCACGCTTTCCACGGTGACGTCGCCGCCCGCCAGCAGGTTGAACTCGGAATAGGTGGATCGGTTTCGGTTCATCACAATGCCCCCGTTGGGGGCAAGGCAGGTGGCTGAAACATCGAAATAGTTCCGGCCAATGCCTTCGGCATCATTACCCAGCAGGAGGTTGCCACCCGTCCTCACGACGGCGCCATTCGTAACCACAACCCGGGCGTAGCCCAGGGTGGCATTCTCAGCGTCTGCGCGAATGGCGCCGGTGTTCGTCGCATTGACCGCGCTGAAAACCAACGTCCCATCGCGCACGTCAAAGCCGGTGGTGAAATTGGCCGGGGCGCCCGTCACGGTCCACGTGCCCGACCCGAGCTTGTGCATGCCGCCGCCGACCACCCCGCCACTGAACGTGACATCACTGTTCATGGTCACGTTGTGGGTAACGCCGGGCAGGAACTCGACCGGTCCGGAGATCGTCAGCAAGCCGTTGTTCCACACGCTGCCCAGGGTGGCGACGTTCGGCGTGCCATGGGCGGCGGCGATATAGACGCTGTTGGGTAATGTCCGCGCGCTGGCGCCGTCCGAGGACAGGTTAATGAACCGGATGGGCTGGGGAAGTTCGAGTTGGTTGACGAAGATGGTGCCCGTGCCCAGCGCCGCATTGTTCCCCACCAGCACGTCCCCGTCGAGAATCACGGTGCCGTTGGTGTAGTCGTTGGCCGTGCTCAGGGTGAGTTGGCCAGACCCGTCCTTGCGCAGCTCGGTGATGCCGCTGATCTTGCCCGGCCCGCTGAAGCTGTAGGCGCTGGAGTTGTTGACGATCATCAAGGCCGGGGTGACAGTGGTGGTTACGGTCACGGCTCTGTTGACGGGGCCGTCGAGGAACTTGACAATATCGCCTATGCCGCCGGATTGCTGATAGGCGGCCGAGCCCGAACTCCAATTCAGCGTCGAAAGATCCCAGTTCCCATCCACCGTCCCGGACCACACCAGGTCGTTCACGGTGCCGGTGATACTCAGCAGAATGCGCGAGCCGTCATCAGTGACGCTCCCGACCACACCGGTCGGCAGGCTGCCCTGGACAAAAGTGCCGCTGCCGCTCCTGGTGCCGCCGTAGTCCAGCAACACGATGGGATCTGCACCTGTGGCCCCGAATCCGAGCCCGGTCACGTTGACGGTGACCGTGGCATGATTGGCCAGCGAGCCGGCGGTGATGGCCGCGCCGACGGGGTTGACTCCACCCACGTCGCCGTAATCAACGTTCAACACGGCACTCGTACCGCTGAAGGTCAGCGTGTTCACCACGGTCACCGCGTTGGCCACGCTCAGGGTGGTGCCATTCGCAACCAACAGGCTGCCCAGCGAAGAACCCGCGCCCAAGCCGAGGGCACCGTCATTCACAAAGCAATCACCCGAGACGGTTGCCGGAATGAGGTTCAGCGTGCCGGCGCCGTTCTTGGTGAGGCCGTAGCCCGAATTGTCGTCGGTGAGGCCGCCGCTGCACGTCGCCTGAATGGTGTTGGTTGAAGTCTCGACCGTGGTGTCCGCCCCGAGCGTGATGGCACCTTTCCACGTGATGCCGATCCCGACGCCGGTGCCGTCCCCGGAGAATCGCAGCGCACCCATGCCCCCAAAGCCGTTACCGCTGAGGGTGAGCGGCTCGGAGAAGACCCCCCCTCCCGTGCCCCCTCCCGTTCCCTGAATGTTCAACGTGGCGCCCGCGTTGACCGTTGTTCCCTCATCCCCTGTTCCCAAACTCGTGGTCCACGCGAAAGACTGAGCTTCCTTGTGGTCGCCCTCATTGTCGATGTTCAGTATTCCCTCTTCGATCGTCGTCGTCCCTGTATAGGCATTTCTTTTCTGGTTCATGGTTTGAATGCCCGCGCCTTTCTTGACGAGCGAAATGTTGCAGTCGGTGTCGGGGGCAGTCGAGTTGTTGAATCCGAGGCGGCCTGAGAATGCGTGAGCGCTCCCGGCAGGCACATTGAGGGTCAGGGTAACCTCCGTGGCGCTGTTGTTGAAAATGCGGTGCTTGTTTTGGTATGGACCGATTAGCCCGGCCAACTCCTGGCTGTTGCCGTTGAAGTAAAACCAGTTGTGCACGTCCCCCGCGGTAAACGCCAGGAGACTGTCCGTCGGCAGGGTGTTGTTGCCCGCCTGCAGGTACACCAAGCCTCGCGACATTCGGAGACCGGCCACGTCGGTCCACGGCTTGAGCAGATTGATCCGCGACGAGTCACCCCCGCCATTCATCTCGACGCACCGCTTGATGAAATCCGGTCCCAATCCCGACACCGCAACATCCAGATCCAGCATCTGATTGTTGGCAGGCACGAACCCGCCGGTGTTGAGGATGGGGTCGTTTCCCTGGGTGCTGTACAAGGTCAGGGCATTGGCGCCGGTGATCTTGAGCACCGCATCCGGCGCCGCACCGGTGTCGTTGTAGGCGATCGCCCGCAGCGCTGGGACGGCGGCGCCGTCGGTGGAGATTACGAACTCGGGGCCTGGCAGATCCAGTTGATTGATGAATGCTTGATCGCTCGCCCCCCCCCGCCTGGGATGACTCCATCCGACCAATGTGCCGTGTCGGACCACAGACCACCGCTAGTGGCATTGATCCATGTGCCACCGGCAGCTCGCGAGGTGAGTGAGAAGGCGAAGAGGGAGGACACGATCGCGAGAAGCAGGGCGTTGCGGATGAACAAGGAGACTTGCTTGGTATTCATTACTGGTAATGCCTTCACATTGCGAGTCTGGGCATTTGCATTCGGGTCTCCCGGCGCCACGGTTGGGCAGAAGCGACCGGCGTTGCTCGATTCGCGTCCCGCTGAGGAAGCCCTGATCGACAACCCGGACCCTGACCACTCTGCCGGTTCATCCAGACGGACCTCGTGCGATGCTCGGGCACATGCGGATCTGGCGCATCGGGCTCTCGTTTTCAACAAGATCGGAAACGTCGCCGACCGATCCGTACTGCGCCCATTCCCATGCCCATGAGCGCGACGCCTGAAGGCTCAGGCACCACGACCAGATTCAAACTGCCGTGCTCAAAGCAGGCCTTCCTGCCGCCGCCGATATCCACCGCATTGGCCTCACCGACGTTGCCACGGATCAGCGCGTAGGTCGTACTGTCCACGGAGGAATCCAAGCCGACCAGGTCCGCGATGCCGAGACCGCCAAAGGTCACGTTGCCGGCAACAGTGAGCGTGTCGGTGTCACTGAAAAGCAGGTCGGCGCCGGGGGCAAAGCTCAAGTCGCCCGCCAGGCTGGCATTCCCGCCCAACACACCACACGCGCCGCCGTTGATCGCGGTGGTCCCGCTGTACTGGTGCACGCCCGTCAAGGCAAGAACCCCATCCCCGGTCTTGGTGATGCCCCGGACCGCCCCACTGTCAGGTATCAAGGGGTTGGCTGTTTAAAAGTTCCGACACTCACATCTGAATTCACTCCGACTGAAGTGCCAGTTTCGAATTCCTTGATCCGCCTCCCCAATGCCGGCCCCCGGACTCCCGTGAATCCACACGTCTCTTCTTGCATTGCTCTCAATTTCCACTTGCTGCCCACCCATCTCAAGGCTAAGGTTCTGGTCATAACGCTTGACCAGTGGCACCCGACTCGTTTCCCATCCCCCTGCCCCACCGCCAGACGCCGGCCGAAAGCACGGCCCAGACGCTGCTCACCCAGATCGAGCCGGGGCGATGGACGGAGTCTCTCCCAGGGGAACGGGATCTCTGCGAGGCGCTCCAGATCAGCCGCCCCACCTTGCGGCAAGCCTTGAAGGTGTTGGAGCGGGAGGGTCGAGTGGAGGTTTCCCAGGGTCGCCGGCGGCGCGCGTTGCGGAGGTCGTGGGCGCACGCGCCCGTCTGCCCGTTTAGTCGGTTGCGGCCTTTGAATCCACCGCGCGCAGAGTCAACCCCTGGAGATTCCGGGCGGAAGCCGGCAGACCCAGACTGACCAACCAGCCGATGGCGACACACGAAATCAGTCCGATCGGCGCATAGGCATACACGTTCAGCGGGTGAGTCAGGCGCACGGTGAAGACGATCACGCCGCTCAGCAGCGCGCCGATCAGCGCCCCTTTGCCGCAAGCCCGCCGGCTGAAGATTCCCAGCACAAACAGGCCCGACAATGTGCCGCCCAGCAATCCCATGAACTCGAGGACGAGCGTGTAGATCGTGCGAATGTCCGTGGCCGCCATCACGAGCGCCGCGCCTGTGCCAGCCATCCCCACCAGCACGGTCACCCAACGGGCCACGCGAAGATAGGCTCGATCACCCGCGCCGGGCCGCAGGCGATGGTGGAAATCGGTGACGTAGATCGTCGCCACGGAGTTCATGCTGCTGGCCAGCGTGGATTGCGCCACGGCGAAAATGCCCGCCACGATCAAGCCCGCGACCCCCACGGGAAGCTGGGACATGATGAAGAATGGAAAAATGGCATCGTTCTGCAGCATGACGTCGACCTGCGCCGGTTGCTGTCTGTAAAAGACGAAGAGGGCGGTGCCGATGGCGAAGAAGGCAGCCTGCGCCGGCACCGACACCAGCGCGTTGAGCCAGATGCCGCGCGCCGCAGTCTGTTGATCGGGCGTGGTCACATAACGCTGCACCACGTCCTGGCTCGCGGTGTAGGGCAGCAGGTTGTGAAACAGGCTGCCGATCAGGATGACCCAGCCCGATGCCACCGTCAGATCCCAGCTCCAGTTCACCGTTATAGAGCATGAACAGCGTGCTGCCGGCCAGGCGCGTGGCCGCGTTGAAGCGCCGCTCGAGATATTCGTAGGCCGAGGTCACATTCAATGTGCGGTAAAACGGCAGATAAACGAACACGACAAGCGGTGTGATGAGGATGTAGGAGTTGGCGAGGAAGAGATTCCAGCCGTCGGTGTAAGCCGCCGCCGGGATGGCCATGAAAGTGATCGAACTGAGCATCGTCGCGAAGATGCTGAGGCCCGCCGCCCACCACGGGATTCGCTGGCCGCCCCGGAAGAAATCGTTCGTGCTCTTGTTCTTCTTCGAGCAGACGAAGCCGATCCTCACCATCCCCAGCAGGTACAGCAGCACCATGCCGTAGTTCAGCCAGCCGAACGCGGCTTTCTGAAACGACGCCTGCATCGTCCACACGGCGGGTGAACGCACACCGGGCCGGACTTCGCCGCTGGGCATCACCCATCCGCCGTTCCAGTGGGCCAGCGTGGTGGTCACGTGCGCCGCGGGCATTGTCCCCAGCGGTTTCCAGGTGTCGGTGATCGTGTGGTAAGCGAGAATCGTCTTCGGGAAACCCGGGTGCAGATCGAGCGGCTGGAAACTCACGAGCGAACCGTCGTCGCCGCCCATGACCAGGAACGTGGACTGGCCAAGCGCGGGCGCGGGCGACGGTGCGGCCACGGCGGGGCGAGGCAAGTCGGCCACGCGTTGCCAACCTCGACCGGGTTGATAGCGATAGGCGTCATTCAAGTGGCGGCGCACTGGTTTCCCCTGCGCGTCGCCGCTCAACTCCGCGCCGCTGACCAGGAAGAACGACTTGTCCTGCACCGCCGCCACAGCGAGCATCCGCGCCGGGCCAGGCCAGGGCTCGAGTTCCCGCCACGGCGGTTGCGCTGCCGTCAAGTCGAGCGACCAAAACGTCTTCAGCGCATTTGTCGCGGTTGGCGTCTCGATGCCGCCGGCAACGTACACCGTGTTGCCGAGTAGCGCACCGCTCAGGTTGGCGCAGGGTTTGGGCAGGGACGGCAACGCTAAGGTCTTGATTTCGCCATTCTCCCAGCGCAGCAGGAACACCTCGGCATAATGCCGCTGCGCGTTGCTGCCGCCGATGCACACCACGCCGTCCTTGGCGCTCAGCGCCACGCCGTAGCCAAGCGGACGCGGCAACTTGCCGGCGGGTTTCCACGCGCCATCCGGTTTCTCCAGCACGAAGACGGAGTCGTGCCAGACCTTCGCGCCGCCTTCCCACGGTGGCTTCTCCGGAAAGTTCGCGCCGCCGGCCACGACCAACGCACCGTTGTGCGTGCCGACGAATGGGCCGGCGAAACCCAGTTCGTCGGGCAGAGGTGGCAATTCGCTCCACTGAAGCGAGCCCGTCGAGGCAGCGCCAAGCGCGGCGGACGTCACCCACAGCGCCAGCAGGGCCAGAGGCGTGCGAATCATGCGCCGACGGCGGCCGAGGCGGTGGAACGGCGTTGCACCCATTCGAAGACTCCCGACGCGTCGAGTCTCGTTTCAAGCGCGGCGCTCTGTTCGGGCGTCGGGTTGACCAGCGGCAGACGCACCGGACCGCACTCGACAGCCACGTGGCCCATGAACCACTTGAACGCCGCGATCGGGTGTGCGCCGCACCCGAGGAAGGCGTTGATCATCCGCACGGCCAGCGCCTGCAAGGCGGCAGCCTTGGTCGAGTCCCCCTGCTGATGCGCGGCGATGAGCGCGTGATACACTGGCGCGGCGTAGTTGTAGGTGCTGCCGACCGCGCCCCGCGCGCCCAGCTTGAGAGCGGACAGGAGCAGTTCATCCCGCCCAAACAACACATCGAACCGCCCGTCCTCGAGTTCGAGGCAACGCTGGTAATCGTCCAGGTCTTCAAAGGTGAACTTGATGCCGGCCAGGTTGGGGAGGCGCTGGCTGGCGAGCCGCAGGAACTCATGCACCTTGACCGACACGCCGGTCATCGAGGGCATGTGATAGTAGTAAAACGGCAACCGGGGCGCGGCGGCGGCCACCTGTTCGCACCAATCCACCAGGCGCTCGACACCCGCCGGCTTGAAGAAGAACGGCGACAGGCAGGCGATGCCGTCCGCGCCGATGGATTGAGCGTGGGCGGCCAGCGCCTGGCAGTCCGCAAGCGAGCTGTGGCCCACGTGCACGACGACGCGCAGCCCGGTCGGGGCGATCGTCACCCAGCGCTCGGCCAGTTGACGGCGCTCGTCGAGCGTCAGCGACATGCCCTCGCCGGTCGTGCCGCAGATGAATGCGCCCACGACGCCCTGCCGGTGCAGCCAGCGGGCGTAGCCTTCGACGGCGTCAAGATTGAGTGTTCGATCCCCACGCATCGGCGTGAAAGGGGCGGCGATGAGGCCTTCGGTCTTGCGATGGGTCATAGATTCTCCGGTCTATGGATTCCTTGGGGCATTGAATTCGATCTCGGTCGGCTTCCGCGTTTGATTCGTGCTCGTGAGCCAGTCGAGATTGAAACGAGCGAGCATGAGAAAAGAATACGCCCAAGGCCGGCCATTGTTGCGCGGAGCTTCCGGGTCGCCACTCTCGTAGAAACACAGCATCGTTCCGTCCGGCAGCACCGCGAGGTCGCTGTAGGCGCTTGGGCCGGGCTGGAGGATTCTGCTCACGGGCCAGGTCCGCCCGCCGTCCTCGCTGAGTTTGATGGTGAGGTCCACGCGGTCCCTGTGGGCGCGTTTCGTGGTGTGGGGATTGGAGAACAGGAGAAACGGTGTCTTTCGGTCGGCCATTCCGGGATGGCTGACGATTCCCGCCATGCAGCCCGGTTCGAGCAGCTCCTCGACGAACTCGGGCTTCGACCAACCGGTCGCCCCGTCGCGACTGCAGGCGACCACGCGACGATTGCGCGGGTCGGTGTTGCGGGCTGTCACCAGCACGCGGCCATCCGGCAGCTCGGCGATGTTGGGCTCGCCGGCCTTGCGGAGCGCGATCTCCCCGCGCTGCCAGGTCCTGCCCCGGTCGTCGCTGTAAATGATCCCCACCGCGTTCCTGAGTTTTGGCTGCTTCTCGTAAGTGGCCATCCAGAAGGGTGCGACGAGCCGGCCGCTCTGAAGTTCCACCGCGTGGCCCGGACCGGTGGCAATCACCTGCCAGTCCAGCTCGGAGCGAAACCGGTCGAAGGCCGACGTGATCTCGACCGGAGCGGTCCACGTGACGCCGTCGTCGTCGCTCCGGATTTGGAAGGCGCGCCGGTATTCGACGCAATAGAGCAGATGCAACGCGCCGTCGCGCGCAGCAATAGCGACGGGGTTGTTGACGGTCTGTTCGTTCGGCCCGCCCATGTCCTTCGTCTTCTTGTTTTCCGGCATGTGCGGGTTGCGCGGCAGGCGCGGGCCGAGATGGGCCACCTGCTTTGCCGACGACCACGTGCGTCCACCGTCAGTGCTGCGCCGCAGGTGAATCTCAATCTCGCCGCGATCCGCGACGGTGAACTTGCGCGCCTCGCAGTAGGCCAGCACCGAGCCTTTGGCCGTCACGACGATTCCCGGGATGCGATAGAGACGGAAGCCGTCCGTCTCTTCCGTGAACAGATTGGTCTTTTGGAGGAACGGTTCAGCCGCCGGCAGGGCCAGTCCGGTGAGCAGGAACAGCGCGGACGCCAGAACGCTCCGGCAGATACGTCCTTCGTGTTTCGCGATTCGTCGCATTGGTCAAGGGCTGGCTCTCGCGAAGCGCGCGACGACTCACGGGCTCTTCTTCTTTTTCTTCTTCACTTTGGGCTCAGCCGTCGCCGGGGTTTGCTCCGCCTTCAGTTTGATGCGGGTGCTGAGAGTCTCGTCCATCGTGGCGCGCAGCCGGTTCACGGCCTCGGCATAGGCGGGATCGGCCACCACGTTTTCCAGCTCGATCAGGATTGCGCCCTCCCGCGTCGTGCTTGGCATGGACGTGTAATCGTAGAATTCCTCAATGAGGGTCTTGCGCGAGGGCCATTCGACCCAGCGGGTGTAGCGCTGTGTCGCGGTGCGCAACGTGTAGCCCATGGAATCGAAGCCGGTCGCCTTCCAGGGCCGGCTATACTGGCTGAACGCCACGTCGCGACCGTGTGCACCGGGATCTTGCAGGATCGGCACCATACTGCGCCCGTCAAGATCGGCGGGGGGTGTCAGGCCGGACAACGCCGCGAGCGTAGGATAGATGTCCACGTACTCGATTAACGCCTCCGCGGGCGCGCCCGCTTTCGCCAGGCCCGGCGTGCGAATCATCAGCGGCACGCGGGTGTCACGCTCGAAGTTCGTGCCCTTGCACCAGCGATCCTTCTCGCCGAGCGACCAGCCGTGGTCGCCCCAGAGCACGACGATGGTGTTCTGGTCCAGGCCGAGTCGCTGGAGCGCGTCCAGCACCTTGCCGACCTGCGCGTCAACGTAGCTGACGCAGGCGTAGTAACCGTGCCGCAGCGCCCGCGCCTGCTCGGCGGATACGTGCTCGTCTTCGGGCATCTCCTTGTAGCCGCCCAGTTCCCGATGCGTGTGATAGGCGATCTCCGGCGCGCCCTTGACCCGCGTCTGGTCTTTGAGCGCGAACACGGCGGGATCGTAAAGATCCCAATACCTCTTCGGTGCGTTGAACGGCAGGTGCGGCTTGAAGAAACCCACCGCGAGGAAGAACGGCGCTTTCTGCTGCTCGAGCTTCTCCAGCGTCGCGACGGCGAGCTTGGCGAGATTACCATCGGGATAGCCCTCGTCCGCCACGTCGGCAACCTCGTAGGCCGCGCCCTTGCCCTCAGCCTTGGCACCGGGCAAAGCGTAGTTCTTCCAGCCCGGCCCAGCGCCCCGCAGGACTTCGGGAGCGGACCAGGAGGGCGGATCAAGCTCGGTCTCCGCGCCGCTGAAAATCTTCCCAAACGAAAGCGCCTGGTAGCCGTTGTTCTTGAAAAGCTGCGGCAACGTGATGGCATCCGGGAGCGTGTCGCGGAACAGATTGCGGTTGTGCCAGACGCGGGTGTTGTCCGGCAGCCGGCCGGTCAAAATCGCCGTGCGCGCCGGCCCGCACACCGCCTGATGGGTGTAAGCCCCAAGGAACAGGCGTGAACTCTGCGCGAGGCGGTCGATGTTCGGCGACTTCGCCAGGTTGTCGCCGTAACAGCCGAGCGACGTGCGCAGGTCGTCAATGGCGATGAACAGGACGTTGGGTTTGCCGGCGACCGGCGGGGCGTCGGCAGCGCACAGCGCGCTCAGTGGAGTCCACAGGAGGGCGGCAAGCAAGGGTAATGGTTTCATGGTGCGGGCGAGTTCTGGTGAATCCTGCGGGGCCTATTTGGCTTCGCGTCGCCTCTTCTTGGCGGGGAGCGGGACGTTCGGATCGTAATCGGGATTGGGCCGCATCATCTCGGCGCGGACCTCCTTGCGCCACGCCTCCAGTTCGCCGCGCAGGTCGCTGAGCAACTCGGGCTTGGCGGCGGCGAGGTTGTTGGTTTCGCCGAGGTCATCGGCCAGATTATAGAGCTCCAAGCCCTCAGGATCGAAGGTCTCGATCAACTTCCACGGACCGCGGCGAACCGCGCTGGACGGCACGCTGGACGGATGCTCGTTGTAATGCGGGAAATGCCAGAAGAGGGACTTCCGCCCGAGCGATGCTCCGCTGGCGAGCAGCGGTTGCAGGTTGAGGCCATCCAGATGCTGATTGGGTCGTGACGGCAGGCCCGCTGCGGCGAGGCAGGTCGGATACAGGTCTGAGCTGGTGACCGGCTCGGCGCTCACCCAGCCGGGCTTCGTGACGCCGGGCCACTTGATGATCAGCGGCACGCGAATGCCGCCCTCGTAGTACGCCCCCTTGTTGGCGCGCAGCGTCGCGTTGCTGGTAGCGTTGTAGAATCCGCCGTTGTCGGAAGTGAAAATGACGACGGTGCTCTGGTCGAGGCCGAGTTCCTTGAGCGTCGCCAGCACGCGGCCCACGCTTTCATCCACGCTCTCGATCATGGCCGCATACGCCGGTTTGCCCTGGCGCTCGGCCTCTGGGATCTTCTCATACTTGGCGATCATCTCCGGCTTCGCCTGCAGCGGCGTGTGCACGCCATAGTGCGGGAAGTAGAGGAAGAACGGGCGCGCGCGGTTCTCGCGGATGAATCTCACCGCCTCGTCCGTCAGGCGATCGGTGAGATACTCGCCCGGCGTGCCATCCGCGAGCACATTCCACTGGGCGCGCAGCCCGGTGGATGGGATCAACCAGTCGCCGGGATAAGGAAAGAAGTAGCTGCCCGGCGCGCCGTGCGCATTGCCGGCGATGTTCACGTCGAAACCGTGATGTTCCGGCAACGAGAACGGCTCGCTGCCCAGATGCCACTTGCCGATGCTGGCGGTGCGATAGCCGGCTTCACGCAGCGCCTCGGCCAGTGTGAATTCCTCCAGCGGCAGGGCGCGAACGAAGCGCCCGCTCTGCAGCCGCGCCTTCGGATGCCAACGCCCCGATGGCAGCCAGTCGGTGAGCAACAGCCGCGCAGGATATTTGCCAGTCAGGATCGCCGCGCGCGTGGGCGAACACACGGCACAGGCGGCGTAGGCGTCCGTGAATCGTGCCCCGTCGCGCGCCAGTTGGTCAATGCTCGGCGTCCGGTAATACGTGCTGCCCTGGCAGCCCAGGTCCCTCCAACCGAGATCGTCAATGAGGAACAGAACGATGTTGGGCCGGCCGGCTGGCTCAGCCGAGTGCAGTTCACCTGCGAGGGCAAACAGCGCGCTCGCAATGACAAGAATCCATTTCATGTTCTGCGAGGTATTCTCAGCCTTCGTCGCCCGCCAAAACCAGCCGCAACTACTGGTAAAGTGCGCTAACCACCAGGCGCGACAAGGTCTGGGTTGCATCAACAGCGTCAAGGTCCTCAGGAGTCTATTCTGCGCCGGACGCGGAAGCAGACGAGCCTCGCCATTGTGGTTTGGCCACCCGTCCAATCTGCGCGTCCACGAAGCTCACCGTGGCGTGATACCCGTGAATCAACTCCACCGCCTGCGCGTCCGTGAGCGGTCCCACCTGGGGAATGTCGGCATACTGGCGCAACTCGCCCCAAGTGGTGGGGGCGAATTCCGGCGCACCTGCCGGCGGCACACGCAGCTTCGGCAACTGGAACGAGGCGCGGTCGTAGAGATCCCAGTACTTCCCGTGGCCGGCATGGTAGATTTTGCCCAACGCCTCGGCGTGGTAACCGTGCTGAATGAACTACTGCGACACCGTCACCGCCTCGGGTGCCGCTTTCCGGAAGTGCGTCGGCAGGTCGTAGATGCCGAGGGTCGTGGGCCGCAGCCCGGTCATCAGACTGTTGCGGGACGGCGCGCAGACCGCTTGATTGCAGTAGGCTGTTTCACATAGCCCCCCTCGCCGGGCGAGCCGGTCCATGTTCGGCGTCTTGACCCTGGCATCACCGTACCAGCCGAGCAACGGCTTGAGGTCATCTACACAGAGGAGCAGGACGTTGGGCTTCGGTGGTTTCGATGACGAGCGAGATGTCGTTGCCATTCGGCGCGACGAAGCCGACGACACTCCCACCCTTGGGCAACTTGCGGCCGACACCCTCGAGGAAGCGCCAGCCGGGATTGGGTTCATGGCGGGTCAAGGGGCGCGCTTCAGGCCTTCCCAGCGCACCGTCCAGCTTCCATCACTGGGAAATCCGGGCGCGCGGTTGGTCGGCGCGCCGCTGGTCGCACCGAAGCCTTGAGGCGGAGGTGGATCCCAGCCGGCCGCCATCATCGCGACAGCGTAGAGCAAGCCGCCGTTGCCGGGCAGGTAAGGACACGGGCCGCCCGTGTTCACACCGCGTTCGTCGTAGTGGTTCTTGTTGGCGGCGTCCTTGAGCAGTGCCTCGACCGCGATCTGAGGTTCGCCGACGCGGGCCGCAGCCATCGCCATCCATGGGAAATCCCAGCCCCAGCATTTCTTCCAGTCCCAGGTCTGCCAGACCTTGAGCACGGTGCGATGCGCGATCTCGCGGTCCACGCCTTCCATCGGCGGCAACATGCCCAGGACGCCGACCGGATCGGGATGCTCCCAGGCGCGCTTCGTGTAGGTGTCGTGCCACTCGGCAGAGTGGACGAACACGTCATCCACCACCGGCAGCGGAGCGAGGTTGCGGCGCACCTCATCCCAGCGCGGCTCGCGTTCGAGGCCGAGGCGCTCGCGCCAACGCTGGGTCTGATCGAGGCCCCAGCGCCAATAGGCCAAGTCAAACACGGTGTCGCGCGTGATGCCTTGCTCGCTGGGCGGCATGATCGGTGCAAGGTGGTAAAGGCCCTGCGCATCGCGCACAGGGAAGTCAGCCATGTAGTTCGCGGTGGCATCGATTACCTCCCGCCACTTCTCCAGCGTCGCCTGAGTCGGGCGCAGGCGGTATTCCAGTTCAGCGAAGAAAAGCGGATGCGGCTGCTGCCAGTGCAGCACGAAGCTGCCATCCCACGGCGCGGTGCGGCCTTCGGGTCCAACCTGCTTGCCCCACTTCGCGCCCCGGTAATCGAACTGCTGCGCCAGTTGCCGCGCCACGGGCAGAAACTTCCGGTAGCAATCCAGCGCCCGCTCCGCCATCGGCCATCGGTCCCACAAGCCGTAGTGAGCCAGGTGCCACCAGACCATTTCCATGTGAAACTGGCTGCTCCAGAAATCCACGCCCATCAAGCCGGTTTCCGCCGAAGGCCAGCTTCCGGCGGATTGCGCCGCCATCTGGTATTGCGAGAGCACGATGCGCCGCTCCAGTTCCTTCCAGCGCGGATCCTTGCTCTGCGAGAGGTCGATGGCGCCGCCCGTAGTCCAGAGTTGTTTCCACTGTGCGGCGGCTGCCATCTGCGTTTCCTTGACGGTGGGTAAGGAATCCATCGGCTGGCTGGAGAACGCGCAGACAAACTCCAAGCGGACGGAGTTGTCGCCCGCCAGCTTGAACGTATGCCTCCACGCTGCCGACTGGAATTGGGTGAACACGCACCCTTCGGCCCAGGCCACGCGGACATGATAGGTCGCGGCGTCGGCGGCACGTTGGATGTCGGCGTGACGTTCCTTCGCGCGCAGGGTCAGTTCACTGGCGTGGGCGCCGGGACGATTCCAGTCCCCCACCCACGGCGCACTGTTGTTGGCGCTGGGATACGGGAAGTCGAGCGCCACCACGAGTACGCCGTCGCGCAGCAGCGGGGATTCGGCGCGGACGGCAATGAGGTCCAGGGTTGGATGCACGCAGGTTTCCACCATGACCGGCTGGCCATCCACGTCGAAGCGGCTGGTATGCGCCCCGGTCCACAAGTTGTATTGCCGGGCCACGTTGCCGACGTCCTTGGGCTCCAATGCCGCCCCGGTGGAGCGCAACAAACGCAGGCGACCCAGATTCATCGGATGCGGATTGCGGAACATCCAACCATCAAGTTCCCCGCGCTCGGCCGCTTTGCGCATGGGGCCTTTGATTCGGCCCTTCTCCACCGTGCCCGTCGGCGGAATGTCCGCTGACGTGGAACCCGGCGGCAGAGGAGCCGAATGCCATCCCCAGTGCGACATGGTGTTTCCGCCAAAGGTCTGCAGGCCGGTGGCATCCGCGTTGAAGCAGAACTCGCCGTTACCGAGCGGAACCTGCCCGTGCAAATCGTTCCACTCGACGTTGTGGCGTGTGACCAGGGCATGGCGGTCGATGGCCCCGTTGCCATCGGCCGCCGGCAGGACAGCCGAATTGAGCAGTGCGCCCAGAACCATCGCCGTGGATCTTCGCGTGACTCTCATCTTCGATGGGCCCTGGCGTCGTCCGCCGCTTGCGGCAGCCCAACCAAGAACGCCGACTTCACCGGCTCGAGCACCAGCTTGACCCTCGTAATGTCCTGACCCGCCAGCGTTTCGTGCGCGCACTCCGTTGGCGTCATCACGCCGGTGTGCGGATCCCAGAGCTGCAACGTGTGCTTGCCGCGGAGCCGGACCCACGTCTCCACCCGATCATTGCTCGAGTTGGCGACGTAGTAGAGGTCAGCGCCGTCTCTGACCTTGTGCAGATACGACAGCATGCCGCCGCCGGATCTGGCTTCGGGGGCGTTCTCGAAGGCCACGTCCGCCACCGGCAGCGCATCGTTCAAAATCGCCTGCAGCGTGCCGGCCGTGGGATTCGCCGCGAAGTAAGCCTTGCCGCCGTTGGCGTTGGTCCGCGTCACGAAAGGCTTGGCGCTTTCATCCACGTCCACGCACGGGATGTCCTTGATCACCCAGTAGCGGCCATCCACCAGCTTGTGCGGGCGCAATTGGTTCTTTGCCGGCCAGAACTGCCACATGTAATGGTTTCGCCCGTCGGCCGCGGCGCGGAAGACCAGCCCCGCGGGTGCGTGGTTCGTGCTGAGTTCCGCCTCGATGACGTAGTCCTTCCAGTCGGCGCCGACGCGGCTGCGCATCGCATGGTTTTCTCCCACGGTCAACCAGCCGGTGCTGACGCTGGCGTTCTCCGTGTTGATCCACTGCTGCAACCCGCTGTCAAAATCGTCCTGGAACAGGATCTTCCCTTCCGGCGAGATCACCTTCAGCTTCGCAAATCCACCTTGTTCGTTGTCGCTTTCGCGGAACCCGATGCCGCCCTGACGGACTGCCTCGTCCTCCGTCACGTCCACGAGCACGCCTTTGACGTAAGTCCTGATGGTCTGGCCGCTCACCTCGATGCGGATGCGATAGGCTGCGTCAGACGCCGCCGCCACCGCAGCCGCCGGGGCGATGCCGAACATCGCTGTCATGGTGCGGCGCACGCCATCGTCGTGGCCGAACTCGCTGGACTTGAACGGCAGTTGCGTGGTGGCGATGACGCGGCCGCCCTCGTCATAGAACTTCTGAATCTTTTGCAGGCTGCTCCAGGAAATGACTTCGCCGCCGGGGATGATGATCACGCGGTATTCCTCCCAGTTCGTGGCGTTGTTCAGGCGCAGCGTCGCATCCTGCACGCGGCAACGGTCGTCCAGAATCTCCGGGTGCAGGAACGTGAAATCGCGCCGCACGCTGCCGGTGAGGCGGTCGCTGATCTTCAGGTAGTCCGCCCAACGCGGCGCGTCCTTGCCCCAGTTGGGCTGCTGGAGACCGGGCACATCAAACCGGTAGGCCGCCTGTAACGCCACCACGGGGTAGAGCATCCCGACATCCGCCACGTGTCGTCCCCCTTGCAGCAGCAGGCTGCACCGTCCCACGAACTGGTTGTAGATCGGCAGTTCTGCGCCCCAGCGCGGGTTGCGATGCGAAATCTCCGGCGGAATGTGCATCTTGGCCGGATCATACCACATTCCGTGCGGGATGATCTGGTTGGCGCCGCGGGCAAACACTTCCATGGCCGAGCGGTAGAGCATCGCGTTGTCCACGCTGTTGTCCGGGTAGTTGCCATAGATTTCCACGGCGGTCACCGGGCGGTCGTAGGTGAAGGCCGCGGAGCTGACCAGCTT
The DNA here is from genome assembly GCA_029556615.1 of Verrucomicrobiota bacterium. Lineage (GTDB taxonomy): Bacteria > Verrucomicrobiota > Verrucomicrobiia > Limisphaerales > J093 > JAKQDD01. The sequence goes on along the minus strand of JAKQDD010000236.1, from coordinate 132,597 downwards.
GAAGCCGTCGCGACCGTGTCCGTAGTAGTGGATCGAGTCGAACAGCGGGATGTCGCAGTGCTCGTAGAACTTGATGTTGTCGCCGCTCACCTCGACCGGCTGCGGCTCGTAGTTGCCGGCGGGATGCCCGGAGACCTTGATGCCGCGCGCCGCGCACCACTCGTGAATGGTGCGGACGAAACCCTCGCTCATCAGCTCGGCCCGCATCCCGAATAGCGCGACGCGTGCGGCTTCGGTGTCCGGACCGATGTCATACCACAACGCCGGGTAGAGCAACGCGGGGTCGGTGCCGTGCTTGCGCTTGAACTCGTCGTTGAAACCCGTGGTCCAGGTGCGCCCGCCCGACGTGTAAACCATCGCGGGGTCGTCAAAGAACGACTGGGCAATGGTGGTGCCGAAATGCCGGCCGAAGCGTTGGAAGAACTGGTCGTAGGTGAGCGTCATCCATCGCTTCACAGCCTCGGGGTCGAGATAGTCCACGAACTCGCTCTGCGGTTCGCAGACGAAGAACATCACCTTCCACGTGCCGGCGGGCGCGTCCCAGGTCAGCTTGGCGTCCTTGTTGAAACCGGCCAGGTCAACGCGCTGCTTGGTTTGGCATTCCATCGCCACCGCCGCCATCAGCGTGCCGCCGGGCACTGGCAGTTCGACGGGGCTCGGGCCAGTGATTTCCTCTTCCACCTTGCGCAGGTTCTTGAGCGTGCTGTCGGGATACTGCTTCGCCAACCGCCCGCCCGCCGTGCCGGTGGGGAAGTTGATGTCGTCGTAGAAGATGATCTTGAGCCCGAGCTTCTCCGCCGTTTCCAGCATGAGCGCGTAGCGTTCGAAGAAGCCCTCGGTCAGGTAGTCCGGCTTGGCGGTGCGCAGGGTGAGGGGCGCGAAACCGCCGAAGCCGCACTGGTCGCGCATGGCCTCGATTTGCTCGCGCAGTGTGGCGGGATCGAGCGGGGCGTTGAGCCAGTAGAGCGGCCACGAGCGATATTGTGCCGGCGGGTCGCCGAACAACGGAGCCAAGGATCCCGGGGCGGGAGCGGCTTCCAGCGTACCAAGCCAAACGGCAACGAAAGCGATGGTCGCGAGGATGAGTTTCATTGAGTTGCGGACGGGGCTGGAGATCGATTGAAAGCGGCGGGGCGCGTTCATGGCTGACACGGCGGTGTGGTTTGAGAGCGTGAGGTGGACTGCCCACTGGCCTCAGGATCGGCAGCCGCGGCTTGCTCCAGGCGTCGGCGCAGGCGTTCGAGATGCTCGGCATTGACGGTGGCGCGCAGCGCTTTCTGCATCCGGTGATGAGCGGTCAGAAGCTGGCGTCGAAGGTCTACAATCTCGTCCTGGAGCTTGCGGGCGGCGGCTTCGTCCAGTTCATAGCGGGCATAGAGCCCGGCGAGTTCCCGCTGGCATTCGGCCAACCTGGCCTGGGCGCGCGCCGTTTCGGCCGTGGTGCCCTGGACGATGGGGCGAATGCGCTCAAGTTGCTGTTCGGTCAAAGGCGCGGGGGCTGGTGGGGCCTGGGCCAGCAGCCAGACCGTGGTTGAAGCCAGGACCAGCGTGGCGGCCAGCGTCGTGAGGATGCGTCGGAGGTTCATCGTTCTGGTTCTCCAGGTGCGGCGGAGTCTCGGCGAGGCATTCCTCGAGGAACGTCGCCTCCTCCGGCGGCGCGGGCTGGGTGGTCTCGGCCAGCAACTCGGCGAGTTGAAGCTGTTCCAGCCGGGAGCGGTTGACCTGTTCCCTGGCGAAGCGCTGCAGTTCGGCGCGGACAAGCTGCCAGGCGATGCCGCGCAGCCACGGACGGAACGGACGCTGCAAGTCGAATTTGTGAAGATGGCCAGCTTGCAGCCCGTAGACCTTGCCCCCAAAATCCGCCGGGGCGTCGAGATGCGAACTGGTGCAACTGTCCATGCTGGAGTTGGGAGGGACAAACGGACACCGCCTGTTCCGTCCGTGGCCTCACAGCAGCCCAGCCCGACTGAACAGGCGTCGAACCACCTCGACCGAGGCCTGCAAGCATTGTTTACCGTGCGCCGCGGTGGCATCGCGCGGATCCTCGCCGCCCACGCCCTGTGGCCATTCGGAGCGCGCCGCAGGCAACTGGGCGAGGTCCACCAACTCAGGCCGGTAGTGCATCATCAACGACGTCTCGTTCCGCGCGGCGTGGTCCATCTGGCTCTTCCAGTCCTTGGCCACTTCGGAAGTAACCCCGAACAGTTTCAGGCCAAAGCGCGTCTCGCGCTCCTTGAGGTTCTCGGCCCACGACCAGCGCGAGGGACCGTGTCCATCGGCGAACACGGCGCGAAAACCGGCGCGTTGGAGTTGTTCGAGGATGGCATACCGGACTTTGGCGACCGGAACGGTGACGGGGGGCGTTTCCTCGGCGGCATGGGCCGTCAGCGGCAGGGCGGTCAGAAGACCGCTTGTTCCCGCGACGACACCACCGGATACAAACTGGCGACGGGACCATCCGCGGATCTTGTTCTGCGCTTTCATCGTCTTGAGTTTAGCGCGAATCACCTTCCGTGTTACAGTCTGACGTTGGCAATCATGGGCGGTCAAGTGCGCGGGGCGGGAGGCGATGGTCTTGGATCGCTCGGGCTCCCTTGTCGAGAGTGGTCTCTAGAGCGGAAATCCGGACGCCCGCTTCACCCGGCGCCACGTTGGCCCCAATCGCCACCGCCGCGATGGTTCCAAGACGCGGGTCGGAGACCGTGTTATCTGTCAGAATGACGCCAGAACTACGTTCCAGCAGAATCACCGGCCCCTTGCGCCGCAACTCGGCCTGAGCCCCGGCAACGATGCGATTTCTCCGCACGGTGACGCCGGTGGCGCCGCCAACAAACAGGGCGCTCCCGGCGCGGTCCCCAATTTCGTTGTCTTCGATGACCACGTCCCGAATGGACTCCGCGTTCGCCAAACCGTGCCCGAGTTTCGCCGCCCGCACCGCCAGAGCCGCGCCATGGGGCGAATCGGCATAGCCCAGGCAGGTGCCGCCCCGGAGGAAACGATTGCGGCGGATGGTGATGTTCCACGGCACCGGGCCTTCCGGCCAGTCGGGCTCGTTGGCTAACACGATGCCTGCCCCGGTGGTATCCTCAAAGAGGTTGTCCTCGACCACTCCGCCGCCGGCGGTTTCACGCGATAGACCCCCGCATCAAGCACCACCTCGGCGCCCGGACCGGACGCGATGGCGGCCTGGATTGCGGCGCGGATGGCCTGGCCGGAGTCGGAGTGATCGTCCGGCTTTGCGCCGTAGTCGCGTACGTGGAAGATGCGGGGCGCGGCCGCAGGAGCAGCGGGCGTCTGTGCACCGAGAGCTGTGGCCAGCGCGAGCAGCAGCGTGAGAGGGCGCATCGCCGGCAGCGATACGAACCCGGCAAGACTCGCGCGAATCACGGAGGATTGATACATGAGGAGTTTTGGTTGCTCGGCATGGCTCACGGCGCCGCGCGGGAATCGAGTTGGCGTGGGTGTTGGCTCGGCTGCCCCCAACTCATGGCTTCGCCCTCGCGAAGGCGCAGCGGCTGCTCGTTGTGATACCACCCGCCTTTGGACAAACCGTCGGGGAAGTCGTGGACCAGCATGCCCGGCTCGCTGATCGGCAGTTGCTGCGCTATGGTGGCGTCAGGCCGGGCCACAAAAGAACCCCAGTGCGAGTAGGGCTTAGAGGAGTTATTGGCCACTGCCCAAAGTCGATTGTCGGCGCAACGCGTGGGGACCTGGCGGACGTTGAGGACATCGAGGCAGTTTTCTCCCTGGCTGCGCGCGTTGTGGAAAGAGTGCAGCATCAGCGTGACGCCGTGCTCCCGGTAAGCCGTGTAAACCTGCGGCCAGCAGATGTCGTAGCAGATGGCCAGGCCAACCCGAACGCCGCGAATGTCCTGGTCAGGTATGTAGGTCGAAATCACTTTGTGATGGCCCGAATGTTCGCGCGCCCCGGCGTCGGTTCCAGTTCAGCGAACTCGGCTCCGAGCCGCCCGTAAGAGCGTCCAACCGGCCGCGGACCATAGTGCCAGAAATCGACCAGGTCTTCACGACGTTCCAACTTGGACACCGGCTGGCATCGCACCAATCCAATGAATTCAACCGCGGGATCGAAGCCGGGAAACGGCTGGGCAACGTCACGGTCCGACTGGACCGAAGCCCCGGGTGCATCATCTCTGGGGGCGTCTTCGTTGTTCCGACGGGACACTCTTTGAGGGTTGGCCAGGCGCGGACAGGTTAACACGGTGTAATCGTTCGGCCTCGGTACTTCCGCATCGGAGAGCGGCAGTTCGCGATTCCCATCCTTGCCCTTGGTCACGAGCAGGTATCCGCGCAGTGACACAGCTTCCGACCCACGGTTGTGAAGTTCCACCCAGCCGGATTCAGCCCCGAAGGAGAGTTCGTTGATGACCACGGCGGACGCTTTCCGGTTGCGCTCTTGTGCGATGAAGCGCCGCAGGCGTTCGCCATGCTGGCGCACGAAGCGTTTGAGGTCTTGCCCGGACCGGAGAAACGGATCCGGCCCCTCGAAGGCGACCCGATAAGGACCGACCACATACTCGCTTTTCAGCCGCGCGAAATTGTGCTCGATCATGGCGTCCAGTGCACCGGACAGGAGCAGAGAGGTCGTCAACTCATAGACCGGCAACGACCACTGGCTCGGATCGCGGGCACTGGCGGAGCGCACGGGGGTGAACTCGCTGTGCCGTGCGCCGGCCAGGGAACGCGCTCGATAGGAATAACTCCTGCCGAGGCGGACGTCGTCATCAAAGCACCGGTCAACATCGCGGATGCCGGGGCTGATGGCGTGCCAGCGGCCATCGTCTCCTTCACGGCGTTCGATGATCACGGCTGTGGCGGAGCGATCGGATCGTTCGGCGGAGCGCCAGAACATGACATTTCGGCCATACGTCCCTACGGCACCAAACCAGCGCGGCGGAGTGAGCACTTCGGCCGGACCCTCGGCCTGGGGCGTTAGGGTCTGTGCAAACATTACTTCCGATTTTGGCGGGAGCGCCGGCGTCGCCGCCACGGCCGGCGCGGCGCCCGACACCGCCGCCCTCTGCCGCAGTGTCCACGCCTCATGTCGAAGCCATCGCTTCACATTGCAGGCCGCCCCAATGAAGTAGTTCTGCAGTTTGGCCTTGGCCAGGCCCCGGGAGCGCGCCCGCCGCAAGCGATGGCCCCGCACCGGTTCGCTCTGCGTGCCTTCGATCGCGTTGCGTTGTTTCATCCGCTGCCGGAACGCCTCGGTCTGCTGTTCCTGGCGCCGGTGTTGCAGGAGCGTGTGATGCTCCCCGACCACCAGCGTACGGTGAGCTTGCCCCTGCCCCAGACACCGCGCGCGCAGCGCACAGCCCTGACAGGCCGTGCTGAACTCGAAGCGATAACTCACCTTGACCCTGTCCACCTCCTCCAGCCGGCTGCACTGCGTGTTCCTTCTGCCCGCCGGACACACCGCCTGGCGATCCTCCACGCGGATCGCAAAGTCCTCCACATTGAAGCGCCCATCCTTGCGCGGCGCCGGCTGCGCCGGCCCAATGATCTCGCGCCCCTCGACCCGCGTTGGCTCCTGAGCGCGAAGGGCCGCTTGTCCCCCCACCACCTTGAACTGTTCCCCAAACACCCGCTCCAGCAACTGCACGTGTGCTCCCTGCGCCCACGCTCCCCACTCCGGCCTGCGCACCCATTGCAGCAACGCCCACGCATCGGCACCCGCTTCCCCCAGCTTGCACCCCAGCGTCTCCGCACTGGCCCGGTAGTCGCTCTGGCTTTCCACGTACCGTTCCCAGAGCCCGACCCAGATCGTCGGTGGAGAGTCCTCCATCCAACGCCAGCAGATAGCGTGTCTGTTCGACCATCAAGTCTTCGAGCGGCCGGGTTGCCCCCGCCAGGATGATTACGCCGGCAAGGGTCGGATCAGCCTGGGCAATCCGGGGTGCCAAGGTTCCCCCCAGGCTGTGGCCTAGGAGAAAGATGCGGTTGGTGGCAATCCCCTCCGTCCGGCGCAGCCGGTCGACCGCACGCAGCGCGTCATCAATGACCTCCTCTTTCACGGTCAACCCGGGCAACGTCCGGAATCTCTCAGGGTGGACTTGGGTGGCCTTGTCGTAGCGCAGCCCGGCGATTCCCCGTGCCGCCAAGCCCCAGGCCAGATCCCGGAAAGGCTTGCACATCCCCACCGTTTCGTCCCGATCGTTCGGACCGGATCCATGCACCAGGACCACGGCGGGCCAGGGTCCGCCGCCCCCTGCCGGCAAACTGAGGGTCCCCGGCAGAGCCCACGGGTCCGTTCCCACGCTCAATTCCTGTTCCCGCACCGTGCTCGGGGGATTGCCGGGTGGAGCGGTGTCGGGGGTCGCAAAAGAACACGAAGTGATCCCGGGTGTCGTAGCGACGAAGTTCCTCGAGGATGGCCGCGACCGAACGATATCGGAACTCCTTCTCGAACGTGCCGGTCACGGAACAAAACGAGCCATCGAGAGGGCAGCCCCGCGTGCGTCAGCGCCTCCTCAGGAAGGAACGTGACATGCGGCCCACCCAGCACCACCGGAATGCCGCGAGCGCGGCACTCGTCGGCAAGCTGGTACCCCCGTTTCACCGTCGCGGTGATTGTCGAGATGCCCACGATGTCGGGGCGGCCGTGTCGGGCGGTCCACGCCGCCAGATCGAACCGCTCGCGTCCCTCGATGAACACCCGGGCATTCCACGAGGCACGCCGGTTCGCCAGACCGGCCAGGATGAAGCTCCCGAGCCGGGGCAACGTGAACTGGCTGAAGATGTTGATTTGGGCGGCCGTGGGTTCGATGAACAACATGAGGCGTTTCATGAGCGCTCTCCCTTCTCCAAGTCGCTGGCCTGCTGTTCACGGGCCCATTTCGTCGTCACGGCGGCAATCCTATGCACGGAAACTGCCCGGGCGCCATGGGGTGCTTTACCCAGACCGCAGGGCCAGTCGGCCCTTCCGGCAAGCTGCGACGATAGGCCGGCGGCGAGGGCCACGACAAGAGGATTTGGGCCGCCCCAAATGCCTTGTCGCAAGGCCCTGATCATGCTTACAGTGGAGGCATCCCCGGGGCCGGGGCCGGCGTCGAGGTGACTCGATCCAGGCTGGCCGTGGGGTCCGACTCATGTGGCACGGAACGACAAATGCCTGGGCAAGGATCCTGGCCATCGCCCTGGTCCTGTGCCTCATGGCGCTGGTCGCAGGCAAAGTGTGGCTGGATGCAACGTACTTCGACGGCTACGATCCGAAAGCTCCCCTGCACCCCCAGGTGGTCGTGGTCGAGGAGCGGTCGGCATACACCTGGACGAAATTCTACTATGCGGGTGCGCACGGGGATCGTGTTCCGGCCGTCATGGCGACACCGAGGGACTCGCCGGCACCGTTCCCCTGTGTGGTGTTCCTGCACGGCATCGGGAACGACAAGGAGTTCATGGCGAGGAACCGGCTCGACGAGCCGTTCGTCAAGGCGGGGTTTGCGTTCGTCTGCTTCGACCAACTGATGCGCGGCGAGCGGAAGCAGAAGGGCGGACTCCATGCTCTGGCCGCTTTTCGCATCCGGGCCTCGCGGACCGTGAACGACACCCGGCGTTTGATTGACTACCTGGTCACCCGGCCCGACATCGCGACCAACCGCATCTATCTCTGTGGCGCCAGTTACGGTGCGATGACCGGCAGCACGGCAACCGCGTTCGACCCGCGCATCTGCGCGGCGGTGTTGGTCTATGGAGGCGGCAGCGTAACGAAGCTGCTGTCCTCGCCCGCTGCGGCCGAAGAGGCTGGCAAGTGGCGGCACGGGTTGCGCCTGCTCGCCTGGTATTTCAGCAGCGTCTGGGATCCGGTGCGGCACGTAGCGGCGATCTCCCCAAGACCCGTGCTGATTCAGAACGGCAAGGCCGACACCGTAATCCCGCCGGAGTGCGCCCGCGCCCTCCAGAACGCCGCCCTCGAACCGAAGACCATCAAGTGGTACGAAGGAGACCATCTCGGCAAAACGCGCGAGTTGGATCTGCCTGTCGTGCACACCGTCCTCGCCGATGCCGTCGAGTTCCTCAAGGAGCAGGATGCCAGGCGCTCGCGCGGTCTCTCGCATCGCCATGACGTTCAGACGGTGTCCGCGAACCGCCTCGCGACATCCCTCCCCGGCTTGTACCACTGACTTTCATATCCCGAGGTTTCCCCATGATCCCCGAGCGACCTCCCATCATCCTGCTCACAGGAAGCGCGCGCTCACGCCGGAAGTCGTTCTCGATCTAAGTCCTTCAACTCTTGGAATTGCCTTCTCTTGTCTCGTCGGGTACACTGTTGACAGCTGATCCCCGCAACCAATCCAACCCTGGAGATCCCATGAGCCCTATCGTCTTTCGCGCCCGAGCCCCCCGCTCGCAGACGTTGGTCTGCCTGGTGGCAACGGCTCTGGCCTTCCTGCCAGCGAGCGCGGCGGAATCCCATCGCACCGGCAGAGGGGAAGCCAGCCTGTTCTTCCAGTACATGGCCGGTGATCACGCGACCATGCACACCGAGAACGGCCGGCAGGTCGAGGCGGACTACGACACCGTCTACGGGGGCGGCCTCGGCTTCGGGTACAACCTCGACGAGCACTGGAACGTGAATGGCGACCTCAGCTATGGCGCCCTGGACATGTCGCCCACGTTCAGCCACCACGACTCGGACGTCGCCGCGTTCACCATCAACCTGAACATGGACTACAATATCCTCCGTTCGCGCGTCACGCCGTTTCTCACCGCTGGCGTCGGATTTGCGTACTTCTACGAGTACGAGACGTTCGACTGCTACGACTACGATTCGTGGGGTGTGCCCTACTACTACACCGTCGTGATCCAGGACCAGTCCACGTTCACCCTGGGCGCGGGCGCGGGCTTGCGATGGGACATCTCGGATCACATGTACCTCAAGGTCTTCTATCGAGCCAACTGGCACACAGGCCTCGACGATATCCAGGACGACATGCTGTTCCACGAAGTCCGCGTGGCCATCGGCTGCATGTTCTGAACCCGGGCGCCTCCCCGCCCTCGCGCCCCCCGGGCCGCAGCCATTCAGCGCCAAGACGCAGCCCAGCTCTGCCGTATCCCATCCCCAGATTGTCTCTCCGCGTCCGGATCAGGGGACCTGGCGGGCGCGGTAGAAGCTGTTGAGATAATCCCGGGCGGATTCGTCGACGAAGCGCCAGAGGCCATCGGCGGGGGGCAATGGGGTCGCATCTAAATGGTTGACAATTCACTTCTGAGCTTCGTCCATCGCGTGGCCCCGATTGGCCTCCCTCGTCCCCACCACCACGGGGTCATGATCGGCATCACGCCAGCGCGTGCACCTCCCGCCCCAAACGCTCCGGCAACTCCGCCACCGCACCCGGAAATCGGCGCCGCTCCGCATCATCCGCGAACGACGCTCCTCCCCGACGTCCGGAACCTCGATCCCCAACGGCCTCCCCATGCGAGCCGAAACACAACCCCACGAACCCGCATAGGTCAATTATTTCGATGCGCCCCCCTTGGCCCCCTCCCTGCCAGCGCATCACCTCGGCATCAGCGCGAACACACCCCAGCCCAGGTATTCACGCGTGCAGGCGGCGTAGCGCTCGGGTTCCGAGCTCAGCTGGGCTCGAACCTCTTTCGCGAAATCGTCGTTGGGATTGGCTTCAAGCCATCGGCGCATGGTGAGCCACTTGGCCGCCTCGTATCGGTCCCAGCCGTCCTGGTCAGCCAGAACCATTTCAACGACGTCGTAGCCAACGTGGCCGAAAGACGCGAGAAGCTCTGGAAGCCTGTGAAAGTCGGAGGTCGACTCGGCAAGACACCCCTTGGCAACATCTTCCGTCGGCGGCAACTGTCGCCAGTAGGGCTCGCCGATGAGGATGATCCCCCCGGTCCGCAGGCTCCGCGCCAGAAGCTCGATGGTGCCGACGACTCCCCCGGCGATCCAAGTGGCACCGACACAGGCTGCCACACCAACCTTCTCGTCAGCGACGTAGCCCGCAGCATCGCCATGGATGAACTTGACTTGATCGGCGACGCCGAGTTCTTCAGCACGTGCTCTCGCTTGTTCCGTGAACAACGGGCTCAGGTCGATGCCTGTGCCAATGACGCCGTGATCCCGCGCCCAGGTGCACAGCATCTCCCCCGAACCGCTGCCGAGGTCCAGCACTCGGACCCCCGATTCCAGACGCAGCGCCTTCCCGAGAGTGGCGAGCTTCTCGGCTGTGATCGGGTTGTGGATGCGGTGAGCACTTTCAGCGATGGTGAATATTCGTGGGATGTCCATTGTGGAAAACCTCCTTGCGGATGGGAACCAATGCGATCACGGATTGACATTCGCCTCCGGCGACCTGTTTGACGCAGTGTGTTGCGTCAGTGGAGAGCTTGCTCCTTCCCCCCTTGCTTGTCGAGAATGAAGAGGATCAGTCGCCGCGCATTTCGTTCGGCGGTCGGCCAAGAAACCAACGCGTTCGTGTACACCCCGACACGCAGGAGGTCCCTGACCTTGCACTTCAGCCACCGGCCAACAGGACTCGCATTCTATTCCTTCATCCGCTCCAGACTCGCTTTGATGGTCCGTCCCGCGGACTTTGGGAGGCAGCCGATGGTGTTGGACTTCTGCCCACGCGTCTGAATCTCAATGCCATCCCAGAACCACCCAGAGTGGTAATGATAGCCCGCGATCTTCTCCCACGGGATCTCTTCGTCCGTGTGGCTCAGCCAGAAGAAGCCCCAGGTCTTGATCACGATCTTCTCCGGCGTCAGATGGATCTCTTGCGGGATCAGACGCCCCCGCAACAGCAGGGTCGGCAGGAATGATGCCTTGGCACTGTAGGGTTCAACGACGGCAATCCTCGCCTCCCGGGCCCAATCGTACCCGCAATATCGGCACTTCTTCGCGGCGGCCTTGGAGAGTTCCGCGCACTCGGGACATGCTTTGCCGAGAACCCTCCGCCCACAAGAACGGCAGACCTCAGCCTCATCCGGCATCTCGCTACAGCACTCAGGACACGCCTTCACGGAGAATCTCGATGGGCCCCGATCACCCGCCCCTTAGATCTCTTCCTGCATCACTGCCGAACTCCCCACCTTCCATTAAGCCTATCGACAGCCCTCCGCCGCCCACAGACGAAAACGCTGAAACGATGTGACACAACGCCTCGAACCCGGAAGGTCAGATCCTCAGTCGATGGGCTCATGCCTCTCCAATACGCCGTCCTCCCCTCGGCGTCAATCGCGCGGTCCCAGCGGCTTCGGCGGGTTCCCACTGGTGCCGGTCCCTTCCGCCCCCCCGGGCAGTCTCGCCAAATGCTCTCCCGCCCAGCCTCACTCCAGCCCTCGAACGTTCGCCTCGATGGGATCGCCCAGCGGCAGCCACCCTTGTGCGGCGTCCAGGTGGCGGCTGTCTGGTGGTTCCAGCGGATTCATGGTCGGCGACATGATGCAGATCGTCTTGAAGCCCTTATACGGCAACGATCGCCCGAGAGGCAATCCGCGAGAACGCCACGTATCCAGCGCACGTCCTCACGCCCACCGGTACAGGCGAAGGCGGTCGAGGACGGCGCGCTCGCCGCCATCACGCTGCATAGAGAGCTCTGGGCGGCGCTCGTCGGGAAGGGCGTTGTCAGGGGTGGGGGGTAAGCTTTGCACCACTCAGAATCCGTCACGCATGGAGTCTACCAGTTCTTGGCAATCAACGACCTGCATCAAGATTGACGTGTGCAGGGAGGCGTATAGTGTACCCAAGTGAACAGCCCGATCCTTTGACACAGGTTCACATCAGCAGAGAACAGGAGAGAAACCCCATCCATGAACATGCTGAGGATCAGTCTGATGCTCGCGGGGAGTTTGTTGGCAACTGAAGTGGGGACCGCCCTCGCGCAGAGCAACCGCTTCTTCCGCATCGTCGGACCCGTGCCGACGGAGATTACGGGCGTCACGGCCGACGGCTTCATCACCTGGGCCAATATGCCTACGAACGCCACGTTCACCGTGCAAACCGCGGGCGAACTGGTGGATGAATCACGCTGGGCGGACTACGTCCATGTTCCAACCAATGATGGCGTGACGATCCTTCGTCTCTTCGATCCGAATCCCCCGGTCGGCATGGCGTTGATCCCGGCGGGTTCCTTCCATATGGGCGACAGTTTCGGCGATGGAGATTACGGTGAACAACCGGTGCACAGCGTACTCGTCAGCGCGTTTTACATGGACCGGACGGAAGTCACCAAAGCGCTGTGGGATGACGTGTACCAGTGGGCCATCGACCACGGCTACCAGTTTGACAATCCGGGATCGGGGAAGGCGGCGAATCACCCGATTCAGACAGTTGACTGGTATGACTGTGTGAAGTGGTGCAATGCGCGCAGCGAGAAAGAGGGGAGGGTTCCGGCCTACTACACGAGAGCGGCCCAGACAACAGTGTACCGCACGGGGCAGGTGGATGTTCAGAACGACTGGGTCAAGTGGAACAAGGGGTATCGCTTGCCGACGGAGGCGGAGTGGGAGTATGCGGCGAGGGGTGGACTCTCAGCGAGCCGCTTTCCTTGGGGGGATACGATCAGCCACAGCAAGGCGAATTACTGTAGCTACTGGGAAGGCGGTAAGCCGCACTACACCTATGACGTCACTTCAAAAGAGGGCTTTCACCCCACGTACGCGACGGGAGACGAGCCCTACACCAGTCCGGTGGGGTCATTTGCGCCGAGCGGGTATGGTTTGTACGACCTGGCGGGGAACGTGTATCAATGGTGCTGGGACTGGTACTGGGACATGTACTACAAGTCTTCGCTCTCTTCTGACCCACGCGGTCCCGTGTCTCCCTTGTCGGGCTCATATCGGGTGATCCGCGGGGGCTGTTGGCTCAGCCACGCCTCCGGCTGCCGGGTCGCGGACCGCGGCTACCCTGAGCCGCACACCGGGTTCCACTTGATCGGGTTCCGATCCGTCCTCCCCCCAGGTCAGTAATGGAGCAGACCGGAACAGAGACGAAGAAGGCGGACCCCTGTGGGGGCGGTGAGGCGAACGCGGTGGCATTCCGTCGTCGCCCTGCCCGACATGTCGGTCAGTCCGAGGTTACGGTCACGTCAGCAACGCCGCCCTGTTCCGCGAACTGACTGCCGCCAACTTCGCCATTCTCGCCGCGGAGATCGGCCTGCGCCTATCCAGTAGTGGTAGACCGTGTACGTGTGCTTGAACACCGGCAGATCGTCCGGGTCCCGGTCGCTATTGCTCACATCGCCATGGCGACTGGCCATGTGTGATTCCCACAAGTCCACCTTTCCGCCGTGATAAACCCAAATCCACACTTCACGGGATGACCATGGGCCGGGGCGAGGCGGCTTCGCCTGCCCCGAGGGCGTTGGCGGCCAACACTGTCAGCAGGGACAACAGCAACCGCCTTCCCCAGGCGACCGCAGGGCAACCATATGAAGGGCGCATGATCTTGATCTGGCGGCCAGACTACGGTTTGCGGAGCAGAACTGCAACCCATCGAGAGTCGGTCGCAATGCCATCGCCCGCAAGTCGCACCATCCCGCCCCGCCATGTTGTCCTCCCTCACCGACCGTCCTCACCCTCCGCCCCCCCCCACGACCTCCGGGACGCATAGCATCCCCACTGCCGCCACCTGGCGCCCCGCGCCCGATTCGGAACGCCACTGATGGCGCCGGGAACGGCAGCGCCAACCGCCCGGGTAACAAATACGAGCCGTCAGTCGACGGCTGCCACCATTCCACTCGTGTTTCGGATCCGGATAGAACGTGATGCCGCTAAGCCCGTTGTTACCGCAGGTGACCACCAACCAGCCCCCAGGCACTTTCCCTCGGAACGCTTTCGTGGCCCACGTGGTCAGCCTCCCGGGCTTCTTGCCATCGTACGACAGAGGGAGGGTCTTCAAGTCGAGACAGGGGAGTTCAGTCATAACGGATGTTCCACCCACCGTACTCCGCAGCCGGACACCTCGCCATTCCAATCAACGCTCGCTCTTGGACTCCCCCGCTCGGACGCCCAACCGCCGCCCTCCCGACCCAGCCCGTCGATGACTGCTTAGGCCCCTCCCCCGCGCCCTCCGGGACGGGGAGCGCCGCCACCGTACCCTTCGACCCGCCGAGGCAGGCGAAGGCGGTCGACGCCGTCACGCTGCGGAGCGAGAGCCGGGCGGCGCGGGGTGTCGGCGCTGCATGAGACGGCCGCGACAGAATCCAGCGTTCGGCTTGTCGGATAGTCCGGAATGTGCTTACAGTTGTAGCCCGAAACGACAGGGCCCCATCCGCCGTCGTTCGCACGCCCCATGGCGCCGTCGGCGATGGGCTTCTTGAGGAAGAGCACTATGGACCACCAGACTCGCAAGCTCCTGATCTCCTCACTTCTCCTTGTCTTGTGCAGTGGGTGTCAGGTCATCAACACCGGTACCGAAACCCGAATGGACGAGCCAATGCTCTCGGTCTCCTTCGAGAATGCCCAGGCTGAGAACCTGTTCGCCAAGATCATCCATGGAACGGAACGGGAGACGCACGTCAAGAAACGCATCGGCACTACCTCCGCCTCTCTGTATTCCAGGACGGAAACGGTTGCGTTCAATGCGCACTGCAATGACCATATCCACGCCATGGACAAGAACTCGGACCTGATCATCAGCGAAAAGGAGGCCGACGATTACTACCGGCATCTCCTGGCACAGGGCGAGATCAAGAGCCCGAAGTAGCACATTACCACGCTTTCCGAACCTAATCCCAGAATGCAGGAGAAGTGAATATGGCGAAGTGCCCTCACTGTAAAAAGCCCGTCCGTCTGGGCAAGGAAGCAGCCCCCTCGGATTCCCAGCCCGTTCGCAAGGAAGTGGCCGGAACGGTGAAGAAGGAAGTCATGTACTCCTGTCCTCACTGTGACTGTGTGCTCGGATTCAGTTTCTTCATTGGCGGCGTGTTGATGGGCCGCCCCTGAAGTCCTGGACTCCCGAAACGCGGGATCCGCGGGCGAGTCCCGGTCCCTCCGGTTACCATCTGGAGTGGCTCGCCGCAGCACCCGGCAAGACGCAGTCTATGACGACACAATCCGTTCCCCGCCTCTCACGAATTCTGATCGCCGCCACCACCCTGCAGTTGGGCACGGCGCTCGCTGCGGCGTGGATCGTGAACAACGTCTACGAACCCTCAAGCCTCGGCCAACCGATCAGTCCGTCACTCTGGCAGGCACAGCCGTTCGCCATGGGCGACATGCCGTGGGGCCTGGGTGCCATCGGTGCCGTCGTTGGCTCTGTCTCCGGAAACCCCGCCGTCATCGCCCAACTTCGATGCGCCGATCCTGTCACAGACGCGGTCGGCCTCGAGATCCTGACCACATTCCGAATCCCCGACCTGTCCGGACCGCCCTCCCTCCGCGTGTTCGGCCCCTTGAGCCCAGTGAACCTCAACCCCCATACCGCCTACTACTTCCTGCTGGGGGTCGGCAGCGACGACGGAGCCTTCATCTGGAACGCCACGTCGAGCCCCAACCACACCGGACAGGGCGAAATCCCGGCCTTCCGCTCGAAGTCCACGGACGGAGGGAGGACTTGGCAAATGATCCCGTTCGGGACCGGCGACCTCTGGCAGCCGCAGCAGATCGAAGTGCGAGCCATCCCCATCACAATCCCCGAGCCCGGTGTCATTGGTCTTTTCCTCCTCGGCTGTGGGATCCTGGTGCGGCACTGCAGCCAGTGGGGGCTTGTCGAGCGCCACCCCCGCCTGGACCGCCATCACCAATGTTCCGCAGCCGGTCAGTATGCCGCCCCCGCGAGCGGAAGTCCATGCACTGAATGATGGCTTGGTCGCGGCGATTACCCTCCCGAACGCGACCTGGGCGGCGTTCGCCGAGAAGGGGTTCGTCAGGGGACCAGCCCCAGGATCAGCCTGATGTTCGGCCTTCAGGGTCTCGCCGTTCATGGGCAGAAGAGAGACTCATAGATGTCGAGAGGAGTCGTCTTTGAACCGGTCGGGAGCGTTCATGTCGGACTTCTCAATGAAACGCGGTGCTCTTAGCCCATGAAGACAAGCCTGGTCGTCGTGCGCTGGTTGGAGGGGTTGCACCTCAGACCGGCGTCCCAGGTGGCGCGATTGGCGCAAGGCTTCCGCTCGGTGGTTCGGTTCCGAGTCGGCAGCCGCGTCATCGACGCGAGGAGCGTTCTCTCAATCCTTATGCTGGGCGCCACCATCGGCACTGAAATCGACATCGAGGCCACTGGGGAGGACGAGGACAAGACGATCGCGGCAATGGAGAGTCTCTTCCAGGGGCCAAGAGAGTCATGACGCCCTCCAGTGTTCCTGAATCGTCGCTGTTGGGATTGGCCTAATGGGGCGCGAAGGGGCGATCCATTGAACGATCCAATTGTCACATGGTCTGACCAGCAGCCTCCATCTTCACTAATCCGTAATACTGCCAATGGCGCACACGAAAGTTGATCAGGCGTCCACCTCCAGTTGTTGCGCCGCAAGGCGTCCACGGGAGGACGACATGGTGGTGGGTTGTAATACGCTGCCCCGTGGTAGCGTCATCAATCTCTGCAACCTCCCAGCGAAAACTCGCACCCGCTGCGAGCAGCACAAATGGGAGAATGAGGCCCTTCTTGTGGTGGGCCAGGAATCGGAGCAATCGCTTCATATATAGGAATGACACGGCACGGTGCAAATAGTTGCACTCCGCGCCCAACAGTCAGCAATGTATGCGTCCCGGCGGGGCGGTGGGCTCGGTTTGGACAGGGACTCCAGCCCCGCCGGGACGTGTACATTGATGTTGAACGAAGCCGCACTCCCGCGCCCTGGGACTGCAGGGGAAAGTAACCTCCGCGGGGCCCTTTGAGAAGCCGAAAGAGCGGTTCCCATCCCGGAGATAGATCGCCCGGCCGGGGCCGCCCCAAGAGCCGCCCCAGTGCGTGATCAGGCTTCCGTGGCCGCCCTTGATCTGTGTCGATCTGTGAGAATCTGTGGGCCAATCCCCCGCGGACCGGCTGAGCGAAGGGAGGGACTCCTCGCTGATTCGGGGCGGATCACCGATTGGTGGGGCAGCACCCTGGCGTTGACTGCCCCGCCCGGAACGAAACGCAAAGTCGCCAAGGCGCCACGACGCAAAGGGAAGAGGCATCAGGTGACCGATGGTCACAATCGGTCGTTCTCGGGCAATGGGCTCAGGTCCGTACCTCTTGAAGATAGGCGACGCGTACGCCGTCGCGCCGAGAAACGGCATCCTCGCGAACGAACCGGCGCCCAAGCGCCTCACCGGGAGCGCCTTCCGCAGGTCGCCCGTCGCGGTTCGCATCACAGGCTCTTCTTGACCGCCTCAAGCAGCCCCACCGAAGCCGCCTCGTCCCCCCATGTCCCAACCCGGATGCTGACACTCGTCGCACGATCCGTCAGCCTCTTCAGCCGGAACGTCACCGCCTGATCCTGCGCGTTCCGGGCCTTGACCCTCGCAGCGGTGCCGTCGATCTCCTCGCCGACGCGACTGAGCTTGAACTCGATGATGACCTTCTCGACGGCGGTCACGCATTGAGGCAGCGGCGCATCAAGCGTCGATTGCACCTCGCCTTTGACATAGACCACCGTTCCTGCTGCCGCCGCCGCCCCCGCCACCGCCAGACAACCCGGCAGCAACACCAAGCCCAATCCCAGCCCCACGACCGACAGGATCTGGATGGCCTTCTTCTCCGCAGCGGCTTCGAAATGACCAGTCCACTGCAGAGCCCGACGCACAGGATGCCGAATGTCAATGCCCATGGCTCACAGTCTACGCCCGACCATGCAGCGGATCGAGCAGCAAACCGCAGGACGCAATCGACTTCCTCATCCCGGGCTGCAGCAACGACATCACTCCGGACAATGGACTGCCGTGGAACTGAAGCCGTCGGGACTGATCCATGGCCAATGGTGATCCGCGGAAGGTCACAAGTCGAGATGCGATTCCCGGACCCTCGCCGAACGCCTGTGGCTCGACGGTTTGTTCGCCACCGCCACCTGCCGCCCCACTCCCGATCCAGAACGCCACCGACGGCGCGGCGAAGCGGCATGTCGCAGTGTACACCTGCGAGATCACCGTCGGGGCGACCGCGTCCGCCAAGGTCGGCTCCCACGGCGCGACGCCGACCGCCCAGCGGGCGAACGCCAACCAGGCTGCCGTCATGTGCGCCTCGCAGGCGATCCGTGGTCCGCCGACACGTGCGCAGGGATCGAAGGTGGAGAGCGGGCTCTCTGTGACGATCGCGTGGATCTGCGCGAGCTGGGCGGTCCTGCCTTTCTGGCCAACGCCGTCCGGCAATCCAGAAGCGCCCGCTGTGGTTCTCCGTCCCCATCGGTACCAAACACCCTGCCTGCAGTCCCACGTCGTATTCACCGGTATCTGACCAGGGCGTAACAGACCACGGCCGTCAGTGCCGCAATGCCGATGCAGGGAGCACCGACAGACCACAGGTGCGTGGCATGCGAGACACCCCCATTCACGATCGCGACGGCTGCCGTCGCCATGGCGCCAAACACGGCGAACCAGACCGCCAACCAGACTTGTTTGGGAACACGATCAGGAGTGTGACCCGAGGGCGGCTTCTCTTCGGGGCTCGCAGGAGATACTGGCATATCGATTCGCTCCATGACTTGCCGCGGACCCGCCGGGGACAGGCGCCGACCACCCACTGCAGCCACGAGCCGGGGCGGGGCAGGCTTTTGCCGGATTTCATCGCTCTTCGAGGGCTCAAAAGCAAACCCAAAGGCGACCATGCTCTGCAACCGCGGCCCCGCAGCCGTCGCCCTCAAGTCGTCGCCACCCCTCCCCGCCACGTTCTCCTCCCTCGCCGACCGTCCTCACCCTCCGCCCCCCCCACGACCTCCGGGACGCACAGCATCCCCACTGCCGCCCCTGGCGCCCCGCGCCCGATCCGCGATGCCCCGATCGCGCCGGGAACGGCAGCGCCGACCGCCCGGGTAACAAATACGAGCCGTTAGTCGAGGCTGCCACCATTCCACTCGTGTTTCGGATCCGGGTAGAACGTGATGCCGCTGAGTCCGTTGTTACCGCAGGTGACCACCAACCAGCCCCCAGGCACTTTCCCTCGGAACGCTTTCGTGGCCCACGTCGTCAGCCTCCCGGGCTTCTTGCCATCGTACGACAGAGGGAGGGTCTTCAAGTCGAGACAGGGGAGTTCAGTCATAACGGATGTTCCACCCACCGTACTCCGCAGCCGGACACCTCGCCATTCCAATCAACGGTCGCTCTTGGACTCCCCCGCTCGGAAGGTGATCCCCGATCCCACTAACAGCTCCGTACGAAACCCTTGCTCCCATTCCCCGCTCGGACGCCCAACCGCCGCCCCCCCGACACCAGCCCGTCGAGGACTGCTCAGGCCCCTCCCCCACGACCTCCGGGACGAGGAGCGCCGCCACCGTGCCCTTCGATCCGCCGCCCCACTCCCGATCCAGGACGCCACCGACGGCACGGCGAAGCGGCATGTCGGAGTGTGCAACTGGGAGATCCCCGTCCGGGCGGGCGCGTCCGCCAAGGTCGGCTCCCACGGGGCCGCACCCACGGCCCAGCGCACCGGAGCGACCCAGGCGGCCGTCACCTGCGTTTCGCAGACCATCAGCGACCCGCCGACGCAATCACAGACTCTCCCGCTCGCCGCCGTCACGCTGCGGAACGAGAGCCGGGCGACGGGGGGCGAGATCGTCGTGGTCTTGGGGGGCTGAAGCGCGTCCACTTGCCCCGGCGGGAGATGACAACTCGGCTCTGACGTGGTTGACTTGGACCACGGTTGAGCCCGAGCCCAGCCCCGATTGAGAGGGTGGAGGTTCTGAAGGCCAACGGTAATCGAGGGAGCGGACCAGCGGGCAGAACTACGCCCAGCGACGCCTGGCCAGGGCAAACCCACCCAGCGCAATCGCCCTCAAGTCGCCGCCATCCCGGAGACAGATCGCCCGGCCGGGGCCGCCCCAAGAGCCGCCCCAGTGCGTGATCGGGCTTCCGTGGCCGCCATTGATCTGTGTCGATCTGTGAGAATCTGTGGGCCAATCCCCCGCGGACCGGCTGAGCGAAGGGAGGGATTCCTCGCCGATTCGGGGCGGATCACCGATTGGGGAGGCAGCACCCTGGCGTTGACTGCCCCGCCCGGAACGAAACGCAAAGTCGCCAAAGGCGGGACGACGACGAACGCCAGAAAACCTGCACGGGTTTCGCAGATTCCGTCGCATAGCACTGCAACGGTGCAAAGGAAAGAACAGAGGACTGCATCCGGCTGACCTCCGACCTCTGTCCTCTGTCCTCTGTCGTCTGTTCCCTGACCCTCGATCAGGTCTTCCGCGTGTTCCGCGTTTTCCGCGGTTCCTCCCCGAAGCAAGTGCCTTGCTCGCGGCGAGTCGCCTTGGACAACCGACTTTGGGCACGTCGGGTCTCGAGCCACCAGAACGACGACGAAATGCGGGCGAGGGTGGAATCGTTGAGCAAGAGCGGCCTTACGCTGGTGGCGCCGTTGTACACGGCGCTCGCGGATTTCGAGAAGACCGACATCCCCTTCGACCAGTATCTGCCGATGCTCCTCGCCAACTTGCCAGAGTACCAGGGAAATGGCGGCATCGGGTGACCGGTCACGATCGGTCGTTCTCGTGCAAAGGCAATGGGCTCAGGTCCGCACCTCCAACGTCGCGGTTCATCGTCCAGATCGAGGACCAGCAGTTTGCGCGGATCGGTTGCCACCGGATTGAGACGATCATGTCCTGAAGGATCCACGGAGCCGGCGGTCCGCGCCATTACAGGTGTCGACGGCGGTCACGCATTGAGGCAGCGCATCGTCAAAGGCGATTGCGTCACCTGCGACAATCTGTTAACAAATCCACGCGATGAAGCCTGCATCCAGGCATCCGCGCACCAAGAACGAGCAGTGCCGAGAGCACCTTGGCGGGTTCCTCAGAGTGGTGTTCACTGTTGCAGGCGTCCTGCTCTGCCTGGCGAATACGCAGGCCCAGCTCTTTGTCGTGAGCAATCCCGGTGACACGGTCGGCGCTTACGACCTCATCTCAGGAGTCCCGCTCGGCGCCTCATGGGCGGGGGGAGGATTGGCTTCCCCCAATCAGATCGCGACGGATGGTCTCGGCCACCTGTTCGTGGCGAATTACGCCAACGGCACGATCGGCAAGTACACCCTCGCCGGAGAGGTTGTGAGCGCCGTTCTCATCTCCGGCCTGGACGGTCCCACGGGCGTCGCGGTCGACAGCCGCGGCAATCTCTTCGTGGCCAACCACACCTCCGGCACCGTCGGCAAGTACACGACCTCGGGGACGGAGGTGAATGCCGCCCTGATCACGGGCCTCACTGCACCCTACCGCCTCGCGCTCGATGACACCGCGCTCTTCGTGACGGAACCGGGCAACCACCGGATCGGCAAGTACGATCTCCAGGGAACTCCCATTGACGCGTCCCTGATCACCGGCGTGAACTCGGGTGGCATCGCGCTGGACGACCAGGGCCACCTCTTCGTGGCCGATTACCTGGAAGGAACCATCGGCAAGTACACGATCGAGGGCACGACCCTCGATGCCTCGCTCATTTCCGGCCTCGCCACTCCCTTCGGTCCCTACGGCATCGCCCTTGACGGCTGCGGCCACTTGTTCGCAGCGAATTACTACCAGAGTGCGATCGGCAAGTACACCACGTCCGGTGTGACCGTGAATCCGACGTTCATCTACGGCGTGCACGGGCCCATTGACGTGGCCGTTGTCGTGCCGGAGCCGCCAATCCGCAATTTGCTGCTCATCGCCTTCATCGCGAGTGCTGCGAGCCGTCTGCGCCCTCGAACCGCATTCCGCACTTTGAAGGCCGCTCTGAGTCTTGTCAGATTCTGGTTCATGGTCTTGACGGCGGTCGGCTCGTCAGTCTCGGAACCCCGCAGCGTCGCCATCCCGTGCCCCATTCGGGATTCCGCCGACTTCGGACCGTAAGAACCATCATGCATGGCCTGAACGTTGCCAACTCCACAGGCGCAGCAAGATTGTAGTCCCGCGTGGCCAGGCGCCCTGCACCCGCGAACCGGCTTCCCCCCTGCACCCCGCCCTCCCCGAAGCACCCGTACGCGCTGCAGCAGGGCCATGGAAGAACTCAGACCCCCTGGCCACGGGCCATTTCGTAGTGCGGTTGCCACCTCCGCGACGGACCCTGCCACTGCCCTCGCCGAACAGGTCGTCAGCGACCCGCCAACTCAGAGTGCGGACGGCCTGGGACGCGCTCGTCGCCGCCGTCATGCCCCCGAGCGAGCGGCGGGCGGCCGCGGGGCGATGGACGGCGTGGTCAAGGGCGGGGCGTTGCGACACGCTTCTCTGCTCGGCATTGAACGCGAGGCCAAAACGACGAATCCAACTGCCAGAATGACTTCTCCGACGACCACATGCCGAAGCCGCTGGAAACCGCGGCTCATGGGGCTCCTTTATTTGACCGTCGGCAGCGTCTTCGGCCTATTCGCGATAGGGCTGGTTTGGGCAATCGGGGACATCGATGACTACTACTATGTGCCCCACGCGTGCGAATGCCTCGAGTGCCTCCATGGGACGAAGAGCGCCCCCGATGGCCGGGTTCATTGCGCAAAGTACCCCCCGAAGGACATCAAGATGAGTCAGGTTTCCACGGGCTACGTCAGGTTTTGCCAGGCGGTCGTGGGCTTTGGCGGTGTGTCTGGGCTGGGCTTTGCAGCCCTGACCACCGTGTTCGGAGCGCAAAGGCTGTTCACCCGAACACAGAGACCACCGAAGTCGCGGTGGTGGATGCGCCTGCAACAGGCAGCGCCGTTCGGAGCGGTGTTATTGCCCGTTCTCGCTGTCCCCTTCCTGTGGCCCTACGGCATCGTCCCGAGGTGATTCTGCACCGCGTCGTCTGGAATATGCCTGACTTCAACAGTCAATGTACCCAAGGGTGTCGCTCAGGGCATCGTCAGCGACCCGCCGACGCAGGCGCAGGAGGCCGAGGACGGCCTGATCGCCGCCATGACGCTGCAGAACGAGAGTCGAGAGGCAAGGGGCGAGGGCTTCCCCTGGGCGGTATAGTGAGGAACTTACCAGTGCATCAGTCCGTCGTCGGACGGAATGGCGCAACAGCATTGGGGTCACGGGCACCCTCGATCCCGCCCTGGCGACGAAGCCAGGAATCCACGCCCTGATACCACGCGACGCCCCCGTGGGCAAGACCCGGGGCTTTCACGGAACCCAGCCTACGCCGCCGCCGACAGCGCATCAACACCGAACCCGAACGAAACCCCGGCGCATCACGGCGCCACCAAACCCAGTCCCCGCTCTTTCGCGCCGTCGTAGTCGCCCAGGAACACCCACCAGTTCCCCAACGCTCGCCCCTTGAAGTCCAGATCGTTCTCCGGGCCCGGCAGATGCTGCATCCAGTAGTGGTAGACCGTGTACGCGTGCTTGAGCACCGGCAGATCGTCCGGGTCCCGATCGCTGTTGCTCACATCGCCATGGCGACTGGACATGTTCGATTCCCACAAGTCCACCTTGCCGCCGTGGTAAACCCAAATCCAGACTTCACGGGATGACCAGGGGCGGGGCGGCTTCGCCTGCCCCGAGGGCGTGCGTCGCCAACACTGCCAGAAGGGGCAACAGCAACCGCCTTCCCCAGGCGACCGCAGGGCAACCAGATGAAGGGCGCATGATCTTGCTCTGGCGGCCAGACTACGGTTTGCGGAGCAGAACTGCAACCCATCGAGAATCGGTCGGAATGCCATCGCCCTCAAGTCGTCGCCATTCCGCCCGGCGCTCTGTCCGCCCTCACCACCCCCGTCCTCACCCTCGGCCCCCCGCACGACCTCCGGGACGCGCAGTAGTATCGCGGCGCCACCGCCAACTGCCGCCCCGGGACCGATCCGCGATGCCCCGATGCCGCCGGGAAGCCTTCGCCGGGCTGACCACGTGCCGCTCATTCAGGCACTGCGGGTTCTCACCAGTAAATGACGACAGCGCCGCGAGATCGACGCCCCCCGCGGACAGATCGCCCGGCCGGGGCCGCCCCAAGAGCCGCCCCAGTGCGTGATCGGGCTTCCTTGGCCGCCATTGATCTGTGTCGATCTGTGAGAATCTGTGGGCCAATCCCCCGCGGACCGGCTGAGCGAAGGGAGGGATTCCTCGCCGATTCGGGGCGGATCACCGATTGGGGAGGCAGCACCCTGGCGTTGACTGCCCTCGCTCGGAAGGAACGCAGGCGTGAATGGTGAAGAGTGAGGGGTGAGGGGCGGGCGCGTCCCCTTTCAGGATTTCAGCTTCTCCCCCAAGGTCCCGTCGTCCGTGGTCTCATGGTCCCATTGTCCCATGGTCCTATTGTCTCCTGTCCCCCTTCGTCCGTCGTCGGTCCTCTGTCCTCTGTTCCCTGCCCCTCGATCAGGTCTTCCGCGTGTTCCGCGTTTTCCGCGGTTCCTCCCCGAAGCAAGTGCCTTGCTCGCGGCGAGTCACAATGGCGGCATCGCGGATCGGTTACCACCGGATTGAGGCGAGCAGGACGATCACGAACGCAACGAGCAGCATGCCCCCAACAACCCGCACTCGCCGCCGCTGCGCCGCCAGGAATGCATCAGCCGCCTCCTCGTTGACGTAGAACCGGTCGTCTCCGGTTGCCACAAACACCCCGCGCGAGATCATCCGGTCAAAAACCCACGAACGCCGCATCCCCACCTCGGCGAAGGGAACGGCTCTTTCGGGGGATGTCGCGCCCAACTCCTTGAACCGCCGGACGAACTTCTTTCGGCGCAGGATGATCACAGCGGCAGCACTCATGGGATCGCGGACTTCGTTAGGTCTGAGGTGCGCCTCGCTAGAACATTGTTGCAGTTACACTCCTCCCGTGGAGCAACCGCCGACGCACACCGGACAACGACCAGCGCCATCGGCAAGAACTGTGATCACCCTCCGCCTACTTCGCCGCGAGGGTCTTCCTCCCAGATGCTTTCGCCTTCGCCCACCGAGCCTTCGCCGCCTTGGCTAACAACTTCCGCGCCGCCGCGCTCATCGTCCGCTTTGGCTTGGCGGGAGACTTGGGTGCCTTCGCGGCTCTTGCCTTCGCCCACCGCGCCCGAGCCGCCGCCGCGATCGCCGCTCGACCTTTGGCCGACAACCTGCGCTTCCGCACAGCGGGTTTCGGCCCGGCCGCCTTGACGGGAACGGCTCCGAGAATCGCCGCCAGTTCGGTCTCCAGCAACGCGATTTGCTCCTTGATGGCAACGAGATGTCTAAGTTGGGGGAGTGTCAAATCCGCGATCGATGGGCTCATGCCCTTCCAGTACCCCAGTCCTCCTCCGGCGTCAATCACGCGGTCCCAGCGGCTTCGGCCAGTTGGAAACCCCGCCGACCATCTGCAACCCGCCAACGCGAGGGGACGTCTAGGCGCTCGACTACGGGCAATTGGCGCCAAAGCCGCTCAACGAGATCAGCTTTGGGCAAGAGGTGAACAACAGGTTGAAGTCCTCTTCGCTGTCCGCGCAGCACGTGGTTGTTCACATCGAACCCGCACATCTGGCGTCAGGCGATCCAAAGCAGCCTGGCGTTGACGTACAGGCGCACTGAGCACAGCCGACCTCGTCGCCGGAGAATCACGTCTTGCACGCTGACTCGCGCCCATGGTGATCAAGTGCGCCCGAGAAACCAACTCCTCAAACCAAAGAGGACGCCCGTAGGCGTCCTCCCGGTTCACAATGTAATGGCCGCAGCGTCAGGATTCAGGATTTGGCGGCCAGTCTTCGCCTCCGCAGGAAGCAGACACTGGCGCACAACAATGCCCCCGCGCTTGCCGCCATGCTGAAGGCAGGCTCTGGTACAGGCACAAACGCCAAGCCGCCACCCGCCGGACTGAGGCCGGTGGACCCAATGATGGTCGCCAGGGCCGTGTCCGGGTCAATTGCGTAGAGGTAACTGTCCTGGCTGCCGATGGCATAGAGGACGTCCGCTACGGGGTCGTAAGCGAGGCCAGTCTCATTGAAGTCCACACCCGTGTAACCCACGAGCGTCCACGAATCCCCTGAGATGTTGTACTGGTACAGGTTACCCCGGGGTCCAGACCACCCGGCCAAACCAAAGACGCTTCCCCGTCCGTAAGCCAGGCCTTCCACATCAGCTCCCGGATCAGCGAGCGTGGCAAGGACCGAACCGCTATATGGATTCAAGGCCTGGAATCCGGTATCTTGCCACCAACTGTAAAGCAGCCCGGAAGAGGGATCATATGCGAGCCCTTCGGAGACCGTATCACTCACCTTCGTTGCGCCGCTGCCATCGGCGTTGACGTGAAGGATGCCAAACGGGTCAGTACCATAGAGCACCCCCCCAGTCGCGCTCTCCGACAAGCCCACCGTTGCGGAGTAGACCCCGGACAGGCCCACCCACGTGGCCGCACCAGTGGTGGTGCTCAGGGTGTACAGACCACCGCTGGTGTCGTAATCACGGCTGTAATAAAGCCGCTGCGCAAACGCGGGCGCTGCGAGCGAGAAGGCTGCAAACGTCAGTACAAGGAATGTTGTTGTCTTCATCACGCGCTGGTCTCCTCGTGTCACATAATCATTTGACACCGCTGTACCACGGCTCACATACTCTGTATAGGCGCTTTCGGATGTCAAGCGCTTTGTCTTGTCCCAAATCCGCGCGTAAGCGTCTCTTGCGGCTCAGCTTCCTGGGCTTGAGCAGGCACCTTGAGCCGCCCAGCCGAGGATTCTCGCGGATTTGGAGACCCGCCCCTTGGGCGGGGTCATTCCCTCCATTTCCTATAGCGCCCGCCCGCTCGCGGGCGGGCCACCCCGGAGCCGACACCGCAGGCACCGATCAAGGCCAAAACCTACCAGGAGCCAATGGCGCACGTTCGAGCCGCAGGCGTTAGGCGAGGATCCGGGGCACCACGTGGGCGGCGGAACACCGGGCGTTCTACCAGGCCCAGGGACGCACACGACAGGGACGCATTGACTTGTCGGACCGTCCGATATGTGCTTACAATCCTCGCCTGAAACCAGACCATGGCCCGTCCACCGTCGTTCGCATGGAACATGCCCAAACCCCAAACGCAGGAGCAATGAACATGGCCAAGTGCCCTCACTGTAAAAAGCCCGTCAGTTTGAACAAGGAAGCAGCCACCTCGGATTCCAAGCCCGTTCGCAAGGAAGTGGCCGGAACGGTAAAAAAGGAAGTCATGTATTCCTGTCCTCACTGTGAGTGTGTGCTGGGATTCAGTTTCTTCATGGGCGGCTTGCTCACGGGCCGCCCGTAGTGAAAGCGCCGGATCGGTTCAGGCAATGATCCTGTCGAATGCTCGCCAACTTCTACTACGAGTCGTCAACGACCGCAGTCGTCATCGGCGCACTGGCGGGATTGGCATTGGTGATCGGCCTCGGATTCACCCGGCGTCCAATCCTCGGCGCCGTCTTTGGCGCCCTCGGCTGTGGGTTGATCGCATGCACTGTGTGGGCCTGCGGTGAGGGGGATGTCGTGGGACTCTTCTACCTTCTGATCGCCGTTCCGCTCGCGGCGATCTGCGGTGGCGCCGCCGGAGTGATATCGGTATCGGTCGTCCGCCGCATCCGAACGCCCAGCAATGACAGGGCGAAGGGTGCGGAAGAGGGGTCGGATGATCCTCCCTAACGCTCTGATGTTCAAACAAGCCCCCCTATGTCGCCCGTCAGATCGACGCCCACCAGGGCCGACGGATCCGTGGCAGCTCTATCAGAAAACGCCTGGATTCTCCCCAGCCGTCGCCTACTCTTCGAATCGTGATCGTAGAACCGCACCAGCCATGGACCGAAAGGCAGTCTACTCAGTCCCCTGCGGTTTCCCCGATTCGCTCTGCCACCAGCAAATCGCCCTGATACTCGACACCGAATCCGTGTTCTGCCAAATGGAGGCAGCGGTCCAGGTCGATGATGGCCCTGCAGATGTCGCTGTCCGCAGAGTCTCTGGCCACCGCTAGGAATTCGTCCGCGGTACTTAGGTGCCGCCCAGCGGCACTCCTTGGATACGCATTCGGCTTGTAGCGAGACGAGAAGTAGTGGCCCGTGTACTTGGGGTCGTTCCTCACTCGAGCATACGCCCAGTTCTTGAACCGGAAGAACCGGTTCAGTGTATTGGGTCGCGCCGTGAGGGTTACGTTCCCACCGATGTTGTCGTGGCAACAGGTGCGGCACATCACGTACTTCGCGCCCGAGGCAATGGCGTAGTCCAGGGCACCATCCGAGACTGCGCCACACGCGCCGAAAAAAACGACGGCTGTCGGCTGCACATCAAGTCGCGGGGCAAAAATGTCGTCCCTCACAAAGCTGAAGTTCCCGGGAAAGCGACCGCGTCTTAGGACGCAGTACATCTCAAAGCACCCCGGGAAGATGTCCGTCGCGATAACCATGGCCTGTGGCAAACGCGAGGCAAGGTGGCACGCGTTTCGTCCAAACACACAGGCGGGGTTCACAATGGTCGCCTCACAACCACGAAACGCGAGCGACTGGACGATGATATCCTTCAGGTGCGCATCGCGGCGCTTGCGGCGCAACACTCCCCGGAGCGAGGCATAGGGAAAATCACCGACGGGAAAGCCTGGGAATCGATCGTTCCATCGCGCGGAAAGCGAGCCGGTGTGCCGCTTCATTCCCTCCTTCTCGGCGGACAGCGTGATGATCCTCCGGCACCGAAACTCGAGGAGGAGGCCCTCCAGGGCTTTCATCACCAACTCGCACTGATCTGTCATGGGGCACTGCTTCAGGCTGAATCGCACTGATCGTTGGCGTTCACCGGTCACCTGGCACACGAAAGACCGGCTCTCCTGTTCGGAGAACCCGGAGGAATTCGCCCAGTCCCGTTTCGGTGCGAATGCTGATGTCACGGAATGCTAAACGGCCGCCAATACCGGAGCAAGCCGAAGGCGCCCCACGGGACGCCAGGAGCGGCTCGCTCGGCCTCGATTCGTCATGGAATCAACGCGTTGGTGTACCCGCCGACTCGGAGGAGGCCCCTGACTTCGCACTTCAGCCACCGGCCGATCGGCACCAGCGGAGTCCCCGCAGCCGGAACAGTCCCTCCTCGCACCGAGGCACCGGTTCGAAGCGCGGAATAATCCGTTGCCGAGCCCTCGATCGGTTCCGCCGGTTCTCGTCGCTCTCAGGCTGTTCTCGCTCGGAGGAACGCCACCGGCGCCGAGCACCGTTCACACTGGCGGCGTCGGACTAGAGTCCTCGTCCGGTGAAAGTCGATGCGATTAGGTCCAGTTTGGTGCTTCCGGTTCCAGACCAACCCTCCTTCCGTCGAGGACTCCAGATGAGCGAGGCGCGGAGGCAAGGGTGCCCCGCTGCCCCCCAACGGTTCCTTTGGACTGCATGTTTCATCGGTCTGAGGCGCGCGACCCGACTGAGCTCGCCGAAGTCCTCGCTAGGGCTTTCCCGGCCCTCGGACCCGAGAAGTTCCACATTTATTCCACAATGTTGCCCATGGTTGCACGCCGTTTCAGGGTGTTTCACATGAGGAGAAGGGCCAACGGTTTTTGGCGTAAACCGTTGCGAGAAAAGCTGTAAACCCTTGAAAATTGGTTGCGGGGGCTGGATTTGAACCAGCGACCTTCAGGTTATGAGCCCAAAGCTGCACAGTTGATTACCAATACTTTCCACTGGATTTTCTGCGAATGTTCATCGATTATTCCACAGTGACCGATAGCCGTTTCACATGGTTTCAATCCGTTTCAACCAGTTGCACAGAAAGGCTTTATGGCCCTCGTCATGAAGAAGTCCAGCCAGTGGTGGTACGCTCTTTTTACCTCCACCGGCAGACGCAAAACCGTTAACCTCGGCGTCCGTATCCAAGGACAACGACCCTTGAGCCTCACAGAGATCGGTGACGATGAGTTCGAACGGTCCCGGGGTGCGGCGCAACTGGAGTATGATCGGCGACAGAAGGAGTTCGAGGCGGACCGGACCGGTGAACGGGCCTTGAAGAAACTGGCCGAGCTCAAGACCGGCCGGAAGGTGGTCTTCCCTGCCCTCGCGGACTTGCCTGAGCTCTGGGAACAGATCCCCAGGAGGAAGACCCCCGATGAGCGCTACGCCAACCAGTGCAAGATCCGGCTGGAACGTTTTGCCCGATTCGCTGCCGAGCACCAGCGGGGGTTGGTCGAGTTCGTGGCGGTGAAGCCCGAGACAGCCAGGGCGTTCATGGACGCCGAGGCAACGCGGGGCGTGTCGCCCAAGACCTGGAACGACACGCTGAAGCTGCTCCGGGCGACGTTCAAGCACCTGCATCCCACCCTGAGTGAGGGGAGCAACCCGTTCCACGGTCTGGTGACGAAGGCAACGGAGACGGTGAATCGTGAGCCGTTCATGGTCGAGGAACTGAAGGCCATCGTCGAGGCGTGTGCCGATGACGGCTTTATCCGGCCGATCATCATCACCGGGATGTGCACGGCGATGCGCCGGGGCGACTGCTGCCTCCTGAAGTGGGACGACGTGGACTTGAAGGCGGGGTTCATCACGGTCAAGACCGCCAAGACCGGCGAGACGGTGGACATCCCGGTCTTCCCGATGCTGCGGGAGGAGTTGGAACGGGCTCGGGCCGCGACGGGCGGCAAGGGGTACTGCTTCCCGGAGGCGGCGGAGATGTACCGGAACAACCCCGACGGGATCACCTGGCGGGTCAAGCAGGTCCTGGCGAAGGCGCTGGAGCCCGCCCCGGAATCGAGCGCTTTGCCGGTCGAGACCGCCGAGACGATCCGGGCCAAGGGCTTCAGCTACATCGACGGCCTGGGCGGGACGCCTCGGGCGGAGAAGATGCGGGCCGTGTTTACCGCCTACATGGACGGCCAGAGCCTGGACGAAGTGATAGCGGCAACGGGATGCAGCCGGGGATCGGTGTCCGGCTACCTGAATGAACTGGAACGCGAGACGGGTTGCCAGATCGTGCGCGGCAACCGCCGGGCATTGAAGACCGACGGGCTGCAAACGGAGCGGGACATCGGCAAGCGCCGGGTGTCAGTGCGGGACTTCCACTCCTTCCGCGTCACCTGGATCACCCTCGCCCTCGCTGCCGGGGTCCCACTCGAACTGGTCCAGCGCGTCACGGGTCACCGGACCGCCGAGGTTGTGATGAAGCACTACTTCCGGCCCGGGCGGGAGGACTTTCGAGCGGCGATCTTCAAGGCGATGCCGAAGATGCTGGGTGAGGGCGCTACGAAGTCGGCCATCGAAGAGGCGCGGGAGATCCTGACGGAGATGACGGCGAAGACGTGGAGGCGGGACAAGGTGCGCCTCCTTCGGCTCTTGGTCAGGTGAGACCCACTTCAACGCCGGAACCGGCGCTGCTCCTTGTGCGAGCATCGGGTTCCGCAGACGAGTTTCCTCAAGCGCATCTCGAGGGATTTGCGCCCTTGCCAGTCGCCAGGAAAACCCGTATGCCTTGGGCAATCAGAAGACCCCTCGGTTGAGGTTCCACGGCCTTGGCTATGAATGCGACCTGCTCCCCCCAGAGTCTGTGCGCGGCCCTTCGTTCCGGCCTGGCAATGCTGAGTGCTCTGCTGCTGTGGCCGCTGTCCTGCCAGGCCCAGGACGAGACCGGTGTCCCTTGGGTGCGCCAATTCGGGCTGGGCTTTGCACGGGGAGGCGTATGCTCCCCAGACGGCGTCCAGGCGATCACCTTCGGAGAACGGGGTGTTTTCCTTTGGAACGTCGCCGACGGCGCGCTCCTTCGACGGTTCCAACTTCCGATCGAGCGCATCAACAGCGCTGTCTTTTCACCCGACGGCAGCTCGGTTCTCACGGGGGGAACTCTCGGTGTGGCGTTGCTGCGGCGGCTCAGCGACGGTCTGGTGTTACAGAGCTTCGTCGGACACACTTCCGCCATCAACAGCGTGGCCATTTCGCACGACGGGACTCGAGTCCTCACCGGCAGCGCCGACGTGACGGCGCGTCTCTGGCGAACATCGGATGGCGCATTGCTGCAGACCCTCGCGGGGCACTCGAAATCGATCACGAGGGTCGCCTTCTCCAGCGACGGTCGACGTGCCTTGACGGGTAGCGACGACGCAACAGCCAAAGTGTGGGAGATTCCCGAGGGGCAATGCGTATGCACCGTCACCTGTTCCAATCGCGTCAGAAGCGTCGCCTTTTCCCCTGACGCGCAGACCTTCCTCACTGGAAGTGATGACAATCTGGCTCGCCGGTGGAAGGTGGCGAATGGCACCTGTCTGACCACCTACACCGGGCATCAGTCAGGAGTCTTCGACGTGGAGTTCTCTCCCGACGGGGGGATGGTGCTGACGGGCAGCGGGGACCTGACCATCAATCTCTGGCGGCCCAGCGATGGAACTCTGCTTCGGCAGTTGTTGGCGAATCCGAGACCCTGGTATTCCAGTGCGCTCACAGCGCGATTCTCGACCGACGGAAGCCGCGTCATGTCGACGGTGGGAGGAGACTCAGCCACCTTACGCCGCACGACGGACGGCACCCTGGCCGCTACGTTCGAGGGCCACACCACCGGCTTGGATGACGTCGCCTTCTCCTCAGATGGCACCCAAGTAGTCACCGGCGGCCATCACACCGCCATCACATGGCAAGTGGCCGACGCCAGACGCCTCCGTACGTTCTCGGACGACTATGGAGTCCAGAGCGTCGCGTACTCACCCTCCGGAACCCTCATCCTTACGGCGGGTACGTCGTCCGATCCCAAGCTCTGGCGGGTTTCCGACGGCACTCTGCTCCGCACATTGGACGACTACTGGAGCCGAGGGGCGAATCAAGCAGTCTTCTCTCCGGACGGGAGCATGGTGGCCGCCGCTCTCAGCACCGAGCCACGCTCGGTCCTCTTTCGTGTGAGCGACGGCCAACGCCTGAGGTTCTTTGATGGCCACACCAACAGTGTCCGGTCCGTCGCGTTCTCTCCCGACGGCACTCTCCTCGCAACCGGAGGCTGGGACGTCACGGTCAAAGTGTGGCGTGTTGCCGACGGCAGCCTGCTGCAAACCCTCACCGGCCATACCAACGGAGCGCCCATGGTCACCTTCTCACCTGATGGCCTCCATCTCGCGACCGCAGGCTACGACAAGCTCGCGCTTCTCTGGCGGGTCAGTGATTGGGGCCTCGCTCGCAGGTTCGAAGGACACACCAGGTTCATCTGTGATGTCGAGTTCTCTCCCGATTCCACCCTCCTCCTGACATGCGACGGCGGCTCCGAACAGACCGCCAGACTCTGGCGGGTCGGCGACGCACGAATGCTGCGGACTTTTCAGGGCCACACGGGGTGGATGTCCGCTGTGGCCTTCTCCCCGGACGGGACGCAGTTCCTCACCTCGGGTGCGGACGGCGCGACCTTGCTTTGGGATGCCAGGCCACCGCGTCCGCGACTAGAAGTCCGCGGCACGGACTTGGCTGTCTCCGATACGCTCCCCGGTGCCTACTACTCGATCGGCGTCAGGTCGGCGCTCACCGAACGGACCGTCTGGTCCACCCCTCGCGAAGCCGAGGGCCAGACCCTGGTCGTTCCCGACGTGCTACGCACAGACGGTTCCGCAACGTTCTACGTTGCCGCTGCCGCTTGGGACGACCGGCTCCCAACCGGTTGGTGAGACGGGTGTGCTCCTGCAGGCACCATCGCTATCCTCGCGGCACCAGGCCACAAGCGCGGACGCTGGGCGGTTCAGGGGCGACGCCGCATCCCGCCCAACCCGCAGTCGTGGCCGCTGAACGAGCGCTCCGGGTGAGAAGGACTAACCAGATGGTATTCCCTCGCTAGGACGTGGCCTGCTGGACAGCAATACTCGATCTGCCACTGGCAACTGTTCGCCGTCTTCCTTGTGCCTGTGATCTTCGTCGACGGGCAACGCTCGCCCGAACATGCATCACACACCACGTGGAAGGGCAACCCCAGGACATACAACTCTGAAGCGATGCCCGGCCAGTGCACGTAGAGCGACTCCGGCAGGTCAACCTCACTCCCTTCGTCGCGTTCGACCACTGTGGCCAGGAAGGTCCGCAATTCCGGCGCTGGGTCGCGGACGATCCGGCCAATCGGCAGCCGACCGCTCTCCATGAGAGACGCGACCGTGAAATCCAGCGCGGACTCCAGGGCCTGCCTTTCCGCTTCCGCTGCACCACGCCGGACGACGTCTTCGCGAAGCCGCCGTGCCGCCTCCGCACTCATCACACGCCCGCGGACCGTCCAGGGACCGGTCCAGGAAGCCACCTCCTCTTCCGTCGACGCGTATACCCATCGACCGTTCGTGGCGTTGCGCCTCCAGAATGGCGTGCAGTCCAGACTGAATAGGAGCAACTGCGCGGGAACAAGGGTCACCTCACGGTACGTGGCCAACGGCACCCACTGCGATGCGGGCCGCCGGGTTCCCTCCAAGGGCAGTCTCCGGCGGAACACCACCTTCGGACACGTGCACGTTTCGATCCGATGACGCCACAGGCTGCACCGAGTGCACTGACAACCTTCCCAGCAGTGCCGTGTGCGAAAGCAGTGGACACAGACACACCCAGCCCACCGGTGCCAACCCAGTGCGCACCATACTCCCCGTAACTGGGCTTCCAACACCTTGTTCTTCATGCTTCGCAACCCTCCATCAAGAAATGGTCGCGTTCACGGGATCGTCACGCCGCCCTTTCGGCGCAGAGGAGTTCCGCCTGGAGGAGCACGGTCTTCACCGTCGCCTCCTGGGGATCCGGCAGGTAGCCGTGCTTGTTCAGGATCCGCTTCACGAGGACCCGGATCTTTGCCCGGGCGGTCTCCCGCAGCGTCCAGTCGATCGTCACGCTCTTGCGCACCTGGGTGATCAGCTCGGTGGCGATCACCTTGAGCTTCGTGTCGCCCATCACCTGCACCGCCGACGCGTTCGCCGCCAGGGCGTCGTAGAACGCGACCTCGTCGTCCGTCAGGCCCATGGCCGAGCCCCGCTGCGTGGCCGCGCTCATCTCCTTCGCCAGGCGGATCAGTTCCTCGATCACCTCCTGCGTCGCGATCGCCCGGTTGTGGTATGCGTTCAGGGTCTTCTGAAGCCGCTCGCTGAAGAGCTGCGACCGCACGAGATTCCGCTTCGACCGGGTCTTGATCTCGTCCTGCAGGAGCTTCGCCAGGAGCTCCGCCGCCACGTTCTTGTGCTTCAGGCCCCGGACCTCGGCCAGGAACCGGTCGTCCAGGATGCTGATGTCCGGCTTCGGCAGCCCCGCCGCGGTGAACACGTCGATGATCTGTCCTTCCGTGACGATCGCCTTGGACACCAGTTGCCGGATGGCGGCATCGAGCTGATCCGGCGTCTTCCGGGCCCCACTGGTCTGCTTGTTCAGCGCCGCCTGAAGCGCCTGGAAGAACGAGACGTCGTCCCGGATCGCCCGGGCTTCCTCGCTCGCCGCGCACAGCGCAAAGGCCTTCGAGAGATCGGTCACCACCTGCACGAAGCGTCTCTTGCCGTCCTCCTGCTCGAGGATGTGCTCCTGTCCCGCGGGGATCAGCTTCAGCCGCTGGGTCGGCGTCCCGGTCGTCCACTTCGACCAGTCGAGCCCGTGGAGCATGGCACAGGCGATCCCGTGCTTCTCCTGCATCACCGCGATCGCCTGGCGGGTCTCGTAGGTCGGGTGCCCCTGCCCGCCGCTCTCGGTGTACGCCGCCAGGGCGTGCTTCAACTGGTCGGCCAAGCCCAGGTAGTCCACAACGAGCCCACCGGGCTTGTCCCGGAACACCCGGTTGACCCGGGCGATCGCCTGCATCAGCCCGTGGCCCTGCATCGGCTTGTCCACGTACATCGTGTGCAGACACGGAGCGTCGAACCCCGTCAGCCACATGTCCCGGACGATCACGATCCGGAACGAGTCCCGGGGGTCTTTGAACCGCGTCGCCAAACGCCGCCGCCGGTCCTTGTTCCGGATGTGCGGCTGCCAGTCCGGGTCGTCATCGGCTCCTCCCGTCATCACCACCTTCAGGACACACCCCCTGCCCTTCTCCGCGTCGGCGTCATCATCCGAGACGCTCCCCCACTGGGGTCGGAGCTTCAGGATGGCGTTGTGGAGGTCGACGCAGATCCGGCGGCTCATGCAGACGATCATCGCCTTGCCGTCCATCGCCTCGAGCCGCCGCTCGAAGTGCTCGACAATATCGGCCGCGATCAGCCGGAGGCGCTTCGGGTCGCCCACGAGGGCTTCGAGGGCGGCCCACTTCGTCTTAAGCCGCTCCCGGCTGGTCCATTCCTCGCCCTCGGTGATCTCGTCGAACTCGGCGTCGATCGTGGGCAGCTCGGCGGCGTTCAGGCCCAGCTTGGCGATCCGGCTCTCGTAGTAGATCGGCACCGTCGCCCGGTCCGCCACCGCCCTCTGGATGTCGTAGATGCTGATGTAATCGCCGAACACGGCCCGGGTGTTGGCGTCGGTCTTCTCGATCGGCGTCCCGGTGAACCCGATGAACGAGGCGTTCGGCAGCGCATCCCGCAGGTGCCGGGCGAACCCGTCGATCAGGTCGGACTGGCTCCGGTGCGCTTCGTCGGCGATGACTATGATGTTCGCCCGTTCACTGAGGGCGGTCATCTTCCCGGCGCGGACGGACTGGGAGGAGTCGCCCGTTTCCGGAAAGAACTTCTGGATGGTCGTGAACACGACGCCGCCACTGGCGACCTGGAGGAGTTCCCGCAACTGCTCCCGGCTCTCGGCTTGGACCGGCGTCTGGCCGAGGATCTCGGCGCAACGCTGGAACTGGCCGAACAGCTGGTCGTCAAGATCGTTCCGGTCGGTCAGCACGACGAGGGTGGGGTTCTGCATCGCCGGATGCCGGATCATCCGGGCGGCGTAGAAGAGCATCGACAGGCTCTTGCCGCTCCCCTGGGTGTGCCACACGACCCCCGCCCGGCGGTCCCCCGACTTGCCCCCGTGCATCGAACCGGCCCACGACCGGCCGAGTTCCTCCTTGATGGCATGACCGCCTCGGACGCCCATCCCACTGGCGCGGAGGGTCTCCTCGACGGCGGCGCTCACCGCGTGGAACTGGTGGTACCCGGCGATGATCTTGTTCAACGCCCCGGTGTCGGAGTCTTCCTCGAACGCGATGAAGTGGTGAAGCAGATCCAGGAACCGGCGGGGCTCGAAAACGCCACGGACGAGCACTTCGAGCTCGAGGGTGCCTTTGGGCGCGTCTCCCTTGCCGTCGATCGTCCGCCAGACCTTGAACCACTCCTGGTTGGCCGTCAGCGATCCGATCCGGGCCTCGAGCCCGTCGCTCACCACGAGGACGGCGTTGTACTGGAGCAGCGACGGAATCTCCGCCTTGTACGTCTGGAGCTGGGCGTAGGCGGTCCAGATCGTCGCGTTCTCGTCGGCGGCGTTCTTGAGCTCGATCAGGCCCAGCGGCAGCCCGTTGACGAACACCACGATGTCGGCACGACGCCCACCGGCCGGAGCCTTGGCGGCGGCGGGGTTGTTCTGCCCCTCGACGACCGCAAACTGGTTCACCACGAACCTGTCGTTGGCCTCAGGCTCGGCGAAGTCGATGAGCCACACCCGGTCCCCGGCGATCGAACCGTCGGGCCGCCGGTACTCGACTTCGACCCCGTCCCGGAGCATGCGGTGGAAGGCCCGGTTGGTCTGGCTCAGGGACGGCGTGGCGACGCGCACCACCTTCCGCAGCGCCTCCTCCCTCGCCTCCTCGGGGATCGCAGGATTCAACCGCCGGATCGCCTGGCGCAACCGCCCCTCGATCACCACGTCGCCGAACGAGGCCCGTTCCGCCGCCCGTTCACCGGGCGCCAGATCCGGCCCGTGGCCCACCGCGTAGCTCACCTCTCCGAACCACGTCAGCGCGGCGGTCTCGATGGTGGATTCGCGCAACTCTTTGTACATCAACGAGATTAAAGTGTTTACAGACCCCAAATCTCGAGTATATTCGGTCCCAGCTCATCAACCATGCGTTGAAGGAGTAACGAGGTCGTTCCGCGAGGGGCGGCCTCAGCTTGTTTCTGGTGCCCAGTACGCCTCATACTCTTTGCGGCATTTCTCGCGACGATGTGCTCCATCCACCGGGTAATGCGTCCAGGGCAGAACGTACTCGTGGCGATCAGCCACCACCATCAGGTAGCTGAAGTCCGGCAAAGCCAAGAGAAAGCGCTCCTCCCGACGACGCTCGTTCTTTTACCGGCATCCGCCGCCCCGAGGAGTTCCGGGCTGTCGTCCGCGCCCACGTCATCGCCTGGCGCAAGAGCCTCGAGGCCCGGAATCTCTCCCCCGGCACCATCCGGAGAAAACTCTCGGCCCTCTCGACTCTCTTCAACCACCTCTGCGAGTCCAACGCCCTCCTGGCCAACCCGGTCCTCGGGGTGAAGCGGCCCAACGCCGACGCCAACGAGGGGCGAACCCCCGCCATCAGCGACGCTCAGGCCCGGGCACTCCTGGATGCCCCCGATGCAGGAACGCTCAAGGGGAAACGAGACCGCGCTATCCTCTCGGTCTTCCTCTATCACGGGCTCAGGCGGGAAGAGCTTTGCCGGTTGCGGGTCAAGGACGTCCACCTGTGCGGCGGGGTACCCCATCTGCGGGTCCACGGCAAGGGCGGGAAGATCCGGTTCATCCCTGCGCACCCCGGGGCGCTGGAACGTGTAGACGCGTACCTCGAAGCCGCCGGGCACCGGGACGATCTCGATGGTCCCCTGTTCCGGCCGGTGAAGGGACCGGAGGGGGCCGGGAAGGCCCTCGCGCCGACGACGGTCTACCACCGGATGGTCAAGCAGCACGCCAAGGCGGTCGGGCTCGACCTCCCGGGCTTCTGCGTGCACTCCCTCCGGGCGACGGCGGCGACGAACGCCCTCGAACACTCAGCCGACATCGCCAAGGTCCAGGCGTGGCTCGGGCACGCGAACATCGCCACCACGCGGCTCTACGACCGGCGGCAGACCCGACCCGAAGACAGCCCCACGTTCCGCGTGGCGTACTGAGGACCGGGTGGCCGCCCGCAAACGCCGCCTGGATGGCCCGCCCTGACAAGAGCTGGACCTCAGCAGGTCTTCCTGGCAAGGAATAACCCCGTGGGGAAGCACCCACATTCCCGACGCGTTGCTGGATCCCCCACTACGGCTTCGACGGGATCAGCCCACGGAGTATGGGCTCGATCCACTGGTCCGACTTCATGTCCCACAGGATGAAATCGCCGTCGAACTGCCAGTAGGCCCAACTCCAGCCCGAGGCCTCCGCCGTCCGTGCCACAAAGTCGATGTAGCGGACCCGCGATTCCATCGGTGCCTTATCATAGGCCCCGAACTCACCCAGCAGAATCGGGCGCTGATGCTCCTTCGCCCACGCTGAGACCTTGGCGAAGTCCTCCTCGACCGCCTTGCGCTCCGCCTCCGTGCCCCAGGCGATGCCGCTCTTGTCCTTCTCCCCCGTCCAGGGTGCTCCCTGATGCGTGAACGCCATCGGCTTGTAGTAGTGCACCGTGACGATCAGATGCCGGTCGGCGGCAGGGAGTTCCAGCTCCCGCAGATGGTCCACCGAGTTCCAGAATGCCGGACCGATGACCACCGTCCGTGTGGGGTTTGTCTTCCGGATCACGGCGAGCGCCTCACGCAGATACTGATTCCATAAAGCCGGGTTCAACTCCTTGTTCGGCTCATTGAGAATCTCGAAGAGCACTGAATTGGGCGCGTTCCGGCAGTGTTCCGAAACCTGCTCCCAGAAGGCCATGAACGGCGCCTTGCGCGCCGCCGGGTCCTGGCCCATGGCATTGAACTCGTGAAAGTCCAGAATGACCTGCAGCCCTTGCGCCGTGGCTTTGTCAACCGCCCAATCGAGCGTCTCCCACCATGCCGGTCGCAACGTCCAGCCCTTGCTCTGATCCATGTGACGGAATGGATGCAGGTTGATGCGGACCGATTGAAAACCCGCCTCCTTGAGCAGACGAAAGTGCTTCTCCTGGAAACGGGCTTGGTCTCGTGAACGCCAAATCGGATCGTAGCCGATGATGTTCACTCCCCTCCCGAGGAGGCGGTTCTGCTCGAAGGCGTCGAGCGCTTGAGCCTGGGCAGAAGTTCGAAGGCAGAGCACGATAGTCAGGACGAACAGCGAGAGTCTCACGCCCTTTTGGACCGTACCGCCATCGGGATTGTTCAGCCTGCGCCCCTCGCAGGGGCCGACTCGCCCTATGCTTATCGAAGGGCCCCGCCCTGAGCTTATCGAAGGGCCCCGCCCTGAGCTTGTCGAAGGGCCCCGCCCTGAGCTTATCGAAGGGCCCCGCCCTGAGCTTATCGAAGGGCCCCGCCCTGAGCTTGTCGAAGGGCCCCGCCCTGAGCTTGTCGAAGGGCTGATCGCCACTGGACTCCGCCCCGGCTCGCACTCTACGAGACTCGTCATGAACAACGATTCACTGCCCGAGACGGTCAGGACGATCATCGACCAAGCAGGTGGGTACGGGACACTGCGCGGGGCGTTCGCCTACGTTGGTGCCAGTGCCCTCAGTTTCCGGTGCGCCGAGCCCCTCGGCGAGTACCGGTCCAGTCGACCCTACCGGTTGGTCTCCGACCGCGGTCAGGGCTTCGTGGACTACGAGGTCGGCCTCCAGTGCCGCGTCAACGGACGGCGCGGCCGGGCGTGGACCCTGATCGTCGCCTACGAACCCGACGACACCTACACCGTCTGGCTGGTCGAGGGCCACCGGGAGCGGAAGCCCGAGTCGATGGTCCTGGCCTGTCTGCGGGATGTCTACTGCGACACCCTCCAGTCGACCATCGAGGCCGCCTACGACCGCGCGATCCAGGAGCACAACGGCGGTTTCATCCCGCTCTGATCCGCCCATCGTTGGCTTCAGAGGGTGATCGCATAGGTCCCATACCCGAGCAGGCTCTCGCAGTATGGGCACATGAGAATCTGCTTCTGTTCCACGAACCCCAACCCCTTGGTCTTGATCCAAACCGTATCCAGGCGCTTCTCGCACTTGGGGCACTTCGGGACTGCGGTCTCCGGCGCTTCCTCGATCTTGATTCCTTGGAACTTGAATGTGGCCATGGCCATTCTCCTGGGGTCCATTCTGCCAATGGTAGACGGCTCTCTCGCGTTGGGAACATAGCGGACTTCGGCGTTCAAACAAGCCCCCCCTGCATCGCCGGTCAGATCGACCCCCACCAGGACCGACGGATCCGTGGCAGCTCTACCAGAAAACGCCTGGATTCTTCCCAGCCGTCGCCTACTCTTCGAATCGTGATCGGCCTACCCGTTTTCGCACGCGAGCTTCAACGAGCGCAGCGACGGCAACGGACCTATTGGCTGCGTCTTGCGGCCGCCGTCGCCGCGGTCGGCGTCTGCTGGGGCTACACGGACACGCTGCAGTCCTACACCATGGCCGGGAGCGTGGGACGGACCATGTTCTTTCTCTTGGGCGGAGCGATGTACGCCCTGGCGCTGGTCAGCGGCCTTTTCCTGACCGCCCCCTCCCTGCGGGAAGAAAAGGAAACCCGTATCCTCGAACTCCTGCTGCTGACCCCCTTGCGCCCCCATCACCTGCTCTTCGGGAAGCTCGCCGCCCGCTCGCTCCAAAGTCTGCAGATGGTCTTTGCCGCGTTGCCGGTCCTCGCGGTGCCCGTAGTCGTCGGTGGCGTCTCCTTCACTGAGTTCACCCGGATGGCGACGCTGTTACTGACCACGATGTTCCTGTCGCTGGTCATCGGCCTATGGGCGGCGGCAGTATGGACACATGCGCGCAGTGCGATGTTCGGCGCCTTGGTGGCCCTGAGCGGTTTGACCATCGCCTGGCTCGGAGTGGACCAGGGGCTCCTCAGCCTTGCGGGACTCGGAGGACTGGAATCCTGTCTCTTACCGGGTCCCCTTCAGGCGCTCTTCCTGGTCTCAGAACTGGACTCCGCCCAGGCCACGAGCACCTTCGGGCAGTCCTTGGTTTTCACGGCGGCGGTGGTGGTCGCCCTGTTCTGGCTCACATGTCGGCAACTGCCCCGAGCGTGTACCGAACAAGCCCTGGGCGACTGGCGAACGCGAGGGCGCAACACGGTTACGGTCACCGATGGGGAGATCCGGGAAAGGCGACAATCCCGCCGAAGGGCGCTCCGGCATAATCCGGGGTTCTGGCTCGCCTGGAAGCGGCGGGGAAGCGCGTGGCAAAGCGCTGCCATGGTGCTCACCGTGACGGCGTTGTGGGTCGGGGCCTGGGTCCAGTTCGGAGGACCGCACCCGGAGGGCCGGTTCCTCGCGCTCCTGGGCCTGCCCGCACTTCTTCATGGACTGCTGAAGGTCATGGCCGCCGGACGAACCGCGAGCAGCCTCGCCTTCCTGCGCAACAGCGGGGAACTCGAACTCCTCTTGGTCACCGGCCTTTCCACCCGACGCCTGGTGCGGGGTCTGCGCCAAGCACGTCTGCGGGAGATGCGGGTCCCCATCCTCCTGGTCGCTCTGGTGGATGCGGGAGTGGTGCTCGTCGGACAGAGAGCGCTCGACCCGCAAGACCAAGCGGAGCTGTGGCTCTGCCTGTGGCTGTTCATCGTTATGCTGGGCGTGGACCTCTTCGTGCTCCTGCGTGTGGGTTTGTGGCAGGGCTTGGTCCGCCCCAACGTGCTGCAGGCGGTCACGGCCTCCGTCCTGATGATCCTCGTGTGGCCCTGGCTGCTCTTCGCCATGACCGTGGGCTTTGCGCCGACCGTCTACCTGTACGGGCTGGTGCTCGATGAGCCCCTGGGTTGGTTCCTTGGGGCGGCCACCTGGTGGTGGGCGATCGGGTTCGCCAACAACGCCGTGTACTATTTCAGAGCCAGGAACCAGTTGCGCGACAATCTCCGCGAACTGGTGTCGAGCGCTCCTTGTCCCCTGGGGCATGGTCTCTTGGCCGGAGTTGGCCGCTTCGCAGCACCCTCGCCATCGCGAGTCGATCGGCGTGTCGTCGAGCGCTGCGCTTGACCACGCGGCGCTCCCGTGCGCCGTCCGGTATCGCCTCCCCGCAGCGCAGATTCCAGCCGATCCGCACCCTGCGCAAGACACCGCTGCGCTCAGCCGAGAACCGCTGTTCTCGCTGTCGAACCCCGTTGGAAGGGGTCGTCACCCGCCTCACGCCGACGCTTGGGTTCTTTCAACCCTGCGCCAACATCCTAATGCTTTGCCGCTTCGATTCTGCGCAGTGCAGCCGTCGCTCGCAGGCTGACGTCCACATTCGGATCATCACGCAGCTTTTTTAGGCGCGGGACAGCAAACTGGGCCCCGGCGCCTATCTGGCCCAGGCTGAGGAGAATGTTGCTCCTTTCGTCGTTGGAGCCGTTGTCCAGACGGTCATTCAAATAGGCCTTGGCACGGTCTCCCAGAGTCCCGCTCATTTGGCAGAGTACGGTTGTGGCTTTGATACGGTCGTTCGGATCCCCAGTTTCCAGCAGTTCCTTCAGCACGGAAACCGCCTCGGTCGGCATGCGCCCTCGGTCGATCGCCCAAAGGGCTTGAGCCGCAGCCAGACGTTCTGACGGATCGTCATTGCGCAGCATGCCTTGCAACGCCGGAGCCGCTGAGGCCGCCCCCTCGCCGATCTTGGATAGAGCCCGGGCTACAATGACAGGCACGTGCACAAAGTCGTCATCAATCGCCTCAATAAGCGCAGGGACGGCGTCTTTTGCCGCAGGTCCGATAGAGCCCAAAGCCTGCGCTGCAATTGCCACTCGAATCGTACCCTTGTCCTGTCGGAGACACTCGATCAGGACCGGTACCGCCTTGCTCGCAGCCTTGCCACGCGACTCCAGCACTGCGATCGGTGAGGTCTCCTCCGTCCCCATCGTATTGCGTACCTGTTGGATCAGTTCCTCTACCGTTGGCGTTGTCGCTGACTCGGCCTCTTCGCGCTTCCGAGCCCGTTCTTCCCAACTGG
The DNA here is from genome assembly GCA_029556615.1 of Verrucomicrobiota bacterium. GTDB lineage: Bacteria > Verrucomicrobiota > Verrucomicrobiia > Limisphaerales > J093 > JAKQDD01. The sequence goes on along the minus strand of JAKQDD010000236.1, from coordinate 88,804 downwards.
CTCTCACGATCGCCTTACCTTCACGGGACTGCGGTCCAAGCCTGCCCAGAAGAATAGCGATCCCGTCCTTGTCATCAAGCCACGTTGACTGATGGGCTTCGATAAGGGCTTGCTCGATTTCGTTCTGGAGTGCCTTACACGAACCTAGGGCTATGCAGATGACCCGCCGGAACGATGACGGCTGGTCAGGATCACGCAACATCTCCAGCATCACCTGAACTGCTTCTTCTGAATCGGGGGCAATGATCGAAAGAGCTCTGGGTGCGTATCGATTCCCAGAACGGAGCGCCTCAATCAACGCCGGGAGAGCGTCTCGCGCCACGGGTCCCATGTGGAAGAGGGTCCGAGCTGCGCTCTCCCCAAACTGCATGCCCCTGTCCTTCATAATACGTATTAGCAGCGGCACGGCAGCAACGGGCGGTGGCTGGATCATTCCGAGTACCGTGAATGCCTTATGTTCGCGTCCGCTTGGGGTTCCGCCAGGCAGGGTCGTTGAATCGCCCAACTCAGCCATCAGGAACTTCACAGCCTCATCCCCGCGGAGGGACAGTTCTCCAACCAACCGTACCTGCGCTCGGCTCATGTTCAGTCGTAAAAGATCGATTCGTTCGAACAACTCCGCCACCGTGAGTATCGTCAGATCCTCTACCGGCCCTCCGCCCCGCGCAGCATCACCTGTCGCTGTCCTTCCCCCTGCAACCGGAGGCCGCGCCGTCCGCACCGCCACTTCCGACGCCACACTCGGGTTCGCCTGTGGTTCCTTCGTATCGCTGCGCAGCCCGGGCAACAACACACCCCCCACCGCCAGAACCGCCACGATCCCGGGCAACGAGAGCCGATACGCCCGCGGCAACGTGCCGTCCATGATCCGCGCCAGTCTCCGCCCCAGTGGATGCAGCGGTTCCCCAAACGGCAGCGCCGTCGGCACCGTCTGCGCCACTCTGAACTCGACCGCGGCCCGCAGCAGTGTGTCGCAGTACCCGCTGCTGCTCGTCACGCCCCGCGCCAGGAGCAGATCGTCGCAGCAATCCTCCCGCAGGCTCCGAAGCCGCCGGTTCAGAAGCCAGAGCACCGGGTGGAACCACCAGGCCACCTGCAAGACCAGCTGGAGCCAGTTCACCCACAAATCCCCCCGCCGGAAATGGGCCAGTTCGTGCGCCATGACCACCGTCAACTCTCCTTCCGTCAGCCGCCTCTCCGTATCCACCGGGAGCAGGATCGTCGGAGCGAACGTCCCCAAAGCAATCGGACCCCCGACGTGCTTCGAGAGCTTCACAACCGGAAGACGCGCCAGACCAAGCTCGCGCCCCAGCCTCTCCACGAGCTCTGCCAGTGGTCCGTCAACCACCGGCCGCGCCAACTTCACCCAGCGGCGCAACCGCAGGAACCGTACCCCAATCCAGACCACCAGTACCCCCGCCCCCACGAGGTGCGCGATCAGCAACCACGACTTCCAGTGCAGGGCGATCTGCTTCGGGGGCAACGACTCCGGGAGGTCGTTCTCAGGCACCGACCGTCCCGCTGCCCGTGGACCGACCGTCACTCGGTCGATCGGAACTTCGATCGGAAACGCCTGTGGGCTCCCCGGCGGCGTCGCTTGCACCCTGGAAACGCCCGGTGCCAGGTGGCTGAAGATGCCCGTGGGTGCCGGAAGCACCGGCGGGATCGCGAACTTGATCAGGGCCACCAACAGCAACCCGTAGCCCCATAGCGCGGGCCACCGCCGCTTCCACCAGACAACCCCCAACAGCAGCACCCCCACCAGGGCCCCCTGCCACGCCGCATGCATCACATACGGCCACCACACCGGCGAGGCCTCATTCAGCCATCCAATGAGCACGTTCATGGCCGTCTCGACTCCTTGGCGTTCTGCTTCCGACGCAGTTCGTCCACCAGCGCCTGCAACTGCACAACCTGTTCGGCCGTCGGCGGCCGGGTCTCGAAGAGCGACGCCACCAGCGGAATCGGGTCCCCTCGGAATACGCGCCGCACCAAGTCCCGCACCATGCGGCCGAGCGTCGTGTTCGGTGCCTTCGTGGCGTGATAGACAAACGCTTTGCCGACCGGGCCCTTCTCTTTGGCGACAAGCCCCTTGGCTTCGAGGCGCTTGAGAAGGGTAACCACCGAGCCGTGTGCCATCGGCCGGTACTTCCACATTGCTTCGCGGATCTCGCGCGCCGTGGTTTCGCCACGTTGGTGGATGCACGCGAGGACGTCGCGTTCGGCAGGGGGAATCTCAATCGCAGACATACGTATCGTTTCGTTGGCGCCGGGATGCAACGCCACGGCGCTCGGTGTTCTTCGGAGGCGCAGGATATAGACGATGGTCTCTTTGTCAAGGATAAAACAGACAATCGTCTACATGATGCTGCATCGCCCCCTCCCCGTGCGGCCCGGTTCCGCCAATCGCACCGCCAAGACCCCAGCCAGGCAATGGAGCCTGTAGCCCCTCCCCCCAAACTCGCTGCGCACCGCCGTCATGGATTTGTCTGTTTTCCCTTGGACATGCTCAGCGCTCCACCGTAGCGAGGCTCACGATCGGAGCCGAACAACAACACAACAAAGATCGGAGAACAGCATGAAGACCAACATCGAAGCCAAGAAAGAGCAGAGCCCCAAGACCGCCACCCCCGCAGCCCTCGCCCCCGCGCAGAACGGCAAGGCGAAGAGTACCGCCGAGGCTCCTGTCGCCCCGAAGCCGACGGCCGACAAGCCGATTCCCAAGCACGTGAAGGCGACGACGAAGGCCGCCGCCAAGGCCGATGCGGACGGCGAATCGGTCGACCGGCTGCCGACCACGGTTGCCGAACTGAAGGAGAGCAAGAGCGGGCTGGTGACGTTCCTGTTCCTGAGCGGCAGGGACAAGGACGAGATCGCCCGCGAGCTACAGGCGACCTTCAAGCTCGCCGAGTCCCAGGCGGTCAAGATCGTGCGCCGGATCACCGGCCGGGCCCGCTTCTTCCGCCGCGCGTTCGACCTCATGGCGGCGAAGTAGGCGACGACCTCGCCCGCGACGCGGCCCCTCGGGCGACCGGGGGGCCTTTCTGCATCAGGCCCAGACCGCTGCGCTTTGACGGGCGAAGGCGTCGAAACTCATGGGTTTCCGGCCGGTGAGAGCCTCGATGTCATTGGTTACCGCAGCCGTATACCCGGCCCGGACCGCGCTGTAGAGCACCCGGACATACTGCACCGACCCTTCGGGCATTCCGGTGCCGCGCAGACCGCTGAGCATGGCGTCCTCCGGGATGGCTTGGTAGGTGACCGTCTTGCCTGAGACCTCTGATATGGTAGCAGCGACCTGAGCGTGATCGAGAGCCTCAGGTCCAGTCAGGTTGTATTCCTTGGACACGAGACCCTTCTGGAAGACAACGGACGCTGCTTCGGCGATGTCCACCACCGAGATGAAACTCGTCTTGCCATCGGCAGCGGCCAGGAAGATGCCTCTCTGCTTGAGCATGGGGGCGAGGAAGCCGGTGGAGAAGTTCTCCATGAAGAAGTTCGGGCGCAGGATGGTATAGGGCACACCCGACGCCATGAGCTGACGTTCCACAATGCGCAACGGCGCCTGTTCAACTGCATCCACGCCCATCGCTGAAGTCAACACGATGTGGCGCACACCCCGCGACTTGGCGAGGTCGATGACGGGTTTCAGCTTGGCCGGAGCTTCGGGATCAAGCGGTGGCGCCATGAGGAAGACGCCCTCGACGCCTTGCAGCGCGGCAGCGTGGGTGGCCTGGTCTTCATAGGCGAACAACACGGGCTCGACGCCTCCGCCCGGAGGCAGCTTGCCTGGAGCGCGGGCGGCTGCTCGAATGCCGTAGCCTTTGGCTTTGAGAGCGGTGACAACCGCCCGACCGAGACTCCCGGTGGAGCCGGTGACAAGGATGTTCTTCATACGCAGTATTGGGTTTCGTTTTGTATCTGTTGCAGTTACGGAACCAGGCAAAAAAAGCACTATTTGGAGGTCGCCAACACGTCCGCGAGCACGTCCGCGATGGTGGTGCGGTCCAATTCGGCCTCCATGGCAGCTTGGGCCTTTTGGTAGTGTGCTCCGAGTCCCCTTTGGATGTTCCTTCCCACCGGGCAGAGCACATTGGGCTGCTGTCTGTGCATCGCGAACACGGTGCCGGGACGAATGATCTGATACACCCCTCCCAACGTCATGCTGTCGGGCTTGGCCAGAAGCTCCCAACCCCCGCTCACGCCGGGTTGTGATTTCACCAGACCGGCCTTGCGCAGCAGCCCCAGAATCCGTCGGATGACCACAGGATTCGTGTTGACGCTTCCCGCAATGAACTCGGACGTCAAGGCGTGCGGATGCTGGGCCGCCAACAGGCACAAGACGTGAATCGCCACCGTAAAACGACAGTTCACCATACGTTCTATTTAGAACCAATATGGTTACAGTCTGAGTTCCTGTCAAGCCCTGACGCCTGGCCGCCCCAAGATCAGCCGCAAACCGGTGCGAGCGCTGCCGGAACCAACAGCCTAGGGGTAGACTACTGCCCGACCGCCAGAATCCCGCCCACCGGCCTTTCCGCCTGATGGCTAGGATCCCCTGCCCTCCGCCGTCACATGCCTTCCCGCGTTCCTCCCTCCCGCTGAAGCCGCTCCCACACCGCCTCGATGATCACCATCGATGCGCTGTCAGGATGCGAGCGGCGACAGTCGTCCAGGAGCACCTGGTTCCCCGCCCACAGACCGAACTCGTTACGAATACCGGTGCCCCATCCATGATGAAACCGGGTCAGGTCCCTCTTCGGCGTGGCGCGGACCTGTTCCTTGTTTGCAGGGCTGAGTCGACTCACGATGCGCGTGACGGCTTCCTCGACCGTCTGTGGCCAGGGTTCCTGGGGCTTCCGGGTGCTCATACGCCAAACCTCTGATCCGGGTTTCGGGGCGCGGATCGGGTCGCCGGGACCAGGGGACGGGGCATCCCGGACAAAACGTGCCCTTGGGCGTCCGCCCTAGCGTTCATCGCGCGCATGTCGAGTGTACTCGCCGGTCAGCATGTGTCGAGGACCGGCCCGTGGTCTATGCGTCTGAGCCGCGCGCCCCTCGCCCACGCGCCCCGGGGGCCACGTCGCCGCAGATCAAGGCAAGAGAAGATCGCTCCGAGATCAGGCGCAAACCAGTGCGAGCGCTGACGGAGCCGTTCGGCCAGGGGTAGACGCCCGGCAGGCGCACGAAACCCGCCTCAAAGCCGTCTCGAACCGCCGGACCCGTCGCGTTGTCATCGCCTTCACTTCGAGAACCGGATATCGGTGACCCTCACCTCGGCCGAACCCTCCTGCCACTCGCTGGGCACCGACTTCGCCGCGTAGAACCTCCCGCTCTCCATCTGCCAGATGTACCCGGCCTTCAGCGGCTTGTTGTCCCCCAGCGAGATCGTCGTCACCTGAACCGGGTAGAAGTCATCCTCGTGAATCACGGCCCCCGTCGCATCCTTGAAGAACACCGTCACCTTCACAAGGTCCAGGTCCCGCGACCCCGTGTTCCGCAGCTTGAACGTCACCCCCGGCACCCGGTCGTCGAACGCTGGGGTCATGTACTCGACCTTCACCTCGTAGAGCACCACGTGCTCCCGGATGTAGGCCGCTTTCACCTCCTGATCGTCACTGCTCTTCGTCGGCAGCGCGACCGGGCTTGGCGGAGTTTCCGCAGGGATCACCCGCTCTGCCGGTCGGTTCGTCACCACGGCGGCGACCCTGTTCGATTCGGCCTGGACCGCCTTCGTGAGCGCGACCGACGTTCCGCCCGTCGAGAGTACTGGGACCATCAGCGCGGCAAGGCAGATCAATCCGCCCAGTACAGGCATCCCGACTCCCTTGCCCCGTTTGCAGAGCGCGATCAGGAAGCCCACCCCGGCGATGAGCAGCCCGATGAACGCCGTCGGCATCGCCAGAAGGCCCAGGAACGGAACCCAGCCGACGAGCAACGACAAGACGCCGACGACGATCGCGATGATGCCCAGCGTCAGGGATGCGGTGTTCTTGGTGGTGACGATGACGGTTTGCGGGGTTTCAGGGGAGGATGTGGTGTTCATGGGTGGATATTCCGTTGGGACGTCGAGGTGTTCGGCGTCAGGTTAAGCGAACTTGTTTCCATCAGGCTGAACGCTTCCGGGACGCAAGTGACGTGTCCAGAGTGATTTGCGTGGATGAGGCCGCACCGGAGGGAGATCCTCACGCGCCCTCTCCGCGGCTGGGCACGGGAACCTCGGGGCGAAGGGCGAGACCCTCGGCCGCGACTACATCGACCAGGTCGTAGTGGACGTCCTGGAAGAACGGGAGGACTCGCGAGGCTCGATCAATTCACTCTGGGCCGAGCGACAGCGGGACAACCACTACCTCGATTGCGAACTGATGATCGACGCGACGGCTATTGTGTCGGGGGGCCTGAAGGCGGGGCAGGAAGAGGGCAGTCACACGTCAGTGACGTCCACGTAGGACAGCGCAAGCGACCTTCCGGTGGGTGGTTCACTCGATTCGCCATGCCTGAGTGAAAGGATTACGCCTCTCATTTGTCCGGCTTCTTGAGGTGTGAGATGTTACGGATAGCCTGTAGCCAAATGGTCTTGTCCTCTTTAATGGCGTAACCAAGTCGTCCCCACCACTCTTCCTCGTCGAATGAGACGTACGGCTCTCCGCACGCTTTGCGAATCTCATCGACCGTGAGCTTGGCAAGCTTCGGGTCATTAGGAATCCACTGGACTGCGAGCACACGCTCATTCTTATCCATGATCTTATTGAACTTCTCCCCAACGGTTATGGCCCCCATGCCGTCAAAGAAATTATCATCAAATGTCCCGTCAAAGTTCTCAATTTTCAGCATGGCTAGAAAACGTGTCTCAGTTACACGCCAATCCTCCGGTGCCGCCAGTTCCTGCGCTGTCTTCGTTTCGGACGGTGGCTTCTCCGCTTTGAAGCAAGCAGGGAAACACACAAGAAGCAGACACAATAGGCAGTTTTGGAGCATGGGGCTTACCCGGTGACGTCGTGTGCTATTCATCGCTTTTGGGGTGGTACGATTCTCTGATGTCTTCCGCCACCGAACATTTCGGCGACCCAGTTGACGCGGTCCATTCCGTCAGACAGGGGCATACTCCAGCCCTACGCCTTTGTCGAGAATGAGTTGCGTCAACATCGAGCCGAAGGGCCGTCCGACGAACGCGACCTTCGGCGAAGCAATCGACTCCAGTCGACCACGTTGCTTTCGCCGCAGGCCTGTGGTTGAAGCGCCACGTTCCTCCCTCGGGCGTGCCGCCACGTCCAAGACTCGAAGTCCGGATGCTGGTCCAGGCGCTGAAGCGAGGTGGGGCGGGAGGAGGCGCGGCCTAAGCCGGATTGGCACAGCCGTGAACCCTGGTGGGGTCTTGATCATCCACGGCGTTATCCTCGCCCCGGCCTCGCCTTCAGCAACTGGAACTTCTTCGCCTTCACCGCCAACAGCGACCGGCCAAGCGTCCGCGCCACCTCCCGGTCCGGACGCGTCCCGATCAGCTTCAGTTCTTCCTCGCTCCAGTTCGGCGGCTTTCCAATCAGCGCATACCGCCGCCGCCAGAACACCTCCATCTTCCGCCGCCACGCCAGAGGCTTAGGCCGCTTCTGGATCCGCCAGAGCCTTCGCCGGTCCGCCGGGCGCATCAGGTCCTTCCGCCCCTCCCGCTGCCGCGACATTTTCGCCCTCGCCTTGGGGCTCCGCGCCAATTCCACGTTCCGCCGCTGCAGCCTCAGGCTGCCCGCGTTGTAGCGCTCGACCTCGAGCCGTTTGCGGTAGAACGACATCGTCGAGTGCGAAATACCGAAGTGGAAGCACACGGCCCGTCCGGATTCGGTCCGCAGTGCCCTCACCAGATCGCCGCAGAGGATCAGCTGCCGCGCATTGCCTTCGGCGGTCGGCCAAGGGATCAACGCGTTCGTGTACCCCCCGACGCGCAGAAGGCCCCTGACCTTGCACTTCAGCCACCGGCCGATTGGCACCAACGGGGGCTCGTAAGGTCCGGCGATGAACTTGACGACATCATGCTCCTGAGCGGAGCTGTACCGAGGCACCGCAATGCGCCGCTTCGCCTCCTGAAGCGTCAGAAGCGGGGGACCGGATAGCCCGAGCCGTTTCCTGACCTTGGTCCTGCGAAGCACCACCGCCATCGCCGTCCGGCGCAAGAGCTTGGCCGCCTTGTCCACCGACATCGACAGCAGCGCCTCATCCTCCTCGGCAGTCCAGCGGCGGTAGATTGGCGGCACACTATCGATCCCCAGAGACCGTCGTTTCCTCCAGACGGCCTTGCCGGGACGGCCCAAGAGCCGACCCAGTTCGTGGTCGGGCTTCGTGCCAAGCAGCGCGATCTCGCTCTTGGTCCAGGCACGGTTCATGACGACGCGATCTTCACTCTGAGACTCGCCCAGAACAAGCCCCACTTGGAAGGTGGGCACGCGGAGCGCAGCTGCGCTACCGTCGAGCGCCACCTGCGCACCGGGTCTCAACGGCGCAGACGGAAGAAGAGCCCCGTGTCGGATGCGCGGAGGGTTGCTTTGTAGATCAGAGGATTCCGAGAGCACAATACCAGCAGGGGAAGGAAGCGCAACTCTCGGGGCGGCAACTCCGCACCCGCCTGACGGCCGGAGATGGTCCTCAGGTCTTTCACCAGTACCGTGCCACCCGGCACGCCTCCCCCTCAACGTCACCTCCTCGGCGAGAACTCCTTGAGGAAGGTCAGCACCTTCACCGGATCGTGGTGATCCCCCTCCTCGAGCTTCCCGGTGTCCTGGGTCTTCACGACCTTGCCGTCTGCGTCCAGAACCACCAGCACAGGCAGACCGAACTGCGTCGGCTTCCCGTATCGCGCATCGAGCTCGGCGTTGTGCCCCTTGTTGACGTCAATCATGACCACAACGAAGTCCTGCCTGAGCTTGGCGGCGATGGTCGAATCCGATTCGAACAACGTGTGCAGGCGGTGGCACCAGCCGCACCAGTTGGCTCCAAACATGAGCAGCACCCGCTTGTTCTCCTTCTTCGCCCTCGTGAGCGCTGCGTCGACCTGCTTGGCCCCATCGGCACGCTCGTCATAGATCGCTGGTCTCGACGGCTTGGCAGGGGTTTCCGCGGCGCACACCGCTGGAGAACCGAGAACAACCATCACCATAGAAACCACTGCCAGGGTGGCCACCGCTCTGCTTCGGATCGAGTTCGTATTCATTTCGGAACACTGTTGCAGTTGCACCCCTCCCGCGGAGCAACCGCCGACGCACACCGGACCACGACCAGCCTCATCGGCAAGAACTGCGATTACCCTCCGCCTACTTCGCCGCGAGGGTCTTCCTCCCAGCTGCTCTCGCCTTCGCCACCTGGGCCATCCGCTTCCGCGCCGCCGCGCTCATCGTCCGCTTTGGCTTGGCGGGAGACTTGGGTGCCTTCGCGGCCCTCGCCTTCGCCCACCGCGCCCGAGCCGCCGCCGCGATCGCCGCTCGACCCTTGGCCGACAGCCTGCGCTTCCGCACCGTAGGCATCGGTGTTGACTCCTCCTCGGCAACAGCCCCGAGGATCCTCGCCAGTTCGGTCTCCAGCGAGGCGATCTGCTCCTTGACGGCAACGAGACGCTTGAGTTGGGCCAGTGTCAGGTCCGCGATCGATGGGCTCATGCCCCTGCAATACGCCGTCTTCCCTCCCGCGTCAACCGCGCGGTCCGAGCGGCTTCGGCCTGTCCACGCGTCTGTTGGTCCTCTCCCGTCCCCCGGCAGGCTCACCGCGTACTCCCGAGCCCAGCCTCACTCCAGCCCACGAACATTCGCCTCATGCCAGAACATCAAGATCCACTCCTTCGCCTCCTGGCGGTCGCCGGGCGTTCCGCCGCGCAGCTCGCACTTTCCGTCCTGGCCTCGGATCAGCTGCGCCTCGCCGAACGTGGCAACTACTTCCTCTCGGGGCCGCAGCGACTCCAGTACATGCTTCAGTCTCATGGCGCCGATTCTGCCGGAGGGGGTCGGACATCTGTGGTCACACCAAAAGGAAGGGAAACGTCCGGGTGAGCGCTGTTCCTGGGGCTGATTCCCTCCGGTTCCGCTCTCAGGCCCATTGACGGCCCAGCCGCACGACGGCGTTCGTCGAGCACTGAAGCGGCGCTGCCTCTCGCCGTGAACCTTCGACAGGCAGAGCACCCGCCTCAGGAGCGAGTTCGTCGACGCCGTTCCGGGACCCGGCACAATGGCATCACACCGTTTAGCTGCCGTCACCGCCGATCTGTTGCGTGGCACCGTGTTGCTCCAAACGTGGATCCGCCCCGGTTCGCAATCGGGCTTCTTGTCAAGCACCGCGGTCTCAGCCCGGGTCGAGCCACGGCCAACAGGACTCGCCTTCTATTCCTTCATCCGCTCCAGACTCGCTTTGATGGTTCGTCCCGCGGACTTGGGAAGGCAGCCGATGGTGTTGGACTTCTGCCCACGCGTCTGGATCTCGATGCCATCCCAGAACCACCCGGAGTGGTAGTGATAGCCCGCGATCTTCTCCCACGGAATCTCTTCATCTGTGTGGCTCAACCAGAAGAAGCCCCAGGTCTTGATCACGATCTTCTCCGGTGTCAGGTGAATCTCTTGCGGGATCAGACGCCCCCGCAACAGCAGGGTCGGCAGCAGCGAGGCCTTGGCACTGTACGGTTCAACGAAGGCCATCCTCGCCTCCCGCGCAAAATCGTGCCCGCAATACCGGCACTTCTTCGCGGCAGCCTTGGAGAGCTCCGCGCACTCGGGGCATGGCTTGCCGACGACCCTCCGCCCACAAGAACGACAAACCTCAGCCTCATCTGGCATCTCGCTACAGCACTCAGGACACGTCTTCATAGAGAATTCCGCTGGACCCCAATCACCCGGCCGTTAGATCTCTTCCCGCGTCACTACCGAACCTCCCACTTTCCTTGGGGCCTATCGAAAGCCTTCCGCCGCCCACAGAGGAAAACACTATTACCGTCAGACACAACGCCTCAAACCCGAAAGGTCATAGCCTCGGTCGATGGGCGCATGCCCCTGTAATACGCCGTCCTCCTTTCGCGTCAATCACCCCCGCAGTGGCTCAAGGTCTTTGTCCTCCCGGGCCATCTGCCTGACGACCTCCGGGTGCCGACTGACGGCACACGCCTTCTCCAACAGGGCTCTTGCGGCCTCCAGGCTCCCAAGCTGCGCCGCGTAGCAAGCCAGATTGTACGGGATCAAGTACGCGTCCGGGAATCTCGCCATCACCGGCTGCAGTGTCTCCCACGCCTCCAGCGTACGCCGCAACTCATGCAGCGCGTACGCCCGGTGCACCCACCCTTCGGGCCGGTCCGGGGCAACCTCCGTGAGGAGCGTGGCAACCTCGACACACGCCTCCCACTTCTTGGCTGCCGCGAGCACCGCCCACCGCACCTCAAGGACGTCCGGGTGCGCGCGGTGAGCGACCGCGATTTTCTCCAACTCCTCGTTCGCCTCGACGGTGTCGCCCAGGGTCAACCAGCCTTGGGCGGCGTCCAAGTGGAGACTGTCTGGTGGTTCCAGCGGCTTCATGGGCTCAACAACGTGGCTTGTCGGTCGAGGGACTCATACCCCAACCGCCCTCGTCAATGCAACCCGGGACGGCGGCGTCTCGAAGCTGGACACTTGGGTGGACACCTGCCTTTCGGCCTCCACCACCCGCTCGCTCGCTCCACCTCGCGATGGAGCCAACGAACACCATCATGTTGCCCAACGCAGCCGCACTTCACGCGTCCGCCGTGCTTGGCATGAATGATGCGTGGGCAACCCCCGAGGCCGATGAATTCCGCCCGTCAGATCAACCCCGCAAGTGCTTATCGAAAAGCCGGGTATTCAATTGCGGCCTACCTCTGCTCGGGCGATGTCCACGCCGCACCATGGCGGCGCGTGGTTGCACTGGCCGGTTCGGAAGCCGCCCGCCGCGCTCGGCTCGGACCACGGCGGCAGTCAAGTTGCCCGGTTCGCAAGCGAGTTCCGCGGTGCCTGCGGATCGCGGCCCAGGGATTGGTCGTGGACAACTGGGCTTCGATCGACGCCCTCGCCCGAACGATGCTCGACCGACCGGACGAGTACCCCCCGGCGATTGTCGCCGAATTCCTGGTCACGCGCTTCCGCCCAGCCTCCTGAAAGCGGGGCCACCGCGGTTCGAAGAGAGAGCCAACAACCACCCCGGAGCGTGGGGGCCAACCCCCAGGGTGGGGAATGGTCCCCATGGATTCGTACGGAGCATTCCCCGTGGCGTGCCTGCCACCGGCTCCCGACTTGTCACCACGACGACGCCTCCCCGCCAACCGCAGCCCCCTGAAAGCCCGGCTTCGCGGTCCTGGTTCACCATGACGGTGAAGACAGTGGGGACCCTGGGCCTGAGTTCGAAACGCAGCGCCACGGGCGGGGGCACCATGCCACTGCTACTTCCAGGGCAAAGACAGCCGCTGCCGTCGCCGAACAATCCGCGAGCGCCCCGGCCGACGCAGGCTAAGGTGCTCGGCGATGGCGTGATCGCCGCCGTCACACCGTTGAACGAGAGCCGGGCGGCGCTTGTCGAGAAGGGCGTGGTCAAGCGAGCGGCGTGAAGCCCCCAAGACCGCAGCACGGGCTTGCATCAGGCGGCACCATTCGACTACCGTACGGTCAATCGCGGGAGTGGCCGGATGTCATTGATTTCATGCCCTGAATGCAAGAAGGAGATCTCCAGCACGGCAGCGTGCTGCCCTTCTTGCGGATATGTCCTCCGAAGTCAGACCGCAGAGCCTCAGTTTGAGGCGTTTCGAAAGCGTGTCCTGACCGGAGGACTCATACTCTGCCTCATCGGACTTCCCGTCGGCATTCTGCTCCGGTTGCCCTATGTCTGGGGCTTGGCAATACTGGGCATTATCGTCGCTACCGCGAAACTGGCGGCGATGAGAACAGGGCAGTAAGTCAAGGATGTTGGCATGAACCACGAAGTACCGCCCTGACGGCCCGTCAGCCGACGAGCCTTGGAGCGAGCCAGTCACGGTGCCCCTCGAGCCGTGCTACAAGGGGTGCAATAAACACACCGAAATGCAAACCGGCGGTTCGAAGTATGGAAGTTCGGCACTAGACTACACATCAACCACAGTACTCACACAGCAATGAAAGCGATCCGCCTGTTAATAGCTGTCATCCTGGCAATCGCCTCGGCCGGTTGCCAGACTTCACGGAAGCACATTGAATCGAAGAGCGACTTCGTCGGAATGCCCACAACCGATTTCACGATCACCCTGGTTTGCAGTTCCCCTGACGTGGCGTTCACCGGCACGATCATCAACGATGGGGAACGACAGGAGGTGTCCGGTGTCGGTCGCGGCACGTATCACATCAGCAGCCACCACCTCGTGTGCTCGTTTATGAGGAGCGGCGCTAGCGGTACGTTTGTGTTTACCATTCTTGTGGGAGGCCCGGAGCAGAGCAGCTCCAGCGTTGGCATAGAGGCCTGGAGCCACGGAGTCCTTGCCGATTTCCTTCGGACTCCGTCAATGCAGCACACACGGCTGGAGACATTCTGATGCGGCCCAGCCCAGACCTCGGCGTCTCGCATGGCGTCAGCAACTCGGTGGCGCAGGAAGGCCCAAACCCGAGCCTCACCGGTCGGCTTCCTCGCCGTCGCGACGGGTTCTCTGTTCCTGGTGACCCTCCCCATCCTCGTGGCCCTCTACTTGCCGCTCATTCACGCGCTGCAGGTTCTCACCAGCAAGTGACGACAGCGCCGCGAGATCGACGCCCCCCGCGGACAGACCGCCCGGCCGGGGCCGCCCCAAGAGCCGCCCCAGTTCGTGGTCGGGCTTTCTGTGGCCGCCCTTGATCTGTGCCGATCTGTGCGGATCTGTGGGCCATCCCCCGCGGACCGGCTCCGCAAAGGGAGGGATTCCTCACAAATTCGGGGCGGATCACCGATTGGACGGCGGGAGAACAAGGGAATGGAGGACAAAGGAATCAAAGGGAAGAGCAAAGGGCTTCATCCCTCTATCGTCGGTCGTCGGTCCTCTGTCATCCCCTTCGACAGGTACCTGCCGATCCTACTCGCCCACTTGCCGGAGTACCAGGCAAAGGGCGGCATCAGGTGACCCGTCCCCACAGGCGGTGTCGGACACGGGCTTTCCGGGGCTCTCGGACCCGGGAAGTTCCACATTTATTCCACAATGTTGCCCAGAGTTGCAGACCGTTTCAGGGTGTTTCACATGAGGAGAAGGGCCAACGGTTTTTGGCGTAAACCGTTGCGAGAAAAGCTGTAAACCCTTGAAAATTGGTTGCGGGGGCTGGATTTGAACCAGCGACCTTCAGGTTATGAGTCTAAAGCTGCACAACTGACTATCAAGGACTTACGTCCTGTAGATCGGGATTTGTTTGGCAATTGTTTGGTTGAGGCCCGAAAGTGCGCCCCAGTGAAGCCCAGTGCGCCCCAGTGCGCCCAAACCGATGCTATGAGCCTTGAAATCCGAAAGAACAGCAGGTGGTGGTACGGCACCTTCGTCGTCAACGGCAAGAAGACCGTCGTCAACCTTGGCGTCCCGATCACGGGCAAACGTCCACGCAAGCGGACGATGACCGGGGATGACGAGTTCGAGCGGTCCCGCGGTCGAGCGATGGAGGCCCACGACAAGCAGCTTCGGAAGCTGACGGAGGACCGGACCGGCGAGAAGACGCTGGCCAAGCTCGCCGAGTTGAAGACCGGCCGAGAGGTCACGTTCCCGAAGCTCGCCGACCTGCCTCGGCACTGGGCGGCGATCCCGCGCCGGAAGCCGCCGGGGGGAGCCTACGCCAAGCAATGCCGCATCACGTTGGAGCGGTTCGCGGCGTTCGCCGCCGATCACCAGCGCGGCGTCGAGGAGTTCGTGGCCATCAAGCCCGAGACGGCGAAGGCGTTCATGGACGCCGAGGCGGAGCGCGGGGTGTCGCCCAAGACGTGGAACGATGCCCTGAAGCTGCTGCGGGCGACGTTCAAGCACCTCCACCCGCACCTGACCGACGGGATGAACCCGTTCCACGGCCTGGTGACCAAGGCGACCGAAACGGTCAACCGGGAGCCGTTCACGGTCGAGGAACTGAAGGCGATCACCGAGGCCTGCTCTTCGGATGACTTCATCCGGCCCGTGATCGTGACGGGGATGTGTACGGCCATGCGCCGGGGCGACTGCTGCTTGCTGAAGTGGGATGACGTGGACCTCGACGCCGGCTTCATCACGGTCAAGACCGCCAAGACGGGCGAGACGGTGGACATCCCCGTGTTCCCGATGCTCCGGGAGGAACTGGAACGGGCGCGGGCGGCGACCGGAGGGAAGGGGTTCTGCTTCCCCGCAGCGGCGGAGATGTACCGCAACAACCCAGACGGTATCACCTGGCGGGTAAAGCAGGTCTTGGCGAAGGCGCTCGAAACCGCCCCGCAATCGCACGCTTTGCCGGTCGAGACAGCCGAGACGGTCCGGGCCAGGGGCTTCACCTACCTCGACCGCCTCGGCGTCACCTCGAAGGCGGAAAGGATGCGGGCGGTATTCACGGCGTACATGGACGGCCAGACGCTCGACCAGGTGATGGCGGCGACCGGGTGCAGCCGGGGGGCGGTGTCCGGCTACCTCAACGAGATCGAACGTGACACCGGGTGCCGGATCATCCGTGGCAACCGCCGGGCGCTGAAGACTGACGGTCTTCAGACTGAGCGCGAAACCGGGAAGCGCCGGGCGTCGGTCCGAGATTTCCACTCCTTCCGCGTCACCTGGATTACCCTCGCCCTCGCCGCCGGCGTGCCGCTCGAACTGGTCCAGCGCGTCACCGGCCACCGCACCGCCGAGGTCGTATTGAAGCACTACTTCCGGCCCGGCCGGGAGGACTTCCGCGCCGCCATCTTCAAGGCGATGCCGAAGATGCTGGCGGATGGGGGCCAGAAACCGGCGAAAACAGCGATTCGAGAAATCATCGAAGGTGTGACCCCCCGGACATGGAAGAACGACAAGTCGCGCATTCTGGAACTGCTGGACAAGGTCTGACGGGCAACCGGACTATAGGCGTCAGTAGCTGTGCCATGAAAGCAAACGACATCGTCAAGTACTCGAAGCCGCGCGATGATGAAGAGGCGAAGCTTCGGTTCATCCTCCTGCGGGATCCGGAGAAGGGGCGTGCGGATATTCAGCTTATTTGCGACTATCGCATCAAGCCGATTGAAACGGTTGAGGTCGCAGAGATCGAGCCGGCCGACTAATGACCTCGGCGTACCCTTGAAAGGCAGTCGAGAAGCTGCGCAAGGCAGCGGGCAGGGTTCTTGAGTTCATGCTCCCAAATGCGGATGACGCGCCAACCTCGCTGCCGCAATTTCCGGGTGACGTCGCGGTCGCGGGCCTTGTTGGAAGCGAATTTCTTGAGCCAAAAGGTGCGACGGGTGGATGGGAATGAGCCGTGCTTCGGGCACCCGTGCCAAAAGCAGCCGTCCACGAAGACGGCGAGGCGCTGTTCACGGAAAACGAAGTCGGGGCTGCCGGGAAGTTTCTGCCGACGTCGCCAGCCGGTGATATGCAGACCGCGCATCAAGGTAATGAAACGCAGCTCCGTGGATTCATTTCCACTGCTCCGGACTGCCGCCATCACCTCAGAACGTTTTCGCTTACTAAAGATGTCGGCCATGAAAGTCCTACTGCATCGCCCCTAGCTTTGTCCTTTCAGAGCTGCAACGCCGGGTTGGCTATGTGGATGCGGCGCTTGAAGCCGTTTATGTTCGTGACTAGTTCATGGAGGGACGCTACGATGTCGCATCGTTCTTCGCCGATCCAGGACTTCACTGCCCGCTCATAGTCGACGTAGACCTCAAATACAGCGGACTGCGGAAGACCATCCCAGAGATGGCACCCAGCGAGGGCAAAAAGGCCCGGTTGGCCGAACGACGGAAAGGCTAGGATATTGGTAGCGTCCCTTCTGTGCTGAGCCATCATGAGGTGGCGGTAGATAATCTGCTTGTAGTGGTCATTGTGCGACCCAGCGAGGCGGGAACCGTTGAACACTCTCAGGCTGTCTGATAAGGCGTAATCTTTAGCGTCTATAATAGCAAATGCACTGTCGTCATCCAGGACAACGTCGGTCATCGGGGCCTTTGTGGGCTGGGGTGCATTCGCGTCTGGGTACTGGAACCACTTTCCCTGAGGAAGCTGGAAACGGTGCTTGGCGTTAGGGGTAAAGATGTGAGAGAGAATGTGCTCCCAAATGCGCTCGAATGCTGTGGTAAAACCGAGCGTGTCATCCGGGCGGGGTTGGGCGCCGGTTAGGAGGGCGCGGTCACCAAGATAGGCGTCCAGGTAGCCGAGGACTAGGCGGCCGCGGTCGCTAAAGATCTGGCGGCGCAGGGCGCGGAGGTGCGGGATCGGGTTGCGGAAGACGGGGCTGTTGCGGGATTCCGGATCCTGCGGGATATCCCGAAGGAAGTGGGTTTCACCCGTTCGAGCAAAAATGTCTCGTAGGGCGTAGGCATGTAGACGGGACAAGATGTGGCTTGGGTCTCTAATACGCTTCTCATGGATGGTCTCAGGGAAGATGATGGTGCCAGCGTCCAGGAGGGGGGCAATAAGTCTGATCGTTGTAGGCCACGTGATCGTATGGGCGGGAGAGTTGCGAACGCGGGTGCGCCTTTTGGGTAGCCACAGGCCATTCCGGCGGTAGTCGGCACGCAATCTGATGGCCGCTTCTAGGCTGTCAAGGAGCGGGTCCGCAGTCTTGGTCCGTACGGGGTTGGCCGGCGTGACCCCAACGTACTGGATCGTGCAATTAGTATCATAAATCGTCTTTCTGAATAGCCTTACTAGGCGGAAGACATGTCTGGTACGGAAATCTTGGTCGTGCTTCAACCGATCCTGGAGGTTGCGGGCCTGGAAAGCCTTCGGAAGCACTACGATGAGCGATCCATCGGCAGTTCTGCAGAAGCCTACGTTTGATATGACACCGTGTTCGATGAAGTCATTCTCGATTAGTTGTGTCCACAGATGGCGTGGCTGCACGACGCTCCTATCATCGCCTGCGACAAAGATGTGGAGCTGGGGTGAGTTTGGCATTAGGTGGCCGCCTGCCCTGCTGTGGGCTGTGGTGGCGCCGGCTGTGCTAGCGGGGCGGCGTGGGTCGCATGATCTTGGGGTTCTTGAGTTGCGATCGCTGCCGCGGCTGGGCTAGCTGCCACTACCCCTCTGAGGAACTCAGGCTTAAAAATCGCTTCAAGGCCGGAGTGCGAGAATAGCTCTTGAACGCGATGGAAGGTCCAGTCCGACGCCGCTTCGCAAAAGGGCGAGCTGAGTGCAGATTGATCATCCTTGAACACGTCATGCCAAAGGTAGTAGAGGCACTTGCTGCCGAATGCCTCATTGTCAATTGTCCCGTCGCCGGCTGGAAGTATAAACCATGGTCCAATTAGTTTGTCTTCCTGCCTGTACCTGGCAATATAGGTGTTGAGCGTCTTGATAAGAGCTTCCCAATCCCAAGTGGCCTTGGCGTCATGAAGCACCGGTCTAGTATCCAAAATGTCGAGGAGAGGTTTGAAGTCGATCCTGCAACTGCGCCACTGCCACCTGCGTTTGAAGGCCGAATCCATAGGGTAAAGATTCTGGTCGGAGGTGTTCATCGTAGCCAGGATTGTGAAATTCGCAGGAAACCGGAGCTTGCGCTCTTCTCCTAGGATCCACTGCACACCTTCCGCTTCTAGGTAAGCCGCTGGTTCATCGGCGAGCGAGAGGTAGTATTTGCTGGAGCCGTCTGGAGCGCGATCCAAGAGCTGCAAGATGTCTCCAAAGATCGCAGCGCAGTCACCTCGATTTATCTCATCAATAATGAGGTAGTGGTGGTTTGCGCTGTCCGTGAGAGCCCTTGCCACGGCTTTTAACAGTGGACCAGGTGTGAAGGCGAAGTACGAGACTGGCCTGCTTCTCCGTTTACCGTCTGCCCCGATGATTGTGCTGTTTCCTGTTTCCGAGCCGACGACGGGCTTGTATGCGCCAAAGAAGTCACTGTAAGTGTATTCGGGGTGGAAAAGGACGCGGGTGGGTACGGGAAAATCACCGGCGGTCTCTTCGGCCAGGTGGCTCTTGCCGGTTCCTGGAGGACCAAAGAAGATGATGTTGTCCCCACGCCGCGCGTCACCGGCGACGGATGGCGAACACAGGAGTTGCAGGACATCCTCGCGGGTCATTTCCGTATCGGAGAGGTCGGCGTCGCTGAGGTCGCCTGTAGTCCAATCGAACAGTTGGTCCTGTTCGGTGGCACTGAGGTGGAAAGTCTTCTTGAGGAGCTGCGCGTAGTCATTGATGGTACGTGGCGCGGCCGCGGTTACTTGCGAGTCTGTGGGGCGCCGGAATAGGAATATTGCTAGTGGGACTGCCGGGATCGGGTGCCTGATATCCGAGAGCAGTACTTTGATGTAGCTGTGGTGGAAAGTGAAGAGCTTGGATGTGCCTTGCGCTTTGAGCTTAGGAAGTATCTTCTTCCTCTCCCACGTATCACAGCGGGTCCACATGGTTCCGATAGCGAAGTTCGAGCCTTCATTGGCCTTCTTAAAGTCACCATCAAGGGGGCTGTAGTATTTCGGAATGCCTTCAGTGCGCGCCGCGGTTCCATCATCTTGATAGGAGACCTTGATAAAACGCTCGCAAGCCTGAACAAAGGAGCTTGTATTCAAGGAGATAGGATTGGGCTGCGCTGAAGCTCCTGCTTGGCGAGCGGGAACGTTATAGAGCTTCAGGATCAGTAGCCGAAAGAGCGTCTGTAGGGGCCTCGGTGGGATGCCGGCGCGCCAGGTCTGGAGTTTGTCCGTTGCCTTCTTGAGGGCTGTGGTGGTTACGAATTTCATGTGGAGCGTCATTTCTCCAAGATTACCTCGGCAGGAACGCGGAGGAAGTGAAGCCCTTGCCAAGTGTCAATCGGCTTCCCGACGCCCGCGTGGATAAACGGGAAGAAGAGAATTTGTGTTGCCGGCGAACTGAGTGATTCCTCGGCCTGCCCGTTTAGGGAGAGGAGTTGATCTCTCGTTTTGAGTGTGATGCGAGCGCCGTGTGTGTTTGTTAGCCAGGGGCGTAGCTTGGGGTTGGGCCTAGTCGGCGATTCTGCTCTTGCCGAGCGAGGCATGGAGGTCTTCTTGAAGAAGCTCGAAAGGAAGATGCGGAGCGCGCCCGCTGTGAAGGCAAAATCGCAGTACACTGTGGTGTCCACCTGCAGGCGCTTCAGGACCGCGGCTACAGAAGCGAGGTTTCGGTAGAAATCATCGGAAGCTTCTCTGCCGGGGGACTGATTGTTGCGTGCGGGAGAGAGGACGATTGTCGTGCCTCTTATCTCGGCGATTATGAAGTCGGGGACTTGCAGGGATTCGGCGAGCGCTAAGTGAGGACGGAGGTCTCGCCCTTCGCGACGGGAACGCCACGCTTTTCGCCGGAACACCCAGGGCGTTGTTGTTTGGCGGTACCGGTGCTTCTTGGGCATCTCGGTGGTTGGGCGAGGCCCCCAGCCTGCGGGCCAGAAGGTGCCGCTTCCGTATCCTCTCTTCCCGGAGGTCTGGCTCGTGACGCGGCTCAGGAAGCGGGGCGTCATGACTGGTAGCGTGGCGCCTTGGTCGAGAACCTCTTGAGTGATGCGGGGCGCGAGGCCAGCTACAGAAGAGTTCTTAAGGGAATTGAAGTGCGTGATCAGACGCGCAAGTGCTAGCGGTGGGACAGCATTTCCGACTTGGCGATACTGTGCATTCTTTGGGCCATGTATGATGTAGGTGTCCGGGAACCCCTGGAGACGGCAGCCCTCGCGTACGGAAAGGGGGCGGTTCTGTAGCGGGTGGGTATAGCAGCCGGAAGTGACGTTCCCGTATGCTGCCGAGATCGTATAGGCTGGGTTGTCCTCGTGCAGGCGACCGTAAAGCGTGTGGTAGTCCGTCATGCGGACACGGTGAAAGCGCTCTGGAAGTAGGTCGCTGGGAATGTCCTTCCAGGACCCTCCCTGGGGCACCGCGGTGATACGTTTGATGTTAATCTCTTGGGTGCTTGCAGCCCAGTGATTGTGAAGCAAGGTAGACTCGCAGCGTAGGATCCGTGCGTACTGGCTCACTCTGCTGACCTGTGGATACGCGCTCGGTGTTCCATCACTCTGAAGTGGTGCGGTATATAGGTCAGATATTGCTTCCTTGACCGTGACGTAATTGGTCTCATTGTGAAGCGGTGCCGGGAAAGTAATCTGGTGGTCATCGAGAGTCGCAAACAGGAACAGTCTGTAGCGGAGCTGGGGTACGCCCAGTGCGCAGAGCGACACGACGTCGGCGGCCACGCGGTAACCGTGTTCGGAGAAGAAGCGGAAAAGGTCTTTGATGAGCGTGAGGTTTTTCTGGTAAACAACGCCTGGAACGTTTTCTAAGATTACGTTTCTCGGTGCTGCACCCGCCGCCTTGAGCTCGGTGATGATGCGGGCTAGATGCACGAACAGGAGGTTTCTGGGGTCGCTTGTATAAAACAGGCCCATCGTGCTAACCGCCTGGCAGCTCGGGCCGGTCAGTAGGTAGTCTATGCGGTCCCCGGATATCTGGCCTAGAATGCTCTTTGCAGAGAGGTCTGCGACATCTTGATTGGCGACTCGACAGTCTGGGTGGTTGCTGCGGAAGGTCGCGCAGGCATGCCCGTCATAATCGATCGCGAATTGAATTTGGAGTTCGGGCAGTCCCATTTCTGCCCCGATACTGAGGCCGCCGCAGCCGGAGAAAATGTCTATGCCCACCAACTTCTTGCGCACTTGGCTTTCGACTGGTGTCTGTTCTTCAAGTGCCCGCTGCTGGAGTGGAGCGTTGGGCTGGGACCTTTGTCCACGTATTGGCTTCTTTGCCATGGGTAGTGCTACTTTCGAGAAAGTTGTTTAATTCGTCTGTAGTCCTTTGGAGCGATTCGGACGCATCCATTCTGGAGGCAGTTGGCCCACTTTATGGACTCAGGGTGTTTTACAAAAGACAGCGTTGAACGAATTGGCTTAAGGGGTACTGGTCTTGCGTAGAGTTGGGTGTCGGTGAGCTGAATGTAATAATCGCTGATCACGTAGGTGTTCTTCGTTGGTGAGTCGACTGATTGCGAACGCAGCGCGTTGATCGGTTGGGCGCTAGATGCCACTTTGGCTTCGCCCACAATATGCATGCCGTACTCCCTCTTACCTGCGGCGTAGATGATAATGCGGTCTCCGGGTTTGATAGTGACTCGGTTGCGTGTTCCTTGGCGCAGCCCCCACTTCCCAATGGTCAGGCGGTGCCTGGCGACAGTGTAGGCGGACGGCTCCGACAGCCTATTCTTGTCTACATCGGCTGCGACGAGGATGAAGTAATTTGGGCGTGGGACCATTATGCGTTGTCACCTTTCGTGCGGTCATCGCGTTGCCCAGTAAATGGCAGATCCGTTCCGACTTGGTCCTTTGTCTTGTGGGTTGCGGGGAAAAGAGATGGCTGCGCTGTCTCGGAGCAGTAATCTGCTGCGGCCCTGATAAACCAGTCCTTCAGGGTGCTGCCCGTCAGGGCTAAAGCCGAGTAAAGCCGACGCTTCACCTCAGGCTGAACTTCAATCACGATCCGACCAGATTCGCCACGTGCCATGGATGTAATGTGACATGGGTGACGTAACATGCAAGCCATTTGTTCTACCTCGCCACGTTCGCCTCTTTCGGCGCCACGCATTAATTGACTGAGGATACTAGAACCGTAACGCCCTCCCAATTAACAACTTGTATATCTGCACTTTCCAGCACGCATGCGAGGAAGACGCCTTCCAGTAGCAGCCGGCTCATGTGGCGGTTGCAGAATCGGGGCGCGTAGCCCAGCTTTGCGTCGCCGTGGAAGAATTCGACGGCGAAGGCGTCATGGGGGTTCTCGGGTTCGGCGCGCAGCGTCAGCCTTGTCCCGGCGACCAGCCTGGGCAGTTCCTTCGGCCCGTCGTAATAGCGGAAGCCGGCAATGGCGAAGTCGTTCATCAGGATTTCGCGCTCGGGTGGCGTGGGCGTGGCTGCCGCCGGTCGCGTCGCCAGAACGGCGGCCGGGATCAGCGGCGCCTTGACGAAGAAGCCCAAGAATGCCCTTCGGGAATCGGTAGTCGGTTCATTCTTCATGGGATCATTCTGCCAGATGGGGGGTGACAAATGTAGACACTGGGGTCAATTTTCTTGAAGAAATATCGGCGGAACCTTGGTCCTTGATGTTGAGCACTTTATGAAGCGGCGTTCGATGAAAACGGTGCGTGAGCAGCGCTTTACCCGGCCCCCGTGGGTGCGGATGATGCGGATCCACGAGCGCATCCAGTCGGGCCAGTACCCCAACTGCGTTGGCATGGCGAAGGAGATTGGCGTGTCGCTGCGGACGGTGAAGCGGGATGTCGAGTTCATGATGGAGCGGCTCAAGCTGCCCATCGAGTACGACTCGCGGAAGTACGGCTTCCGCTACTCCAGGCCGGTAGAGCGGTTTCCAGGGCTTCCGATCACGGAGGCGGATGTCTTCGCGCTGCTGGTGGCGCACAAGGCCATCGCCCAGTACCACGGCACCCCGTTCGAGAAGCCACTGGCGATGGCGTTCCGCAAGCTGACTGGGCAACTGGACACCAAGGCACGGTACTCGCTCTGCAACTTGCAGGAGGCGGTGTCATTCCGGCCGTTCGCCCCGGATGACACGGACCTGCGCCGGTTCCAAGTCGTCACCCGCGCGCTCCAGGAGCGGCAGACGCTGAAGTTCCAATACAAGAACCTTGGCGCCAAGAGCGCCCAGGCGCGGTTGGTCCATCCATACCACCTGGCCTGCATCGAGAATCACTGGTACCTGTTCGCCTTCGACGTGAGCCGGGAGGCGATCCGAACCTTCTCGCTATCGAGGTTGACCGAGCCCGAGCTGGGCGAGGAGCGGTACACCGTACCGGAGGACTTCGACCCCGATGAATACCTGCGGGGGAGCCTCTCGGTGTTCAAGGGCACCGACGATTACGAGGTCGTGATCGACTTCGACCCCTGGGCCACGGACCTGGTGCGGGGCCGGCACGTGCATTCGAGTCAGCAACTCACTGAACTGCCGAACGGTTGGTCACGGTTGTGCCTACGGCTCAACAGCATCGAGGAGATCGAGCGCTGGGTGTTGACCTGGGGGACGCACGCCACCGTGGTCAGGCCCAACGCGCTCGCGGAGCGGATGCGGAAGACCGGCGAGGCGTTTCTGGAACGGTACTCCCCTCCGGCCGGGACTTGAACGGCGGCCGCCGCACCGAGGCGGAGGGTTGTGAATAACTTCTTCATTTTTCTTCTGCCCAGTGTCTACGGATGACACTCCCCTGTCTGTACCATTGCTCCCGCAGATGACGAAACGCCGACGCGGCGACGGCTCGCAGGCTGCGAGCGGCAGCCGGTGCGGCAAACGGAGAAAGGGAAGTGAATGGCAGGGAAGAAGCGGTGTTTTGTGACGGTCCGGGCGCTCAAGCGCCTGGATGAAAAGCTGTTGTGTGCGGTTCTCGGGAAGTTCCCCGAATACCTGCGGACCTGCGGCTTGGTGATCCCCGACCTACCGGATCGGGATTCCCTCAACTACGATGCCATCCGGGACGCTTGCATGGCGGGGTCGATTCCGCCCGAACTGGATGACGTGCTGTTTTTCGTCAGCATCCTCGGGAACAAGCGCGGCCAGGAGCAGATCGAAGAGGAGGCGCGGTCCCGGAAGTGCCGGCTGGACTTCCGTCTGGACGGTGTCAGTTGCCCGGACTTCGCCATGCGGGCGTGGCTTCAGGACTGGCCCCAGAACCAGGACCTGCTGGAAGCGGCCTACGCCCGCTCGCGCATCTTCGGCAAGTCCTCCTACGTGTACCACCCGATGATCCGGGACTTCCGCCCTCGGTACATCCAGCCGACGGCCGAGCGGATTGCCGAAGCGCGGACGCGGCTCGAGGATTACTTCGCCAATCGCGAAGGGCTCGGGAAAGGGACGAACATCCTGGTCTACGACTTCGCCAGCGAGATCTGGTTCCTGGTCCGGTATCCGGGGCAGGTCGAGCGCCACCAGGCGTACGATGAGGACGGCAATCCCGCCATCCACGTCTTCCGGCCCGAAGAGTACGACGCCATCGTCTACCACAAGGGGTACGGCGACCTGCGGCTGAACACCAACCGCAAGCGGGACCATCTCCAGTACCGGGTCGTGTTCGGCCGCCTGCTTTTCGGGGAGGCCAACGTGTTCGATCCGGCCCGGGACATGATCCACCTGGACCCCCTGTGCGGCGAGTGCGTGCCCATCTTCAAGTGCGATGACATCGAGGGCCTGGCGGAAATCCACCCGGTCGAAGTTGGCTTCTCGATGACTGACCAGCCGGGGGTGAAGATCACTTGGAAGTCGGACAATGACATTTCGCTGCTCGCCTACAACGGGCACGACGGGCGCCTGCTGCCGACCGGTGCCCATTCGGTTGTATACGCCCGATTCCGCTACCGGCTGAGCAACCGGTCGAATTGGGAGCGCCTGACTGTCCACCAGGGCCGGTCGATGACGTATGAGCGGGATGGCGACTGCGCCATCATCGAGGAGTGGCTGCGGCAGCGGAAATTCGTGAAGAACCCCATCGAGCGCGTATGAACATGGACTTCTGGACATTGGTCGCGTGCCTGCGCGAGCAGAAAGAATCGCTGGCTGGCTGGAAGCAGTTTCTCGGAGCGGGTTTCGACGCCGTACGGCCCATGCTGCGCCTCTGCCCCGGGGAGTACTGCCGAATGTACCCGGACCCGCAGGGCGGTTGCATGACCCAAGTCGGCGGCTACAAGGGGCGCTGGTGGCTGAACTTCGACCCCGACGCGGGCTACTACGACCGCCATGTCGAGTTGACCGAGGCGGATGTCCAGCTCTACCGGCTGGATGGGGACGCCTTTCGCGAACGGGTGCGGGCGGCACTCGGGATTCTTGGACCGTCGAGTTCGGTGGGGCCACGGATCGAGTGCCTGGGGAATTGCTCGCAGGGGCCGAAGCGGCGCCGTGTTTACCACTGCCACGCGCGCAATGAAGCCGAGGCGATGGCGGGGGCGATGGACGTCATTGGCCGGGCCGGTGCCGATGGATGCGCACTGCTGCCGAAGCTGAGCGAGAACGTGGATCGGATGCTGGCGACCGTAGGGGTGTCCGGTGTTGATCTGGCCAGCGGTTTGGTCCCGGACGCGGAAGCGATCCGCGGCGGCTGCGGGATCGTCTGCCGGCACCTGCGAGAACGGACCGACGGGATCGAACCCCTGCGCCGGGAGATCCGAAACGGCTTCGAGGCCGTGAGCAAGGAGCGTATCGCCGAAGCGGTTCAGGAACGAGACCGCGAACAGACCATCGAAGAGATGGCCGACGGCGCCGATCGGTTCCTCGCCGGTCTTCAGATGAAGCTGACGGAAAAGGAGCGGGAGTTGTTCTTCGCCCTGATCGCCCGCACCGAAACCGACGGCAAGCCGAGGTTCCTGAACTACACCGAGATCGGAACCCGGCTCGGAATCACGAAACAGGCGGTGCGAAAGCGGGCCGAAGCGCTGAACCAGAAGCATCCCTCGGTGGCCGACTACCTCAAGGCGATTCGGGCACCCGAGAAGCCGAGGAACTTCTCCGAGCTGTCGCCATCCCAGAGGCGACGAGCGGGGATCGAGGAAAGCTACGGGCAGGACGGGGAGGGTTAACGTAGGAGGTTGTCAGGGGGGTTGTCACGAGGGTTGTCAGGGTTGTCTCGGTAATAGACTCATGACGAGGCAGTTGCGAAAGCGACTGCCTCTTTTGGTTGTCTGGCCTGGAAATACGAGGGCCTGCGGAAGATGAGCCGCGGGCCAGAACCAGGAAGCCGTAACCGATGAGCAAAGGCCGACAGCCCCGACTACCGAAGACCGACCGCGGTCCCCGCTTCTGCCAACTGTTCGCCCTGGCGCTAGAGGAAAACACGGAGGCGGTCGCCGACCTCTGGCGCGAGTTTGGTTTTCGCTACGGGGAGGACCAACCGTGACGGGCCTTGAGGATTTGGTCCAGGCTGCCATGTCGGCCCCACCCGAGCGCCGGGAAGAGGCGCTGCGACTCTTGCAGGGACGACTTCCCAAGCCCGAACCCTTCCTGACCCTCGCCGAGCTGTCCCAGCGCTTGGGTTTCTCCACGACAACCCTCCGCCGCTGGCGGGTTCCGGGCCACGACCTGGGCGCGCACCCGCGCTACCGCCTGACGGAGGTCGAAGCCTACCTCGCGAGCGGAGCTTTCCGACGCCGGCAGGCGGCTGTCAGGGCCGAACGACGCAATGAACGCGCCTCCGCCCAATTCCACTTTAGCGACGGTCTTCCCCGGCCAAGCCGACGCCAACTTCAACTCACCCGGCCGGTGACAACTACGGATAAGCACCATGACTGAACCGCAAACGCAAACACCGCACCGCAAAATCGACTGGATCAAGTCCGCCGGAAACCTCGCCCTGGGAGTCTGGGGCGTGGTGACCTTCATCGCCCTCCTGGCCGGCATCGCCTGGGTGGCGGCGGCGACCACGGGACCCAATCCCAAGGCAGTCGCCGTTTTCGCCGTCCTGAGCGCCACCTGCGTCAACTGGGCGTTGTTCGCCGTTATCGAACGCCACACCCGCAACTGATCACCCCAACCCGAAAGGAACAGACAGCTATGGCTCTTCTGCCTCAACCCACCAGCAATCGCAATCCGTTCGCCCAGGTCATCGGCGACGCGCTCGCCCCGGCGGGCACCTACGTCGCCACCGTTCTGGACGTGAAAGACGAATACGGCGTCACACGCCAGAAATTCCAATCGACCGAGATGGAGAAGGTTGACCTGACCTGCTTCATGTTCGGCTTCCGGGACCCGCAAGGCAACAAGCACCGGGTTGCCAGCCGGGTCATGCGGATCAGCGGTAACGAGAAGTCGGCCCTGTTCGGGTTCCTCAAGAACCTGCTGGGCCGCGCGCCAGCCTACGGCTGGGACTACACCACGCTCAAAGGCCACCAGTGCTTGCTGACGGTCGAACACGTCCAGCGGCGTGATGGCAGCGGCGTGTTCGCCAGCATCGCTTCCCTCTCGCCCGTACCCGTTGGCTTCGGTCAACCGGCTGCGCCGCCGGCCCCGGTGCCCGCTGCGCCTCCACCTCGCCCTCAGCCCGCGCCCGCAGCGCCGCCGCCCCCCGTGCTGCCCCCGGCGGCTCCCAGCGTCACCCCCGCGGAGGACGATGAAGTCCCGTTCTGAGTATGGCCATCCTCACCAAGTCAAAGGTTCCGTCGGGCCATTGGTACCGGTCCGACGGGACCCCCGTTCACAAACTGCCGACCGCTGACGGTCGAGGCGAACGGGCGACCACGATTGGCGACGCCCGGCGGCTCGGGCTCTACCCGAGCGTCACCTCGATCCTCGGCATCCTGGCCAAGCCCGGTCTCGAAAAGTGGAAGCTCGACCAGGTCGCCCTCGCCACGCTGCGCACGCCCAAGCAGGCGGAGGAATCCGAAGACTATTGGTGCAACCGCGTTCGCAACGCGGCTTTCGACCAAGTGGAAGCCGCCGCCGACCTGGGCACGATGATCCATGGTGCGCTCGAACTGGCGATGGCGGGCGAACCCTATTCCCCCGACCTGCGCCCCTACGTCGAGCCGGTGCTGGCGTGGCGGGACAAAGTCGGCATCCGAATCGTCGAACGCGAAATCAAGCTCGTGAACAAGGAGCACGGTTTCGCCGGTACCGCCGACGTGCTGTTCCGGTTCGGGCAGCACGGCATCGGCATCCTGGACTACAAGACGCGCAAGACCAAGCCGGGCGAGGAGGTCGTGGCCTATGACAATCAGGCGATGCAGCTCGCCGCCTACGGCGCCACGTACTGGGGCGAGGAAAACGTGGGCCGGCTGCTCGCCGCCAACATCTTCATCTCGACCACCGAACCCGGACGGTACGCCGTGGTCAAGCATCCCGACGTGGCGCGGGACTGGCAGGCGTTCTGCATGGTGGCCGCGCTCTGGCGGTACATCAAAGGCTACGACCCCCGGCAGCAGGCGGCGGCATGATCCCCGAGCCGAACATCCTGACGCCGGAAGCGTGGGCGGAGATCGAGTGCGGCGGTACCGTGGCGGTCGATTTCGAGACGTTCTACACAGCCGCCTACTCGGTCGCGGAACTCGGCCTCTGGGCCTACTGCCACGACCCGCGCTTCCAGGCGTACCTGGTGGCGGTCACCGATGGCGAGCGGACCTGCGTCTGCGCGCCGTCGCGGTTCCCCTGGGCGACCATCGCGGGTCGTACCTGGGTCAGCCACCACCGGGACTTCGACCGCAGCGTGTTCGAGCGGCTTCAGGAACAGAGCGCTGTGCCGTCGGGCATCGCCCCAGCAATCTGGCTGTGCAGCGCGGCCCTGTGCGCGTATCTGCAACACCCGCGAGATCTGGTCGGCGCGGTCAAGGCGGTCTTCGGCGAAACGCTCGACAAAGGTCCTCGCGAGCGGGCCAAGGGCCGGGTTCCCGGCGAAGACTACCTCCTTGCCGCCGAGATCAGCCGCTATGCGGCCCGAGACGCGCTGGCGTGCCTGGCCCTATGGAATCACCTAGAGCGGCATTGGCCACCGCACGAGCGCCGCCTCTTCGACCTTACCTCCGACATGGGGCGTCACGGCCTCGCCGTTGACTGGGCGTATGTCCGCGCCAAGCGGCTCGAACTGGAAGACCTCGCCGGCTCAATCGCCGACGCTCTGCCCTGGAAGCCGGCCACGTCGGTCAAGCAGTTCGAGGCGGCGTGTGAACGGATCGGCGTACCCGCGCCGCCGTCCACGTCGAGCGCCGACCCTGGCTTCGCCCGCTGGCTGAAGAAGCACATCGACTCGGACGCCGCCACCTGGGTTCGGCACATGCAGCGGGTCCGGTCGGCGAACCGCACGGCGAAGGTCCTGGAGTCGATGGAAGCCCGCCGGATGCCTTCGGGCCGGATGGCGTATGAACTGAAGTATTTCGGTGCCAGCACGGGCAGGTGGTCGGGCGGCGGTGGCCTGAACCTTCAGAACCTGAACCGGAAGACCGCCGAGGGCGTGGACCTGCGCCGGGCCATCATCGCCCCGCCCGGTCACGTCCTGGCCGCCGTGGACTTTAGCCAGATCGAGAGCCGGGTCCTGCTGTTCCTGGCCGGTGACACTGAGGCCCTCGTCCTGTTCCGCGACAACCCCGACGCCGACGCCTATGAAATCCACGCCCGGCGCACGATGGGCTACGCGGAACCTGAGCCGCTGAAAGCGTGGTGCGACCGAACCGGCTCGAACCTCCGCCAACTCGCGAAGGCCCGCGTACTGGGCCTGGGCTTCGGTTGCGGGTGGCGCAAGTTCATCGAAGTGGCTCGCGTGATGGCCGGCCTGGAACTGAGCGAGGACGACTCGAAGGGTGTGGTCGAGAGGTTCCGCGATTCCAACCCGCGCATCGTCCGCCTCTGGCAACGACTCGAAGACGCCTGCGAAGCGCGTGATGGTGACCACTACGCCCTGCCGCTCCCCTGCACGCAACACGCGCCCGCCGCCAAGCGGTATGTCCTGTACCGGGACGTGCATGTCTCGGATGAGGACATCACCGCGACCGTGGCCGGCGAGCGGGTGAAGGTGTACGGCGGCCTGCTCGCCGAGAATTGGACACAGGCCACCGCCCGCGACGTGCTCGCCTCCGCTTGGCTACGGTGCGCCTGTGCGGGCTTCGTCCCCGTCCTGAGCGTCCACGATGAACTCGTGTTCGAGCTTCCCGAGGCGACCGCGGAAGCCAACCTCGCCCGGATCATCGCCCTCATGGAAACGCCTCTGCCCTGGGCGCCACACCTGCCGTTAAAGGTCGAGGGCAAGCTGATGCCGTTCTACTCGAAGTGACCCCGTATGGCCTTCCTCTATCCCTTCTCCCAGAAGACCGCCGAACGCCTGCGCGCTATGCCCGGCCCCGGCGGCACGCATCGGTGGTTGGCCCAGGTTGCCAGCGGCCTGCGCCATCTGCTGAGCGCCGACAAGTGCTTCGCCTTCCTGCGCCGGTGCTGCGATGACTTCGTTGTCCACCGCCCCGTGCCCGACACCGAGATCGAAGCGGCGGTCGAGTTCGCCTACGCGGGCCGGCCGGCGGCGCAGGTCAACTTCGGTCGGCATCCGGTCGATTGGCCTGAACCCAACCCGGCGCTCATCGCCAAGGTCCTCGCCGACGTGACGCCCGCCTTCGATGTCGAACGCGACACGGGCCTGGCTGCGAGCGATGTCCTGCCGCGCCTGTTCCGCCCTGGCGAACTGGTTTGCACGGGTCGGAACACCGAACGGGCGATGGTCCGGCCCCTCGAGGAAACCCTCGCCGACGCCGACTGGCTCCAGTTCATCGTGGTCAACCCGATGCGGGAGCGGTCGGCGCTCAATTACCGAGGCAAGCCCTCGCCCCGATGCCAGAACAACACCGGCCTGCGCCGGCACCTAGTCGCCGAGTTCGACGACCCGAACCTGCCCAAGGCGCAGCAAGCCCGGCTGATCACCCAGTTGGCGACGTTCGTTCCGCTGGTCCTAGTGGTCGATTCCGGCGGGAAGAGCTTGCACGGGTGGTTCCGCGTGGACCGCTACAATGCCCGCGACCAGGTACGGTTCTTCTGCGTCGCCTGTCTCCTGGGCGCCGACCTGACCCGCTGGGACATCTGCGGTTGGCTGCGGATGCCCGGCGGCCTGCGCGTGATCGAGGGCGTTCCCGCCGTGCGCCAGCGAGTGCTGTACTTCAAGCCGGAGGCTGCCCATGTCTGAAGCTTCGCCGCTGAACCACCTGCTGACCGGCTTCCTGGACACACCCGACGCGGAGCACGTCGAGAAGGAGGCGGTCAAGATCGAGGCCCTGCCCGTGGTGCGGGTCCTCGATGACCTGCGAACACCCCCAGCGACCAATGACCCCAGCGAACTCATCATGCACCGTTTCCTCTACCGCGGCGGCGTCTGCCTGCTGCTCGGCCCAACCGGCGTGGGCAAATCCTCCCTGCTGATGCAACTGGCCATTCACTTCGCTCTGGGCAAGGCCCTCTTCGGCATCACGCCGGGGACAGCCTACCGCGAGCGCGGGATGCGCATTCTGCTGATCCAAGCGGAGAATGACGAAGGGGACCTGGCCGAGATGCGCGACGGTGTCCTGGCCGGCTGCGAACTGACGCCCGCCGAGAAAGCGCAGGCGTCGAGCCGGATCATGGTCTGCACGGTCAACGACCGGAGCAGCGACAAGTTCGCCCTCACGCTCGACGCCCTCCTGACCGAGCACGGCCCCTTCGACCTGGTGCTCGTGGACCCAGCCTTCGCCTACCTGGGCGGGGACAGCAACAGCCAGAAGGACGTGAGCCGGTTCATGCGCGAACTCTTGAACCCGCTCCTGCACCGGCACCAGGTCGGGCTGGTCTTGGCCCACCACACCAACAAGCCGCTTCGCGGGAAGGAGAAGGACAACTGGGAAGCGGGTGACTATGCCTACCTGGGCGCGGGGTCGGCGGAGTGGATCAATCCGGCGCGGGCGGCCTTGGCTCTGCGGTCGATCGGGTCGGACACCATCTTCGAGCTGCGGGCGCCGAAGCGTGGGAAACGACTCCGGTGGGAAGATGACGAGAAGCAGCCGACAACCGTCCAGTTCATCGCCCATCACCGGGACATCGGCGTCATCTGCTGGCGGAAGGCCGACCCAGTGGAGGTCGAGGAACTGATGGCGGAAGACGGACCAGGCCGTCATCGCAAACTGAATCCCGTCGAGGTGCTTCACTGCATCCGAGCCAACCCCAGCCGCAACCAGTCCTTCTACAAGGCCGAAGTGGCCCGGATGCTTCAGTGTGCTCCCAATACCGTTCAGAACGCCCTCAAGGAAGCACTAGCCAAGGGCTGGATCAGGTTCGAGGAAGACGGCCAGGAGAAGCTCTACCGCCTTACCGGAAAGGGTGAGCAGAGGGCTGAAAACACGCCTTCGGCGGTGGATTGGACCGACCAGTGACCAACAATTGTGCGTAGCCATTTCTGGTCACTCTCAAATGCCCATGAACCAAGAACTTACAACGCCGACGTTCGTGAACCGACCAAAACCATCAAAACCCACCAACCAGAAATTCACCCCCTACGGGGGTGGTGTGAATTTCTGGTCGGTTGGCACGCGGACGCTTTCTGACGCCTGAAACCATGAAAGGACTCTCACCTACCCAGAGGACGCTTCGAGCGCTGCGCGAACAGGGTCTGGTCTGCGCCATCGTCGAAAAGTGGAACCCGTACGGTGGCTCCCACGGCATCCGCCAGGACCTTTTCGGCATCATCGACGTGCTTGCCCTCGACCCGAAGCGCGGCGTCGTCGGCGTCCAGTCCACCGGCCAGGACTTCGCCGGCCACTTCCGCAAGTTGACCGAAGAGCGCGCCCAGGAATGCTTGGAATGGCTCAGCACGCCGGGCACGGCGCTCGAACTCTGGGCCTGGCGGAAGGTGAAAGCGCAGCGAGGCGGCAGGCTCCTGATCTGGCAGCCCCGCGTCCAGGTCCTGACGCGGGCGGATTTCCAACCCAAGGAATCACCGGATGAATGATGACCGGTACACGCCTCTGGACATGGTGGGGGTTGGCTTCGACTGGGAGGCCCTCTGCGAACGGCTCGATCAGGACATGCGAGAGGGTCGGGATGATCAGCGCCTGGCCGATGTCGCCGCCCGTCTCCTCCAACTGCTCCTGCCCAACACCCGTCAGGAAGTCCGCCTCGACAAGGTGGCGCTGCGCGTCATTGCCCTGGCCTGGGTGCTGTCGCCGGGCTACTTCGCGGGCAGTCCCTCGCTTCGGAAACTGGCCACCCGCTGCGGGGTGAGTCGAAGCGAGCTTTCGGCCATCACCAGCGAAATGAGCCGGCTGCTTGGGTGGCGCAACCGGGCACAGCAGCGGGCCTGGAACTGGCGCGATTCGGGACATCACGCCTTAGGTGAGGGCCAAGTCGCCGACTCGACCCCGGCCCGAGCGGCTGCCTCAGCAGGCGAGAAGCCGCCGGGGGACGCGGGCAGTAGGGCGACACGTTGCGCCGAGTGAAAGTGCACGAGAACCGGCAGAGAACGCGGAGAGCCGACCAGCGACGACCGCTGGCGGGGGTAGGAAGTCTCCTTTCCGCCCCCGGTGGCCAGCAGGTGTGGCGCCAGCGCCGACAACGCACATGAACGAACGAAAACCGAAAAAACGCGCAGCAGTTCCGCCGGTACCCTCGGGACCCCCGGTAAATTGCGCCTTCGACGAACTGGTCCCGCTCGAAAAGCTGGTCCCGAACCCTCGCAATCCGAACCAACACCCGCAGGCGCAGGTTGCCTTGCTCGCGAAGGTGATCGCCCACCAGGGTTGGCGGTCGCCCATCGTGGTGTCGAAGCGGTCGGGTTTCATCGTGTCGGGCCACGGACGCTATGAGGCCGCGAAGGTCCTCGGGTTGGCCGCTGTGCCCGTGGACTTCCAGGAGTTCGCCACCGACGCGGATGAGTGGGCGCACCTGGTCGCCGACAACCGGCTGGCGGAGTTGGCGGAAGCGGACAGCGCCGCATTGAAGGGCGTCCTGGGCGAGTTGAAGGCGGCGGACTTCGACCTCGACCTGACCGGCTTCGACGCGAATGCCCTGGCGGGCCTGCTGGCCGGTCCGCCCGAGCCGACGCCGCCGGAGGACTTCAAGTCCGTGGATGAAAACGTCCCCACCGAGTTCCAGTGCCCAAAATGCGCGTTCCGGTGGTCCGGGAAGCCGTCGTGAACGTGCCCGCGCCCAACGCCGACCTGCTCGCCCTCCGCCATGCCATCGACGGGATCGACGATGCGCTGGCGGCGTTGCTGGTTTCCCGCGTGTGCCTGTCGCACCAGGCGCAGGCCCTGAAGGCGCGGGCGGGGCTGCCCGCACTCGACCGGGCGCGCGAGGTCGAAATCCAACACCGCTATGAGCAGCGCTGGTGCGGCGCATCCGCCGTGGCCCTCGCCATCCTGAACCTGTGCCGTGAAGACTGAGAAACCTCCCTACCGCGTCCCCAGCATGGCGGAGATCGCCGCCGTCCCCGACAACGGCCTGCGCGTGGTGTCCACGTTCAGCGGGTGCGGCGGTTCATGCCTCGGGTTCAAGATGGCGGGCTACCGCGTCGTGTGGGCGAGCGAGTTCATCCCGGCGGCGGCCGCGGTGTACCGGGCCAACAATCCGATGACGCCGCTCGACACGCGGGACATTCGCAAGGTCCAGCCGGCGGAGATTCTCGCGGCGACGGGCCTCAAGGTTGGCGAGATCGACGTGCTGGAAGGGTCGCCGCCCTGCGCTTCCTTCAGCACCGCGGGGAAGCGGGAGAAGCACTGGGGGAAGGCCAAGCCCTACAGTGACACGGTCCAGCGGGTGGACGACCTGTTCTTCGAGTACGTCCGATTGCTCGATGGATTGAAGCCCCGCGTGTTCGTAGCGGAGAACGTGAGCGGGTTGGTGAAGGGTGTGGCCAAGGGCTACTTCCTCGAAATCCTGGCCAAACTCAAGGCGTGCGGCTACCGGGTCGGCGTGAAGGTTCTCGACGCGCAGTGGCTCGGCGTCCCGCAGGCGCGGCAACGGACCATCTTCATCGGCGTGCGCGAGGACCTGGGCCGGGAGCCTGTGTTCCCGAAGCCGTTGCCCTACCGCTACAGCCTGCGCGAGGCACTGCCGTGGATCGTGCGCGGCAAGTACGGCCCGGCGTGGAAGTCGGCGGACGCGCCCAGCCCGACGGTCAGCGCCGGACGCTCCTACAACCCGGTCACCAGCCACCAGGGCCTCGAATTGGTCGAGGCGAAGGTCATCCAAGGGCCGCAGGGGAATGGTTGGGCGGAGGGTAAGGACCTGACGGATGGCCCGGCGCCCGCAGTGCTGGCGACGCAGACGCAATCCATGCTGATCGAGGCGCGGTTGAAGGGCGGCACGGGGGCGGCGTTCGACGAAAAGGGACGGGAGTATGACCTCGACCAACCGTGCCCGACGATCCTGGGGACCAAGCCGAACCAGTTCGAAGTGGACATGAGCGGCTACGCCGTGGGCCGGGAATGGGACAAACTCAAACCGGGCCAGGCATCGGATCGGTACTTCAACTTGGTGCGGCCGCATCCCGACCAGCCGTGCCCGACGATCTGCGCGGCGCACGGGCATCCGGGGATCGCCAGCGTTACGCATCCGACGGAGAAACGGAAGCTGACCATCGCCGAGTTGAAGCGCATCTGCGCTTTCCCCGACGACTTCATCCTGACCGGCACCTACTCGCAGCAGTGGGAGCGCCTCGGGCGGGCGGTGCCTCCCGTAATGATGAGCCACATCGCCCGGACCATCCGCGATGAAATCCTCGCTTGAAATCCCCCGGCACTGGACGTTCCGCAGCCGCGCGGTGGCGAAGCACTTCGACCGCCACGTGAAGGAACAGTTGCCTTGGTATGACCTCGCGACGAACGCGGTGGCCCACTTCGGTCGGCACTACATTCCGCGGGGTGGTGTGGTGTACGACATCGGGGCCTCGACGGGGAACATCGGGCTGGCGTTGCAGGAAACGCTCGACCAGCGCCAGGCGAAGTTCACCGCCATTGAGGAGAGCCGGGAGATGGCGGACCGCTACCAGGGACCGCCGGAGTTGGCCGTCGCCGACGCGGTGACGTTCGAGTATCAGCCCTTCGATTTCGCCGTGTGCTTCCTGGTCCTGATGTTCCTGCCCGTGGACACGCGGGCGGCGTTCCTCCGCCGACTGCAAGCCCTCACCAAGCCGGGCGGGGCGCTGGTGATCGTGGACAAGGTCCAGATGCCGCCGGGGTACGTGGGGACGGCGTTCAGCCGCCTCACGCTTCAGCAGAAGCTCGCCGTCGGCGCCCGGCCCGATGACATCCTGCGCAAGGAACTTTCGCTCGCGGGGTATCAGCGCCCGCTCGATCCGCTGATGCTGCCCGCCGAGGCGCGGCCCTTCTTCCAGGTCGGCGAGTTCATCGGGTGGATTCTGGCGGCACCCGAACGCTGATCATGGCCGACGCGGGCGCCATCTCGGTCGAGCAACTGGTCAAGTTGTCCGGCCTGACGGATCGCCGGTTGCGGGAACTCTCCGCCGAGGGCTGGTTCCCCAAACCGGTCAACGGCCAGTATCAGCTTGTCCCCACCATTCAGGGCCTGCTGCGGTACTACCGCGAGGGCGAGCGTTCGCGCGTCATGCTCGACGCCTACGACAGCATCGGCGCGTGCGCCGCGGCGACCGGCATCCCCATCTCGACCATCAAACACGCCAAGCGCCAGGGATGCTCCGCGTTCCGGGGCAGCCGGGTGTACCTGGGCGCACTCCTGCGGTGGATGTTCGAGTCGCCCGAGCGGTCGCTGGTCAACTACGACCAGGAACGCGCCCAGCACATCATTCTGCAGAACGCCAAGTTGAAGGTCGAACTCCGCAACCTGAAGCGCGAACTCATCCCGGTCGAGGAGGTGACGC
Source organism: Verrucomicrobiota bacterium (assembly GCA_029556615.1). Lineage (GTDB taxonomy): Bacteria > Verrucomicrobiota > Verrucomicrobiia > Limisphaerales > J093 > JAKQDD01. The sequence goes on along the minus strand of JAKQDD010000236.1, from coordinate 51,396 downwards.
ACCTGGGGGCGGAACTCGGCGCGGCCATCCGCAAGGTGGTGACGCGCATCCACCGCACTGCCCCTTCACTCGAAGGCCAACCAGTCCCCGTGATCGAGTCCCGGCTGAAGGAGGAAGAGGACGACATCCTGAAGCAACTGCACACGCTGGATGAACGGTTGAGCCAGTGGCGGGAGGTGCAAGGCCCCTGAACGTCAGGTCCGAATCCTGTTCGTGGCAGGCTCATCTGGGCGATTGACGATGCGGCATTCTATGTCTATTACGGCCACCCATGCGAATGGATTGGCCGATGATTCTCCTGCACCGCTCCGAAACGGGCAGTTCCCCAGGAACCTGAATCACATGGACCCGGTGTTCTTCCTACAGTGGCCCGAGTTCCTGATCGCCGAACGGCTTCAGAGATTCTTCCCCAAGAGCCAGGGGTATTCGGTGCTAATCCCTGCCTCCCGTCAGGAGAAGGGCATTGACCTAGCCTTGCTCAAGAAGCAGGGATCTGGTCCCAATCACGTGATAACATTCCAAGTCAAGGCGTCCCGAACCTACGGAGGAGATGAACCCAAGCGAGAGGCAACCAAGCGCTTTGCTCACCGTACCTGGTTCAACAGGTTCCCGGTGCCTGGCGAGGCAGACTTCATCCTGCTCTTCGGACTCTATGCCCCGGATCGTGGAAGGACAAAGCGGGTGACCGCCACCTGGTACCGCGCCTGCATTCTGCTTTTCACGAATCGAGAGATGCGCGCATTCATGGCCAGATGCCTTACGGTTTCAGGACAACCAGATCGCATGTTTGGCTTCGGCTTCAATGAGCCGCACGCGGTCTTTCAGACCAGGGGTGACCAACATCGGAGGCTCGCCGACTTCTCCCATCACCTGCTGGATAGGAGACTCGATCTTCTGCGTGATGCCCTCCGAAGTTAGCGACATTCCCATCAGCATTTCCGACGCGAGCGCATAAGGCTGATCGCCACTGGACCTTTCATCGGCGCGCAACCTATACGCTCGCCGATGAAAGTCGAATCACTGCCAGAGACGGTCCAGGCGATCATCGCGCAAGCGGGCGGCCTGGGATTACGCGGGGCCTTCACCTACATCGGCGCGAGCGCGTTCAGCTACCGCTGCGCCGAAGCCCTCGGCGAATGCCGGTCCAGCCGGCCTTCCCGGCTGGTGTCCGAAAACGGCCAGGGATTCGTGGACCACGAGGTGGGCCTGCAATGCCGGGTCAACGGGAAGCGTGGTCGGGCGTGGACGCTGATCATCGCCTACGAACCCGACGACACCTACACCGTCTGGCTGATCGAGGGGCACCGCGACCGCAAGCCCTCCGAGATGGTCCTGGCCTGCCAGCGGGACGTGTACTGCGACACGCTCCAAGGCGTGATTGAAGCGGCCTACGATGAGGCGATCCGCATCCACAACCAAGGCTTCATTCCCCTGTGAGCGCCATGAAGGACAACCACGAGTTCCGTGTGATCCGGCTCCGGGAACTGCCGCTACCTATTCCCTGCTGCGATTGCCCCGAGCGCATCTATGAATACTGGGTGGCCAATGTGTCCACGGCGAGTTGGTACAATCCCGAGTGTGAGTGCCTGGTCGCCATCCATCTCAATACCCGCCGCCGGGCGACGGGCTTCCACCTAGTGGCGATGGGGACGATGGACAGCGTCCTAAGTTCCCCCAGGGAAGTCTTCCGCACGGCCATCATACGATCCGCCGCCGCGCTGGTTCTCGCGCACAACCACCCATCGGGTTGCCCGGACCCGAGTGAAAATGACATCCGCGTGACGCGGGACCTGATGCGGGCGGGCCAATTGCTCAAGATCGAAGTTGTCGATCATGTCGTGGTCGGCCGGCCCGAACCTGACCGGCCTCGGCCCTGGGTATCCTTGCGCGAGATGGGCTACTTCCAATGAACCGATTCGACGGCGCTGAGGGATTTTCGGTTTTCCCGTGGACACCTCGGCCCGCTCCACCGTAGCGAGGCTCACGATCGGAGCGGAATAACAACAAAACCAAAACGGAGCACAGTATGAAGAACAACAAAGACGCAGCGAAGGAAACGGCGAAGACCCAACCGCAGACCCCGGCCCCGGCCCCCGTGCCCAACGGCAAGGCGAAAGCGCCCAAGGCCAAGAAGGAGTCGGCGGCGAAGGTCGAGAAGGATGAGGAACCGGCGGACCGGCTGCCGACCACGGTGGCCGAGTTGAAGGAGAGCAAGAGCGGGTTCGTTACGTTCCTCCACCTCTCCGGGAAGGAGAAGGAGGACATCGCCAAGGAATTGGCGGCGACCTTCAAGCTGGCGGAGGCGCAGGCGGTGAAGATCGTGCGCCGGATCACGGGCCGGGCCCGGTTCTTCCGCCGCGCCTTCGACCTGATGGCGGCGAAGTAGGCGGCGACCTCGCCTGCGACCACGGCCCTCGGGAAACCGGGGGCCTTCTTGCGTCGTCGATTGGCTTCGAGAACCGCCCCGAAATCAGGCGAGAACCGGGGTAGAAGCGGTTTTCGACCGCCTTCCAGGGGTAGCCTACTGCCCGCGGGACCTGACAGTTTCTCGCCTGACCTACCAGGAAGCGGCGACCCGGCCCCGGTTCCCGCTTCTTCCTTTCGCCCGCAAACCGCCCCGAGAACCGATGAGAACCGGGGGCGAGGCAGTTTTCGCCGACGGTCCAGGGGCAGGATTCCGGACATTGCGCCATAGGTATGAGGCGCCATCCGTTCCTCGAAGGTTTCTGTTCGGCCTGCAAGCCCGCCGACCGCCGGCCTCCGTGGCAGTGGTGCGAAGAGCATGTCCAGGTCGATGAGACCTCGCCCCTGCCGGGCCGGTGGCGTTCTGACGCTTCGCCGTGGGTGAAGCCCGTCATGGAGGACTTCGCCAACAACGCCGTCCGGGACATCGCCGTCCAATGCGCCGCCCAGAGCGCCAAGACCCAGACCGTGATGAACTGCGCCTGCTGGGCCATCGCCGAAGACCCCGGCCCCGCCATGTGGGTGACGGCCACCAAGGATGAACTCCGGGACTTCCTCCGCGACCGCCTGACGCCGACGTTTGAGACCTGCCGGCCGGTCAAGGAACGGATGGCAGAACCGACGCTCACAGGGTTCGCCTTCGATGGGATGCCATTCTACGCGGGATGGTCCGGCTCGAAGGCTCGGCTCCAGTCAAAACCGATTCGGTGGCTTTTCGCCGACGAGGTCCGCAACTACCCGCCGGGGCGGTTGGAGATGGTCTTGAAGCGCACGCGGTCCTTCTGGAACTCACGTCGGTTCCTCATCTCGACGCCAGGCACTAAGGGCGACGCGATGGACACCGCCTACCGCGCCGGGGACCAGCGTGTGTGGCAGTTCGAGTGTCCGGCCTGCCAGCGACTTCAACCGCTCGCGTTCGAGCAGTTGAAGTGGGACTCGAATGACACCACCAAGCCCGAAGGCAAGTGGCGGTTCGATGCGCTGGCGGACACGATCCGGTTCGAGTGCGTCGGGTGCGGGCACCGGATTAAGGATACGCCGGTTGACCGGCGGTGGATCGAGAACCACGGGCGCTTCGTGCCCCAGAACCCGAACGCGCCGCGCTCCCGCGTCAGCTACACCTGGAACGCGCTCCTGCCGCACTGGATTGAATGGCGGTCCGTCATCGAAGAGTTCCTGGCGGCGGTGGACGCCATGCGGATCGAGGGCGACATCGAACCGATGTTCACCTTCGTCACGGAGACGTTGGGCGAGCCGTGGGACCTCGACCGGTGGATGGTCACCGGGGATGACTACCTCCAGCAGCGGATGGGGGACTACGACTTCGGCGATCCGTGGCCGTTGGAGAAGACCCGGTTCCTCGCCGCCGACCGCCAGGCCCGTGGCGGGGAACACTACTTCTGGGTGGCCCGTGCGTTCGGAATGGGCGGGGCCAGTCGGCTGCTCGCCTACGGCCGGTGCAACACCACGTCGGAACTCGAGGAAATCCGCAAACAACTGAGCGTGCCGGTGGTCAACGCCATGATCGACACTGGTTTCAAAGCCTCGGAAGTGTACCGGTTCTGCCTGGCCACCGGGTGGAAGGCGATGAAAGGGGATGACGCCGAGTGGTTCCTCTCCCAGGACCCACGCACGGGCAAGACCATCCGGCGGGTGTGGCGGCGGGTGCTGGTCGATCCGAGCCTGGGGACCCGCCGGGCACGGGTGCGCCGACATCTGCCGCTCTTCCAGTGGTCCAACCCCAGCCTGAAGGATCACTTGGCGCTATTCACGCACGGGGTAGTCGGCCAGTGGACCATCCCGAAGAAGACCGGGCGGGACTACATCGACCAGATGACGGCGGAGGTCCGGGAGGAACGGGAGGATTCGCGGGGGCGGATCAAGGTGCTGTGGATTCAGAAGCGCCGGGACAATCACTACCTCGATTGCGAACTGATGATCACGGTCGGAGCGGTGATTTGTGGCCTGTTGACCACCCGTTCGGTAGCGGCCGCGGATGAGGATCCACCCCGTTCTCGGGACATCGCGACATAGGTGTGAGGGCGCGTGTACGACTCGAAGTGCGGATGCTGGTCCGGGCGCTGAAGCTCCAACTGGCCGAGGGGGGCACCTTGGTCGGCGCCCTGGAAGCGTTGGTGAGCCAGAAGTGGACGGCCAACGTGGTGAACGGCCAGACGGTCCTGACCGCGGCGGAGGCCGGCGGTTCGGTCACGTTCACCTTCGACCGCGCCTATACCCCCGCCGAACTCGCCGTGATGGCGGAGGAAGCACTGGAATGGGCGAACACCCTCGCCGACCCCGAGAACCCGCCTCTGGACGTTCCGCGCTACAACCGACTGCACCCAACCTTCCACAAGGCTGTCCTGTGATTCCCCTCCTGCGTCGCTTCTTCCCCACGCCACCCCCACCGCCGAAACGGACGGCTGCCGGTCGGCCTCCGCAGCCGGCCAACCTGGCGCCGACGGTGACGCCCGTGCGCCACTACTTCGAGGCATTGAACGTCGTGGACCACCGGACACCGATCCCGGCCACGGGCCTCTACGTCCACCGGCTGCTGTCCAAGTTCAACCGCCTGCAACTGGCGAGCGTCGCCCGCTACCTCTGGGACAACGTCGGACTGGTGTTCTACGCCACCGACCTGGTCGCCAACTACTCGACGCCCATGATCCCGCGGGCGGCGACCCTCGACCGGAAGTGGAATGAAGCGGCCAACGCCTTGTTCGATGACTGGGCGGATCGGGCCGACTTCACCGGCCGGTTCGACTTCTGGGACCTGCAACGGCTGGGGTCCTTCTACCTGGACACCGACGGCGAGGCCTTCGCCTTGTGGACCGATGAAGCCGGATTCCCACAGATCCAGCTTCTGGAGTCCTGGCGGATCGACAAGCCGACTATCGCCGATGACCGCATCTTCGACGGCATTCAACTCGACACCCAGGGCCGGGTGCTGGGCTACTGGCTCGATGGGGAGACCCTGCTCGACGCCAACGCCCTCGTTCACCTGTTCGATTTGGAGCGGTACACCCAGTACCGGGGGATGAGTCCGATTCGTCGTGGGGCGAATGACATGCGGGATGGCAACGACATTAAGGGGTTCCAGAAGGTGCTGTCGAAGCTCTCGACCGTCCTGACTCTCGCCATCCAGGGCGCGCCGCTCGAGGAGAACCCGTGGGGCAGCCCGCCCGAACCCGCGGGCGAGGCCTCGGCCGAGGAGGAGAAACCCGCCGAGACCAATGAGAAGCAACGGGCGTTCACGGTGGCCGACCTGGTCGCGGGGGACATCCCAACCGTCCCCGAAGGCCACGAGCTGAAGCAGGTCAACACGCCGAGCGCCCCCGCCAACAACATCGAAGTCATCAGCTACCTGGCCGGGTGCTTCGTGGCGGGCATGGGCCTGCCGCCGGCCTTCTTCCTGGATGAGAAGTTGACCGGTCCGAACCAGCGGGCGGTCAACGGGAAGGCCCAGCGCAAGTTCGACCGGCGCAAGCAGGTCGCCGCCCGGCTGGGGCGCTCTGCGTGGCAGCGGGTGATCGCCAACGCCATCACGTCGGGGACCTTGCCGTCGGCAGAGGGTTGGGCGCGGTGCGACTTCATCGGGCCGTCCAAGATCACCATCGACGCCGGGCGGGAGATGGCCCAGGAGCGCGAAGACGTGGCGCGGGGTCTGATGAGTCGGCGGGATCACTACGGCAACCGGGGCCGGTCCTGGCGGCGGGAGACCGACCAGGTGTTCGAGGAAATCGACTACATCCTCGACCGGGCCAGGAAGGTCGCCGACGAACACGGAATCCCCATCGAGACCGTCATGGCGAGCTTCGGCCTGAACAGTTCCAAAACCACTCCATCCACTGGTCAGCCCGGCGCAAACCCGGACATCGCACCCATAGGTAGAGATGCACAACGTCCTGATGACAATGCTGGCGACGCAGGTGCCGCTGATTGAGGTCCGAGCGGCGCAGGCCCTCCTGCGCCAAACCCTCCAACCGGCCCTGGGCGAACCCGACTCCCGGCGCAAGGTGCGCCAGGCTCTGGCCCCGCGGACAACGGTCGAGGGTGGCATCGGCGTTCTCGAAATCAGCGGCGTGCTGGCCTACCGGCCCGACCTTGGGGAGATGTTCTTCGACGGGTTCGAGGACAGTGCCGAGGTGCTGTCAGCGTTCCGGCGGTTGGAGGCCGACCCGGACGTGAACGCCCTGATTCTGGACATCAACAGCCCCGGCGGGTTCAGCGTGGGCGGGGCGGAGATCGCTGACGCGGTCTTCAAATCGGCCAAGCCCACGGTGGCGTGGGTCGGGGGCATGATGTGCAGCCTGGCCTACTGGATCGGGTCGCAAGCCTCCGCCGTCATCTCCACCCGCAGCGCGATGGTGGGCAGCATCGGCGCCTACGTCTCCGTGGTGGACTTCCACCGGATGCTGGCCAACGCCGGCATCGAGGTGAAGGTGTTCACCAACAAGGAAGGGACATTCAAAGCCGCCGGGATGCCCGGCGTGCCTATCGCCGAAGATCACGCCGCCGAGTTCACCCGCCAGGCCCAACGCTCCTTCGACGTGTTCCGCGCCGATGTCCTGCGCGCCCGTGAAGGCGTGCCTGTAGAGGCCATGCAGGGCCAGGTGTTCGATGGACATGCGGCCAAGCGCGTGGGGTTGGTGGATGCGTTGGGAGACTTGAATTACGCCCGGGCGGTCGCGCGGCGACTGGCCCGCTGAACCAAAAATTGGGACATCGAAGCATAGGTAGAGAGTGATGACGTATGACTGAAAAACCGAACATCCCGGACCAGGAAGACATCCTGGCGACCAACCAACGACTCACCGCCGACAACACGCGGCTGACGGCGGAACTGACCGCCGCCACCGATCTGCTCGAAACGGCGCAGCAGCACACGGCTGCCGCGTCCCAACGCGCCGATGAACTGGCCGGTCGTGTCGGCCCCCTCGAAACCGCCGCGAAGGTGGCGGGTGAAGAACTCACTCGGCTGAAGGCGGAGAACGCGCAACTGATCGCCAAGATGGCGGACTTCAACCAGGCGGTGGCGGCGGAAGTCCAGAAGCTGGGCCTGCGTCCCAAGGCCGCCGAACACAAGGAACAACCCGCGACCGCGGACCTGACCCCCACCCAGCGCGTGCTGGCGGCCAAGGGCGTCGGTTCCCTCGCCGAACTCGCTGCCAAACGGCAGTCGTAACCCCTCCAACCCAACCCCAACAACACGGATACCCCTATGCCCACGACCATTAGTGATCTCTGGATTCCGGACATCTGGCTCCAAACCATGCGGGAGAAGCAGGCCACCTTCCCAGTCCTGCTCAACTCGGGCGTCGTCGTCGATAACCCCCGCGCCGCGGAACTCGCGTCCGGCCCGGGCGAAGTCGCGATGATCCCCTTCTTCAAGGACATCACCGATCAGGATGACGAAATCCAGGTCGAGAATGCCGAGCCCGCCGTGGACAACAAGATCACGTCGGGCCAGATGAAGGCCGTCGCCTGCAACCGGGTGTGCAAGAGTTCGGCCACGGCGTTCGCCGCGCAACTCTCGGGCGAGCGCCCCGTCGAGGAGATCATCGCCCAGATGGTGCAGCGCCGGCTCAAGCAGCGGCAGAAGACCCTGCTCGCGATGGTGCGCGGCGTGTTCGGTTCCGCCGGGGCGAACGGGGTAGCCGCTCCGCTGAAAGCGGTCCGCGTGGACGCCTTCGATGAGTCGGGCGATGGGGCGACCGCCGACCAGTTGATGAGCATCGAACTGTTCATCCACGCCAAGAGCCTGATGGGCGAACTGGCCGATGACCTCATGGACGGCGCCCTCTGGCTGCACCCCACGATCCTGGCCGCGCTTGAACTGGCCGATGAAACCAGCTTCTCGAAAGCGTCCCAGGGTCCCTGGACGGTGCGCACCTACCGGGGCATCCCGATCTACACCAGCGAGGCCCTTGTGCGCGCCGGCACGACCAACGGCTTCGTGTACGACACCTACCTGCTGGCGAAGGGCATCATCGCCCGGGGCGAGAAGCCGCAGAAGACCGACGTGGTGGACGTGGCCGCGCTCCAGATGGAGCGGAAGTTCGGGCTCAACAACGAGATCATCTACGACCGCACGCGGTTCGTGATGCACCTGAACGGGACCAAGTGGGTGGGCACGCCCGCCGCGGAAAGCCCCAGCAACGCCGAACTGGGGACCATCGCCAACTGGAACCTGGTGCTGGCGACCGCCAACCGCGTGGGTGCCATCTGCATCCGCACCAACGGCTAGTGCTGCGCACGGCCACCAATCCATGAGCACTCCCAAAGTCGATCCCTACCCGGAACCTGTGGCGCTGACGGCGCTGGACTTGAAGCGCGTACAGCGCATGCAGGTCGAGAAAGGCCGTGACGCCCGGCTTCGTCGGCTGGCCCGGCGCAACCGTGACGTGGCTTGGCTGCTGAATCAACCCCAGCCGGCTACGCCGGTGGCCAAAATGAAGAAGCCCAAGGTGGCCGCCAGCACAACCACGGAAGGCGCGTGACGATGATCGAACAGTGCCGCCTGGCCGGCATCCGCGCCCACTTGCTGGTGCGCGGACGTCGCCTCACTCACGTCCGCAGCGGGACTGAGTTCACGGCGTTGGCCGACCACGCGCCGGGGTTCAAGGCCGCCCCGGCGGCGGAAGGCGAGTATGCCCTCGGCCCCGAGGAACGCAGCCAGGACAGCTTCTACGCCCTGCGCGAGGGCCTGCCCAAGGTGGCTGTCGGCGACGAACTGACCAGCGAGGGCGGAAGCCACCGCGTGGTCGCCGTCGAGGACACGCCCAACAACCTGCTGGTCCGCTTCACGGTGGAGGTCGGCCATGCTTGATCTGACCATCCAGACCCGCGAGTTCAATGACGCGGTCAGCCGCTACGTGGTGGCGCTGGGCAAGGACGCCCGCCAGGCGGTGCGGTATCAGTCGATGCTCCTGGGCAAGCGCCTGATCCAGTACACCCCGCCGGCCACCCGCGCCCAGGGCCGCAAGGCCGTCGCCCGCGACATCCAACGCGCCGTCACGCCGCTGCGCGTAGCCGACTTCCAGAGCCGCGGCATCCGCAAGCTGATCCGGGAGCGGGCGTATTCCGCCCTGGAAGCGGTGCTCGCCAAGTTCAAGAGCGGGCCGTTCGCCCGGTTCCTCGTGAAGCCGTTCAGCCCGGAATTGCACACGTCCAAGCGCGACTCGCGCGGGCGGGTGCGAAAATCGGCGAAGGTGGCGACGCCGGATGCGGGCGAGGTCCGTGACTACATCCGCCAGGTCCAGGAGCGGGTGGGCCGGGCGAAGGCCGGCTGGGGGAAGACGGTCACACAGTTGGGCGGCAGCGTGCCCGAGTGGATGGCGCGGCACGCCGGCACCGGCTCGGTCGAGGACCGGACGCAGAGCGTCGCCCCCTATGTGCGGATGCTGAACCGCAGCGAGTGGGCGGCAGACCCGGAAGTGAACCGGGTGTTGGCCCAGGCGTTCCGGTCCCGTCGCCGCGACATCGTCACGTCCATCGAGAAGGCGGCTGCCGATGCCGCCCGCAAGGGAGGGTTTCGCCGATGAACCTCTGGGAGATTCAAGCGGCGGTAAAGGCCGGGCTGGAAGCCCATCCGACGTTGGCGGGGGTTCCGGTGCTGCTCGATGACGGGACCTATGAGCGCACGCCCGGACGCGAGCAGGCGCTCAAAGCCGAAGGCGTGGTCATGATCGTGTGGCAAATCGCCAGTTTCGGCATTCCGGCGCTGGCCAATGACGGCGTCGCAGCACTCCTGGTGTACGTCCCCGTGGTCATCGAAGAGAACGTCGAGCGCAACCGGCACGGCGGGTTGGGTCTGCCGTGGGAGAAGCTCCTCCAATGCGGCCTGGAAGCGCTCAGCGGCCGCAAGGGGCGCTTCGAGTTCCAGATGTATGACCCGGCCTGGCAGAACCTCGGCAAGGTCGATGGCACCAACCGGATTGTGCTCAACCTGCTCACCACGGCCTACGTGAAGCCTCTGACCACCACCGGAGCCCTATGAACCGCGTCGAGACTCTGCACCGCTTGTCCTGGGTGGCCGTGGGCCTGTGGCTGGCTGCCTGCCTGTCGCTGGTGGCGGCGACGACCGAGGCCGTGGACCCGATCCTGCGTGCCGCCGACGTGGCGCGGGAGAAGGACATCGTCTGGCTCAGCCTGGTCACCGCCATCGTGTCGCTCCTGTTCAGCGCCTGGCTGGTGCGCCAGATGGTGAACCAGGCGACGGCAACCCTCACCACCATCAACGCGCTGACCGAGGAACTTCGTTCGCGTCCCTGCTTCTACCGCGAGGCGGAACGCGAACGCGAACACCACACCCGCAAACCATGAAAACCAAACTCGCCCTCCTGCCCATTGTCCTGATCGCCCTGGCCGTCGGCTGCAAGACGCTGCCGGACTGGGTCACGCCCTCGCGCATCGAAACGGTCACGCGACTGGCCGCCTACTCGTCGGCGAAGGCGCTCCTCATCAAGCAGCCGGACTCCCGCGCCCAGCTTGGGAAAGCCCGTGACGGCTTCGCCGCCCTGGAAGCCTCCGAGAAGTGGGACATCGCCACCGCCGCGAGCATCGCCGCGACCAACGGCCTGAACTGGCTGTCCAGCCCGGAAGGCAACCTCGCCCTGACCGGCGGGGTGATGTTCATCGACCTGATCCTGGGCAAGCAGGTTGAACTCTCCGGGGACGCCAACGTGCGCGCCTTCATCGTCGGCGCCCGGTCCGGCCTCGACCTGGCGCTGACGGCCAAGCCGGCTGCGTTGGCCGCCACCCGTTCCGCGACGCCCGACGCCACCTATCAGCGCCTCCTCAAGGAAGCGCAAGCCACCCGCACCCGATGAACATCGAACTGCTCCAAGACCACTGGGTGAACGGACGGAAGTTCACCACTGGCACCATCCTCGATCTGCCCGAACCGTGCGCCCGCAACCTCATCGAGGCGGGCGCGGCTCAGGCTCCTGATCTGCCTGCGCCGCCCCGTCTGCGTGCGGACCTGCCAGCGCCAAGCACGGTGCAGCAGGCAGGCCCGCACCGGCGGCGGCTGCGGCAGGCGGAAGGCGACACCCCAACCGAAACGCAACCCCAAACCCCCGACACAAACTGACCTATGCCTACTCAAATCGCCCTGGGCCACATCGAAGCCCATGAAAAGCTGACCGCTCGCCTGTTCGTCCAACCGTCGAGCGAAAGCGGCTACATCGACTGCGGCAACGTTGCCGACTACAAGCACGCGCCCGAGAAGCAGTACAAGACCCGCATGGTGGCCGAAGGCGGCTTCCGCCGGGTCAATGACGAGCAACTCGACACGGTCCACGACCGCTGGGAGTTCACCCTCGATGAAATGGACGTGTTCAACCACCGGCTGCTGCACCTGGCCCAATCCCCCGCTAGTGTCAGCCAGGCGGCGGCCACGGCCCCGGCGGGCACGGCATCCATCACCGGCATCAAGAAGGGCCGCTGCTACTTCGCCGGCGCGGTCGGCCTCAACACGGTCGTGGTCAAGAAGGGCGTCACCACGCTGGTCGAAGGCACCGACTACACCATCGACCTGAACACGGGCGTCCTGACGATCCTGGCCACCGGCTCGACGCTGACTGATGGCGACGACATCAGCCTGACGTTCGGCAATGCGGCGCAGACCTTCGAGAGCTACACGGCCAACAGCCAGGTGCTGTTCCGCGGGGCAGTCAGGATCCTCGAAACGAATCAGTTCAGCGGCGTGCCGCTGCGCGAGATTTCCTTCACTGGTTGCCTCACCGTTACGGCCTGGCCCGAACAGACTGGCGAGTTCGGGAAGTACACCGTGCGCGCCACGCCGACCTCGGCGCCCACGATCAAACGCCGTTACCAGCCCTGACGCGGGCTAAACCCACGGGGGTCGCCGCGTCAGGCGGCCCCCGATCAACTGGAGCGCGATGGAAACTGAACTGGAACTGCTCGACCCCGTGCGGGTCGTGGACATCGGGACCGAGAAGGTCCAAGTGCGGGAACTGCGCTGGGTGGACACCCTGCGGTTCCTCGAAAAGCTGGCCCACAGCATCGAACATGTGCTCGGCGCGCAGGCGGTCGGTCCCGACGGGTCCTTCCGGCTGAATGCCGAGAAGCTGCGTGAGGCGGTGCTCTCCAGCGGAGAGCTGGCCAATACGCTGCTGGCGAAGGCGACCGGCCTGCCCCAGGAACGGCTGGATGCGCTGTCCGCCTCGCAGGCGCTCACCCTGCTCGAAGCGGCGGTGCAGACCAACTTCCGGGAGGACCTGCTGGGAAAATTCCGGGGGGTGGGGCAGTCCCTGCGCGGCGTGTTCACTGTGACCGCGAACGCCCGCTGACGCGGGCCGTCGATTTCCTGGTCTGGCAGGGCTACCCGCCCGCCTGGGTGATGGGACTGACACTGCGTCAGTTCCTGGCGTTCTTGGACGCCGCTTCCAAGCGCACTGCGCTCGCGGGCAAGGCGCTCGCCGCGGGTCTGCTGACCGGAGGGACTTGACCCAATGCCCGCCGACACCGTTGAAGTTGTCGTCAAGCTGACTGGACTCGCCACGGTCCAGGCGGGCATGCGCCGTCTGCGCGAAGCGGTCACCGGACCGCTCGAAATGGCTGCGGGCCGGATGCGCAGCTTCGCGCTCTCCATTGGCAGTACGCTACTGGCCGGGATGTCGGTCTATCGCGTCGGGGCCGAACTCAAACAGGCGCTCGCCGACATGGATAAGGCGGCCGAGACCGCCCAGAAGCTCGGCATCGTCACGGACCAACTCACCGCCCTCGACTACGCCGCGACCATCTCCGAGTCCTCCGCCGAGGAGTTGCACAATGCGCTGAAGTTCCTCGCCAAGGCCGCAGAGTCCAACGCCGACGCCTTGCAGACCCTGGGCGTGCAAGTCAAAGACGCCGACGGCCGCTTCCGTCCGCACAGTGAACTGATCACCGACCTCGCGACGCGGTTCGCCGCGATGCCCGACGGTGTCCAGAAGACCACGCTCGCCCTCCAACTGTTCGGCAAGCAGGGCCTAACCATGATCCCGATGCTGAACGCGGGGGCCGACGGCATCCGGGAAATGATGGACGAAGCGCGGGCGTTCGGCTTGGTAGTGGCCCCGGACGCGGCCGCCGGCGCAAACGCGCTCAATGACAACTTCCAGAAGCTGCGCCTGGCCGTTCAGGGACTAGCGCGGACCGCGCTGGCGGAACTCCTGCCCACGCTGCTCGACCTCACCAACCGGTTGATCGAGTGGATCAAGCAGAACGACGTGGTCCGACGCGGGGCCGAACTGCTCGCGGAGGCGATGCGCCATCTCATCTTCGACGTGCAGGCCGCGATTGTGGTGGTGCGGGTTCTCTGGCGGACGTTCGAGGCCTACATCGAAGGTGTCGGAAAAGGGGTTGAAGCACTCGGCCGCCTGATCGCCCGCGTGTGGCAGCAGCCCATCGAGATCATCCGCGCATGGTTGGAGTACATGAAGGCGGCCATCCGGGCGGTCGGGGAGCTGGCCCAGGCGATGGTCCTGCTCGCTCAGGGCCACTTCAGCGAAGCCAAGGAGAAGGCCAAGGCCGCGGGACTGGAAATCGCCCAGGCGATGAAGACCGCGGCGGGCGCGGTGGTGGACAGCCTGGGCAAGAGTGCAGACGCATTGACGGATGTCATGGCCGTTCCGTGGGAGAGCGCCGCCAACACGTTCGGCACGTTCATCGACGAGAGCAAGAAGGGCATCGCCGAACTGCAAGCGGCGATGGTCTCGATCTGGCTTCCGCCCTCGCTTCCACCGGCCCAGCAGACTGGCCGCGGTACCGACCTCGACCTGGACCCCGCCGATGACCGGCGCAAGCGGATTGCCAAGGAACTGCGTGAGGCTGAATTCGAGTTGCGTCAGCGACGCCAGGCCGTGTCCGATCAGATGGCGAAGCTCGACTCCGACTTCGGCAGCAAGGAGGCCGACAAGCACCGGCAGCGCATCGACCTGCTGCGGCAGGAGATCGCCCTCATTGACCAGGAGATCGAGCGGCTCCGCGAGCGCCTCGCCGTGGAGCCGGACGCCGATGTCCGCGAAAACCTCACCCAGTCCATGCGCGGGCTGGAAGGCGAACGGCACGGCGTTCAGACCCAACTGAACCGCGTCGAGGACTCCCCCGACCCGTACTCCTACCGTGACCAGATGCTGGCCACGATGACCGAGTTGGAAGACCGGATGGGCACTACCGCCCAGTCGGTCGCCCGCCAGTTCGGCAACGTCATCGGCAGCGCCATCGACGGCATCCAGGAGGGGATCGAAGGCCTCATCAAGGGCACGATGGATTGGGGCGACGCCCTGCGGAATATCGGGTCGTCGATCATCAGCAGCGTCATCTCCGCCATCAGCCGGATGTTCGCCGAGTGGATCATCAAGCGCGCCCTGATGGCCGCCAAGAACATCGCCTTCAGCACCGCCGAGGGTTCAGCGGACGCGGCCGCCAAGGCCCCCGGCGCGCTGATGACCTCGATTTCCAGCTACGGCGTCGCGGCTCTGGTTGGCACGGTGGCGCTCATCGCTGCCATCGCCGCCATCAGCGGCGCCTTCGCCGAAGGCGGCATCGTGCGCGGTCCCGGCGGGCCGAAGGATGACACCATCCTGGCCCGGCTCTCGAATGGCGAGGGCGTCCTGAACGCCGCCGCGGTTCGCCACTACGGTGCGGGCGTAGTCAACGCCATGAACAACCGCACCGCCCGGTTCTACTCCCAGCCACCAGGCGCAGGCTCTGCCCAGGACACTCGCGCTCCGGGCACCGCGGCGGCGGGGTCGGCTTCAAGCCGCTCCGCCGCCGTCAGCCTGGTCCTGGTGGACTCGCGCAACCAGGCCCGCCAGTTCCTCGAATCGGCCGAGGGCGAGGCCATGCTCGTGGACATCCTCCGTAAACGCCGGATGCAGTTCGGCGTTCCAACCTGATGCCCCTCGCCACCGTCAACGGCCACGTCTTGCTGCCGCACTACCCGGACTGGTCCCGGAACGTGCAGCGGGCACGCGTCTGGCAGACCAGCGTGGACCGCGCCCTCACGGGGTTCGAGTCGCGCCAGGCCCTGCGCCCGAAACCGCGCGAGCGCCTGAGCTTCCGGGTCGAGTCCCGCGATGCCGATGACCTGACGCTGCTCTTGGGCCGCGTGGACGCCGCGCTCAAAGCGGGGCTGGCCTGTGTTCCGAGTTGGGGCCGCGGCATCCCCTTGATCGCCGCCAGCGACGATACCGTGGAACTGGCCCGCGATGCGTGGGCCGACCTGCAACCGGGCAGCTTCCTGTTCCTCGCCGAACCGGACACGGGGGAAGCGTTCGAGATCGCCGAAGTGGAGTCCGTTGCGGGCGATACCATCACGCTGGCCGATCCGCTCGCGTCGGTGTGGGGCGCGGGGCATTGGGCCTGGCCGTTGCTCTTTGGCCGGGCTGCCTTCAGCGCCATCGAACAGCGCACCGACTGGCACGCCGCACTGACCGTCAGCCTGAGCCAACTTGCCGTTCAGCCGGAGTCCCCGGAAGAACCGCCCGAACCGCCGCCCGAGCAGACGCCCGCAACCCTCACTTTCACCTACTGGCTGAATGACGCCGCCATTCCCGATCCGGGGAACCCGACCAGGATCACGTTCGATCACTGGCTGGAGGACGCCCCGGTTCACAACCTCGACTGACCTATGTTCAACGTCTATCGCTCCACCGATTCCGGCGCGCCCTCGCTCTGCGGGGTCGCGGGTTCCCTCACCGCCTTGCTCGACGCTTGCCTGATCAACGGCTACGGCTCGCTGCCCGCCGCCGGTTGGACCAAGCCATTCATCGATACCGGCAAGGCCGTGTACCGGAACGCCGTCACCGCCGTTGCCCGTTCCTACTACCGCGTCACCGACACCGGCACCACCTGGGCGCGCATCCGGGGCTATGACGCCATGTCCAGCGTGGACGCGGGCACCGGCGAGTTTCCCACCAGCAGTGTCATCGCCGGTGACGGCATCTACGCCTACAAGTCCTCGACCGCCGACACGACCGCCCGGCCCTGGATTCTGCTGGCCGATGAGCGCACGGCGGTTATGGCCCTCAAAGGGTCCACCTACTGGCAGGTGGGCCTGTACATGGGCGATGGCATCAGCGATGTACCGGGGGACACGAACTTCGCCGCGCTGTGCGCCTTCTGGGCCAACGCCGATGAAATCCGCAACGCCCTGGGCACATTCGACCTCATCGGCTGTTCCGCCCCGGCGGACGGCAGCAATTTCGGGCTGTTCATCAAGGGACTGCCGGGGGTTCTGGGATCGAAGCCGCTGCGTCTGAACGCCGGTCCCAACGTGTACGGCAGTTCCTGGAACTCGGTCATCCTGCAGTCATATATCGGCGGGGACCTGGCCATGCCCAGCGGAGGGGCCATCCATCTCTGGCCCTACGCCGTCAAGACGTACAACGGCACGTTGTGGGAACATCGCGGCACCCTCCGCTTCCTTTACGTCCCGCGCCACCAGGCCGCCGCCTTCGCGCACGGGGACACGTTCTCGGGCACCGGCGCCCTGTCGGGCAAACGGTTCGAGGTCATCAAGACCGTGCTCACCTACGCCGGCTACTCGACTTCGACCGCCACGGGCGCGCTGGTTCTCGTCACCCAGAACCCGGACTGAAATCCTATGGCCGAACTCGCCTATTCCGCCCGCTCGCTGGCGCTCGCCTCCTGCCTGGTGTCCCCAAGTTCGCTGTCCGTGTTGGTCCCGTACACCGACCGGCTGATGACCTACTCCGGGCGCGAGGATGTCGTCGGAGCCGAACTGCCCTCGCTCAAGATCGGCATCTACGGCTTCTTCTCGTTCCGGCTGGCGGTCAAGATCGGTTCGCGACGGGTGCGGGCGCAAGTGCTCCAACCTCACGCCAGCGCGCAACGCCCCTTCATGCGCGTCCGGCGCAACCCGGCGGTTGGCGTCGCCAGTGACGTGACTGCCACGGCGGGAGGGTCCACCGACTGGCAGGAGCTTTCGCTCACGTTCACTACCACCAGCAAGGGCGCCATCGTCCTGGAACTCTGGAATGCCGACCACGCCTGGCCCTGCTGGTTCGACACCGTCCTCCTCGAATGACCTACCGCGACCGCCCAGTGTTTCCGTGGTCCCTTGACTGGCAGACCAGCCAGGAAGGGCGCTTCGAGTTCGAACAGCGCGAGGTCGCCGCTGGCTTCGGCGCCGAACTGATCTACTCCGACCAGGAGAAGGTCGTGCGGGCCTGGACGGGTCGCGTGTGGCTGGATGACTTGGATGAGATCGAGGCCTTCGACGCCTTCACCGCCGCGCTCCAGGGCCGGCTGATCGGGTTCTGGTTTCCCGCGCCGCAGGCCGCTTTCGAGATCGTGGCGGGCGTCTCAGGCCAGCAGTGCGACATCGCGGGCGAGGGCTTTGCCGCCCGGTTCGATGATGAAGCCGGCGCTTATGTCTGGCTGACCAAGGACGGCCAAACGCCCCGAGGCGCGGAGGTTGTCGCGGTCGCCCTAAACGGCGACGGCACGACGCGGTTGACGTTCGAGGAAGCCGTGGCCGTCGATGGGACCTGGCAGGCGTGGGACCTTGCGTACGTGCGCCTGGCCGATGACGCCGAGGAAGCCGAATTCATCGCCGAACAGCGCCAGGTCCGCAGGGTGCAGGTGGTCGAACTGCCGCTCGACTACGCCGAAGCCGAGACGGGCACCCGTCCGGTTTTCCTCTACCACCTCTGGGTCGGCGAGGGCGATGCGCAGGTGAACTGGTACTGGACCAGCTTCGCGCTGGACCTGGAAGAAGTGGATGGCCAGACGTACCTGGTCCGCCGGATCACCCACGGTTCGATCCAGTACGATACAACCGGCATCCGGCAGGGCGTTCAGATCGAGGTCGAGCGCGCCGAAGAGTCGCCCTTCGCCCTGCTGTTCCCGCCCTACGGCTGTCAGCCGCTCAACATCGAAATCCAGACCGCCGAGTACCCCGACTTGGAAACCGTCACCACGGTCTTTCGCGGCGTGGTGGCCTCGGTTCAGGCCGACGGCAAGAGCCTGCGGGCGCGCTGTAATGCGCTGGGCGGCGGCGCGCAGTCGAGCGTCCCGGCCTTCTACCTGTCGGGCCGGTGTCAGTATCGCGTGTTCGACATCGGCACCTGCGGCCTGGCCCGCGCTACGTGGCAGAACACCGTCAGGATCACGGCGCTCAACGGGCGGGACGTGACGGTGGTGGGTGCGTCGCTGACCGGCCTGCCGGCCAACTGGTTCGCGGAAGGCTGGCTCGAAGTCGGGTCCGGCCTCAGCCGCGAAGTCCGCCTGATCCTCAAGCATCCGCCCGAAAGCGCCACCACCCTCGTGCTTACGCTCAACGCCCCGCTGCGGTTCAACGGCGTCGATGCGACCACCGTCCTGGTGCCCGGTTGCGACGGGCGGTGGGTCACTTGCGAGAGCAAGTTCACCAACACCGCCAACTACGGCGGACATCGCTTCGCCCTCCGCAACCTCGCCATCAAGGCCCTCGACATCCCGCAGATCAACGGAGGCAAGAAGTGAACCCCACCGCCGTCAACCTCAATGCCGCTGCGCTGCGCTGGAAGGGGACGCCCTTTCAGGCGCGGGCGCGCATCTGCGGCGCGGGGGTCGATTGCGTTCAACTGGCCGCCGCGTTGATCGAGGAAGCCGGCCTGGCGACCGGCCTCGCGTTTTCGCCCTACGCCGTGGACTTCGGCGACCACGCCGACACGTCGCCTGTCCTCGCCTGGTTCGACGTTCACCCGGAGTGGGCGGCAGTGCCGCTTCCTGAAGTCGAGGCGGGCGATGTCGTCGTGTTCCGGGTCGGGAAGGTCGCCAACCACGTCGGCGTCGCCCTCGGCGACCAGCGGTTCTGTCACTGCCTGCGCGGACACGGCGTCCTCATCTCCCGGCTCGATGACCCCACCTACGCCCGGCGTTGGGTCCGGGCCTACCGGCCATGTTCAATTCCTCCAGCGACCTGACCCCAGCCCCGCCGCCCAAGACCCTGGGCAAGGACCCGGCCACGCTCTCGACTGATGAGCATGGCCGCCCCGTGCCCTACCTCGCCGGACGCGCCCGGCTGGGCCTGACCTGGATCAGTGAACCCTGGGGCGTGCGCTCGGTGCCAATCCGCAAGAAGGTCGGGAAGAAGACCCAGACCACCGGTTACAACTACTATGCGAGCTTCGCCGGTCTCCTTTGCCTGGGGCCGGTTCAGACGCTGCACGCCATCCTGGTCGATGACGAGGTGGCGTGGAACGGTCCGCTTCAGGCCGGCACGAACGACCACGCCGAGATCACGGTCGAGGGGCGCGGCGCGCTCACCCTCTACTGGGGCACGGCCGCACAGACTGCCGATGCCGACCTAGCGGCCAGCGGCGTGACCCACCCGGCCTATCGTGGGCAATGCTACGCGGTCTTCAACGACTGGTTGCTGGGCGAGAACCGCGCCCAGGTGCCCAACCTGGAGTTCGAGTTGTCGCGCATTCCTGTTGTGGACTGGCTGGGCACCGCCGCCGACTTGAACGGCGAGGTCAACCCGGTGGCGGCCCTGGCCGAACTGCTCACCAACTCGCGCTTCGGCGCTGGACTGCCTGTGGCGCTGCTCGATGCCGACGGCTGGGACGCGGTCGCCGGGCAGCTCGCCACCGATGAGTTCAGCGTCACCGTGTTCCTCGACACCGCCAAGCGGCTGGACGCCCTGCTCAATGACTTCCTGGAGTACCTCGACGCCGCCTTGTTCCACACGCCGGACGGCAAACTGAGCCTCCGGCTCCTGCGCGACCCCGTCGGACCAGTGCCGATCGACACGGACGCTCTGCTCGAACCGCCCGACCTCACCGCCCACGGTTGGACCGAGACGGTCAATGAAGTCGTCGTCCGGTTCCGCAACCGCGACCGCGGCTGGCAGACCGACGCCCTGACTTGGCGCAATCCCGCTGCTTACGCCGTCACGGGCCGACCCCTGACCCAGGCCATCGAATGCGACTGGATCACCGACCCCGCCGTGGCCTGGAAAGTGGCGATGGCCTACGGCAAGAGCCGCAGCCTGCCCTGGCTGGACGGTCGGCTGCGCGTTCGGCGCGGCGTGGGGGCCGACTTGCGTCCGGGCGACACCGTCTCGCTCACCTACGCCCACAGCGGCATCAACGCGGTTCGGTTCCGGGTGCTGGCCGTCGAGGTCCCGGGCCCGGACTCGGCGGAGGTACTGCTGACCGTCCGCGAGGATACGGCCCACCTGGTGGTCGATGACTACCCGGTGCCGGCGGATGAGGCGTTGGCGGCCGTCCAGTACTCGCCGCTTCCCTGTCATGACGTGCTGGTGTTCGAGCCGCCCTACGCCTGGACGGCCGATGTGAACCCGCGTCTGCTGGTCCTGCCGGCTCGTGGCGAGCGTTTGTCGAGCGGGTTCACGCTCTGGTGGGAACGGGCCACCGACAGCTTCACCACCGCCGGCACGGGCCAGGTGTTCGGGCGGCGGGGCACGTTGAATGCCGCCCTCGATGCCACAGGGTGTCTGTACCACGAAGCAGGCCTCGACGTGACGTTCACCAGTCCCGATGACGACCTCGATGACATGCCCTTCGATGAAGGGGTGGGGACCAAACGGTTCCTGATCTTCATCGGGGATGAAATCCTCCTGGGCTGGGAACCGACGCTGGTCTCGGCGGGGCGCTACACGGTCAACCTTCTCCGGGCGCAGTACGGCACCACACGCGGGCAGCACGGGATCGGGAACGAGTGTTGGTGCGTCCAGTTGGCCGAACTCCCGATGCTCGAATGGGCGCCGCCCAAGGACGCGGTGTCCGTGGGCCTGAAGATCCAGCCCCGGCTCCTGCACAGCGAGGTCAGCTTGGCGGACGTGGCGAAGATCACGCACATGATTCAGCGCCGGTCGCTACGGCCCCTGGGGCCGGCCAACCTGACAGCCAACGGCGACGGCGCGCATCCGACCTACGCCACCGGCCAGGACGTTGTGCTCGACTGGACCCTAACCAGCGAAGCCCGCGCCGGCAGCGACCCCGAGGTGGACCTCGAATGCCGCGCCGACGCCTGCGTGCTCGAACTCTGGGCCGGGGCCATCCTCAAGGCGACGCTCACCGTCAGCCGGGACGGACCGTACACCCTGACCAACGCCGACCTGGTCGCCGCGTTGGGTAGTGAAACCGACTTCACCGTCCGGGCCTACCTCGCCCTGGGCGGCTACCGCAGCCTCGACTTCGACGTTATCACCGTCTGCAAAGTATGAACCGAAACCCCGCCACAACCCTCGCCGCTGTCGTGGTTGCACTGCTCGGCCTGGCCGGCTGCGCCCGCTTCAGCGTCACCCAAATCGATGAAAGCTCCAATGAACGCACGATCACCACGCGCATCTCGGGCACCGCGTTCTTCTCGAGTGCCCAAACGGTCTCGAAGATCAAGGCCGTCCAGACCGACAAGACCCAGAGCTTCGGCACCGACGCCCTCGCCCAACACGGCGCCACCAACGTCGCCGAAACCGTCGATGCCCTGACCCGGCTTGTTCAATCTCTGCGCCCCACTCCCTGACCAAATTCTATGGCTACCATCCCTCCACATCCCCGGCTCAATGATGTCAGCAACGCGGCCCTGTTCCGCGAACTGACCGCCGACAACTTCACCATCCTGGCCGAGGAATCGGCCAAGCGGCTTGCCACCTACCAGAACGGCAATCCCACCACGATCATCGGCCCGCCGACTACCGGCACGCGGGCCCTGAACGAGTTCTGGCGGGATGCCCTAGGCGGGGAATGGGTCTGCACGTTTGCCGGCACGCCAGGCACATGGAAGCAGGCAAAGCCGGCGGCGGTGACGGCTGATCCGTCATCGGGCACGATCCCGACCGGGTACCTCGTTTGGAACGTCACCGATGGCGCGGTGAAACGCCACGCCGGGTCCTACTCGTGGGAGATCACCGTCGGGGCGAGCGCCTCGGCCAAGGTTGGCTTCCACGGCGCCGCATCGACAGCCCAGCGAACCGGGGCCGCCCAATCTGCCGTCACCTACGTTTCGCAGACCATCAGCGATCCGCCGACGCGAGCGCAGGTCCAGGCGATCAATGACGGACTGGTGGCGGCTATCACCCTCCTCAATGAACTCCGTGCCGCTGCGGTTGAAAAGGGGCTGATCAAGGGCGGACCGTAGCGTACCGTATGAGCAGCATAGTGGGCATCGGTTCCCTTCGATTACCCTCGCGCTGAAAAACGGGCTGAGTGCTACCGCATCGCACGCCCCCACTTCATGAAGGTGTGCCTGCCTAACGCTCCACGAAATGTATCAGAATGCCTCTAATCGCCCGTACCTGGGGTGTTCCCTTGTCACGCGCTCGGCGGGAACAAAGGTTCGCTCCAGTTTCGCTCCAAGCGCAAGTAGCTTGCGGTCATAGCCGTCATACGCGTTGTCCAGCAAGTCTGTGCCAGTTACGACGCTCACGCCGTCAGCAAAGAGGCCTGAATTGATTAGTGCGGCGGTGGCGCGTGGATCGGTTCCACACACCAGAGCTCCTGATAGTCTTTCAACTCCGTTAATGGCGATAATCTGACCGCTAAGATACTCGATATTTGCCCCCATTCGCTTCAGTTCCATACCGAGTGCCAGCCTGTTCGGCCAAACCTTTTCCTGGACAATCGACTTACCGCTCGCAACTGAGAGTGCGGCGACAAATGGGCCGAGCGAATCTGTTGGAAAGCCGGGGTAAGGGAATGTGTCGATTGATGTAGCCAGAGGTCTTCCCTGCTTCCTAACTTGGAGGGCGTTATCACCTACAGGTGACATTTCAACACCCATAGCTAATCCGATTGCGAAGAAGGACCCTAGAACATCCAAATTTAACCCCTGCAACAAAACCTCGCCAGATACCAAAGCAACTGTTGCTACGAAGGTGCCGACTTCGATTCGGTCTGGGGCGATGACGAAGTTTCGAGGCGGGACAAGACGATCCGCGCCAGCGCCCTCGACCGTAATCACTCCGGCGTCGGATAGCAGGACGTTCACGCCAGATGTTCTCAGGAACTTGATCAATTCAAGAGTTTCCGGTTCTCGGGCGGCCCCAAAGAGGCGCGTAACCCCTCTGGAGCAGGCTCCAAGCCACAGGGCGGCTTCGGTCTGTGCGTTCGATGGAAAAGATAGAAACACATCTGTTCCGGCAAGTCCTTTGCTGGGTAATTCAATCCTGATGCTTCCGTTTTCCGGGGTTGTTACCACTGCGCCAAACTTCCGAAGAGTGCTAATCTGGCCGTCAATAGGTCTCGGTCCGTAATGGCTGTACCCTGTCAACGCGACGTCAACAGCGCCGCGTCGCAGCAAGGTTGCCAAGGCAAGCAGCAAAGTGTGGCGACAGCGCAAGATGTCATCGTCTGAGAAGCAAGCTTTTGCGTATCGAGAGCAGTCGACTGCTAAATTGAACCCATCATCTCCGTCACCTATGATTTCGATGTCAGCGCCTCCGGATCTGAGTAAATCCAGAAAGAACCTTACCTGGCTGTTGCGTGGGACTCCAACGAGCGAGAGCTTTTCTTTGAAAAGAGGCGCCAGCGCCAAGATTTTCAGTCCCACGTTCTTGGAGCCGGACATTCTAACCCTACCGGACAGTTCCTTCGTCCTCTGGCAGCGAAAGACGCCAACCTGATCTGCCTTGAGAGTAACGGGAACTAGAGCGGTGCCTGGGGGGCTCGACAGGACAGGAATCGAGCTTTGTTGGTCAAGTTCCTTTGTGGGTCTCTTCATTCTGCCACCCTTTGGATGTCAGCGCCGACCGCCCTTAGCCTCTCGGGAATGTTGCAGTGGCCGCGCTCAATTTGGTACACATTGTCAATCACGGTCCTCCCTTCGGCGCGGAGGGCGGCGAGTACATACGCCATTCCAGCCCTAAGGTCGGGAGCACCGAGTTGGGTCCCTGCCAGTTTCTCGACTCCCCTTACGATTGCATGGGTCGGAGATTCTTTCTCAATATCTGCTCCCAGCGCCTTTAGGCCGTCTACTTGAGTAAGGCGATCCAGGAAGATATTCTCCCGAAAATCACTCCGCCCGCCGGCCACGCACGCGAGACTCATCAGGCCAGGGAGGAAGTCGGTCGAGAAGCCCGGGTAGGGCTGACTGACCACGTTAATGGGTTTCAATTGTTTGATGCCTTCTACACGGACTACTTCCCCGTTGGATTCAACGGAAACTCCCATCTGCTGGAGCTTTACAGTAAGTATCCTCATTTGATCTAAGCGGGCACCTATCAGTCTGAGGTCGCCGTTTGTGATGGCGGCGGCCATCATGAGTGGACCCGCATCGAGTCGGTCAGACATCACGGTGTGCTCGGTGGGGTGAAGTCGGCTAACTCCCTGAATGCGAAGTGTTCTGCTTCCCTCACCTGAAATCCTGGCTCCCATCTTTCTTAAGAAGTCTACAAAATCGGCGACCTCTGGTTCACAAGCGGCGTTTTCAATGATGGTTTCGCCCTCCGCGAGGCACGCTGCCATTATCAAGTTCTCGGTGCTTGTTTGGCTGGGTGTGTCGAGGTAGACGAGGTTGCCCTTGAGCCGAGTGGCGGCAATGGAGATAACGTCCTCATCACCTTCGACTAGGGCACCCAGACGTTTGAAGCCGTTGTGATGAAAATTCAGGCTTCTATAACCAAGGTTGCAGCCACCGACGCCTTTGAACTGCACTTTTCCGAACCGGTGGAAGACCGTGGGCAGGAAAAGGATGGAGGCGCGGGATCGTGTAGTCAGGGACGAATCCAGCGTGTGGCTGGAAACGCCACTTGGATCAATAACGAGCGTTTGCTCCTCCTGGAAGTATTCGGCCTTGCCTCCGAGTGAGCGAATGATGTCTAGCGAGACTAGAATATCATTTAAGAGGGGTACATTGCGCAACACGGTCTGGCCAGATATTGGCAGCAGGGCTGCGGATATCATTGGCAGGGCAGCGTTTTTCGCGCCCTGGACGAATATCACCCCCTTGAGTTGTTTGCCTCCGTCAATCGCGTATTTTGCCATATTCTGTCTTTCTCAAAGTTCTTCATGCGCGGATGAAACCCACAGGGCGGTCAGCCGCGTTCAACATGCACGGGCAAGCAAATTAGACCGACGCGGGCAGAGCAACAAGCCAAAACCCGCCAACGCGAGAGCGGCGCGGCCCCCACAACGGCGGCCTTGGAGCGAAGTAGTGTTTGTGAGGGGACTGCACGCCACCGAGGTCGAGAACAACCAGATCAAAGGCGCGGCGTAGAACCGACATCGTGGAGGAGGGTTCCATCCGCCTTCCTCACGCCGAGGCACCCGGCGAGGCACTGCCGAAGCGCCGCGGTGACGGCGTTCTATCCTTCCTGTCGGGTGTTAGCATCTCAGGCTGCTCTAGCCGCCGACTTGAACCTGCCCTCATCCAGCCGGCCCCGACCGCCAAAATGTTTGGCAAATGTTTGGCAATGCGCCCCAGCGCGCCCCAGTGCGCCCCAGTGTTCCCAAAACTCGCGCGGATTCAAGAATCGTGCCAAGAAAGCGCAAAAGCCGCTGAAGGCCAGCGGCTTAAGTGGTTGATGATCAACCGAAATTGGTTGCGGGGGCAGGATTTGAACCTGCGACCTTCAGGTTATGAGCCTGACGAGCTACCGGGCTGCTCCACCCCGCGACCCGACCGACGTGTGGACAATATCGGACGAACCTCACAAGGCGCAAGCGATTTCCACGTCGTGTTGTGTTGCCTACGGTCGGGATTCGGTCTAAACAGCCGCATGGTCTGCCCGAATCGACTCTCCGGCGTGGTGCTGGTCCTGGCGGCTGCGTTTGGCGTTGTGGGCGCCCAGGGGCTCGATCTGCACGTGAATCCTCGAGGGAACGATGCGTGGTCGGGACGGTTGGCGCGGCCAAATCCGGCGGGGACGGACGGGCCGCTGGCGTCGCTGACAGGGGCGCGGGACGCGCTGCGGCGGTTGCGGGCGGCGGGCGGGGTGAACGAACCGATGCGGGTGATCGTGGCAGAAGGCCGGTACACCCTGCGGGAGCCGCTGGTGCTCGAACCGCAGGACAGCGGCACACCGGAAACTCCGGTGTCGTTCGAGGCGGCGGCGGGCGACCGACCCGTATTCAGCGGGGGCCGGGTAGTTCGCGGATTCGAGCGGGGCCCGAACGGGCTGTGGCGAGTGAGGATCCCGGAGGTGGCGGCCGGGCAATGGACGTTCGAACAACTGTGGGTGGACGGCCAGCGAGCGACAAGGGCGCGATCGCCGAATCGGTTCTGGTATCATCTGCAGGCGGTGCATGAGGAAGCCGTGGGACCTTCGGCGGATCGCCCGCGCCGGGCAGCGCGCCAGACGGTCCGGCTGCGGCCCGAGGATTTCGCGGTGCTTGCGGGCCTGACGCCGGGCGAACTCCGGGACGTGAATCTGGTGGTCTACCACAACTGGGACAACACCCGGCGGTTCATCGACGGTCTCGAGTCGCAGGCGTGCGAGGTGATCACGAGCGGCGAGAAGATGAAGTCATGGAACCCGTGGCGGCGGGACAGTCCGTTCATCGTCGAGAACGCATTGCGGTTTCTGGACGCGCCGGGCGAGTGGTTCCTGGGCCGGGACGGCGTGCTGTGGTACCGTCCGCGGAAGGGGGAACGGCGGACTCGGGCGGAGGTGGTGGCGCCGGTGGTCGAGAAGTTCGTGGTCCTTCGGGGGGACCCTGGGGTGGGCCGGTATGTCGAGCATGTGACGCTGCACGGCCTGACGTTTCATCACGCGCAATGGCTGACGCCGCCGGGCGGGTTCGAGCCGTCGCAGGCGGCGTATCCGATCGAGGCGGCGGTGCAGGCGGACGGGGCGCGGCATGTGACGATCGAGGACTGCGAGTTCGGGCATGTGGGGACCTACGCGGTGTGGTTCCGGCGGGGCTGCCGCTACGACGTGATGCAGCGGTGTTATCTGCACGATTTCGGGGCGGGGGGCGTGCGGATCGGCGAGGGCAACATCACGGGGAACGAGCGGGATCCGAGCAGCCACGTGGTGATTGACAACAACATCATCCGGCGTGGGGGCGCGATCTTCCCGTGCGCGGTGGGGGTTTGGGTAGGCCAGAGCGGGGACAACCGGATCACGCACAACGAGATTGCGGACTTGTATTACACGGGGATAAGTCTTGGCTGGCGGTGGGGGTACGCCGCGAGTCTGGCGAAGCGGAACGTGGTGGCGTTCAACCATGTTCATCATCTGGGCTGGGGGTTGCTGAGCGACATGGGGGGGATCTACACGCTGGGACCCTCCGAGGGCACGGTAGTGACGAACAACGTGTTTCACGACATCGACGCGTATTCGTACGGCGGCTGGGGGTTGTACACGGACGAAGGGAGCACCGGCATTCTCTTCGAGAACAACCTCGTCCACGACACGAAGACAGGGAGTTTCCACCAGCATTACGGGCGGGAGAACACGGTCCGAAACAACATCCTCGTCAACAGCCGAGTGCAGCAGCTGCAGGCCACGCGCGTCGAGGAGCATCGGTCCTTCACGTTCGAGCGGAACATCGTCTACTGGACGAATTCGAGTCCGGCGCTGTCGGGCCCGTGGGCGCGGCTGAACTTCGGCGCCCGGAGCAACTGCTACTGGAACACGCTGGGCCCGATCGAGTTCGCGGGGCAATCGCTGAAGCAGTGGCAGGCGGCGGGCCACGAAGCCGGGACCGTGGTGGCGGATCCGCTGTTGATGGATCCGGGTCGGCACGATTTCCGGCTGCGACCGGGATCCCCTGCCCTGGCGCTGGGGTTTCGTCCGTTTGATCCGGCGGGCGCGGGCGTGTACGGGGAGCGGGCGTGGGTCCAACTGGCCAGGCAAGTCGAGTATCCCGAGCTCGAGCTGCCGCCGGAGCCCAAGTCCGCGCCGTTCATCGAGACGTTCGAGCGGGTGGATGTCGGGTCCGTCCCGAGGTCGATCGAGGTCCACACGGAGAACAAGGGGGACTCGGTGGCCGTGACGGAGGAGACCGCGGCGGGCGGGCGCAGGAGCTTGAAGGTGGTGGATGCGAAGGGGCTCGCCCACCCGTACAATCCGCACGTCGACATCCGCGCCAACCACGACGCGGGGATGGTACGCGCCGCGTTTGATCTGCGGATCGAGAAGGGCGCGGTGGTGACGATCGAATGGCGGGACTGGAGCGAGGCGAACTACGCGACGGGTCCGCAGCTTGGCATCCGGGACGGTGTGGCGCGGGCTGGGACCGAGTCGATTCCGCTGCCGGTTGGTGAGTGGGCACACATCGAGATGACGACGCGCCTGGGGACCGGGGGGGACGGCCGATGGACATTGAGCGTGGGGATCCCAGGCCGGCAGGCCCGGGTCTGCCGCGGGCTGGCGTACGTACGCCCCCAATTCCGGAAGCTGACGTGGCTCGGGTTCATCAGCCATGCCACGGAACCGGTCATGTTCTACGTCGACAACCTCCGGCTGGAATGCGAATGAACACCCATCGTTCTCCTTTAGGCCCTTGTCAGAAGACATCTCCCGCGATGTTGTCTCCCTCGCCTCCCGGGAATGGGAGGCGAGGGCCGGCGAGAGGATGGGCCGGTGTCAGTCCGGGAAAGGTCCGATCGTTCTTTCGCGGTCTTGTGCGGCGATTCCTGGTCGTGTGGGTTGCTGCGAGCACGGCGGCGTTGGCCGGGGAAACCGCCGGCACATTGGCCCAGGCAGTGCCGGCATCGAGCCCGGCGCTGGAAGCGGCGGCCGGGGCGCTGGCGGCGAACCGGTTCGAGGAAGCGGAAACGGGTTTCAACGCGGTGGCCGGCGACATGGCGGTATCGCCCTTTTTGCGGGCGCTTGCGCGGTCGGGCCTGGCGGAGGTCGTGATCGCCCGCGGCGACACGGCGGCCGCACGGCGGCAATGGGAGCAGATCGGTGCGGATCCCGGGGTGCCCCAGGGTCTTCGGGACCGGGCGCGCCGGCGACTGGCGGAGTCGGATCCGACCCGGCCGGTTCCGGGCGGGTTTGATGCGCGCGCGCATCGCGCGGCGCTGCCCGTGCCGCCCGAGCCGGTCCAGGTGTTCCATGTGGCTCCGGACGGCGACGATGCGGCAGACGGATCCGCGGCGCACCCGTTTCGGACCCTCGAACGGGCGCGGGACACGATACGGGCAGCCCGGGAGAAGCGGGGAGGCGCGCTTCCGGACGGCGGAGTACAGGTGACGGTCCGTGGCGGCCGGCACAGCATTGACAAGACCTTCCGGATCGAGGCCCGGGATTCGGGGACGGCGGGATCGCCGATCGTGTACGCGGCGGCGGCGGGTGCGCCGGTGGTGCTCGACGGCGGTCTGCGGGTGACCGGCTGGCGGCCGGTGAGCGACGTCGAGGTTCAGCAGAAGTTCGATCCGGCGGTGCGAGACCAGGTGCGGGAAGCGGATTTGCGGGCGTTGGGGCTGACGGACTGGGGGGATCCGACCGCGTTGCGGGATCGGCCGGAGTTGTTTCTGGATGGGGTGCCGCAGACTCTGGCGCGCTGGCCCAACCGCGGGTTTGTGAAGACCGGCCCGATCCTGGGCAAGGAGACGTTCAAGATCTGGAACACGATCGAAGGGTGCAAGGACGGCCGGTTTCGCTGGGTCGAGGCGCGCCCGGCGGCGTGGGCGGACGAACCGGACATCCGGCTTTACGGCTATTGGTTCTGGGATTGGTACGAGGAATACCAGACGGTGAAGGCCCTTGAAGTGGCGGAGCGAACGTTCACGCTGGCGACACCCTACTCGCAGTACGGCTACCGCGAGGGCCAGCGGTACTACGCCGTGAACGTGCTGCGTGAACTGGACGAGCCGGGCGAGTGGTATCTGGACCGCCGGACGGGACGGATCTACTGGCTGCCTCCGGCGGCCGCCGATCGGGCCGGCGCGGAGATTGTCCTCAGCCGGTTCGACAAGCCGTTCATCGAGATGCAGGACGCGGCGCACGTGATCGTGCGCGGGTTCACCTTCGAGAACGGGCGTGGGGACGGCCTGCGGGTGACCGGCGGATCGAATGTGCTGATTGCGGGGTGCACGGTGCGGCGGTTCGGCGGCGACGGGATTGTTGTCCAGGGCGGCCGGCAACACGGCGTTTTTGGGTGCCTGCTTGAAACACTCGGGTGCGGCGCCACGCGCGTGGCCGGGGGCGACCGCAGCGCACTGGCGCCGGGAGGGCATTTTGTCGAGAACTGCGTGGTGGCGGACATCTCGAGGCTGAAGCGGACGTACACGCCCGCAGTCCACTTGGACGGGTGCGGAAACCGGGTGGCGCACAACCGGTTCGAACGAATGCCTTCCTCGGCCTTGCGGGTCGAGGGGAATGACCACGTGATCGAATTGAACCATATCCGGGATGTCGTCCAGGAATCGGATGACCAGGGGGGGATCGACATGTTCGGCAATCCGCTCTACCGGGGCGTGGTGATCCGGTGGAACCGATGGAGCGACATCCGCGGCGGCACCCACAACGGCGCCGCCGGCGTCCGGCTCGACGACATGATCTCGGGGGTGACAGTCCAGGGGAACTTGTTCGAGCGGTGCGGCGCGGTGATTTTCGGCGGGGTGCAAATCCACGGCGGCAAGGAGAACCTGATCGACGGCAATGTGTTCATCGATTGTTTTGCGGGAATCAGCTTCAGCCGGTGGGGGGACGGGCGTTGGCGCGGGGCCGTGCGACCGTTCCTCGAGGCGGCCTCGAAGGCGCCGCTGTCGGACCGGCATCCGGAGTTGGCGGGGCTGGAGACGAACGCCGACGTGAACTGGATCAGCCGCAACGTGTTCGCGCGCTGCGCGAGCGGGGTGTTTCTGCGCCACGGAGGCGTGTCGCAGGCGGCGTGGAATGCGGTCCTTGCCGATCCGATCGATCCCGGGCGGCTGTCGGATCCTGCCGCGACCCGCACGGACGCGCGGCTGCGGACGATCCTGCTGGATCCGATCCCCGTGACTGAGATCGGGCCGTACGCGCATCCGTGGTGCGCACCCACGGCCGGAGCCGGGTCCCCGGGCACCCCATGAGCCAGATCCTCGTGATCCGCGGCGGTGCGATCGGAGATTTCATTCTCACGCTGCCGGTGCTGGCAGCATTGCGCGCGGCTTTTCCCACAGCGCGCCTCGAGGTGCTCGGGTACGCGCACATTGCGGAATTGGCGCGATCCGGGGGGTTGGCCGACGGCGTTCGAGCGATCGATTCGCGGGCGCTGGCGGGCTTCTTTGCCGACGGAGGGGATCTCGACGATGCCATGGCGGACTACTTCGCTTCGTTCGCGGTGATCCTCTCGTACCTGTACGATCCCGACGCGGTGTTCCGGCTGAATGTCGCCCGTTGTTCGCCCGCCCAGTTCATCCAGGGGCCGCACCGGCCGGACGAGAGCGGCGGCCAGCACGCGACGCAAGCGTTGCTGAAACCGCTCGAGCGCCTGGCGATCTGGGATGCCGATCCGTCTCCCCGATTGGCCCTGGAACCGGACACAGGGGCCGGGCCGGCGGAATCCAATGCGGGTGCCGTGCAATTGGCCCTGCACCCGGGGAGCGGCAGCGAGCGCAAGAACTGGCCCGAAAACCGGTGGGCAGAACTCCTGCAGCGACTGGCCGGGAAGCCCGAGATCCGGTTGTTGCTGGTCGGCGGCGAGGCGGAGGGCAGTCGGATCGATCGATTGGCGGCGATGGTGCCAGCGAACCGAGTCGAGACGGCGTGCCACTGGCCGTTACCGGTTCTGGCGCGGCGCTTGGCGGCGTGTGACGGATTTGTGGGGCACGACTCAGGGATTACACATCTGGCGGCTGCGGTGGGGCTGCCGGGTCTTGTGTTGTGGGGGGACTCGATCGAGGCGATCTGGCGTCCTTCGAGTCCGCGGATGCGGGTGCTGCGGGACCCGGCGGGGCTGGGGCACCTGCCGGTCGACAGGGTGCTCGAGGCAGTCGAGTCGTTGGTGGCGGGCCTTAGGGTCTGTGCAAGAACTGATTCCGGTCTGGCCGGATGACAGCGGACGCAGGAGCTGCTTTCTGTGGCCGCCCGCGGTGCGGGCGGCACGGGCAGTGTCCGCGGGGATTTCTTTTTTGTCCCGCTGGCCGTCGGCGCGCTGTCCCCAGCGCGCTGCGGCAAGGCCGGCCCGTCGCCATGAGCTTTTCACCGGGGCTGTGGACGCATCGGTCCTACCCTCGCCCTGCGACGAAGGAGCGGGGAGATGGATCCAGGGCGAGCGGCGCCTCCTCGCGGTCGGCTCCTCACTCTTCACTTCCCCCTTCTATCGGCGTCTTCATCGCCTCACGCGCTCCCGTCCCCGGGGTTCGGATGTTGCCGTTGCGCGTCGTGAACCGGATCCGATCCAGGTGATCCAGCAGGGGCACGGCGTATTTCCGGCTCACGCCCAGCGCATCGCGAAAGTCCATGGTCGAGAAGGACGGCCCTCGCGCGAAGAGTCGCAGTGCGATTTGTTGAGCCGTGCCCGCGGCCGTTTGATGAACGATCAAGTCCTCCCCGAGCCTGACGGCGATGCCGCGTTCCACGAGCAGCGTGACTGCGGCTTCGATTCGCGCCAGGGGCAGATGCAACTCTGCCGCCAAGGACGCAATCGTTGGCGCGGTCACCCCTGCCTGTCTCAACGCCACCTCGACGGTGCTCGCCACCTGTTCTTCCGCGCTGGCGACCTCCGGTTTCCAACCCGCGATGGCCAGCCGTTCCCCGCGCCGCTGCAAAGGCCCGCAGCGGACCATCGAGTCGAGCGCCAACCGCAGGAGCACCGGGTTGCCGGAAGCCGCCGGCAGGAGCGATCCGGCATCGATCCCCAGGCGCTGCGGGTTCGCAGCGTGGTAGGCACGAACCGCTTCCACGACGCGCGCTTTGACCCCTTCGAGCACATCGCGGTGCACCCAGCCGCCGTCGGGCGCAGCCACCGCGATCCCCTGCGTCTGCAAGGTCTCGAGCAACGCGCGAACCTCGGCGGCGAGATGATTCCCCGCGTGCGCCAACTCGCCGGCCTCCAGGATGCGACCGCTCTCCTTGAGCGTGTTGGCGCACCAGGCTGCCGGATCGTCGAGCGCGGCAAGGCGGGCGCCCAAGGTCGCAAGCGTCCACGGCCGGCGCCGCCGCAGCCGGAGGTTGCCAATCCCCAGCACCCGGCCGCCGCCCAGCGTCGTCAGCGTCCCCTGCCCCACGCCGGACAATCCCGCCCGCACGACATACCGATCCCCGGGAATCAGCGCCAGCGGCTCGGCGAACCGCAGTTGCGCCATCTGCTGTTCGCCGGCGGCGATTTCGCCGCGCTCGAGCAGAGCGACGCGGGCCAGCACGGACGCCGTTCCCACGTGCAGATGGACCTCGGCATTATCCTTGATCCGTCCGGCAACGGAGTCCAGAAGCCGCAGCTCGGCTTCCGCCATGGTGACGGGAACGAACGCCTCGGGGGGGCCGAGGACCGCTCCTCGGCGCACCTCGGCGAGATCGAGGTCCGGCAGATTCAGGGCCACGCATTCGCCGGCGCGCCCTTCGGCGGCGTCTTCACCATAGACCTCGAGGCGGCGGACGCGCCCCTGGTGCCCGCCGGGAGCCAGCGCCAGTTCGTCCCCGGGCCTAACCACCCCGCTCGAGGGAATGCCGGTGACCACGGTGCCAAAGCCGCGGCTCGCGAACGGATCGGCCACCCAAACCCGGAACCGCCCCCGGCAATCACGATCGCCACACGCATCCACGAGCGCATTCAAGGTGTCGAAGAACGCGCCGTAGCCATCCCCCGTGACGTTGGAGACCGGACAGACGGGGGCGGACTCGAGGAACGTCCCCCGCGCGAGCCGGCCGATGTCCTCGAGCACGCACGCGCGCCGGACATCGTCCACGAGGTCGGTCTTCGTCAGCACCACCACACCGCGCTGCAGCCCCATCAAGGTGAGGATGTGCAGGTGCTCGCGCGTCTGCGGCATCACGCCATCGTCGGCAGCGATCACCAGGATGACGACGTCGATGCCGTGGGCGCCGGCGACCATGTTCCGGACGAAATCCACGTGCCCGGGAACATCCACCACCCCCACGACCCGGCGATCCGCCAGACGGCAGGGAGCGAACCCCAGGTCGATCGTCAGCCCCCGCGCGCGTTCTTCGGGCAGGGTATCCGTGTTGCAGCCTGTCAGGAGCTGAACCAGGGCGGTCTTTCCGTGGTCGACGTGACCGGCCGTGCCCAGCATCAGGTTTCTCCGTGGCCCATTCATTGCGCGCAGCGGGCATCGAGCCGCGCCGTGTCACCGATTCCCGGCGGCGCCTTCCTCCGAAGCGGCTGCCGTCACCCGGGCCAGAGCCGCTGCGAGCCGCGGCAACTGGCTCTCCGCAACCGTCCTCAAGTCCAGCAGGAGCGCGTCCCCCTCGATCCGCCCGAACACGCCCTCGAGATCCAGCCGCAGGCGCCTCGCGAGCTCCCCGGCGGCGATTCCCGGGACCGTCACCGCCAGACAGACGCTGGGAATCGACTGGGTCGGCACCGACCCGCTGCCCAGGTAGGACTCGCTGGGCCGGACGTCGGTCTCGACACCCGGAATCGTGGAGGCCACCTGCCGCGCCAGCGACTCCGCCCGTTCCCGGAGCCGGCTCACCGGCAACGCCAGCATCTGATAGGTCGGATGCTCCTCCGCCAAACGCTCGGGGCGCCGGAACAGCGCCAGCGTCCGCTCGAGGACCAGCATGCACGTCTTGTCCACCCGGACCGCCCGCATCAGGGGATGCCGGCGCAGCCGCTCGATCAACGCCCGACGGCCCACCACAATCCCCGATTGCGCCCCCCCGATCAGTTTGTCGCCGCTGAACAACACGAGATCCGCGCCGGCCCGGATCGACTCCTGCACCGTGGGTTCGTGCGGCAGGCCGTACGCCGCCAGATCCACCAGCGCTCCGGAGCCGAGATCATCGATCAACACGATCCCCCGCTCGTGCGCCAGCGCCGCGAGCTCGTCCAGGGCCGGCTGCGTCGTGAAGCCGACGATCCGATAATTGCTCGGGTGGGCGCGGAGGATGGCGGCGGTGGCGGGCGTGACCGCGTTGCGGTAGTCGGCAAGATGCGTGCGATTAGTGGCTCCCACCTCGACGAGGCGGGCCCCGCTCTGCGCCATCACCTCCGGCAGCCGGAACGAACCGCCGATCTCGATCAACTGGCCGCGGGACACAATGACTTCCCGGCCTGCCGCCAGCGCCGCCAGCACCAGCAGCGTCGCCGCGGCGTTGTTGTTTACGACCGTCGCTGATTCCGCGCCGGTCAGCTCGGCAAGCAGCGGCTCGATCAGCTCGTCGCGCTCGATCCGCCCCCCCGTCCGGCGGTCGATCGCGAGCGTGCAGTACCCGCGCAACTCCGGCTGCACGGCTTCCACCACGCGCCCCGGATAAACCGCGCGTCCCAATCCCGTGTGCAGCAGGATACCCGTCGCGTTGATCGCCTCCCGCACCTGCGGGGACACGGCCTCTGCCAGCAGGACCGCCGCCTCGTCCAGCACGGCATCCGCCGTGAGGTGCCGCGCGCCGCATCGCCCCTTGGCGTCCGCGATCACCCGGCGCCGCACGCGGTCCAATGCTGTCCGCAGCGAGCCGGTCACCAGCGACCGCGGATGCTCCTCGAGCCAGGCCGCCACCCGCTTGTCCTTCAGAAGGACCGTCATCGACGGGATCTGCTCGAGCAACGGATTGCGGTTTGGAGGCGACATAGGAAGTTCAGCGCACAGTCCGTCACCGGCTCAATGGTCGGAGCTCATCTCCTTGAGGAGGGCCGGCCCATAATGCCGCGTGTAGACCCAAATCGAGATGGCATTGATCCCAATGCTCGCAATCTCGAGGCCCCAGACCAGCGCGACCGGGATCGTCAGCGGCCAGCTCGCCGGCGCCCCCAGATGGTAAAAGGCCACGCAGATCGCCGGAAACGCAACCAGTGTTCGCGCTTTCCCCGACCAGTTGGCCCGGGCATCCGACTGATACAAGGCGCCGATCGACCGCATGAAGGAGACCCACTGGTCCCGCAGAAGGAAGAAGATCGTCATCACCAACAGCAACCCGGCATGCCCCCGCTCCCCCTGCACCCCCGCCAGGTACACCAGCGTCGGGAGCGACGTCAGGTAGAATACCTTGTCCGTCAGCGGATCCGCGTAGGCTCCCAACCGGCTCGCCACCCCCAGCTTCCGCGCAAAATACCCGTCCAGCAGATCCGTCAGCGCCGACGCCAGCATCGTCCCAAACGCCACGCCAAAGGCCACGCCCGACAACGGCCTTCCCGCCGCAAGGGCCACCGCCGGAAACACGAAGATGAGCGGCACCCGGCCGAACGTGAGGATTTGCACGAACGCAAACCTCCAATCCCGGCGGCGATTCATAGAGCCCCCGCCGGAAGCGGGGCAGGGCCGGAACGGCGGAGGCCCCGACTTGACTTGCTCGCGACGCGTTTCAAGGGGGGAGGACTCTAGCGAGGCGCCGCCTCAGACCTAACGAAGTCCGCGATCCCATGAAGCCTTCCTGCCTTTCCGAACCCTCTGTTCCGCGCCTCGCTAATGTAGAGTCCTCGACGGAAGGAGGGATGGCCTGAACCAGCAGGGGCCAAACTTGACCTGTTGAGCGCATATTCCACAGGTCGAGGACTCTAGAATGACCCCGCCCGCCGGTTCAAGTCATTCGTGGATCTCGTAGATCGTATCGTCCAACAGGAACTGCACCTGCGAGCCCAAGGCCAGCCAACCGCCGGCTTCAGGATGACGCGCCAGCCAGTCGAAGTACTCTGACGAGTTGAACTGGATCCGAACACGCCGTGCCTGGGCCGCCTGCGGCACCCGGGCATCGATCCATTGCTCCCCACTCTGAAAGAACGAACGACCGTTCACAAACCGCGTCTGCTGGCCGTACTCAGCCCAACGCACGCTCTCGCCGCTCGCACCGGCTGTTGTCGAGGCCGCGCCTGGCGTCGATGGAGCGCCCCAGGGAGCGGGTTGCGCCTGGGCCGGCGAGGTCGCCACCGGCGCCGGCGCCGCGGCCATCCACATCCGTTCCGCTTCCTGCCGGCCCGTCGCCAGGGCATCGTCCACCCGGCTCGCCGTCTTTTGGGAGAGTCCGTACCGCGCCGCCGCCACCGCGCCCGCGCCGCTGCTCTGGCGTGCCGTGTTTCGGAACGCATCAGCCGCCACCCGCCGGGTTGCGGGATCCGAGGCCGACGCCGGCACCATCTGCTGCGCCAGG
Source organism: Verrucomicrobiota bacterium (assembly GCA_029556615.1). Lineage (GTDB taxonomy): Bacteria > Verrucomicrobiota > Verrucomicrobiia > Limisphaerales > J093 > JAKQDD01. The sequence continues at coordinate 13,811 of JAKQDD010000236.1, read as the reverse complement.
GGCACTCCCCGCCGCTGCTCGTCCTCCTGGATCAGGAATGCCGTGTACGGCGTCACCACCCCGTACCCGCGCGCCAGGGTCACAATCTCATCCTTCAGCTCCGAGTTCTCGCCGCGCAACCGGATCTCGTCGAGCAAATAGCCGATCCGGCGCACCGCCCAAAGGCGCGGAATGAAGTCGTGCTCGGTCGCGACCTCGACAAAGACCGCGTCATGGCTGAACCGCTGGGGCCTGCCGTTCACATTCCCTTCGATCGTCAACGGCCCTTCCCCACGCCCGGAATACCGCCCCACCACAACCAACTGGTCGCCCCGGAACAGATCCGGCAGCGGCGCCGGGTAGAGCGCCGTAGCCCGGACCGCCTCGGGCAGCGTGAGCTTCAATTGCGCCAGGATCGGCTCTTTGATCTTCGAGAAGAAGCTCGAGAGCTTCACCTCGAGGTCCTCGTCCGGCAGCACGTAGGCGCTCGTCCCCCGCGTTGTCTCTGTGATCCGGTCCAACAGATGCGTGTTCACGTCGTGGCCAATGCCAAAACAGAAGCCGCGCACCTTGCCCCCCGCCCGCTGCTCGACCATCCGGACGATGGCGTCCGGGTTCACCTCCCCGACCGTTGGCAGGCCGTCGGTGAGGAAGATGACGTAGTAGGGTCTCGAGGACTGGTCCGGACGGGCTCCGACAGCGCGCTCGAGGGCGTCATGGATCGCCGTGCCCCCCAGCGGCTTCAACCCGCGAATGAACACGGCCGCCCGCTGGCGGGACGCGGCGTTCGCCTCGATCAACCCGTCGAACAAGGGCTCCGCCTCCGTCGAGAACCGGATCACCTGGAATCGGTCCTGCTCGCCGAGGTTCTCGACGCAGAACAACAGCGCCTTGCGCGCCTGTTCGAGCTTGTTGCCGGCCATCGAACCCGAGGTGTCAACCACGAAGGTCACATCCTTGGGCAGCGCCTCGGCCGATTCGACCGCGGGAGATGGCGCCGCCAGCAGCATGAAAAAGCCGTCTTCACCGGCGACGCGATGCGTGACGAGACTCATCCCCACCGCGCCGCCCTCCGCCCCGTAGAGCAACTGGAAATCCGTGTCGGGCTTCACATCCTTCGTCTCGAATCCCACGATCGCTCGCCGCTCGCCGTCGCGCCGGATCTCGACCGCGTGGGAGGGGGAGTAAATCGTCTTCAGCGGCCGCCGCGTCTCGAGGTCGAGACGCAGGCTCACCGACGAGATCGGTTTCGCGGAGAAGCGCTCGGTGTTCAGCGGATACAGGTACTGAACAAGGCCGGCGTCAGATTTCAGCACCTGCGTGTACGACAGCTTCACCCGCTTCTTCGACCGGGGTTCGATCGGGTAGATCCGCACCTTGAACATCTCCCGCCCGGCATACTCGAGGAGCGCCGGGTCCCGGTGCTGTCGCACGATGTCCTCGTAGATCTTCCGGGCCTTGTCGGCCGCCAGCAGCTCCGCGTCGACCGACCGGCCGTCAATGTCCATGCTGAACTTGTCGATCTGCGCCCCTTTCGGCACCGGAAAGACGTACGTCCCTTCGAGCGTCCGGTCATTCGGATTGTGGAATTCCTGGTCCACCGACGTCACCGCCACCTGGTCGCGCACCTTGACATCCACCCGGTGATACATCACTTCGAGGGGAGCGAACGTGTACGGCCGCGGCGGCGGCACCGGCCGGGGCCAGGGCGGCCGCGGCCACGGACGCGGCGGCGGCACGATCAGCCCAGGATCGTGCACCACAATCAGCCCGTCCCCCCGCACCATCAACGTGATCGTCAACAGCAACCCCCAGAGCAGTCCAAGTCGTTTCATGACGCCGGTTTCCTATGTTCCATCCCGTTAGACGGAACCCGGTCCGCTTTGCTCCTGACCGTCCTGAATCGGCGAGGAACCATCCCCGCGCAGATTCGCGCGGGAAGCTTGATGCCCATCGACCTTCCAGGATAGAACACGCGCATGGCGACACGGGTGGTCGGCATCGAGATCGGGGGGACCAAGCTCCAGGTGGTTGTCGGGTCCCCCAGCGGGGACGTTACTGAGCGACTTCGGTTCGACGTGGATCCTGCCCGCGGCGCCTCAGGAATCCGCGATCGACTGTCGGCTCCTCTCGCCTCCCTCGCCGGCACCGGGCGCATCGCCGGGGGTGCGGTTGGCTTCGGCGGACCGGTGGATTACCGGACGGGGCGGGTCTGCGTCTCTCATCATGTCGAGGGTTGGTCCGGCTTTCCGCTCGGCGAATGGATTGCCTCCCTGTTAAAAGCCCCGGTTCGTGTCGAGAACGACGCCAACACCGCCGCACTGGCGGAGGCGCGACTCGGTGCCGGCCGCGGTCACGATCCGGTCTTCTACGCAACGCTGGGCAGCGGTGTCGGCGGCGGCTTGGTCGTGGACGGTGGCATCTACCATGGCGCGCCCCCCGGGGAGGCGGAGCTTGGCCATGTCCGCCTGGATCGCGAGGGACGCACGGTCGAGTCCTGTTGTGCGGGGTGGGCTGTAGACCGCGAGGTGCTCGCCCACGTGGCGCGGGACCCCTCGGGACTGCTGGCGCGGCTGGTCCGGGAATCGCCAGGCCGCGAGGCTCGGCACCTGGGCCCGGCGCTGGCCCAGGGCGATCCTGCGGCCCGCGCGATTCTCGAGGCAACCGCCGCCGATCTGGCTTTCGGACTGTCGCATGTTGTCCATCTCTTTCACCCTGGGAGGATCGTGCTGGGCGGCGGTCTTGCCCTGCTCGGCGAACCGCTGCGCGCCGCGGTGTCGGCGTCCCTGGGGAGCTGGGTGATGGAGGCTTTCCACCCGGTGCCATCGGTGGCGCTGGCCGCCTTGCGGGAGGACGCTGTGCCCACCGGGGCCCTGTTGCTGGCCGGGACAACCACCGAATGAACCCGACGCCTTCGACCCCTTCGCGCCCGGCGGTTCCGCGGGAGAGCCTCTGGCTGAACCTCCTGTTCAACGCGGCGCTGCCGGCGGTGATTCTCAGCGTCGCGAGCCGCGAGCGGCTGCTTGGCCCCACCTGGGGCTTGATTGCCGCCCTGGTGTTCCCGCTGGGCTATGGGGTCTATGACCTCATCCGGCGCAGGACCTGGAACGTTCTTTCCCTGCTGGGCGTGGTCAGCACGATGGCCAGCGGCGGGCTTGGCCTGATGAAGATGAGCGGTTTGTGGTTCGCGGTGAAGGAGGCGACCCTGCCGCTGATCCTCGGCCTGGCTGTTCCGCTGTCGCTGCGCACCCGCCAACCGCTCGTCCGCACCCTCCTTTACAACGATCAGGTGCTCGACACCGCGCGCATCCAGTCGGCGCTCGAAGCGCGGGCGGCGGTCCCCGCCTTCGACCGTCTGCTGGTATCGGCTTCGTGGATGCTGGCCGCCTCGTTCCTCGTGAGCGCGATCGTGAATTTCCTGCTCGCGTTCTGGCTGCTGCCCTCGGAGTCAGGCACGGAGGCCTTCAATCGCCAGCTCGCCAAGCTGCAGTTCTGGAGCTGGCCCGGCACCATAATCCCCTGCTCGGCGATGATTTTCTACGCGCTGTTCCGACTGCTGCGCGGCGTCGAAGCGCTCACGGGGCTCACGGGCGCGGAGCTTTTCCATCCGTCGCCGACGCGCCCGGCGAAGCCCGATCGCTCGCCCGACCCTTCATCCGTGACCGCAGCTCCCGAAAGTGATTTACAAAAAAAAATCGCTGTTGATGAAACAAATGGTTGAAATGCGTTTGCGAGTGGCGCATTCTCCACGCAGCTACCATCTGAAGCGCAACCGAAATGCCTGATTACTACTTTGCGGCGTAACAACCAACCAAGGATAGGAGGTGAATCAACGTGCCCGCGAAAAAGAAAGCAGCCAAGAAGAGCGCCAAGAAGAAGAAGTAAGGCAGCCTCGAGTGTAACCCTTGATCAACTCCAGGTGATGTCCGGCCGCTGAGAGGCGGTGGGGCGCGCCTGGAGTTGATTCGTTTTCATCCCCTCCGTCCATGGCCGTCCTCGTTTTTGACATCGAGACTTCCGCACTCCCGAGAGAACAGTTCGACGATGCCCAGTGGGAGTTCCTCTTCCGGGAGGCGGAGCGTCTGCCCGATGAACCGGCCAAGGCGACCCGGCGGGCTGAGATCCAGCAGCAGCTGAACCTCTGGCCCCTGACCGCCCAAGTCGTCTGCGTCGGCATGCTCAACGCCGAGACCAGCCGCGGCCAGGTTCTCTACATCGCCCCGGACTTCGAGGAGGCTGCCGAGGAGTCAGCGACCGTCGAGAGGGTCTCGTGCATGGACGAAGCGGAACTGCTGACTGCCTTCTGGGATGTGGCGCGGCACTACGACCACGTGGTCACTTTCAACGGTCGCGGCTTCGACGTCCCCTTCCTCTACCTCCGCTCCGCCGTCCTGGGTGTCGCCATCTCCCGGCGTGACTGGCTGGGCTACCGGTACACCACCGAACCCCACTGCGATCTCGCGGAACAGCTGACATTCTACGGCGTCAGCGGCCGCGAGGGCGCCGCGCGCCGGTTCAACCTGGATTTCTACTGCAAAGCGTTCGGGATCGAGTCCCCCAAAAGCCACGGCGTCACCGGCAGCGACGTCAGCCAGCTCGTCGCCGAGGGACGTCACCGAGAGATCGCCGAGTATTGCCTGCGGGACGTGCGCGCCACGGTCGCGCTCTACAAGCTCTGGCGTGAGCGACTGGCCGGCCTGAAATAGCCGCAGGCGCAGCACCCCCAGAGTCCTCGACTTGTGCAAGTCGATGCGATTAGGTCAAGTTCGGGTCTCTGCTGTTCCAGGCCTCCCCACCTTCCGTCGAGGACTCTACATTGGCGGGGCGCGGAAGAGAGGGTCCGGAAAGGCGGGGAAGCTCCATGGGATCGCGGACTTGGCTGGGTCTGAGGCGCGCCTCGCTCGGAGTGCTCAGACCGACTCTGAGTGGTTCAATCTTGGGGCCCCTTAGCGTCGAAACAGGTTTTTCAACATCCCGCCCCGCGCCGTCGGGGGCGTTCGGGTGACGAACCGGTTCACCAGGTACTGACTGCGCGCGGCCGTCAGGGCCATGATGAAGTCGTCGTAGCTGGCGAAGCGCTCCGCAGGCTGCTTCGCCAGCGCGCGGACCAGCGCGTCGCTCGTGGGCTGGCTCACGTCCGGCAACACCTGGTTGGGAGGCGTGACCTGCACGTGAACGTGCGCCGCCAGCACCTCCTCGACCGTTGGCGCCTCGAACGGCACACGCTGCGTCACGGCATGGTAGAGCGTCCCCGCCAGACTGTACATGTCCGAGAGAAAATCCTCCCGCTCCCGGCGGATCTTCTCCGGGGCGATGTAGTAGGGCGTGCCCCACACGGTGCCGTCATGCTCCGATTCGGCATCCGTGCCGCGGGCGAGGCCGAAATCCACCAGCTTCGGCTCGCCTTCGTCATTGAAGAGGATGTTGCCCGGTTTGATATCCCGGTGCAGAAGCCCGTGCTTCAACGCCAGATCGAGCGCCGACGCCACCTTGATCCCCACATCCAGCACTTCGAGCTCCGGCACCGGACCCGATTCGATCCGCCCGTCCAGACTGCCGCGGTCGGCCAACTCCATTACCAGGTAGAGTTGACCTTCGTAATCGTCAAAGGTGTACAAGTGGATGATGTTCGTGTGGTTCAGCCGGGCGCAGGATCGGGCCTCGCGATAGAATCCCTCGAGGGCCCGGCTGTCCTGCTGCAGCTCCCGCTTCATGAGCTTGACCGCCACCTCCCGCTCCAAGGTGATGTCGAACGCCCGATACACCGTCCCCATCCCCCCGGAACCGATCGGCGCCCGCAATTCGAACTGGCGCAGTCGCATCGGGATCATCACCGGCCCGCCGCACTTGCTGCAGGGGCTGGTGCTCAACGGCGGCAGATCCGCACTCAGGAACAGCTTCGCCCCGCATCCGGGACAACTCACCATGCGCAACTGCCGGCGTTCGCCGTTGGCGTCCTCGCTCACAACCAGATTGTTAGCATGATTCGTTCCGGCATCAAGCCTTCACCGCAACAGCTTTGAGGCAGCTTTTCTCCTTGTGCCCTCCACTTCGTCTCTCCAGCATTTACGGCATGCGCTGTTGGCTCTGCGTTGTGTGCGGCCTCGGATGGGCCGGCAGCACCACGCTCCCGGGACGCCCCGCGACCCCTCCCCCACGTCCGGTCAGCGCCGCCCCACGCCCCGTTCAGGTCGAACGCGCCGCCCTCCGACCGCTCGAGCGCATCACCCCCGCCACCGGCTGGCTCGCCGCCCGCGAACGGGCCACCTTGAGCACGAAGGTCGCCGGCCGACTCAAGAGCCTCACCGTCGACCTCGGCAGCCAGGTCGCACCCGGGGATCTCCTGGCGCAAATCGAGCCCCGGGATTTCGAGCTCCGCGTTCAACAGGCCACAGCGGCCCTCGCCCAGGCCCGGGCGGCGCTGGGGCTCCCCCTCGAGGGCGAAAGCGACACTCCAGACCTTGATCAGGTCCCCGAGGTGCGCCAGGCGCGGGCCGTTGCCGACGAAGCCTCCCGCAACGTTGACCGGCTGACCCGCCTCCACCGCGAGGGGATCACCCCCCACGCCGAACTCGACACCGCCGAATCCCAGCTCGCCGTCGCGCGCGAGAAGCTGCAGACCGCCCAGATCGACGCCCGCACCCGGCAGGCGACCCTCGCGCAACGCCGCGCCGAGCTCGATCTCGCCCGCCAGCAATTGGCGGACACGGCGATTCGCGCCCCCTTTCCCGGCGTTGTGCAGGAGCGATTGGCTCATCTCGGCGAGTATCTTACCGCCGGAGCGCCGGTACTCGAGTTGGTCCAGCTGGACCCGCTCCGCCTTCGCCTCCAGATCCCTGAACGCGAAGCCGCTCTGATCCAGCCCGGCCTGACCGTCCGGGCCCGCGTCGACGGCCAGCCCAACACCCACGAAGGCCGGATCGCCCGCGTTGCGCCAGCGCTCGACCCCGATGACCGGATGCTGACTATCGAGGCGGATATCCCCCATCGCGCCGGACTTCGTCCCGGGCTATTTGTGCGGGCGGATCTCGTGATTCGCGCGGACGACCCCGGCCTCGTGATACCGTCGAAGGCGCTCACCACATTCGCCGGCATCCAGAAGGCGGTCCTGCTGGTCCAGGGGGCGGCCGTCGAGCGTGTGGTGACCACCGGCCGCCGGGGCGAGGACTGGGTCGAGGTTCTCAGCGGCTTGAGCGCCGGTGATACCGTCGTCGTCAATCCTGCCGGCATCCGGACCGGCCAAGCCATCGAGGCCGCCCCGGCTGTGTCCGCGGGACGCTGACCCCCGCCTCCCGAGCCATGCAACCCCTCGCCGCGCTCTGCATCCGGCGGCCGGTGTTCGCCACGGTGCTGATCGCGGCGCTGGTGGTGATCGGCACGGCCAGCTACCTGCGGCTGCCCACCGACCGGTTCCCCTCGATGGACCTCCCCACCGTCCGGGTCAGCGCCCGGCTGCCGGGAGCAGCGCCCGCCGAGACCGAAGCCCAGGTGGCCCAGCCGATCGAGGAAGCCCTCAACACCATCGAGGGCATCAAGGAGCTCCGGTCCGTCTGCGGTGCCGGCACCGCTTTTGTCAACGTCACCTTCGATTTGAGCCGCGACATCGATGCCGCAGCCCAGGATGTCCGCGACCGCATCGCCGCCATCCTGCGCAAGTTGCCCGAGGACATGGATGCGCCCACCATCCTCAAGGCGGACAACGATCTCTCCCCGGTCATGAGCCTGGCCCTCTCCGGGCCCCGGTCCGTCCGCGAACTGACGGAACTGGCGGACAAGGTCGTCAAAGTCCAGATCGAGCGCTCGCTTGGCGTGGGCGAAGTCAGCATCGTTGGGGGCGTCGAGCGCGCGATGAATGTCTGGATCGATGCCGATCGCCTCGCGGCGTTCGGGATTCCCATCACCGCCGTCCGGCAGGCCATCAGCCGCCAGAACTCGGATCTGCCCGGCGGCAACATCACCGGGCCACGGCGGGAGCAGACGCTCCGCACCATGGGCCGGTTGCCGGACGCCGCCGGCTTCAACGAGCTCGTCGTCGCCACCCGCAACGGCGCCCCCATCCGCATCCGCGACCTCGGCTGGGCCGAGGACGGCACCAAGGAACTGCGGAGCGCCTCCCGACTGAACGAGAAGCCGACCGTGGCTCTCGACGTCCTCCGGCAATCCGGCGCCAACACCGTCGCGGTGATCGACGCCGTCAAGGGACACCTCGAGACCGTGCGCAGCCAACTCCCCTCCGACGTCACGCTCGATGTCGTGCGCGACCAGTCCCGCTACATCCTCGAAGCCCTCCACGAGATCAACCGGCACCTGGTCATCGGCAGTTGCCTCGCCTGCCTCGTCGTCCTCCTCTTCATGCGCAATGCCCGCGCCATGGTCATCGCCGCCCTCGCCATCCCCACGTCCGTCATCTCGACGTTCGGCGTCATGCACGCCCTCGGATTCACCCTCAACAGCGTCACCATGCTCGCCCTCGTCCTCATGGTCGGCGTCGTCATCGATGACGCCATCGTGGTGCTCGAGAACATCTTCCGGTTCGTCGAGGAAAAGGGGCAATCCCCCTGGGAAGCAGCCCGCGCCGCCACCGCCGAGATCGCCCTGGCCGTCATGGCCACCACGTTCAGCCTCGTCGTCATCTTCGTCCCCGTCTCCTTCATGTCGAGCATCTCCGGCCGGTTCCTCTACCAGTTCGGCATCACTGCCGCCGCCGCCGTCCTGGTCAGCCTGCTCGTCTCGTTCACCCTGACCCCGATGCTCAGCGCCCGGCTGTTCAAGACCGCGCGGACCGACGATGCCGGGACTCCCCGCTCCCGTCGCGGGTTCTACCGGCACATCGACCGCACCTATCACGCGCTCCTCACCTTCGCCCTGCGCCATCGTTGGATCGTCTGCGCACTCGCCCTCGGCATCGTCGCCACGTCCATTCCCCTCTACCGGCTCATTCCCCAGGAGTTCATCCCCTCGAAGATCGATGAGGGCGAATTCGAGGTGAGTGTCATCGCCCCCGAAGGCACCAGCTTCGCCGCCATGAACGAGGTCACCCAACAGATCGAACGCGACATCCTCGCCGTCCCCGGCGTCGAGACCCTGCTCGCCTCGACCGGCAGCGGCTTCTTCGGGAGTGTCAACAACGCCCGCTTCTACGTCCTCCTCACCCCCCACCGCGAGCGCGTGTTCGCCTGGTCCCGCCTCCTTGCCTGGCCCCCCTGGAAGGCCTTCCAAAACCAGCGACCTCAACAGGAGATCATGCAGGACATCCGCAAGCGCCTCCGCGCTTACCCCGACCTCCGCGCCTCCCTGCGCAACCCGCAGACCTTCAGCCTCGGCGGCCCCAACTTCGACATCGATTTCGCCCTGCTCGGCCCCGACCTCGACGTGCTCTATCAGCACGCCGAAACCCTTCGGCGCCGCGCCCCCGAGCTCGGCCTCCTCGACGCCGATATCACCCTCAAACTCGATAAGCCCGAGCTCCAGGTCGTCATCGACCGCGACCGCGCCGCCCGCCTCGGCGTCGACACCGAACACATCGCCGCAACGCTCGGCATCATGGTCGGCGGCGACCCCGAGGTGTCCCGCTTCCGAGACGAATCGGTCAACGACGACTATGACGTGCAGCTCCGGCTGCGCGAGTCGGACCGCAACGACCCGCAGCTGCTCGCCTCGCTCTTCGTCCCGCGCCAGGGCGAGGGACTCGTCCGCCTCGACAACGTCGTCCAACTCGTCTCGACCAACGCCCCGTCCCGGATCGACCGCCTAGACCGCCAGCGCCAGGTCAGCCTCCGCGCCGCCGTCGCCCCCGGCTTCGCCCAAGCCGACCGCGTCGCCACCTTGCGCGCCGCGGTCCGCGACATGCATCTCCCGCCCGAGTACTCCCACCGGGTCTCGGGGCGGGCCCGCGAAATGGAGGCCACCTTCGGCGAGTTCATCTGGGCGTTCCTCCTCTCCGTCATCCTCATGTATCTCATCCTGGCCGCTCAGTTCGAGAGCTTCATCCACCCCGTGACCATCCTCCTCTCGCTGCCCCTCTCGATCCCCTTCGCCCTCATCTCCCTCCTGGCAGGCGGCCAAACGCTCAATCTCTACTCCGCCCTCGGCATCCTCGTCCTGTTCGGCGTCGTCAAGAAGAACGCCATCCTCCAGATCGATCACACCAACGGCCTGCGCGCCCGCGGACTCGACCGCGCCACCGCCATCGTCCAGGCCAACCGCGACCGCCTCCGCCCGATCCTGATGACCACCCTCACCCTCATTGCCGGCATGCTACCGCTCGCCCTGGGCACCGGCCCCGGCGCCGAGGAACGCCGCGCCACCGCTCTCGTCGTCATCGGCGGCCAGGCCCTCTGCCTCCTCCTCACCCTCCTCGTCACCCCGGTCGTCTACTCCCTCCTCGATGACCTCGGCCGGCGCCTCGCCTGGAACCGATGGCGCATCCCCAGCGAACCGACGGCCAATAGGTCTGCGCTATAGGAGTTCCCGCAGGGAGCGCAGGCAATCCTCAACGGGCATCACGTCGATGCCGCGTTCGTGCCACCGACGAGTACCGGCATGGACGAAGCACGCCCTGGCTTCCGGGAAATCCGCACGGCAATGAGAAGATCCTCCAGAACGCCAAAGTAGCCTTCCGCCACTTTGGCGGACACCGCGCACTCGCGAGCGACCGCCGCCATGTTCAACACCGATCCCTGCGAGAAGCTGGCCGCTTCCAGGAACCGCCCAAATGCCCCCATGTGCCGCGCAAAGCCCTCCTGCTGCACTTCCTCGCGATCGTCTTCCCGACCCCGCGCGGCCCAAAGAGCAAGACACTCTGGTCGGGCATTCGCAGCAATCGCGCATACATACTTCTTTTTTGCCATTAGAATACGAATTGGCAATTCACTGATGATGCGCACCCCGTGCGAACGGGATTGCGGCAACCTCAGCGAGTACTTCCGATCCCTGGTCCGCGAGAAGATGCAACGCGAGATCGAGGCGGACCTGCGGTTGCTCGAGTCCACGAGGTCCGGCGCCCTCACGGGGCCCTCGGTGGCGGACGTCGAGGCAGTCCTGGCCCTGCAGCGACAGGTCAGAAAGGACCTTGACCGTGCACGTCGTGCTTGACGCGAATGTGGTTGCCTCAGGCGCGGGTTGGGATGGCGAGGCCTATCGCGACGGCGCGGCTGACTTGGTAGACGGAAGGCCGGCCCGTTTCATCACGCACGCAACGTAGTCGTGCCGGACTTCGAACCCGGACCGGCCCCGGTTCCGCCGGGTCAGGACGTCGAGAAACCGCCCGGTGAGCGCCTCGCGCCGCGCCGGGTCGATCGCGTCATGAAACGCCGTCCCGGCACCCGACTTCAGCAGGTGATCCAGCACCCCTTGCGCTGTGGCATAGACGAACACAATCTGTCCTTCGCCGATCGTCTCGATCTCGAATCCCGTCGCTGCCGCGAGCGCCCGGATCTGGTCCGCGTCCCGCGGGAAATCAAAGGCCACCCGCTTCAAGAGGATCGCCGGGTCCGCAGCCACCAACTCACCGAAGATCTCGAGCGGTTCCCTCGGCGAGTTCTCCTTGTGCACGACGAACGCCACCCGCCCGTCGGGCACGAGCGCCTTGCGCGCCGCCTCGAAGAACGGCGCCAACGGAATGTACCCCAGCACCCAGCTCGAAAAGACCCGGTCAAACCCGCCGCCCTCCCCCAGCGCCTCCAGCGCGTCGCCGCAACGGAAGCGCACGTTTGTGCAACCCGCCGCCCCCAGGCGCTCCCAAGCCCTGGCCAGCATCCCCTCGGACAAATCCACCGCCAGCACCTCGGCGGCACGAGCGGCGAGCTGCGCCGTGGCATAGCCCGTCCCGCAGCCCGCCTCGAACACCCGCTCGCGCCCGGTCCACGACAGCCCCCCGATCAGCCGGTCCACCGGGTCCGCCGCCGACACCAGCCAGAATGCGTCGTAGTCCTCATGCACATGGTCATACGCCGTTCGCAGCTCGGCCATCCCCACCTCGGCGCCACGCGCCCCGTCCCGAAGCTGAAAGAAGCGGGGCAAGTCATGAACACGCGGCAGGTGCCGCTCGCAGAAATCGATCGACTGCGCCGGTGACAAGGGCAGCGCCGCCGCCGGCAGCCGCCCGGCCAGCAGCGTGCCCACGCACCCCGGCCGGGGCCGGCAGAAACACCGCCCCATGCGGGCGAGGATCGCGTCCAACGGCTCTCGGCCGACGTTGCCGAACGAGAGCGGAACCAGATTGCACGGGCACACCTCTCCGCTGCCGTCAATGTACAGATGCGTGAGACCGGCGCCGCAGCCGAAGGCCTCCGCGGACTCGAGATAGGCGAAGCACGAGAGGATGGGCAGCGTCTCGTCCTGCGCCACCACCGCCTGGTAGTCCAACAACAGACGACGCTCCGAAGCGGTCAGCAGCACATCCGTCCGCCCCGCCAACCGGCCGGTCGCACTCGGCTCCAGCAGGTGCACTTCGAGCGCGCCGGCACCCTGCGCAAACCGCAGGAACGCGAGGAACCGATCCCGGGAGAGGAATTCCCGGGTGGCCACCGAGACCACGTACGGGTACAGCCCCGCGTTCCGGGCCGCCGCGAGGGCATCGAGAGCCGTCCGAAAGGCGCCCCGCCGACCCCGAAGCCGGTCGTGCTCGACTTCGAGGTCCGAGTCGAGGCTGATACCCACGGCGAACACTCCGCGGCGTTTCAGCGCGATGGCTCGATCCGGCGTCAGTCCCTCGCCCGTGGTGCCCACGATCAGGCACGACTCCGGCCCGAACGCCCCCGCCAGGTCCGCCAGATCCTCACGCAGCAGCGGTTCGCCGCCGGTGAGCGTGACCATGACCGCGCCGCGCGCCTGCAGATCCGACGCCAACCGCTCGAGCGTTTCCAGGGGCAGGTCCTTCGTGCTCCGCCCCGCGTTGTAACAGTGCCAGCAGTGGAACGGGCACCGGTTGGTGACGGCGAGGGTCACCGAGTAGAGCCGGCGCGTCCCCGCATCGCCCAACTGCCCGAATTGCCCAACCAACCGGTCGAAGGCCCTGCTCGGGTACGGCGGAAAGTGCGTGTTCACCACGTGCCGGTCCCCGAAGGCAATGACCTTCTCGCGCGCAAAGTAGTCTTTGAAGAACGCCGCCACCCGCGGAGCCAGCTTGGTGAACGGCGGCCGCCTCGCGATGGTCGAAAAGAACTCGTCTCCGCGCATGGTTAGGGCACCACACTAGCCCCTTGTCAGAGAATATCTACCAACATGTTGTCGATGTTGCCCGCGCGATCCGGCGTTGCTGCTCGCCGCAGGCGAACCCCATGTTCCCAGCGCAGTCTGGGAAAAGGCGTGGAGTCCTCGACTCTTGGAACACGTGTGGAGACTATGAGTCTGTCACCTTGTTTGCGGCACCGTTCCGCTGGACTGGATGCGGCATCGGTCTGAGGCGCGCCTCGCCAGGAGTAGCCGCTGGCGGACGTTCGAGACACAGCACCAAGCGAAGATGCGGATTGGACAGCGTGCCAGGTTCATAGTCGGCCGACGCACCCAATGCGCCTTGCAGCCCCGCTCATCGTGGCTTCATCGGTTCATCATCCCGCCGAGGACAGTCGCTGGGTTGGTCTCCGACCCGGTTCGCGGACCCCGTCGGGATCCCATGGGCGCAATCCTCCCCCCCGGCCGCGGCCGATCTCGAAGTGTTGGCGATGTGAAAGATGGGTTCGTCCTCTGGGTTCCCGGGCCGGTGGGCTCCTCGCCTATCCCACCGCGTCCACCCGCAGGTCCCGCAGCGTCATCAAGTGCCCCAACGCCGCCACCCCACGCATCGGCCGCGCCCCCGTCCGCCGCCGCTCCCCAAACCGCCCCCGGAATTC
>JAKQDD010000234.1 GCA_029556615.1 Verrucomicrobiota bacterium | reverse complement strand
CGTCATCGATCGCGCCGAGGCGCGCTGGACTACATGGGCGGCGGCACACGCCGCCGATGCTCCCATGGTCAACATCATGCGGAAGGTCTTCGAAATCCTCTGTCAACCCTACGCCGCAATTCCCCCTTCCGCACGCGAGGTTTTATCTGCTACAATGCCGTCAGCAAACGAAAACCGGTCCCCGTGGCCATCCCGCTTGCGGAATTATCCGGCAAGAAGTTGGGGATGATGACAATTATGCCGTCAGGCAGCCGGCGCGCCAGATGGACTTCGCCGGACGCTTACGCTGGTTCACTCATCCATGCCACATGATACGTAGGCCTCACGCGGTTCTCGCGGCAGCGCGACGACCAAGGCTGTCCTCTCCATAGGTTGGGGGAGGCTGCCCAGAGATCCATGGTGGATCCACAATACAACGATTACGACGCGCAGGCAGACGACACCGCGGTGTTGGCGGCCAACTGGCTGCAAAGCGGCAACTGGTCCGACGGCAATTTTAACGACGACAGCATGGTAAACGATTTAAACGCGGCGATAATGTCGGCGAATTGGACCGCTGGAGCAGCGTGGGCATCGGTGCCCGAGCCGGGAGCGTGGGCGTTGTTGGCGGGGTTGTTTGGTGCAGTATTGGGGACGAAAAACTATTTTAGTCGACGTGAGACAATGCTTTTTGAATAGCTGCATTTACTTCGGCTTCTTGTTCTTCTTCGCTGCCGTGTCTCATGATTTCGACAAAGTGTAGAAGGTCTTCGTCTGAAGACAAACTAACGAAGTCTTTCATCAAGTCCCCGTACAAAGGGTAAATTGGTGGGGACCGATCATGGCCATATCCAACGGGTTTACCCCAAATCGTCTTCAGGGTTCCATTGACATGCCGCCAGTCAAATTCTATTTTGCCCTCTCGTTGGACCAGCCAGTCGGCTAACGGTGATGTTTCAATTGTCGGTGTCGTCTTCATGAGCGGTTGCATATCAAATCCAAACGTCACGTATGTTTGTCGTTTTTTTGATGCCGTAACGGCATCGATCCATCCCATTTCTCGCTGCACAGGAACAACGAAAGACGGGACCAAGATTGCCAAAACGGCAATGATTATCGGACCCATACGGCTTCTCGTTGTCGTTTCCATCATCGACGATGCTAATTGAAACGCCGCCGGGCATCAAGCAACACACGCAGGCGCCCCGAAACCGCCGCGGGCGAGCCGGCGCGCACTCCGCGCGGGGAGCGCGCCGGGCTTGCCAGCGGCACCGGCCCGCCTGATCGGCCCGAACCCTTCGCGCTCCGCGTTTCGCCCCGGCGCCGCGCGCACCTCTCCGCCGCCGGCCCTGCGCTCCCGCACGGCCGGTGTCGGCGCTCGTTCGCGCCCCGCCTCGCCGCCCTCACGCGCCCAAGTCCCACTCCCGCTCGACCAGCACCACCAGCACCGCATGCCTGAAGAACTCCCCGAGCGGCCTCCTGCCGAACCCCGCCGGCAAGGCGGGGAACTTCCCCTCTCTGTCCACCACGCCCTCGGAGCACAGCGCGTGAGCATGCGGATGAAGATTGACGACCGAACCCCAGGTCTCCACCGCCCCCACGAAGTACGGCACGGCGCGCGTCACGCCCGGGAACTGCGCCGTCAGGAACCGCCGCGTCACGTCGTACGCCCTGCGCACCCCCCAGCAGCCGCCGCTCCCTTATGAACCCGCCCCTGAGCACCCGCGGCACCGTGAACACCAACTGCCGGAACGCGAGATCCGGCAGCACCTCCTCGACCACGTGCGCCCACCACTCGGCCCTCCGCCTCGCACGACGGGCACAGCTTCCGTTGGCACGAAAACGGGACCAGGTGCTCCAGCCGGCAGTCCGGACATCTGAATCGCGCGAACCCGCGCGCGAGGTCTCCGCAGGCAAGGAACTCCGCAAGCACCACGCGCTGACCCGCGAAACTGGTCGCCGGCGCAGGCCGAACTCCAACGGCCTGATGCCTCCGCGTAGGTTTTCCCACGTCGGCGCCCTGGACCCGGCCGCTTCCGCGTCGGATTCTGCCGACCTGAGCAGCACCATCGGCACCGGATGGGGTTTTCGGGAGGGACAGGAGGGACACCCGTCACATTCTCACGGCATGAAGGAAGTCTTCACCGCGGACGGAATTCTCAGGAGGAACAGCACATGCTTGACGCGCTATCCGCGGGCGTGTAAGGTCACTACTGTGGTAAGGCCACGTGGCCCCCGGGAGCAGAAGCCATGTCCACTACTCTCGACTCTATGCTCGTCAGGACGCCCACCGTCTGCGGCGGGCGGATTCGAATCGACGGGACGCGCATCACCGTGCACAGAATTGCGACCCTCTACAAACAGGGCCACACCGCGGAGGATATTGTGCAGGCGTACCCGCATCTCGCCCTCGGCCACGTCTACGCGGCTCTTGCCTACTACCACGCGAATCGCGAACAGATCGAGATCGAGCTTGCGGCTGACGCCAAGCTCTACGACGACATGTCGGCGCCCGGCGGCAGTCAATGAGCGAAATACGCTTGTACGTTGACGAAGACGCCTCCGAGGGCGCCGTCATCGTCGCCTTGCGCGCCAGAGGCATCGACGTCGTGACGACGGCGGAAACCGGTCACCTTGGCGTCGCCGACGCCGACCAATTGGCCTGGGCAACCGAGCAAGAACGCGTGCTCTACACGTTCAATGTCCGCGATTTTGCGCGCCTGCATGGCGAGTATCTATCGAAAGGTCTCCGCCATTGCGGCATCGTCGTCCTTCCGGACCAACACTGCTCGACGCGAGAGAAGATACGGCGGGTGGCGCGATTCATACGCTCCAAGACGGCCGAAGATATGAGCGGTCACATGGAGTACCTGTAGCCCGCACATTCCCGCAATTCTCGCCCTGTTGCGTATTCCGCCCAATCCGGACAGCCATTCCGTTCCATTCCGGACACCTGTTCCGGCGCTTTCCGGATAGGTTCGGAGCGTAGCGACGCTCAGGTGCACTTCCCCTGCACCTCGGGCGCTTGCGTGCCCTCTCCGAAGATCCGCACAATGATCTCCGTCAAGGTCAATTGCGTGTTGCCGCGCCAATGCTCGAAAGCCCGAAGGCAACGCAACTGCAGCGTGTTCGCCAGGTCCCGGAAGTCAGGAGTCTCCTCCTCGGGGGCCAGGGGGAAATCCTCGACCATGGGGACGTCATCCTTGATCTTGATTCTCCGTTCGAGGAACTCGGCAGCAGCACGCTCCGCGTCCCGGCCCGCCGCCACGCCCTTGAACTCGCGTCTGAGGCAAGCCTCCGCTTCGCGGGCATCGATTACGGTCACGTCTTGATCGAGGGTGATGGCGCCGGTTTGGAGTTGACCCATCGCGGCGGCCAGGGTGGTCCGAGACCGCCATGACTCGCCGGCGGCCAGTGGGTCAAGGATAGGCAGGTTGGCTCGGAGGGTTTAGACTTGATTGCTCGTGGATTGGGGAAG
>JAKQDD010000204.1 GCA_029556615.1 Verrucomicrobiota bacterium | reverse complement strand
TTGAGGCTGACGTCGGAGAACCGCCGCGCGGGCTGGCCGGGCTTGCTCTTGAGCAGGGCCACCTGCAGCCGCCCCTCCAGCACCACGTAGAGGGCGTCGCCGGGAACCCCCTCGGCGAGGATCATGTCGTCGGCGCCGGCCGTGAGCTCGAACGCGAACCGGCCCAGTTGCCTGAGCTCGTCGTACGGCAGCCCCTCGAAGATCTCGGTCTTGGCCAGGATGGCCAGGGTTTCCTCGCTGAGCATGGCGGCACCTCCGTGGTCGTACCCGCGGCCGTCCCCCCGGCCGTCGGGTTGTGGTCCGTATCTTCGCAGAGGCCGTCGGCCGGGGTCAAGGGGAAGAACGAGGCTCGATCGCGGACATCGGACTTCGGATTTCGCGCTCGTAATTCGTAATCGTGATCGTAATCGGGGTTCGGGGCTCGTGGTTCGGGGTTCGTCCCAGTTCCGAATGTTTGTGCTTGTAATTTGTGATCGTAATTCGTAATCGTGATCGCAATTCGTAATCGTGATCGTAGTCGAGCCGTTTGAAGGTTTACAGGTTTGAAGGTTTGAATGTTCGCAGGTGTGGGCCTCATGAGCCGGGTTCTCTGATCCAGGGCCCGGAACCCAGGTCCCAGGTCCGAAACCGATGTCCGAAGTCCGATATCCGAAATCAGAAAATCGGGAACGAGCCTCGAGTCTCGATTACGATCACGATTACGAATTACGATTACGAATTACGATTACGAGCACGAATCCTCAGACCCATTCACCCATTCACCCGTTCACCCCTCTATCGCCGTCCTTCCCCGGCGTCGAGCAGCTCGCAGACCGCCAGCGGCTCCTGCTTTCCCTTGAGCCGGATGGTGCCGGTGCGGCCGAGGCGCACCGCGTCGCCGAGGCCGGCCGCATGGGCCTTCGAGACGAGGATCTCGCCCGGTGCGGCCGCGCCGCACAGGCGGGCGGCGGTGTTCACCGCGTCGCCGACGCAGGCGAAGTCCATCCGTTTCGACGCGCCGATGGTGCCGGTGACCACCCGGCCGGAGTGCACGCCGATCCCCACATCGAAGACCGGCAGCCCGTTCTTCCGCCGCTCCCGGTTGAGCCGGCGGATCGATTTCTGGATGGCCACCGCCGCGCGGCACGCCCGCATCCGGTGGCCGCCGCGGGCGCCGCCGCCGAAATGGGCCATCACCTGGTCGCCCACGTAGTCGTCCACGTCGCCGCTGTGGCTCCGGATGGCCTGGTACTGCAGGTCGAAGTAGGCGTTGAGGGTGGCCATGACCTCCATGGGGTGATGGGCTTCGGCGAAGGCGGTGAAGCCCCGGACGTCGGCGAACAGAAAGCTGAGGTCGATCTCCTGGCATTCGCCGAGATTCACCGCCTCGCCGTCCTTGCCCGATTTCTGGATCATCGTCCGGGTGGACTGGGAGATGAATTTCTCCATGGTCCC
>JAKQDD010000201.1 GCA_029556615.1 Verrucomicrobiota bacterium | reverse complement strand
GGACCTGGTGCTGAGCGTGGATGGGGGCATCGGTGGCAACGACACGATCACGACGGGCGACGGGTCCGACCTGGTGATTGGGGGTGCGGGTGCGGACACGATCACGGTGAACGGTGGGAACAACCTGGTGGTGGGCGACAGTGGGCAGATTACGGCCGCTTCGACGGCTGGGCCGCAGCTTGCGGGTCTGGCGCTAACGATTGGCGAGATATTGACGACGGCGGACGGGATTGGCGGGAGCGATACGATCACGGCGGGTAGTGGCAATGACATCCTGGTGGGTGGGACGAACGACAGTGAGGATGGGGAGAGTGTGGTCGAGACCATCACTGCCGGTGAGGGCAACAACATTGTCTTGGGTGACAGTGGGCGGATTGATTATACGCGCGCGGAGCGGGAAGGCGGAGCGGGTGCGGATGCCGATCCGTCGGACCTCGACCTGATCGAGAGCAGCTCGACGACGGCCGAGGGCGGCGTGGACCACATGACCAGCGGGTCGGGATCTGACCTGGTTTTGGGTGGTCGGTATGGGGACACGATTGAGGCCGGTGCGGGGGACAATCTGGTGATTGGGGATAGCGGCCGGGTGACGGCGGCGACCAGCAACGCGGTCCAGCAACTGGCCGGCATCGCGATGACGCTGGGGCTGGTGGAGACGATGAGCTCGGCGGATGGCGGGGTGGACGCGATCACGACCGGGACCGGGAACGACATCGTCCTCGGGGGTCAGGGCAGCGATGTGATCAAGGCGGACTACGCAGGCACCGACGACGGCGGACAGGAGCTCGTGGGCGCCGGCGTGAATCTGGTGCTGGGCGACAACGGGCGGTTGGATTACACACGGGCGGATCGTGCGAGTGTGCCAGGTGCTGATAGTGATCCGAGCGATCTGGATCTGGTGTTGAGCGTGGATGAGGGTATCGGCGGGAATGACACGATCACGACGGGCGATGGATCGGATCTGGTGATTGGCGGGGCGGGAGCGGACACGATCACGGCGAACGGTGGGGATAACCTGGTGCTGGGCGACAGCGGGCAGATTACGGCGGCGTCGACGAATGGTGCGCAGCTTGCGGGATTGTCGCTGACGATCGGTGAGATCCTGACCACGGCGGATGGGATTGGCGGGAGTGACACGATCACGGCTGGTAGTGGCAATGACATCCTGGTCGGTGGGACGAACGATGAAGGGGTGGTTGAGACGATCACTGCGGGTCAGGGCAACAACCTCGTGCTGGGTGACAGCGGGCGGATCGACTTTACACGGGGAGATCGTGAAGCTGGCCAGCCGGGTGCGGATACGGCTCCTGCCGACATTGACCTTGTTGAGAGCACCTCGACCACTGAACACGGTGGGGTCGACCACATCACGAGTGGGTCTGGGTCGGATCTGATTGTGGGCGGGCGGCATGGGGACACGATTGAGGCCGGTGCCGGGGACAACCTGGTAATTGGGGACAGCGGGCGGGTGACGGCAGCGACGGAGGATTCGGCGACGCAGCCGCACTTTGCCGGCCAACCGCTGACGCTGGGGCGTGTGGAGACGATGGAGGACACCGATGGCGGTTCGGATACGATTGTGACCTTGACGGGGTACGACATTGTGCTGGGTGGCCATGGAGGGGACAGGATCACAGTCAGTCTGATCGCGGAGCCTGAGAATCAGGCGGCGTTGGCGCCGGACAGCGGCAATATCGTGTTAGGGGACACTGGGTACATCGACTACGACGACGATCTGGATGGCGGCGGAGTGAATCCGGACGACATCGACGAGATCGTGAGCACGTCGACAGTGCCGGTTGAGGTTACGAACGCGGACGGTACGACGACGACTGTCGATGTGGGCGGGGCTGACACGATCGAGTCGGGCGATGGTGACGACATCATTCTCGGCGGACGGTTTGGTGATAGCATCCGGGCGCGCAACGGGGACAATCTGGTGATTGGGGACAGTGGCCGGATCACGGCGGCGGTGAGCAATGCGGTTCAGCAACTTGTGGGCATCCCGATGACGCTGGGGTTGGTGGAGACGATGAGCTCGGCCGATGGCGGGGTGGACACGATCACGACGCTGGGCGGCAACGACGTGATCCTGGGCGGGCAGGCCGGGGACGTGATGGGTGCGGGGGATGGCAACAACATCGTGCTGGGGGACAACGGACTGTTGGACTACACGCGGGCGGACCGGGTCACGGTGCCGACAGCGGGAGCGGATACTGATCCGCGCGATCTGGACCTGGTGCTGAGCGTGGATGAGGGCATCGGTGGCAACGACACCATCACGACGGGCGACGGGTCCGACCTGGTGATTGGGGGTGCGGGTGCGGACACGATCACGGTGAACGGGGGGAATAACCTGGTTCTGGGCGACAGCGGTCAGATCACGGCGGCCTCGAGTAGTGGGCCACAGCTTGCGGGTCTGGCGCTAACGATTGGCGAGATATTGACGACGGCGGACGGGATTGGCGGGAGCGACACGATCACGGCGGGTAGTGGTAACGACATCCTGGTGGGCGGGACGAACGACAGTGAGGATGGGGAGAGTGTGGTCGAGACCATCACTGCCGGTGGAGGCAACAATATCGTCCTGGGTGACAGTGGGTGGATCGACTACACGCGGGCGGATCGCGAACCGGCGGCGAAGGGTGCGGATACGGCTCCTGCGGACATTGACCTTGTTGAGAGCACCTCGACCACTCAATACGGTGGGGTGGACCACATTACGAGTGGCTCGGGGTCGGATTTGATCGTGGGTGGTCGGTTTGGCGATACGATCGAAGCCGGTGCGGGCAACAACCTGGTGATCGGCGACTCGGGCAGGATTACCGCGTCCTCACAGGATGCTCCGCAGCTTGGCGGAATCCCGATGAGCCTTGGGCTGGTCGAGACGACGAGCAGTTCGGACGGCGGGAACGATACGATCAAGACCGGCATCGGGGCGGACATCATTTTGGGCGGTGCGGGCGGTGACATCATCACCGCGAACCTTGGCGAGACGACGG
>JAKQDD010000170.1 GCA_029556615.1 Verrucomicrobiota bacterium | reverse complement strand
GAACGGCCCTCGGCCGTCCAGGTGGGGCAAGGGTTTTCTCCTTCCGCGACCTCCCCCTTGGAAAGGAAATCCTCCCGCCCTTCACCCAGGTGGGTCACTTCTCATGAGCACACCCGGGTCAGTTCTCGTGAGCGCTAACGGCCAGCGACACGGCGATCAACGCGTCCAGGCTCAGATCCCTGGATGCCGCCACTTCCCGGGCCTCCTCCTGCAGCTTCTCCGGCAATTCCACTCTCAATGCGCTCATGCTGGCTCTCCAATCATCCTCAAGAACTCTGCCGGCCCCACCACCTGGATCCCGAAGCGGTCCGCATCGCGGAAATCCGCTTGGTTACTGATCAGTCAGCGGCATAGGCTACACTTTCGGCACGAAAAAAAGACCGGACTAACGCAGGATTAGCGTTGATACTTAGCAGGTCTTCTTCGACACGCTTCCGCAAGGATTTGTTCTGCTTCAGGGGCTTCTTGGACACACCGTTCTTCTTCATGTGACTCCAGACAAACTCGTCCGGATTCAAATCCGGCGCATACGACGGCAGCCGATGTAGCTCCAGACGACCGCCCAAGGTTTCCACATAGCGATCCACAGCCTTGGCCGTGTGCGAGGGGTGCCCATCGATGACGAGGAAGACTTTCCCCTGGCGGCCTTTCATGAAGTCCTGCAAGAAGAGGACGAACGACTCGGCGTTGAGCTTGCCATCATAGGTCGCCGTCCAGAATTCCCCTCGAACGTTGACCGCACTGATGACATTGATGCTCTGGCGCTGGCCGGACGTCGGGACTACGGGAGTCTGTCCTTTGAGGCCGTAGGTGCGGCCCAGCCGAGGATCGGACTGGAACCCGGCTTCGTCGAGGAAGAAGATCTTCGCCCCCAGCTTCTTGGCCCGCTTCCTGAGTCTCGGATACGTTTCATTTAGCCAGAGTTGAACCGCTTGGGGATCTCTCTCATAGGCCCGGCGCAATGGCTTCTGCGGAGTAATATTCAGACTGGCGAGCAGCTTACCCACCGACGCCAAGCACAACCCGATGCCCATCTTCTCTTGAATCAACTGTTGCACGATCCGCCGGCTCCACAGCCCGAAGTCGAAGCCATGCTGTCGCGGGTCCTGACCTAAGATCCAACGCTTGACTCGTTCCTTTTGCCTGTCCGTCATCTTGGGGACTGGCCCTTGGGCAATCGATTCCGTCAACGCCTCCCAGCCCTTGTCCCTGAACTCCCGCAGCCACGGGTAGATGCTTGTGCGGCACAATCCATAGCTCTTCATCACTTCACTGGGCTTCTCCCTGTCCTCAAGGACGCGCCGGACGGCCTGTATCCGTATGTGCTCCAGTGTCTTGTGATCGAGCGTGCGGCCATCAATCGTTGGCATGCAGCGAGGATGACATGCTTGCCGAGCACATGTCCAGCAAAATGTAGACTATCCTGCTGACCTGTCAGTATCCGTCTAAAGGGCCAGCGTTCAGCTTTTCCGCCTGAGGGGAAACGACACCGGCGAGGCATCGAGTCCGAGAAAGCAGCCGGTTGTCGAGCCCACTAAAGGCCGGGCGGCGGCGCGATCGCATTCGTTCGAATCGCATTCGACAGCGTCTGCAGATGGTGCCGGGCCAGAGCGTTCTCGGGATCGAGCTTGAGGGTCTCCTCGAATTGCGCCGCCGCCTCGGCAAAACGCCGTTGACGCGCCAGCGCCGTTCCCAGGTTGAGATGGCCCAATGCGAAGTCCGGCTTGAGCCGCGTCACCAGCGCAAACTGGGCCAGCGCCTCCTCGTTCTTGCCGTCCACAGCCAGTTCCACGCCGAGGTAGTACCGGGCCTGCCAATAGGTCGGACGCAGGCGGATCGCCTCCCGGAGACTGACAAGGGCTTCGTCGCGCCGCTTGAGCTCGGCCAACACGTGGGCCGCCTGAACATAGATCCGCGCATCGCCGGGCTGGAGACGTCGCGCGATGGCGTACTCGGACAACCCCTCCTCCGCATGGCCCTGCGCAACCAGCACCTGCCCCAGCTCCAGATGGGCGTCCGCGTAATCCGGTCGCAACTCGATCGAACGTTCCAGCGCGCGCCGGGCCGCCGGAAGATCCCGCACCCGGGCCAGGTTCCGGCCCAGCTCGAAATGCGCCAGGTAATGATGCGGCACCAGGACACACGCGTTGCGCCACACGTCGGCCGCGTCCGCATAGTGCCCCGTCACTCCCAGGAACTCGCCATAGCACTCGTGCAAACGAAAATCGTCCGGGGCCCGCCGCAACGCGTCCACGTAGTTCGACCGCACACTGGCCGGCGGGACTCCTTGCAACTTCTGATTCAAGTCCCGGACCTTCGACGCCAGGAAGCCGACGCGCTCGGCGTGGGCCAACTGGTTCGTGAAGGGCGCCTCAGCCAGACGCCCGAGGACGTTCTCGTATACCGCCCGGCGATTCCAATCGCTGAGCCCCAACCGGAGCGCACACACGTCCGGTCCCGCCCACCCCCCATCCGCACCCGCCCGGATGCCCGAAGGCAGCAGCGAGACCATCTGTTCCGCCATCGCACGGGCCAGCCGGTAGTTCCCCTCGAAGTTCAAATGCACATGCTCGAAGAACGTCTCCACCCCCGGGATCCGATCCGGGGCGGCCTCGGCAAGAACCGCGGTCGCGTCGAGCCGGTGCACCCCGCGGCCGGCGTACTGGCCGGCAACCTCCATCACCGCGCCCTGCAACGCCCCGTCCGCCCGAAAAGGGAGAGCGTCGCAGTCGCGCGCCAGCTCGAATCCGGTCCGCGCCAGGCCCAGATTGGTGAGCGCACGATGGGCGCTCGCGAGCCGGTATTGGAGCTCGGCGAACTCACCGCCTTGTCTCGAGGCGGCTTGAAAGGCCGTGATCGCCTCGGTCGACCGGCCCTCCGCCTGGGCCTGAATCCCACGTTCCATCTCGCGGTTCCAGGCTGCTGGATCCGCTGGCGGCCGGCTCCCATGAAGCGATGCAAAGGGCGGACAATCCCTGAGATTGCAGGCGGGAGTGCAAAGCAGCACCTGCGCCCCCGCCTTCAAACCGACCCGAACCACGTCCTCGAGGTTCCGCCGGAAGTTCCGCCGCACCCGGTCCTTGCGCGGATCGTCCGGCGGCAGTTGCGAATTCAGAAACATCTTCATCCCGCCCCAGCCGGCCTCCGCTTCCCGCCCCGGACCCAGCCAGCGCGCCAAGCCAAGCACCGCCTGACCCGTCCGCAACGTCTGGAGAGCCAGCATTGTCCGAACCCAGGTCACTCGAGGCGCCTGCGCCGTGAACACCGTGGCGGCACCGAAAGGCCCCACCATCTCGTTGTGCCCCGCGTAGACAATCCACAGGTCGCCGGCATATCGCGCGCACTCCCGGGCAATCGGCAGCAGGGCGTGCGAACTGATGGCCGTTACCGCCACGCAGATCACCTCGAAGCGGGCTTCCGGATACCGCTCGCGCAACAGCACCTCCAGATATCGCCCCATCCCGTAGGCCGGCCGCGGATCCCCCAGCGCCGCAGACTCGCCCAATAAAAAAATCCGGTAAACGCCAGCCGGCTTCTCAGGCCGCAACACCACCGGCGAAGGACTCCGGGATGCCGTCGGCGGAAAAAACCGGAGGCCAAACCACGGATTCTCAACCAGCACTCGCTCACCCCGGACAGTCTCCGGAATGAAAAACGTCGTGGGATGCCCGAATCCGGAAAGGCGCAGAACCAACTCCACCAGCGCCAGGATGCCCAGCGGCACCACCACCGCCGCCCCGATCCGGAACAGCCACCGCCTCGAAGACGATAGCCCGGACCCCGCTGGCGCCAAAAGGCCTCGGGAACCGTGGCCTCCAGGAACCGCCCCGCCAACCCCGCCCTTTCCTTTCCGTTTCAACGGGGTGAGGCTAGCTGGCAATTCCCGTCCAGGACAGGAGGAAAGTGGCACGGCACAAGAATTGCCATCGCCCAGGCGTGCTCAATCCTCAGTCGGTCCACTCGGCTCCTGGTGGGCATCGGTCGTCTCCTGGATCCCGGCCCCGGCCGGGCGTTCAGGATGCAACACCGGGACCGGCTTCAGAACCCGGCCCGGTTTAAGGACACCCCGGGCCAGTGCCGCCGGACTCACCGTCACAGGGCCGCTCACCAGCTCCGGCACGTTGAAGGTCTGCAGACAGGCGTCGTAAAACGCCGGATCCGCCTGCGGCAGCACGAACGGCTTCGAGAAGCGCCCCTCCTCATCCACACGCGTGAAGTACGGACGCGCAAAGACGCCATCCTGGCGCTTGCTGCTGAAAACCAGCCATCGGCTGTTGCTCGACCAGCAATGCCACGTGTCCGCCGCGTCGCTGTTGATCTCAAGCCGGCGATGCGCCCCGCTCCGGAGATCCTGCACATACAAATCCGCGTTCGTCTGGTAGATCGGGAAATTGCCGTACGCCGCCAAACCATAGACCAAATACCTCCCGTCGGGAGACACGCGGGGCTGCGCGGCACTGAGTTGCATCTGCTCGGCGGACACGACGGTCTCCGCCTCGCCCCACCGATCCCGGTCCACATCGTAGGACACCCGCACCAGATCGTAGCGGACCTCCCGATACCGCCGTTGCTTCATCGGCACCAGCTTGGGAGCGCTGCAGAAGTAAAGCTGCCGCCCGTCCGGACCCCAAGACGGCCACGTCTCCAGCCGGTCAGGCCGGGCGATGGCCGGAGGCGCCACCACCGTGTTCGAATCCACCCGGTACAACCCCAGGTCCGAGTCGGCGTCAAACACGTCGCGAGTCTCGCCCACCGTGTGGAAAAACAAGGACAGCCGGTTGGCTGAGAACACCAGCAACCGGCCGCTCGGATGCCAGGACAGATACCCGCACGTCTTGAGAAGCTGCGTCACCTCGTTCGTGGCGACCAACAGCGTCGGATTCGGACTGCCCGAAAGCCGGATGTTCAGGGCCATCCGGTCCGGCCGGTGGCCGAGAAAGGTGTGGCAGTTCAGACACCCGTTGCCGAATTGGGCGCCCTCGAGCACCGGCCGCTCCCGAGAGCCCTCGAGATCGCGCTGATAGATCCCCAGGGTCTGATACGCGTTGTAAAGCGGACGCAGCCGCCGATACACGAGCGTGCTGTCGATCCCCTCCGGAGCCACCGTGTTGGTGATCGGCTCGAATCGCTGCCATCCTCCGTTGGCCTCCTTCACCGCCACCTCGACCCGGACCTCCCGACCCGCCGCCACGCCCAGAAATCGTCTCCAAGACCCCGCCGGAAATCGGATCGAAGCCGATTTTCCCTCGACCGCAACCTCCGAACCGCCCGCCGCACTCCACCGCGCACGATATCGAACGCCCGGCTCCCGAATCACAAAGTTCAGCGGCGCGATGTTCGTTGGAATCACGATCCCGGCGTAATCCGGCGCGATCCGAGGCGGCCGGCCCACCGACGCGTCGGCAGCCTCCCCAGCCCCATGCAGGAGCCCGACGAGCGCCAATCCCAGGACCAGCGCGGCCTCGAAACCGCAGCGTCCGCCCTCGCCTGCCCTCTTCAGCGTGCTCTTCATTGGCGCCGCGGCGCCACCCCCGGGTCGGCAGCACCCGTGTGGCCGTACACGTGATAGAACCAGAACGTGTCCCCAAAGTCGCGTGCCAGTCGCGGTCGGCTCTCCGGCAGCCGGCCGTCGTTCTCGCGAAGCACCCCCTGGAAAGCCGCAAACCGGCGCAATGGTTCCGGGCCGATGCGCCGGCCGCCCAGCGGCAACGGAGTCCCTGGCTGGCTCGCGCCATACGCGACCAGCGCTTCCTCGATGTGCCTCGGAGTCTCCCACTGGCCAAGGTCATCCCAGATCCCCAGATGCTGCGCAATCAAATCCATCTGTCCGGTCAGAAGATAGTGCGCCATCAGAAACTCCGCCGCCATCCGGTTCCGGCCATTCGCCCGCAGACACTGCCGCAGCAACACCTCCGTCGGCACCCCGCTCCCCGCATAGTCCGTCGTCACTCGAAACGCCCGCACCCTCGCGATGTCCTCCTCCGCCGCCAATGTCGGATCCCTGTCGAGAGCGAGAAGCCGACGCTCCGCAGCTGCTCCGTGAAAGGGAATCCGCCGCATCCGGTTCAAAAAGACCCTCGCCGCCTCGGCTCGGCCCAGCAGGACGTTGATCCGCGCCAACTGCCATAGCACCCGCGCACGCTCCCCCCCCAGCTCGAGTGCCTCGTGCGCCATGTGCTCGGCCAGGTTCACCTGCCCCAACTCGAGCAGTGTGTCGCTCAGAGGCTCACACGCCTTCCAGCCCTCGCGCATCGACGGCAGCACGTCCAGCGGCTTGCGTTGGGGAAAAGCAAACAGATCCTTGTTGAGCCGCCCGGCGTGGTATAACGCCCGATGGATCGCCAGCCGGATCTCCGGCGCCACCCCCAACGGGCGACCCTCGGCCAGCTCGAGCACCCGGTCCCATTGCCCCCCGGCGGCGCATGCCTCGATCTGCGTCAGCCGCTTCAAATCCCTGTCCAACGTCACCGCCACCACCGCCGCTCCCACACCCACCACCGCCGCATCCCAGCCCCAATGCCCACGAGCCGCCGTCATCGCCAGCCACGAGCGCCCAAGACCCTTGCCCCACGCCGTGCGGCTTGCCAACTCGCCCGCCACGCCAATCGCCACCCAGGGCAGACAAATCCAAAAGCCACCCGCCCACCAAAGCCCAACCGCCACCCCCCCGAACACCAGACCCCAAAAACCCACAAGCCGCCCCGCCACAAGCCGCCAGATCGCCCCCAGAATTGCTGCCAGCACCACCCCCAAACCCGGCGCAAGGACCGAGAACTCGTAGCGCCCCTCCAGCACCAGCCACAGAAGACCAGGCAACCACGCCAAAGACCGCAGCCCGCCCGCGCCCAGCCGCAGCAAACACGCCACCCCCAAGCCAAGCAGGCCGATCGCCCCCGTTGTCACAAAGGCGCCCAGCGCACCCCGGGCATCCAGTTGCGCCAGCATCGCCGCCGCATACTCCAACAACCCACCCGGACGAGCGAGGTGGCCCGAAAGGAAATCCGCACCCCAGAAAAACACGGGGGCGGTCCGGTGGTACCGCAGAACCGGCTCAATCCCAAACCAGGTGTACAGCCAGACGCCCGCCAACAGCCCGGCCGTCCACCAGGGAAATCCGGGTCTGCCCGGCCTCCGGTCCTCAGCCGCTTTCGGGGTCGACGGGTGACGCCGATGCCCATCCCTGGAAGCAAGCGGCTTCGCGGACATACCACGCCTTATCCCGCCATCCCGGCCGGGCCGCGGAGACAGAGGGGAGACCGGTCACGATCGAGGTTACCTCGGGTCGCCCGGCCCATGCTACTTGCCTCCGGCTGCGCCCTTGACCCGGAGACGCACCGCGTACAGCCCCTTGCTCGCGGTGATGAACAGCGTCTGCCGGTCCGCGCCGCCGATGCAGACATTGGCGGTCCACCGCTCCGGGACGGCGATCTGCTCGATCTTCTTTCCGTTACGGTCGTAGACAGTCACTCCCGGTCCGGTGAGATAGAGGTTGCCTTCCGCGTCGAGCGTCATCCCGTCGCTCCCCTGATTGCAGAAGAGCGTCTTCTGCCCAAGCCCGCCGTCCGGACTGATGCCAAACCGATAGGTCACCCCCGCGCCAATGTCCGCGACATACAGCGTCTTGCCATCGGCGGTGCCGACGATTCCATTGGGCTGGCGCAGGTCGTTCACGACGCGCAGAAGCCGGCTCCGGTCCGCCGACAGAAAGTACACATGCTGCCCATCCTGCGGCATCTGATCGTGCTTCCACCAGGGTCGCTTGTAGAAGGGATCCGTGAAATAAAGCCCGCCGCCCGGAGCCGCCCAAACGTCGTTCGGCCCGTTGAAGGGCTTCCCCTGGTACTCCCGCAGCAGGACCGTCGTCTGCCCGTCGGGCCGGATCGACCAAAGCTCGTTCTTCTCATCGGCGCACACGATCAGATCGCCCCGGGGATCGTAACACATGCCGTTGGCCCGGCCGGCAGGCTGCCGGAACGTGCTCCCGGAGCCGGACACGCTCCACTTCAGAATCCGATCGTTGGGCTGGTCGGTGAACAACACATTGCCCGCACTGTCCACCGTCGGACCTTCGGTGAACTGACAGTCCCCCAGCAACCGCTCGACCTTCGCGCCCGAGGCCAGCACCGTGGTGTCCGCCGCCCAAACCGCAACCCCCGGCCCTGCCACCGCCATCCCAAGGCAAACAAGAACCAATCGTGTGTTCATAGGTCGAGGACTCTAGAGTGGCACCGGGGCTGCCGGCGGCAGGCCCAGCGGAAGACGGACGGTGAAGGTGGAGCCGACTCCCACCTCCGAGCTCAGCTGGATGCTGCCCCGATGCAGGTCCACCAGCCGCTTCACAATGTTGAGCCCCATGCCCGATCCCCGCGTCTTCCCCACGTTCACACCCCGCTCGAACGGCTCGAAGATCCGCGCCTGATCGCCGGCAGCAATGCCAATGCCGTGGTCGGCCACCTCGAGCACCGCCTCACGCGGCGAAACCCGCAGCCGCACGACAATCGCACTGCCCGTGGCTGAATACCGGACCGCGTTGGTCAGCAGATTCGTCAGGATCGGCCGGATGAGATTCTCGTCAGCCACCGCCTCCGTGCCGCCGCCGCCATCGTCGAAGTTGAACGCGTGCCCCCCCTTGTCCGTCACGCAAATCTCATCGATGACGTCCCGCACCAGGGAGGAGAGATTGAGCCGGGCAGGACGGAAGGTCAGCTTGCCCTGATCCACCCGGTTCACCGTCAGCACGTCGTCCAACAGCCGCGTCACCCGCCAGACCGAATCCAGAATCCGATCGAGCAACGCCCGCCGCTTCTCCTCCGACAGCCGGTCATACTGGTTGCGCAGCATCTCCGCAAAACCCGCCGCCACGGTCATCGGCGTCCGAAACTCGTGCGAAGCGGTCGAAATGAAGCGCGTCTTCATCTCGTGCAACTGACGCTCCCGCTCGAGGGACTCCAGGATGCGCTCCTCGGCCCGCTTCAGCTCGGTGATGTCACGGCCGATCCCGGCAATGCCAATGACCTCGCCCCGGACATCCCGCACCGGGCTCTTGATGGTCTCAACCCACGTGGCCCGACCGTCGGCGGCGATCGATTGCTCGATGATCCGCCGCGGCTGCCCCGTCTCAATCACCGCCAGATCGTCCGCACGCTGGCGCTCCGCCACGTCCCGCGGCAAAAGCTCGGAATCGCTCTTGCCCAGAATCCCCGCCAGCGGACGCCCCAGGGCTCGAGCCAGAGCTTCGTTGCCAGCCAGATAGACCGACCGCCGGTCCTTCAGCCACGCCAGATCGGGAATGTTGTCCAGAATCGCCCGCAACTGCGCCTGGCTCTCGGAAAGCGCCGCCTCCGCCAGCTGCCGGGCCGCGATCTCCGCCCTCAGTTCCGCGTTGGCCCGGCGGAGCTCCGCCGTTCGCTCGTCGACCCGTCGCTCGAGATCGTTGCGCGCCTGCCGCAACGCAGCCTCCGTCTCGAACCGGACATTCTCCTCCTCGATGCTCTCCAGCCCCAACGCCAGATCGTCCGCCAGCTCCTGCAACAAGGCGATCTCCTCGCGATCAAACGCCTCGACCTGGTCCGCATACACGTTCAGCACCCCATACAATCGCTCGCCCCGCCGCATCGGTATCGCCGCCGCCGACCGGAATCCCCTCGACCAAGCCGCTTCCCGCCAGTGACCCGACGCCATCGGATCCGCGGTGTCCCGGCACCACGCTGGTTGGCCGGTGCGGAGAACACTCTCGGGCAACCCCTCCGAATCCGGCACGCCTGAGCCCCCCCCCGACGCGGCGTCGGGCAAACCGTCCGTCAACCCCGCCGCCCCCGCCACCACCAGCCTCCCCGAGTCCGGATCCGGACGGCCAATCCAAACCAGCAAATACCCGCGCGTGCTCACCAACACACGACAGGCCTCCTGCATCAACCGCCGCCCGTCCCGCTCCCGCGTGATCAGCTGGCTGACGTCCCGGATCGAGCGGAGAATGCTGTTGACCTGACGCAGACGACGGTCGGTCCGGCTCTTGAACAGCGCCATCTCCAGGCTGGCGCGGAGTTCCTTGTCCCGCACCGGTTTGGTCAGGTACCCGTACGGCTGGGTCCGTTTGGCTTGCTCAACCACCGCCTCGTCCGCATAGGCCGTCAGGTAGATCACCGGAATCCCGTGCTGCTCGTGGATCTTCTCCGCAGCCTGCAGGCCGTTCACGTCGCCCCGGAGATTGATGTCCATCAGGATGACATCCGGCTTCTCCGCCCCGGCCACCTGCACCGCCTCCTTCCCCGTCGCCACCAGACCCGCCACCTCGAAGCCCATCTGCTCCATCACCCGCCGCAAGTGCGCCGCCACAATCGCATCGTCCTCGACAATCATCACCCGAATGGGACGCGCGGCAGCCCCGCCCACCCGCGCAGCGCGGGATTCTTCGGTCAACGAATGCGAGTCCATAGGAGGAATGGCCGACTAGCGCCGGGCCGAAAAACGTATGCGAAATGCCGTGCCCGGCGGCCCCGTGACCTCGAGAGAACCGCCGAGCTGATGCGTCACCCACAACGAAACCAGCTTCAAGCCCAGCGAGTCGGCCTGCTGCCAGTCGAACCCCGACGGCAATCCCACCCCGTCGTCCTCGACCGCCAGGGAATAACGCCCGTCCGCCAGCGGTTGCAGGCGAACCTCGATGTGCCCCGCCGCCTGTTGTCCGTCCGGAAACGCGTGCTTCAGGGCGTTGGTGACCAACTCGTTCACGATCAGCCCGCAAGGCATCGCCGTCTCCACATCCATCGCCACCCCAGCCGCGTGGACGTGCAGATCGATCGCCCGCCCCGACCCAAACGCATGCACAACATTCGCCGTCAACTCCTGCAGGTACGGCGCCATCTCGACCCGCGCCACGTCCTCCGCCTGGTAGATCTGCTCGTACACCAGCGACATCGTCCGCGCCTGGCCCTCGAGCTCGCGGAGAAACGCCTGCGTGTCCGATTCGCCAGCCCGCTCCTCCCGCACCTGGATCAGATGGATGATCGCCTGGAGATTGTTCTTCACCCGGTGATGCACCTCGCGCAGCAATACCTCGCGCTGCGCCAGCGCGTCCTGCAATTGCTGCTCCCGCCGCTTCCGATCCGTGACGTCGCTGATGGTCCCGATCAGCCGCTGGGCCTTGCCCTCAGGACTGCGAACAATCACCTTGCCCCGATCCAGCACCCACTTGTACGCCCCGTCCCGAGAACGAATCCGATACTCCGTCACCAGGAGCGCCGTCGCCCCTTCCATGTGCCGCTCGACCTCGCCCGCAACCCGGGACCGGTCCCCCTCGTGGATCCGCCGCACCCACTCGGTCATGGTCCGCGCCAGTTCCCCCGCCGGATAGCCCAGAATCTCCCCGCAACGGGGCGAGAAAAAGACCTCGTCGGTCAGCAGGTTCCAGTCGTAGACCCCATCCCCCGATCCCTCGAGCGCGAATTGCCATCGCTCCTCACTGGTGCGCAACGCCTGGACCACCCGCTTCCGATCCGTCACGTCCCGCACAAACACCAGCGCCCCATGCTGGCCCGCGTACAAGAACGGCACCGCCGAAACCTCCACGTCCACCACCCCGCCGCTTAGCGTCAAGTACTTCTCCTCGACACTCGGCATCGCCCGCTGATCCGCATGCAACACCCGCCAGCGCTCCCGCGCCGCACCCGTAAAGTCCGGGTGCGACCGCTCCATCACCGGACGCCCCAGCAGTTGGTCCGGTGTCTCCGCCCCAAACAACCTCACCGCCGCCGGATTCACGTACGCAAAACACCCGTAGATCTCCACAAAAATCGCGTCGGGCGCGCCCTCGACCAGCGTCCGGAACTGCTCCTCGCTCGCCCGAATCGCTTCGCCCGCCCGCTTCTGCTCCGTAATGTCCTCGAAGGTCACCGCCAGCCGCTCCCCCGGCAGCGGGAACGCGTGAAGCCGAAAATGCAGCACCCGCCCCTCAGAACGACGCTTCAAGTCCTCCGCCGAATACGGCTCGCCCGTGGTCATCGACCTCACAAATGCGTCCAGGATCCCGTCCGCTTCCGCCTCGTGCCAGATCGAACCGAGCTCGCGTCCAATCACGCTCGGCAGTTGCACCCCCGCCAAACGCTCCGCCTCGGCGTTTCCCCCAAGAAGAACCAGACTGCGCGGCGGACGAAACTGGTAGATGAATACCCCCGCCGGCATGAACCGCACCAGGTCCTCCGCAGTCCGAAGGCTCGCCTGCAGCAGTTCCTCAGACCGCTTCCGCTCGGTCACGTCCCGGTAGTTGACAACCACCGCCTCGACCGCAGGCTCCATCAGCAGGTTCGTCCCCACCAACTCCAGCCAGCGATAGGTCCCATCCTTGTGACGATACCGCATCACCAGCCGCTCGACCCTCCCGGGCCCGGTCAATAGCCGCGCCAACGCCCGCCGCGTCGCCTCCTGATCGTCCGGGTGAATCCGCTTGAATACACTCTCCCCCACCAGCTCCGCTTCCCCATAGCCCAGCGTCGCCTGCACCGAGGGACTCCCGTACAGCAGCCCCCCCCGAGCGTCCACCAGCACAATCCCGTCGGCGCAGCGCTCGATCATCGCCCGGAACCGCTGCTCCCGGTGCTGCACCGCCTCCTCGGCAAGCCGCCGACCCGTGATGTCCTGCGCGGCACCATACAGCCGGACCGCAGCCGGCAACCGCTCGTGCGCAACACACCGCAGCCCGTTCCGAATCCACCGGATCCCCCCATGCCGCGTCAGGATCCGGTACTCGAGGGTCGCCGTGTCGCCCGGCTCCATCGCCATCCAGTGCCGCTGCACCCGGTCCCGATCCTCCGTGTGCACCATCGCCACCCATTCCCCCATCCCGCTCAGCTCCTCGGGCGCATACCCCGTGATCCGCTCAAACGCCCCTCCCACCCAGTCAATCTCAAGCCCGCCCCCAACGACCCGAGTGCCCGAATAGACAAAATCCGACGTCAGCTCCGAAAGACTGCGATAGCGCAGCTCGGATTGCGAAAGCGCCTTCTCCGCCGCCACGCGCTCCGAAATGTCCGACACCATCACGAAACAACCCTCGTACTCCCCCGCCTCGCCAAAGACCGGCGTCACGCTCATCATCACCGTGATCTCGCGGCCATCCTTCCGCCGCAGCCGGCTCTCGTAGCGGTCGGCATGCCCCTCGCGACACGCCACATCCCGCTGCCCCTGCAGATAGCGCTCCGTCTCCGCCAGAAACTCCTCGAAAGGCCGCCCCACCAGCTCGGCAGTCGTGTAGCCCAAGATCTCGCTCAGCCGATCGTTGGCAAACTGCCCCCAGTGCTTCGCATCCAACACCCAGATCCCCTCGAGCGAGGTCTCGATCACCCGACGGAACTGTAGCTCCACCGCCCGATGCGCCGCCTCCGCCTGCTTCCGCGCCGTCAAATCCCGCAGAATCACCAGCTGCGCAGGCTCGTCCTCCCACTCGATGCCCGCAGCCCGCACCTCCACCCAGTTCCGCGTCCCCTCCAACCCGCCAATCTCCACCTCGAAGGCCTGCCCAGGGCTCGGAGGCGACCAGGCGAATATCGCCCCCTCCCGCGCCCCAGCCCCCAGGAGCCGCTCCGCAACCGGATTCCCAAACCGAACCCGGCCGTCCCGACCCAAGACCAGCACCGCGTCAATGTGTGACCCAACGACCTGACGCAAACGCGCTTCACTCCGACGCAGCGAATCCAAAAGCTGTTTCTGCCGAAGAAACGTCTCGACCCGGGCCAGTAACTCGATCGCCGGAATCGGCTTGGCCAAGTAACCGTCCGCCCCTGCCATCAGCCCCATCGCCTGCTCCCGCGAGGAAACACGGCTCCCTGAATGGATGACCCCAAAAATGTCCGAGGTCTTGGGATCCGCCTTGATCCGCCGCAAAACCTCCATCCCGCTCATCCCCGGCATCTGGCAATCGAGCAGGGCTAAATCGGGGCGCTCCTGCTGGATCGCCGCCAAAGCAGCTTCGCCGTCAAGCGCCTGAAGAACTCGATACCCGGCGCATTCGAGGATGCGGCTTGTGGCCTGCAGCTCCGTCAGGTTGTCCTCCGCCACCAGAATGGTCTTGGCATCCGGCATCAGCGCACACTTATCCCTTGCCTTCCCGCAGTCGCCTCGAGACCCGAGGCTCCCTCATGATTCAGCGCCCAGTCTGCGCCAAGTCCGGCAATAAGGCAAGCACGCAAATCACTGGTAATCAGTGTGATCTGCCCCACCGACTAAACACCGGCGGAACATCCGATCCCCACAGCCCTACCAGGGACTCCATACACTGTAAAACCGCCGCTTGTTCCGGGCGCTTCCTGCGTCCTCCCACTCGACAACACCGCTCTGCCCAGCCTGCACCGTGTCCAGATAGTCCCACTCGACAAGATCCTCTGTCCCGTAAACCTGATAGATCACCCCAGGGTCCCCCGAGCATTGCAGCCGACGCTGCTCCGAGTGCCCACGCGGGATGACCGCCAGCCGACCCCGTGCCGGCGGCGTCGGCAATCGCACCACCCGATAGTTCGAAAACGGCAGGGCCGGCGCCGGCGCATGCATGAACTCACCAACCCCATCGGGACCAGTCCTGACAGTTTCCAAAACCGTCCAGGTCTTCAGATCATCCGATCCCTCAACGCGATACAGCGTGCGAGCACGCCCCGACCACTCGATCCTGGCCTCCGCCAAATCCTCCGAATACACCACCGTCGGGGTCACTATTTCGTTCACCGCCGTCAGCCGCGCCGCGAAATTCAACGGCTGTGACGCGGTCGCGGTCTTCCACGCATCGCCATCTCGCTTCCAGCAATCGTCATAGCTGCCCGTCTTGCCCCCCGGCAACGCCCGGCCCACCATCGGCGGGTCATGAACCACCAGCTCCGCAATGTCCCCCGGCGTCTGCGTCACCCCGCTGAATTCAACAGTCCACGTCAGGGAGTTGGGCACTTCCACCACGGCGTTGGGCGTGATGCTGACCCGGTTCAGGTCCTTCGGAATCAGAAACCAGCCGGAATCAAACAGCATCAAGGACGGCTTCAAGTAGGGCCCGTGACCCGTGTTGGCGTAAAACCGCACCCGCGCCCGCTCGTCCCCATTCGCTACGAACCGGCCCACATACTCGAATCGGAACTCCGTGACGATCCGGCCCTCCCCAGCCAGCACAATCTCATCGCCGAACTCCGTCCCCTTCCCCCCCGAATCCATGGCCGCGAACGTCGCGTCCCTCTCCTCCGTCCGGCTGGGGATGTTGTCAAACACCACCTCCCCCCAAGCCACTCCCGCCAACCCAACCACCATGCCCAAACCCGCCCGCATCCAACAACACCCCCTTCGTTTCATTCAACCCTCCCGTTGCTCGTCGCCATTCCGTTTTCCTTTTCCCATCCCACCCGTGGAACTTCAGCCAATCCGACACTACACTTCCGCCCGATTTCCACTCGACTGTCAAGTCTAGTCTTGGGTTGACACAAAGCCTCTTCCGTGCTCCATTCTCCACTATCGGATTAGGTTTAAGCGCCGGCGCCGTCCGTGAGAGGCGGAGGCGGCTGGCAGATCATGAATCAACCTGACGGAGGCCATCGTATGTCGAAACAACCTGTCACCGCATTCACCGGGACGCTCCTCGCGGCGCTCTGCCTGGGCTCCTCTGCCGCCTTCGCCGCTTCCACCGTCGTCAGCAACATCGGCGAACCCGTCGCCGCCGCTTACCCGATCAAATACTCCGTCTGGGAGGCGCAACCCTTCGTCGTCGGCGACCTCTCCTACACCCTCGACGGCATCAGCGCCGTCGTGGGCTCAGTCTCCGGCAACCCCACGGTCGTTGCCCAATTGCGGTATGCCGACCCCGCAACCTACGTCATCGGTAACGATATCCTCACCACGTTCGCCGTCCCCGACCTCTCCGGCGCACCCTCAGCCCGCCTGTTCACGCCAGATTCCCCCGTCACCCTCAACCCCAATACCGCCTATTACTTCCTCCTCGGCGTCAGCAGCGCCGAAGGCGAGTTCGCCTGGACCTCGACCCAAATGCTCGATCACACGGGCCCCGGCGACATCCCCGGCTACGGCTCCGAGTCCACCGACGGTGGCGCAACCTGGAAACTCTGGTTGCGCGTGCCCGACTACCCCTACGTGTGGCAGCCCCAGCAACTCGAAGTGACCGGGACCGCCCAGGTCATTCCTGAACCCGGCATCCTCAGCCTCCTGCTCCTCGGAAGCGGTATCCTCGTCTGGCGCCACCGCCGGTAAACCGCGCTCAACGAGACCCCCGAGCAGCGGTCTGGGTTCGCGAACTCGTGCTCGCCGAGCACGAACGCTTGCTTGCCCGTGAGGTCTTGGAAAAGGCGGGATCACTTCGGAGCCGCCGCCCGCACCCGGATCCTCGCCTAACGCCTGCGGCGCGAACGTGGGCCATCGGCTCGTGGTGGGTTTTCGCCTTGTAGGCGCGTGGGGTGTCGGCTCCGGGGTGGCCCGCCCGCTGGCGGGCGGGCGCTATAGGGTTTGCAGGGAATGGGCCCGCCCCGGGGGCGGGCTTTCAAATCCGCGAAAACCCCGGACTGGGCGGCTCAAGGCGTCTGGTCAAGCCCAGGAAGTTGAGCCGCAAGAGACGCTTACGCGCGGATTTGGGCCGCAGGTTTCCGCTTGTGCAATAAGCCGGTTTCGTGGGAGTTTCCTTGCATAAAGCGTGAAAGCTCCCATGAAACACCACTGTCCATCCGGCGGTGGAACGCGCCGAGCACACTCTGGATTTCGTTGGATCCCCGCAGGGGTGCGGCTCATGTTGTCCCTCGCCTGCTCCGCGCTCGGGCTCAGCGTGCTGGCCAGTACTGTCACGCTCATCCCCCAGGGCGCGCTGTGGAAGTACCTGGACGATGGCTCAAACCAGGGCACGGACTGGAAGGAACCCGGATTTGACGATCAATCCTGGGCGTCAGGCTCGGCTGAGCTCGGCTATGGCGATGGCGGCGAGGCAACCCTCGTCAGCTACGGCCCCGATTCCAACAACAAATACGTCACGACGTATTTCCGGACGGCATTCTGGGTCGCTGATGCCACGGCAGTCACCGCTCTGAGCCTCCAAGTCCTTCGCGATGACGGCGCGGCCGTCTACCTCAACGGAACGTTGGTTGCCACCTACGCGATGCCTTCGTCCTTTGACTACCGTACGTACGCCACCACCGCAACCGAATACACCTGGGACCCGACAGCCACGATCCCGGTCGGCCTTTTGAGGTCAGGTGCGAACGTCCTGGCCGTCGAAGTCCACCAGGGAAACGCCACAAGTACCGACCTCAGTCTCGACTTGGTCCTCACTGCCGAAGTGCTCCCCCCGGGCACGGCCCCGGATGTGCCCGGATTGGTCGGACCGGAAACCGGCGCGACGGGCGTGAACGTGCCCCCAACGTTGCAGACCCAGGTCAGTGACCCGGATGGCGATGCGCTGACAGTGACGTTCTACGGCCGCGAAAGCGTCACGGTCGATCCCTTCACCGTGGTCGTCCTGCCGGATACGCAAAAGTACGTGGCCAGCAGCACCTACGCCCCCATCTTCACCCAGCAAACCGAGTGGATCGTCAACAACCAAACGGCCCTCCAAATCGTGGCCGTCAGCCATGAAGGCGATATCGTCGATACCTACAGCAGCACCACGCAATGGGATCGGGCCAACACCAGCCTGAGTGTGCTGGACGCCGCCGGGTTGCCTTACGGGCTCTCCCCAGGCAATCACGACCAGCCAACCGCCTTGTATAATCAGTATTTTCCACCCACCCGCTACGCCGCCAATCCCTGGTACGGTGGCAATTATCCCGCGGGCCAGAATGACAATAACTACATCCTCTTCAGCGCAGGGGCCACGGACTTCATCCTGCTGCAACTCGAGTTCTGGCCCACCTCGGACACCATCGCATGGGCGGACGCGGTCCTGAAAGCCCATGCCAACCGCAAGGCGATCATCACCACCCACGGTTTCCTCGACGTGGACGGCTCCCGTGACGTCGGCACCATGGGCAGCACGGAGTACATCTGGACCAGCCTCGTCCTCCCCAACCCGAACGTCTGGTTCGTCCTCTGCGGTCACATGCACGGCGAAGCGCGCCGCACGGATTTCGCCAACGGCCATCCCGTCCATCAGCTCCTTGCCGATTACCAGGCAGACCCCAACGGCGGCAATGGCTGGCTCCGCATCCTGCGCTTCATCCCCGACGAAGACACCGTCCACGTTCAGACGTACTCCCCCTACCTGGGCCTCTACCAGACCGATCTCGATAGCGAGTTCACCCTCGAGTTCCCGATGAACGGCTTCAAGGTCCTCGCTGTTCAATCGCAGATCGCGAGCGGCCAGACCGCGTCCCACACTTGGTCCGAGGCCAAACCCGCCACCCCGTACGAATGGCTCGTCACCGCCACCGACCCCACGGGCCGCACCACCTCGAGCCCGGTCTGGTTCTTCACTGCGACCTCCCATGACACGACACCTCCGGTCATTCGCGACGTGGCGGTGACCGAAATCACCGACCATTCCGCAGTGGTCACCTGGACCACCGATGAACCGGCCGATTCGGTCGTCCTCTACGACGTGTCCCCGGCGACAAGCCTCACGCTCCTGGCTGAAGACCCAGGCCAGGTCACCGAGCACCGTGTCGAACTCACCGGCCTCGATGCCGGGGCCGCCTACGACTTCGTCGTCCATTCAACCGATGCCTCAGGCAACGCCGCCGCCAGCGCGCAAGACTCCTTCACGACACACCTGCCCGATTACAACGCCTACGTCCTTCAGGAGCCCACCATCACCTACGGCACCGTCAGTGGAAGTTGCACCGCCCTCCGCCCCGACGCGCCCGGAGCCCAGACCCTCACCGAGCTGAAAGTCGCCTTGCAGGGCCTGCTCGACGTCCAGTACCTTCTCCAGACCACTGCCGACCCCGCTCAGATCACCTCGGTTACCATCCGACTCGCCTACACTTACTCCAATTACAGCGACCCACTGAACGTCTGGCTCTGGACCGGATCCGACTGGCTCTCCATCACAACAGACCTCCTGCCGGATGGCGTCTGCGTCGTGCCCAACCCGGCGGGAATCGTCGATGCCAACGGACTGATCCGGATCCGCTTCACCGACAGCGTCGCGGCGCGCAAGGAGAAGCTCGATGTCCTTGCACTCGACCTGCTGTATGCGGAAATCACCGTGGGACCAATCGCCAATCGCCTTCCCGTCGCGGTCGACGACGCCGCCACCACGACGAGCGACGTGCCGGTGCTGATCGTTCCCCTGGCAAACGACCACGATCCGGACGGCGATCCGCTGACGATTGTCGGCGTGACAGCCACCGCCCAGGGCGCGCTCCTCACCCCCAACCCTGACCAGACCATACTCTACACGCCACCGCCCGGATTCTCAGGAGTCGACACCTTCGAATATGCGGTCGGCGACGGCCAGGGCGGCGAGGCGACCGCCACCGTCACCGTCGCCGTCAATCCGCCCCCCAGCGAGACGACCGTACACGTCGCCTCGATCGACCTGCGCCTGATCCCTACGGGCAAGAGCTGGAAGGCCACAGCCACCACGGCCGTCGTCGACCACCTCAGCCACCCCGTAACCGGCGCCACAGTCCAGGGTAATTGGTTGTTCAACGGCGCCGTGTTCCAGAGCGGGGCCACTGCCATCACCGATTCCGCCGGCATCGCTGCCTGTACGTCCGCCCCGGTGAAAAGCAGTGGCGGGACATTCACGTTCGAAGTCGTCAATGTCACCCTCGACGGAGCCGTCTACGCGCCGGAGCTGGACGTGGAACGTGCGGATAGCATTGACATCCCTTAGGACGTAGCCCCGTCCCCACTTGGATGCGGACCGCGTGCGCCTTCCCGGCGCATCCTGTCCGTCGCCGCGGTGCTGCGCGACTCTCCAATCTCCAATCTCCCGCCGTCCGCCACGCCCTTGCTACAGACACCGCCTCCAGCGTAGATTCCTCGACATGTGGAACCCGCCGTCAACAAGTCAAGTTCGGTCGCTCTGGTTCCAGGCCTCCCCTCCTTCCGTCGTGGACTCTGCATTAGCGAGGCGCAGAGCAGAGGGTCCGGAAAGGCGGCAAGGCTTCATGCCATCGCGAACTTGGTATAGTCTGAGGCGGCACCTCGCCAGCGCTCTCCTGCTGCTGTCGATCGGGACTCTTCAGGGACAGCCGCTCCTGCCCAACGGGAGTCTCGCGGAGGGTGTCCAACAGCCTGCCGGCTGGCAACTGACCGATGGCAAGGGCGAATGGACCGCATCAGCGGCGGCCGATACCCGCTTGGTCAGTGTCCAGGGCACCGGCGAAGACCAAAGCTGCTGGCGCGCCCAGCCGCTCGCCAATCCTGCCGGCGAGGTGCTGGCCTTCCGCTTTCGAGGACGTCGCGCCCCCGATGCCGCCGGCGGCACCGCCATCGCCGGACTCAGCCGCGTCAACCGCGACTTCCCTCTCACTCCCCAATGGCAGAACCACCGCTTCGTCTTCAACGCGCCGGAAGACGGCGGCGGCGACTTCGCTCGCGTGGGCCAATGGCACGTGAAAGGCCGGCTCGAATTCGATGACGTCGAACTGGTCCCCGTCCGGGTGTCGCACAGATCGTTCCCTGGCCGGGAGGAAAGGACCGCGCGCCTCATCGAACGCGCACTCTACAAGCGCTACGGAATCCCGCTGCCCGCAACCCTCGCCGATTCGATCGTCCAACTCGGCGAAGCCGAGAGCCTCG
Organism: Verrucomicrobiota bacterium; assembly: GCA_029556615.1. Lineage (GTDB taxonomy): Bacteria > Verrucomicrobiota > Verrucomicrobiia > Limisphaerales > J093 > JAKQDD01. Next base: position 10,241 of record JAKQDD010000170.1, on the reverse strand, counting down.
AAGGCAATACCTATCGCTTCCAACCCCAGTTCGGCTGGCGCGGCGCCAATTACCACCGGCCGCTCTGGCGTAACCGGGCGAGCTTCAACACGGATCGCTGGGTGTTCTCGAAAAATGCCGAAGTCGCCTACGGCTTCGACGTCGGCGGCCGACCCCAAACCGCCGCAACGGTCCACGCCGCCATCAATTACCACAACGGCGGTATTCTGCGTCTTGAAGCCAGCCCGGACGGGGCCCATTGGCTCACCGTCGCGGAGCTCGGCGACACAAGACGCAACGCCACAGTCGCCCTGCCGCCCTCGCTCTTCCCCACACGCATCGTCTTCGTCCGAATGCTTGCCCCTGCCGACGGCACCGACCTGCAGGTCAACACCTTCGCCTACGAGGCGACGCTCGAGAACGCGTTGCCGGGTTCCTATGAAGGGGCCACGCGGTTCCTGGAAGTCGATGCCCTCGCCCCCGATGCCAACCTCTCTCTCGAGGGATTCACTCTCGATCCCGGCCCCACCGCCGGCGAGATCACCGCCACGCTCGCCGTCGCCAACCACTCCAACGAATCCCGGCGGATCGGCGCCCAACTCTGGACATCCCCCCAGCCCCCTGCCCGAAACACCGCCGCCGTCGAAACCCAACTCAAACCCCACGAGTCGCAAACCATCAGCCTCCGCGCCCAGGTCGGATCCGCCGGCGACCACCCGGTCGAACTCCGAATCACCGACCGCCGCGGCCGATCGCTCCTCGAAGGCCGTTCCGAAGTCCGCGTCCCCTGGCTCCATGACCCGCGCATCGGCTACGCCATCCTCCCCGGCGCCCACGACCCCCAGGTGTGGTGGTGCGAAGGCGGCTGGAAAGTCGGACGCCATACCCCGCCGCCGCCCCCCGGAAAAACCGGCGGCTATAAAGCAGTCACCCTCTCCGCCGCCCAAGGCGAGTACGAGCCCGTTCAAATCGTCCTCGTACCGCAACATGAAGGTCGCTTGCTCGAATCCCACATCGATCCCTGGAAGGGAAAGACCCGTGCTTCTGCCCCGATCGAGACGCGTCTGAACGAGGTGGCGTACGTCCGTGTCACCACGCCCACCGACGGCACCGCCGACCGCGGGTGGTATCCCGATCCCCTGCCGCCGCTGGTCCTGCCGCAGCCGCTGCGACCAGGCCAGAACTTCCCCCTGTGGCTGACAGTCCGCGTTCCCCCCGGCACGCCCCCTGGCCCCTACACCAGCACCCTGCACCTCAAGACCGATCTCGAGACTCTCGAAATCCCGCTGGCGCTCCGCGTTCACAACTTCGCTCTTTCGCCGACAAGTCACCTGCGGAGCGCCCTGGGCCTCGGCGCGGACTCCATCAACCGCTATCATCGCTTGACTGACCGCTCCCAGCAGGAAACCGTGTTCAACCGCTACCTCGAGAACTTCGCCGAACACCGGATCAGCCCCTATTCCTTCTTCGATTACGCACCCATCACGGTGAGTTTCTCCGGCGAAGGCGCCGGCAAGACCGTGCACGTGGATTTCACGCGGTTTGATGCCGTCGCCACCCTCTGGCTGGATTCAGGCCGCTTCAATACCTTCCAACTTCCCGTCGCCGGCATGGGCGGCGGAACGTTCCACGAGCGGTACCTCGGCGAGTTCGGCGGGTTCAAGGAAGGCACCCCGGAACACGCCCGCCTCTTCAACGACTACCTCCGCCTGGTCGAACAACACCTGCGCGAAAAAGGCTGGCTCGACCGCGCCTTCGTCTACTGGTTCGATGAACCCGACCCCAAGGACTACGCGTTCGTCATCGCCGGCATGAAACGCCTCAAAGAGGCCGCCCCGGGCCTCAAGCGAATGCTCACCGAGCAGCCCGAACCCGAACTGTTCGGCCACGTCGATGTCTGGTGCGGCCTCACCCCGGAATGGACCCCCGAACGTGTCCGCGCCCGGCGCCAGGCCGGCGAGGAGGTCTGGTGGTACATCTGCACCGCACCCAAGGCGCCTTACGTTACCGAGTTCATCGATCACCCCGGCACGGAATTGCGCCTCTGGCCCTGGCAATCCTGGCAGTATGGCGTCACCGGCATCCTCGTCTGGGCCACACTCTACTGGACCAGCCCCGTCGCCTATCCGGCTCCCGCACTCCAGGATCCCTGGCAGGATCCCATGAGCTGGGTCAGCGGCTACGGAACCCCCGTCGGCAGCCGCTTGCCCTGGGGCAACGGCGACGGCCGCTTCCTCTATCCTCCCCAACGCGATCCCAACGCCCCCGCCCCTCCCAACCTCGACGCGCCTGTCAATTCCATCCGCTGGGAAAACCTCAGGGACGGCATCGAGGATTACGAGTACTTCTGGCTGCTCGACCGCGAGATCGAACAGCGCGCCGCCCTCCAGGGGGAAAGCGCACTCACCCGTGAAGCCCGCTCTCTGTTGACCGTTCCCGCAGAGGTCTCCCAGGATCTGACCCGCTTCACCACCGACCCGCGTCCGCTGCTCGACCACCGGGAGAAACTCGCCCGCATGATCGAGCGTTTGCAGAGAACCCAACGAAAACCCTGATCCCATGAAGAAATCACTCGGCCCGAAAACCCTCGTCTATCCCACCCCCGTTTTCGCCATCGGAACCTACGACAGCCTGCACCGTCCCAATGTCATGATCGTCGCGTGGGCTGGCATCTGTAACTCGCAACCCCCGTCCGTCGCGATCTCCCTCCGCAAAGCCACACATTCCTACGGCAACCTGGTCCGCCGCCAGGTCTTCACCCTCAGCGTCCCTTCCGAGGACCACGTACAACAGGCCGACTACTGCGGCCTCGTCTCGGGACGCGAGATGGACAAGTTCGCCGCCACCGGGCTCACCCCGACTCAGGCGGAACACGTCGACGCCCCCTACGTGGCCGAGTTCCCCCTCGTGCTCGAATGCAAAATCGTCCACACGATCGAGCTCGGACTCCACACCCAGTTCGTCGGCCAGATCCTCGACGTCAAAGCCGATGAGTCCGTCCTCGGCCCCGGCGACAGCCTCGACATCAAAAAGGTCCGCCCCCTCCTCTTTGCCCCCGACACCCAGAGCTATTACGGCGTCGGCGAGTTCGTCGCCAAAGCCTTCTCAACCCGCCAGCCACCCAAGTGAACGAGAACCCTCAGGGTCCCGCGCGCCCCGCTGTCAAGCCCCCGCACTCAGGCCATCGCCCACTGCTCCCGCAAGAGCTTCACCATGTTGCGTATCAGCCGCGTCTTCTCCTCCTGCGGAATCTCCTTCTTCGAGTCCGCGGGGTTCTTCGGCCACCCCCCCTCGAAGCTCACCGCGCCCCGGTAGCCAATGAGCTTCAACCCCTTGAACCCGTCCACGTACTGGTCCGCCTCGGGATGCACCCCGGGAATGATCCGCTCCTTCAGCCCCGCAATGTGCACGTGCGACAGGAGCTTGCCCGCGCAAATAAACGCCCCCATGAAGCTCGTCTCCTCGAGCCCCATGTGCCAGAAATCCCCCATCACGGTCGCCCCGCGACCGATGTCGGCCGCCATCCGCGCCCCGTCCGCCACCTGCCGCAAGAACGGCGTCTCGTTCCGGCGCAACGGCTCGAGCACGATCGCGGTGCCATGTTTGGCCGCGTGCTCCGCCAACCGCTTGCCCGTGTTCTCAACAAAGTCCTTGCGCAGCTCCTTCCCGCTCAAATGGCCCGGCTCGCTCAACTTGCCGCGCGCCGGACAGAGGATCAAGCCGACCGACTTCATCCGGCCCAGCGCCTCGAGCACCGGCAGAAACTTCTGCACCTCGGCCTCGCGCTTCGCCGGGTCCGCGTAGGAGAAATCACTCGGACCACAAGCCGTCGCCAGAAAGAGCTTCCGCCCCCGCATCGCCTCGATCATCGCATCCGCGTTCTTCATCGGCCAGTCGCCGGACGGGATCTCGACCGCCGCAAAACCGTTCGCTTCGAGAAAGTCGAGTTTCTCCGCAATCGACTCGCCGGGAATCGCCCACCACTGCAGACAGAGATTCAGCTCCGCCGGTTTCTCCGGCGAAGCCAGCTTCGGCATGCCGCTCGCCTCACCCGCCTGCCCAGCCGCCGCCACCCGCCGCGTTCCGCACCATGCCGCCACGCTGGCCACTGCTGATGTCGTCACAAAATCACGTCGTTTCATATTGCGTCCTCTCGCTCCCATCGCTCTGACCACACCCGTCCCGCTCCGCAAACCCGGAGCCGTGTCGCGGCAACCCATAACACGCCCGAAGGCGCGGTGTCGAGCCGCGAACCGGAACCGCGATCCTCGCGCCGGTTGCGGCTCCAGCGCCTTCGCAGCGCGGCGACCCGCGGGACCGTCGGAGCCGGACGGAGACGCAAGGGCTCAGGGCTTGGGTTGCGGCCAAGCCGCGCTGCGTCCTGCGCGCACAAAAACCGGTCCACCCCATCCACCCCGGCCATGACGCCTAAACGCCCACTCGAACCCAAACCTGGTTCCAAGCCCAAACCAGGTCGCCGCCCCCAGCCGAAACCCCGGCCGGCACCCCACCCCGCCGCCAAGCCCGCCCTCAAACTGAAGTTCATCACCACCGGCGGTACCATCGACAAAGTCTACTTCGACGCCACCAGCGAATTCGAAGTCGGCCCTCCCCAAGTCCGTGAGATCCTCCAGGACGCCAACGTCACCTTCGAGTTCGAGATCGAATCCGTCCTCCGCAAGGACAGCCTGGACCTGACCGCCGCGGACCGCCGGCTCATCCGCGACCTGATCGAGCGGGACCCGCACGCCAGAATCGTGGTGACCCACGGCACTGACACCATGATCCGGACAGCCCTCGCCCTCGAAGGCATCCCCAACAAGACGATCGTCCTGACCGGCTCGATGCAGCCCGCGCGCTTTCGCAATACCGACGCCGTGTTCAACATCGGCACCGCCATCGCCGCTGCTCAAGTCCTTCCCCCGGGCGTCTACCTGGCCATGAACGGCCGGATCTTCAACCCCAGACACCTCCAGAAAAACCGTCGTCGCCATTGCTTCGAACCGACGGCCCCCGATCAGCCTCATGGCCCTCTCTGAACCATGGCCTTTCATGGGGTCTTCGGTCAGCCCGGAGCCGACACCCCACGCGCCACACGCGTCAGGCGAGGATCCGGGTCGGCTGCAAACTCCTTGCCATCATTGCCGCCGAAGGCCATCGTGCTCTGCCGATGCCCCCGGACCCCCAGCCGCACTGCCCCGACCCAGAACCGCCCGAGGCAGCCAGGATGATCCAGGCACCCCACTGCCCAGCCAAGCGGGCCGGTTTCTTCCTCGCCCTGATGCTGATCCTCGCCCTCCTCGCCGAGGGGTCATGCGCGGTGGCCTTGCGGATCGCTGAAGGCAAGTGGCCTTACTCCAGGCAGAAGAACATCAATTACCAACTCTTCGAACCGCATCCGGACTGGGTCGTGGCCCCGCGCAAGAACATCTCAGCAATCGTGCGCGGCCACCACCACCATCACAACCGGGACGGCTTTCGAGGCGCTGAATTCTCGCGCACAACCCCAAGGCACCGGATCGCCTGCGTGGGCGGGTCCACCACCTATTGCATCGGCGTGGATGACGACGATACCTGGCCCCACCAGCTCCACAGGCTCCTCCAACCGGAGTACGAAGTGCTCAACTTCGGCATTCCCGGACATAGCTCGGTCGAACACCGCAAACTCCTCCCCATGGTCCTGACCCGGTATGCGCCGGAAATCGTCCTCCTCCAGCTCGGACTGAACGACTTGCGGAACATGAACGTGACCGACCTTGGCCCCGACTACTGTAATTTCCACCAACCCTCACTCTACGCCGCCTCCGGTTTTACCCGGCGCGACCGACTCCCCCGCTCCGCCTTGGCACAGGCCGCCGTCGTCCTCCTGGAACGAACGAAGATCCTGCCGGTCTATCCTTTTCCCCACGGGTTCCCCGCCGGCGAGGTCTCCGCCTCGGTCGATCCCCGGGTGGTCGAGATCTTCAGCGCCAACCTCGACGTGATGCTGCGCGATTGCGCTGCGCGGCAGGTCCGCGTGGTGCTGCTGCCCCACACCATGACCCGGAGCCTCATCACGGAAGGCTCTTATAAGTGGTGGGCCCCCTACTTGTCCAAGGCGGGTGTCTTCAACGCCCTCAAGGCACTCAATGCCGTCATGCAATCCAAGGCCGATGGGGACCGCGTGACTTACGCCGGCTTTCTCGAGAAGGAGACCTGGGATCCATCCGAGTTCTTCGATCCCAGCCACCTCAATGCAGCCGGCAACGCGAGGCTCGCCCGACTTCTCAAGGACGGTTTGCCCTGGAGCCGACCTTGAATCGACACCCGCGGCAGCTTGGGTCCCGGCTCCATACGAATCCCCTCCGTTAACCCGCCCGCCGTGCCTCAGGGGCCGGCCAGCCGCTGCATCGCGTCGGCGAGGTCCCGCCGGATCTGCTGGATCGCAGCCCACTGGCGATCCGCCAACCGCCGCGCGCCGGGAAGACCATTCCTGCCGGGCGTGGTGTCATCCTTGTTGCAAAACCGGGCGATGGCCTGCGCCCGTTCCCCGAGCAGCGCCTCCGCCCGGCCGATCGCTTCAGACCCGGCGCCGGCGGCTTTCGCTTTTCCCAGCGCGTCCCGTAACACGGTCAGCATGCCGTAATCCTCGATGCCGTCGCGGACAGCCTCCCAGCGCTTGCTGGCGACCACCGTCTCGCCCTGGTAGGTCATCAGGTAATCCTGGGTGTTGGTCGGCTTGAACCACGGATCCGCACTCGACGTGCAATACGACCAGTACCCGATTCCCGTCAGCCCGTGCCGCCACGCAAGCCAGCTCTGCCCCCGGTAATACCCGAGCGGCGACTGGTGCTTGGCGTTCCCTTCGCATTCATAGGTCCAGAGCTGACCGCCCGAGTTCTTGATGATCTCCCACTTGTCCGCCCCCACATCCAGCAGGAAACCAATCCGGTTCGGACACCAGATATCCACGTAGGGCAGCATCTCGGTCAGTTCCTCCTTCGTGATCCGATGCACGGGGTCCGTGTACATCCAGACCTTGGGATCGGCTTCGCGCGTCAGCTTGGCGTAGAACAGGTACAGCGCCACCAAGCCGTCGTGCAGCCCCGGCTCATCGACCGGGTACATCGCGTACCGGTCGTAGGCAATTCCCATGTCCGCGAGGTGCTTCACCCAGGCCTGCATCCACGTGCGGTAGGCGCGGCGGTAAGCCTCGCTTTCCCGGCCGACCGGGCCGGAGAGGCCGCCGGTCATCTGGAACAGAATCAAACCGTGCGGCGCGTAACGCCTCACAAACTCATCGTGGCGACCATAGTCGATCGCACCCGCCAGCTCGCCCTGGGCATCGAAGGTGGCCTGGGGAACGAAGCTCGTCACAAACACATTGTTCCCATGGGCAATGCGGTCTTCGAGGCTTTGGGCTTCGTAATGCTGATGCCTCGATCCATGGATGTAACCCCAGTTGCAGTGGCGGAGCGGTTGCACGGCCGGCAGGGAGGGCTTCCACACCGTGATCGTGATCGGTGCCGTGAGCTCCCGCGGCTCGAGCTCCAACGTGCGGATGCGCACCGCGCTCCGCCATGAGCCCGGCGACAACCGCTTCGCGTCCACCGTCAGCCATAACTGCCGGGCCTCCCACGCAGGCAGCACCAGCAACTGCCCCTGGTTCAACCGCGGCAAAGCGTCCGCGCTGTAGTCCAGCGTCTGCGTCGGCACATCCACCACTTCGTGCGGGCGAATCACCTCGTGCCCCAACACCGCACGCCCGCCTTGGGATTCGCCGGGCTTCACTTCCTCGAACTCGACCCGGGCCGTCAAGGTCCGAGTCCCGAAGTTGAACAGGTTCAACGCCGCAGACTCGGTCTCGCCGGAGAAGGACTCGACCACCACCTGAGGGTCCCGAAGCCGGCCCTCGAGGATCTCGTCAAAACCGCCAAACGGCGCCCAGGGGTTCGCCGCGCTGAGCCGCACCGGCCATCGCCCCTCCGCATGATGGGCCCCCGCAACCGCAGTCAGCCGGTCCAGGCGTGCGAAAAGGTCGAGGTCGCGCCGCAACGCATCGCGCAACCCGCGCCGCGCAACGTCGTCGAGCGTCCCCGCGATGGCCGCCTGACGCTCGTGCTCCGGCAGCCTCGCCCGCCCCGCTGCAACCTGGCCGAGCAAGGCAAACGCTTCGGGCAACGCCCGCGATGCCGCCTCGACCCGATCCAGAGCCCGGCGCACGTCAGCGATCTCCTTGAGAAAGGGAACGACGTGGACCGTGGCGCGCCGCTGAGCCAGGAGTCGGTCGCCGTCGCGAACCGCACACTCGATCTGAAGCCGGGACGGCGCCCCGCCCGACACCGTGTACCTGGCCTGAACCTCGAACCGCGGTTCGGCCTGCTGGAACCGTTGCGTGCGCGCCTTCGACATACCCGCGCCGACGGTGATGTCGACCGTCAACGGCCGGCCTTCCGGGTTCTCGACGGTCAGTGCCACGGTGTTCTCGCCCACGTAGTAGTCGCCAAAGTCCACCGCCCGAATCCGAACCGGAGAACGGATCTGCCGGGCTTCAAGGCCATCTCGGACGGCACTGAACCGGTATTGGGACCAGAGCATCGCCGCCCCGGGTTTTGCGTCGGGCCATCGATAGGCGACCATCGAGCCGTTGGCGAGGGCCAGCAACAGCGTCGGCGTGCCGTCGCCAGACAAGTCGACGAGCAAAGGCGAAGCGTTCGTCACCGACGGCAAGGCGTGACTCTCCTTCAGCTCGCCCTTGCCGGTGAACAGGTAAAGCTCGCCGCTGTACCCCGCCACGATGACCTCGACCGCCCCGTCGCCGTCGAGGTCGCCCACCGCAGGCGAACGGCGTACCCGCTCGCGAACGCTCGCCGTCCAGAGCGTGGTCCCGTCGGGCGCGATCGCCGCCAGATGACCGGCCAGGTCGATGGCGTAAATCTCGAGAACGCCATCCTGGTCGGCGTCGGCGACGCAGAGCGAGCTGTCGATCTCCTTCTTCATCGGGTGCAGCCATCGCCGCTTGCCGGAACCATCCACCGCCAGCACCGCGGTCCCCAACGCAGTGATGACCTCGTTGCGGTTGTCGCCGTCGATGTCCGCGAGAATCGGACTGGCGCCTTTGCCCGATTGATCCACACGCCACCGCTCCTGGCCCTGCGCATCCAGACATACCAGTGGGACCTTCGGCCCCGAGATGAGAATGGACGGTCTCGTGTCGCCGTCTAACGGACCCACGGCAGGACAATATGTGGAACCCTGTGGACCGTCGTACTGCCATTCCCGGACGCCATCCGAGGAAAGACAAACCACGTGGCCGTCCTGATCCCCGGCAATGACCTCCGCGCGCCCGTCGCCATCGAGATCCACCGCCGCGATCGCCGAGCACCCCCACTCGATCGCCCCCGGCAAATCGTAACGCCAGATGACATCGCCGGCGCGCCCGTCCAGGCAGAATAGACTCCCGGTCTGGTTCAAGACCAACACCTCGAGCTCGGGACCTTCGACCAGATCCACAACCGTCGGCGGCAGACTGATCGGGATCTGAATGCCTCGCATCCAGACCTGTTGTCCCCGGGCGTCAATCACGACCACACTGCCGCCCGTGGTCGTCAGCACCACGTCCGGCCGGCCGTCGAGATCAAGGTCCGCCACCGCCGGAGAGCTGTCGACCGTCCCGAGGGCGACCGGGTGGGTCCAGAGCGGCTCAAGCCCGAGCACAGGCGAAACGGCACAGCACCCGGCCAGCAACACCATGCAGAAAATCAAGGCCCTCATGACGTGATTGTTGAGAGAGTGACAGATGGCATGAAAGCTGGTGGACGCGCAACGAAGTTGCCACGTCCACCAGTGTTATGCGTAAACGAACAACCGTTTCTACCGCTCAGGCTGGCGGAGCGCAAGTCGCCAGCAACCGTCTCGGATCCTCGCCTAACGCCTGCGGTGGCGGCTCCGGGGAGGCCCGCCTGCTCGCGGGCGGGCTCTCTAGGGGTTGGGTGTCAACAAGGTGACAGACTCATTGTCCCCAGTTCACCGTTGACGCGGTGCGCCCGCTCGGGCTCTACTGGCGCCCGTCAAGGAGGCAGACAGCAGACAGGAGGTTTCCCATGCGCATGGCTCGTATCAAGATCAACGGGCGGGGAGCAGTCTATCACTGCATCTCGCGGATCGTCGGCGAGGAACGGCTGCTCGGTGAGCTCGAAAAGGAGAAGCTCCGGCACTTGCTCTGGCACCAGGCCGCCTTCAGCGGCATCGAGATCCTCACCTACTGCCTCATGTCCAACCAC
>JAKQDD010000167.1 GCA_029556615.1 Verrucomicrobiota bacterium | reverse complement strand
CGATTATTGATGATCGATGATCGAAGATCGGGAACGAGTCTCGAGCCTCGATTACGATTACGATCACGAGCACGAGTACGAGTACGAGCACGATCAGGCAGCGGGCAGGCGGGAGGTACCGCGAGCGGCAGCGAGCGGCGCCAGGGGCGGTCCGCCACGACCCCGCGAGCCCCGAACCCCGAGCCGCGAGCCCCGATTTCCGATGTCCGATGTCCGTTGATCGGGAACGAGCCTCGAGTCTCGAGCCTCTAGCCTCGATTACGATTACGAATTACGAGCACGAGCACCCAACTCCTATCTCCTATCTCCTCACTGTTCACCGTTCACTGTTCACCGTTCACCGTTTTACATAGACCTTGCGGGATGCCGGGATTTTAACTATACTTTGCTTTTGAATCGTTGTTGAACGGAGTTTAAACATGGAACGGAAGATCCGCGTGCTCATCGCCAAGCCGGGCCTTGACGGCCACGACCGCGGCGCCAAGGTCATCGCCCGGGCGCTGCGCGACGCCGGGATGGAGGTCATCTACACGGGGCTGCGCCAGACGCCGGAGCAGATCGTCGCCGCGGCGCTCCAGGAAGACGTGGACGTGATCGGCATCTCCATCCTCTCGGGCGCCCACATGCATCTCTTCCCCAAGATCATGGCCTTGGTGAAGGCCAACCAGATGGACGACGTGCTCGTCTTCGGCGGCGGCATCATCCCCGAGGGGGACGTGCCCCAGCTCCAGGCCATGGGCGTGGCCGCCATCTTCCCCCCTGGCACCTCCACCCAGTCGGTGATCGATTTCCTGAAGGAACGCTTCCAGGCCGCCAAGGCCTGAGCGCCGCCCCCAAACAGATCGCGCCCCGGACAGCGGCAGCCGTCCGGGGCGCTGTGTTTTGCGGGGACGCCCGCCGCCCGAGCGTAGGCTCCGCCGGCGGCGCTAGCGGCCGCCCTCGGCGAGCATCCGGTGCACCTCCTGGGGCACCGGCCCCTGGGCCCAGAAGCGCAGCTCGGTGATCTCGTCGGGGGCCGAGCGGCCGTACTTGTAGAAGATGAGCAGGAACTGGCGGTCGTCGAGGCGGCGATACTCCTTCAGCGAATCCCATTCCTTCACGAACGCCCGATCGGCGCACTTGGCCGCGCCCGTCTCGAAGACGATCTTGTCCTCGCGCAGCACCAGGGTGCCCATGCAGTTGGGCCCGTTGAGGTCCAGCTCGACTTTCAGCCGGTACGGCAGTTCCACCGGCTCGGCGGGCTGGCCGGCCGGCGCCATGGCCCGGGGACCCATCCGGCCCTGGATGTAGCCGAGGGCGGCCATGTTGTCGGGATTGTCGTCGCGGAACTTCAGCACGTACTTCTGCCCCTTGCCGTGCACGGTGTCGGAGAAGAACACGTGGAACTCCCAGGTCGAGTCGAACACGATCCGCTCGATGTTGGCGTACTCCCAGATCCGGCCGCA
>JAKQDD010000125.1 GCA_029556615.1 Verrucomicrobiota bacterium | reverse complement strand
CTGAAGGTGAGGTACTATGGGGCGCAGACGACGAACGCCTTCGTGGCGTACGACGGCAACGGCAACGTGCGGGCGCTGGTGGATGCCTCGACGGGCGCGACCCTGGCCCGGTATGAATACGGCCCCTTCGGAGAGCCGCTGCGGGTCAGCGGCAGCCTGGGGACCTTGAACCCGATCCGCTTCTCGACCAAGTACACCGACGTCGAGTCGGGGTTCCTGGACTACGGGTACCGGTACTACAGCCCATCGATCGGTAGGTGGCTAAACAGAGACCCAATGGGAGAACAGGGCGGCGTCAACTTGTATGGGTTCGGTCGCAACCATCCGATTACTGGCGTCGATGTGTTAGGAGGCTGGTGGTGGTCTGATCCTGAAGATGGGGGAATCACGCTGCCAGATGGAACGGTTTACTATCCGCCGCTTCCGTTACCTCCGAAGAATCCTCCTGATTTTCAGGATGAGATTGATGTTCAAATCGACGCTCTATCGGGCCGCAGTGAACAAGTGTTTCAGTTCTGTCACGACACTGCGAACCTCGGCTACGAAGCTCTTGAGATGCTTCCTCCCGCACAAGCTTGGCAGTTTGTGACTGGAACAAACCTGCGAGACGAGAAAGTTGGACTCGGCCAGCGCGCTTTGGCTGGCACAGGGCCGACTGTCAAAATCGCCGCGAAGGGGACAGTTTGCTGTGCCGCGATATGCGTCGTGGTGAAAGTCAAGCGAGTCAACCTGCCCGCTCTGAAGAAGGTTTCCGTTGCAATGGATCACATTGCCTCTGGGCACATGGCGGGTGGCAGCAGGGTGAGTTCTGCGAAGACTCTCTTTCCGCAGCACATGACCGAAGCCCAAGTCAAAGCTGCAGTTCTTGCAGCCTACCAGAATGCCAAGAAAGCTGCGACTCAAGGCAACCGAGTGCTTCTGCGTGGGCAGTGCGAGAAGCTGGAAATCGACATGTGGCTCAATGTGGAAACCAAAACAATTGAAGCCGCGTATCCGGTTTACTGAGCATCATGCGGGTCGTCATCCGTCCAGAAACCATCGAGGTCTCAAGCCACAACCGGGCTACGGGAGTCATTTATTTTGCGGACAACCAAGAGGTGTTCCCCGAAGCCAACTGGAACGATTTCGTTGATGTTCTGCTCTTGGAGTGGAGTCGGCAACTTCTCGGCGTTGCTTCGGGAAGAATGGAACAAGTCACATTGCGGTTCATGGACGGACCGTTCTCTGTTGGTTTGGTTTGCGAGGCAACTCAGTGTAGGGCGCTTTTTAAGCACGGCGATAAGATAGTTGGTTCAGTGGGTGAAATCGAGGTCGCAGACCTCATCCAGAGCTTTATGAGCGCTGGCGAAAGCCTTCTGAACAATGGTGCGTTCCTGACGCAGATGCCTAAAGAAGCTTCGGAGCTTCGCGTTGCGCTTACGCAACTGAAGCGCGGTGTTCCTCAAGCTCGTCAGTGAGAACGCCGACGCCGGAGTCCCCCAAACAGTGTGGAGGAATCTAGCGCGCCTCAGGCCGGCCCGAAGGAAGGTCGGCCACCCGGGCCTGCCGCACAGCCCTGGACGCTCGGATGCTTCGTGTGATGATGAGGCTGCACGCTCGACAGCACACCGCCCAGGACATTCTGGACCGCCGAAGCCCTCTTGGTCGTGTGCTCGATCTCGATGCGGAGTCGGGCAATGGGAGATCAACGTCTGCCGGTCTTGAGCGCCCGGTTCATGGCTTCGAGCCGTTCGAGGGCGAGCCGGGCGAAGTGGAAGAGTTGGCGCACAGTCATGCCCTCGATGTCGGTGAGCGAGTAACCCTGGTGCACCAGGAGGTCGATCAGGCGTCCCCAGGCGGCTTCCCGGCGAGGCCGAGCGATCGGCTGAGCGCCTGGCCGACGCCGCGGGCTTTTCCCAGGAGATCCTCGTGCAGGTTGACCTCGATGGCGGCAGCGAGAAGGTCCAGGACCTCGACCGGCCGGAGGTCGTCCAGCGTCTCGCGCGGAAGACCCGTCGAGCGTTCGAGAAGTTGGGTGGCCAGGTCCCCGCTGCGGGCGATCACGGCGCCCAGCTTCTCCGGGGTCACCACCAGCCGGCCGTCCGGCTCGGTGAACTCGCGTGCCAGGCCCGAGAGCTTCTCCGTGAACGCAATCGCCTCTTTCCAGCGCATCTCGCGGACAACGACCGTCTCACCGCGGAGCGAGATCTCCCGGACCGGATGCAGGATGGCAAAGTCACTCATGGTGGGTGGTTGGAAAGAGCCGGGGAGAAGGCGCACCGCGCGCTCGCTCCCCGGCCACGGGGCAAGAACTACGCCGCCGACCGCCGCTTGATGGCGGGCTTGGTGGTCGCGGTGGCCCGGACCTTCCAGGTGCCGAACTCGCCGCTCTGAGTCGGGAACTCGGTCGCGCGCAACACGCCCGTGAACGTGGTGGTCTTGAGCGGGATCTTCGAGAACTGGTTCGTCTCGAGGATCATGACGTCCCCGCGGAAGGTGGGCGTCTCGAGTCCGGTGAACGTCTCGAAGTCGACCGCCACGTTGCCGAAGGTGAGGTCCACGTTGTCCCCGGCATCGACGTTGTCGGTGTCGTGGAACCGGATCAGGCCGGCGTCGAGGTCCACGTCGTAGTCGGTGCCCTCGGTGAGGGTGACCGTGGCGATCTTGGCCACGACGGTGTTCAGGCCCACCTTGCCAATCGGATACCACCGCTCACAGACGATGCTGGTGATGGTCGCCGTGCCGGCCGGGGCGGTGGCGGCGGCCTGCTGGGCGGTCGTGCCCTGGGCGGAAAGGTCCTTGATCTTGAGCAGGTTCGCGTCGAACTCGTCCAGGGTGAACTCCCAGGCGTAGGTGACGACGTCGGTCTGCTCGTCGTTGGTGCGCCGGTAGCCGGCCTCGGCCACGACGCGGGTGACCGGGCTGCGCTCGTGGGCCTCGCTGTACTCCTTGACGTTGCCCAAGTCCACATAGCTGGTTTCGCCGTGGGGCTTGAAGAGGACGCGGGCGGTGAGTTTTTCGTGGGCCTCAATGTGGCCGAGGGTGATGGTGCTGGGCATAGGAACGGGTGCGGGTACGGGGTTGCGGTTTGGGTTCAGGGGCCGGGCCTGGATTGCTCTCAGGCTCAGCCGGGACATCGGGTGGGGCCGGTTCGCTGGCGACCGGCGGAGCGGTCGGGATGGCGGCGACTGGCACCGGCGGGGCGTCGAGGGGTTCGCCGACCTTCAGCTCGATCAGGAACTCTGCGGACGCTGGCGGCAGGCTCACGACCATGCCCGCCTTGATCGTCCGGGCGTTGACGATGTGATCGCGCAGGAGACGGATGCGGACTTCGTTCATAGGCTTTGAGGCGTGGTGACCAGGGCGTCGGCCAGTCCCTTACGGATGGCTTCGGCGAACACCTTGGCCGCGCCCGAGGTGTCCACGCGCAGGATCTGCCGCGAGGCCTCATCCCAGAGCGACACCCCGGCGGTGAGGTAGATCGTGCCTTTGCTCCCGCGCAGTTCCGAGACGGGCAGTTCGCGCAGGGCGGCGGCAAGGCTGCTGGGCGTGTAGTTGTCGGAGTCGGCCAGCGCCTCGAGCGCCGTCACCGACGCGACGAAATAGGCACGGTCTTCCGGGTTGTCGGCCAGGTGCAGCCCGGCGCCGACGAAGGCGGCGAGGTTCGCGACCTTGGCCGCCTGGTCGATCTTCTCGGCCGGGGTGAGGGTCGAACAGCCCGCCACCGCGAAGGCGGCGAGGACGGAGAGGAACAGGGTCTTCAGATGTGTTTTCATGGGTTCAGGGTGGGGTCTTTCGAGAGGTAGATGCAGGGGCGCGCCCCGAGTTCGCCCCGCAGATCCTGGAGCGCTTTCACCACCTGGGACTGCTGGGCGACCAGTTGCCGCACCAGCCAGGCGGAGAACACGATCGCGGCGATGGCCGTCACGAGCGAAAGCCAGACGATGTCTTTCTCCCGCGCCAGGTCGGCCACGTGGGTCACAGTCTCGACTTCGGGCGCGACGGCAAACGCGATCAAGACGCCCCCGTGGACGAGCCACAGCAGCATGGCGATGAAGGTCAGGCGTTTGATGCGGGCGGTTTTCATGGTCGGGGTTCGGTGGTGAGTTCAGCCAGGGCGTTCACGAGCATTCGGTTGACGCCGTTCACCTTGCCCAGGTTGTCGAAGGGCGGGTCATCGAGCGTGATCCGGTCCGGCCCCACGCGGGCGCCGGAGAGGGCTTCCATGACGTACTGGGCGGCGTCTTCGTGATGCACGTTCACCCCGCCAGGGGCGCGGCAAACGGCGACGTTCTCCTCGATGAACACGAAGATGGCCAGGTGCTGGATCACGGCACCCGTGCTCGAGGCGTCCACGATCCCGCCCGACTCGATCCGCCAGACAAGGAGGCTCAAACCCTGGGCTTTAAGAGCCGCTACCCGCTCCTTGTTCGCTTCGCCGAGGCCGTCATCGAGGACGATGGGGACCCCGGCCAGGCGCGGGTGCGCCTCGAGGAGGGCTTTCACGTTGGATTGCACGGCAGCCAGCTTCATGAGAGCCGCGCCTTTCTCGCCTGGGCAGCCAGGGCGCCCTCGATCCAACGCCGCATCCGGCCCTCGCGGCGGGCCAGCGCTTTTCGGACGATGATCTGGGCATGCCGGCTCCCAGCCCAGCGGGTGTCGTTCTGAAGCCGGACCATCGGTTCGGGCGCGCTCGACTGGTCCACGAGGCGCCCGGCCCAGAGATGCGGCCGCAGCCAGGCTTGGACCTTGCGGCCCAGGGCGAGGAGCGACGCCGCCCAACCGCCCTTGGCGAGGCCCACCCGCTGGCGCATCGAGCGCGTGTAGGCCGCTTCCTCCTGGTAATCGGGCGTGGCCTGGGCGAGTTGCCGGCGCACGCGCCCCTCCGCGTCCCGCGCTTCCCGGTGAACCGGCGGCCCAAAGGGCACGATCCGCTCGCTGCTGAAGTTCCGAAAGACCTCCTGCAAGGCAGCGTGCTTCTTCTGGCGGATCAGGTCGGCCAGGCTTTTGGACTCCCACTCCGAGGGAACGAGCGGCCGGGCCGCACGCCGGATGTCGCGGGCAAGCCGCGCTTCGCCCGCCTTCCGGGCACCGTAGGAACGCCCATCCACAATCCCCTTCTGCGGCGGGGTGTCCTCGACGAGTTCATCGGCGAGCAACCCCGCCTGAAGCCGGAGGCCCTCGGCAAGGGTGAGCTTCTTGAGCGCAATGAACTGGTTCATCGCCGCCTCGAAGTTGGTGGTGTCCACCCGGATGTCGTTCACGTTCACGCGTCCTCCCGTTCGCAGGTGAACCGGGCGGCGATGTCGATCCCGCCCCGCTCGATCCGCACCACCCGGTACTCGGTGGCGCTATCGGCGTCCCGGAACACGTCCCCGACCTGGACGGCCGTGTCCCCAAGATCGGAGAGCAGCACCGCCAGGCGCACCGCGTTGCGCAGCTCGGACTCGACCGCGTTCGAGCTGGCATCAGCCACCGAGCCTGGGGCCGGTCCCTGGTACTGCTCGACCAGGGCGGGGAAGCTCCCCCGGTCGGGCAAGAGGGTGAGCGTGATCCCGCGCACCAGCAGTTGCGCCCGAAACCCCGCCACTCGCGCTTGTTGAATGAGCGTCATCGGAGGTTGACCGTCCGCCGCGGGTTCTTGCGGGCCGCCTTCACCAGGATGTTGGTGACCGCCACCGCGTTCGTGTTCTGGATCGAGACCAGTCTCAGGTAACCGCACCCGGTCAGGGACGGTTCGCTCAGCAGCCGGACCGCGTTGGTGCCACTAAGCGGAACCGTCAGCGTGAGCGAAGGGGTCGTCTCGACCGTGCTCGCGTCCAGGCCCTTGGCGAAGGCGTAGACCACCGTGCCGGTGCCCGCGCCGGTCCCGGCCTGTTCGACGAGCAGGGCCAGGGCGTCATGCTCCGAGCACGAGATCCCGACGTCAGCCGGCGCGTTGGTGGCGCTCGCCGCCACGTTGTTGGTGCCCCCGGCGAGCAGGGCCAGGATTCGGTACGCGGCGGGGCTTTGCGCCCGGGCGCTCATCAGCAGAAGAGCGCTCAGGGCCAGGGAGAGAAGGAGGATTCGTTTCATGGATTGGACTTGGATTTGGGTTTCTTGGGGACCGCGCTGGCAGCCTTCTCGTGCTCGGCCAGGATCCAGGCCACGTCCCGGTTCCGACGTGCCAGCCGGACGAGCCGCTGCTCGCGGCCCGTCTGCGCCTGGAGCCGCTGGATCTTCTTCATGTCCATCGCCGACAAGACCACCGGCTCCGGGTAAGGATCGACTTTGGGAGTGCTCATGGCCATGCTCAGCCGTTGGTCCGCATGCAGACCGCGCCGACCCGGTTCGCCGTCGCCAGCACCAGGTTCCAGTTGGCGATGGTCCCCAGTTCCGCGTTGCTCGGGCTCTCTGCCGCCGGGGTCCCTACCCACTTCATGCCGTTCAGGTGCATCACGAACCGGGTCCGGTCGTAGATGATCTCGTTGTTGAGCCCAAACTTCTTCTCCATCTGGAGCGCCGCCACATCCACCACGTCGGTCTTCTGCGGCTTCTCGCCCCGGGCGATGATGCCCTTGGCCAGCAGGTAGGTGTCGTACACGTAGCCGTTGGTGGTCCCGGCGCGGACGAGCGCCTCGCTGGTGTAGATCGGGATGCCTCGGTAGGTGCGGATGGTCCAGGGGCCGCGGCTGGCCTTGTCGAAGCTCGTCTCATCGGCCTTCTCGAGCGCGGCCAGGATGCTCGGGTGGAGCCAGAGCGCGCCGTTCATGAGGTCGTCGGCCAGTTCCCCCATCAGGCTCTTCGAGTCGATGAAGAGGTCAATCGACATCAATTCATCCCCCGTGGCGTCCTCGCCCGTCTCATCGAACGCATCCACCCGGACTGCCTTCAGGGGAGCGGCGACGCCCGAGACCCCCGCCGACCCGAACGCGCCCCGGACCATCGCGAGCAGGGTCTTCTGCCGTTGCTTCAACCGGCGCTGGACCATCTGGGCGGTGATCTCGCCCACCGGATCTTCGCCCGAGAGTTGCGCGGCAAACGCCGTGGCCGAGCTCTTGCACACACGGTTACAGGCGACGGCCTTCATCTGGCCGGAGGTGATCTTGTTGTCGACTGTGGGCTCGGCGTTCTCGACCTGGATCTCGTCATCCTGGTCGGTGATGTCCTTGAAGAAGGGCATGAGGGCCACCTCGCCCGGCCCGGAGGCGAGTTCGGCGGCGCGGGGGTTGTCGACGACAACGCCCGAGTTGAGCAGGACCGGAAAGGTGGCCTGCTTTTCCCGCATCGTGGCAAGCCAGATGTCGGGGATCCAGAGATCGCTGATGGTCGTTGGCATGGTTCAGTGGTCGGTTGTCGGTGGTCAGTGTTCGGTCGTCTGTCGTCGGTCCTCGGTCGTCAGGTCTTCGGGGACAGTTCAGCGAGCGACCCGACGCCCTTGGCGGCGAGCACGCGCTGGGTCGGGGTGAGATCGGCATCCGCCGGGGGCTGCTTGTGTTCGGCAGCCTTGGGTCGCAGGCCCAGCTTCTGGACCTCCGCCGCCACCGCCGCGTTGAAGTCGGCCATCTTGCCGGTCAGTTGGGCGTTCTCCGCCTTCAATCGGGCGATCTCTTCGCCCGCGACCTTGGCGGCGAGTTCGACGGTCTCGAGTCGCTTGGCGAGGGCCTCGGCGCGCTGGGTAGCCTCGGCACCCTGCGCCTGGGCGGTTTCGAGGAGCTCGGTCGCGGCGGTAAGCTCGGCGGTCAGCCGGGCGTTTTCCGTGGTCAACCGTTCGTTTGTGGCCAGGATGTCCTCCTGGTCCGGGATGTTCAGTTTGTCAGGCATAAATCATGAGCCTCTATCTAAGGGTGGAACGTTAGCTATTGCGGGCGAGTCGGCGGGCCAGCGCCCGCGCGTAACCCAGGTCTCCGAGGGCGTCGACGAGCCCCTGCCGCTTGGCTTCCCGCCCGTCGAACACCTGACCCTGCATGGCTTCATCGGGGACACCTCCCCGCACTCGTCGAACGTCTGCCCGGAAGGTGTCGAACGTGCGTTGCGCCTGGCGGGTGAACTCGGCCGCGTGGTCCTCGGTGACGGGCGCCCCGGGCATTCCAGCCGCCTTGAAGGTTCCCTCCCGGTTGGTGAAGACCCGGACCTCGATGCCGGCATTGGCCAGCATCCGGTGGAAGTCGACCACCGACACGTAGGCACCGATGCTGCCCACCATCGCGCTGCGGGTGGACACGACGGCCGAGGCTTGCGAGCCGATCCAGTAGGCGAGGCTGCACATCATCCCGCCCACCCAGGCCACGGTGGGCTTCGAGGACTGGTGAACCGCGTCGGCGATCTCGGCGCCGCCCACGCTGAAGCCCCCGGGGCTGTTGATGTCCACAACGATGGCCTTGGCTTCGGGGTCCGCTTCCAGGCGGCGGAAGGCCGAAAGCACTTCGGCGCTGTCCTCGAATCCATCGAAGAGCATCTCGCCCAGGTCAGGCCGGTAGGCGAGCACGCCATTGATGGCCAGCACGCCGACGCCGTTCTCGACCGTTGCCCGAGGGGCGAGCGCCTGACGCGCCTTGCGCCAGGAATCGGGCTCGGCCGCGGCGGGGGCGAGCAGCAGTCCGAACAGGGCTTGGCCCGCCCGGGCCTCAATCAGCGGCACCTGCGTCGCCAGCATTGTCATCAGAACGTTGTGCATCTTCACTAGAGGGTGGAACGTTAGCAGTTGACCCCTTGGCGGCGGTCAGCCCGAAGCTCGCCATGACCGTCTCGATCGGGATGCCGTGCTCCTGGGCGACCGCCTTGGCCCGGTCGAGGATGTAGTCGATTTCCTCGAACACCTGGTCGGTCTCCCGCCGCCAGGACCGGCCCCGGTTGCCATAGTGATCCCGCCGGCTCATCAAGCCCCGCGCCACGTCCTCGCGCTCCTGGGCCATCTCCCGGCCGGCGTCGATGGTGATCTTGGACGGCCCGATGAAGTCGCATCGCGCCCAGCCATCCGTGGAAGGCAACGCCCCGGACGTGATGGCGGCCGCGATCACCCGCTGCCAGGCCGACCGGCCCAGGCGGGCCGCCACCTGCTTCCGGCGGTCGAACTTGCGCTGCGCCTTGCCGTTGACCGCCCGCTGGTTGGGGCCGGTCAGTTTCTCGTCGAGGAAGAACGCCGGCGGCAACCCTAGTCCCGCCACGAAACACCCGGCCAGGTAGCTGATGACCTCGATGTTGTTGGCCGGGGCGCTCGGCGTGTTGACCTGCTTCAACTCGTGCCCCTCGGGCACGGTCGGGATGTCCCCGGCGATCAGGTCGGCGACCGTGAAGCTGCGCTGCTTGGCGTTGGTCTCGGCCGGGGCTTCCTCCTCGGTCGAGGCCTCGCCTGCCGGTTCGGGCGGGTTCCCCCAGGGGTTCTCCTCGAGCGGCGCCCCCTGGATGGCGAGCGTGAGCGCGGTCGAGAGCTTCGAGAGGACTTTCTGAAAGCCCTTGATGTCGTTCCCATCCCGCATGTCGTTCGCCCCTCGCCGGATGGGGCTCATCCCGCGGTACTGGGTGAAGCGTTCGGGCTCGAAAAGATGGTTCAGAACGTTCGAATTGAGAAGTTGTTCCCCATCGAGCCAGTAGCCCAGGACCCGCCCCTGGGTGTCGAGTTGGATGCCATCGAAGATGCGGTCATCGGCCGCCGTGGGCTTGTCGATCCGCCAGGACTCGAGGAACTGGATTTGCGGGAACCCGGCCTCGTCGGTCCAGAGGGCGAACACTTCACCGTCGGTGTCGAGGTAGAATGAGCCGAGACGCTGGAGATCCCAGAAGTCGAGCCGGCCGCTGAAGTCGGCGCGCTCGGCCCACTCATCGAAGAGGGCGTTGGCCGCTTCATTCCACTTCCGATCGAGCGTTGCCGCCCGTGGGATCATCGGGGTCGAGTAGTTGGCGACCAGGTCGGTGGCGTAGAACACGAGGCCCACGTTGTCCCAGAGGTAGCGGGCGACGGACGCGAGCTGGAGGCGGTTGAACTTGGTGAGCAGCCGGTGGATGTGGAGGCCGGTGGCCGGGATCGGGGTCCGGTGGTCGACCGTGTTCAGGGCCTCGAAGTAGTGGCGCACCGGCGTCACGGCAGGGGCGGTGTTTGCCGCCGGCGGCGGGCGGTTGCCGGACGGCCGCTTCGGCGGTGTCGAGGGGAACAGGCGACGCAGGAAGGGGATCACAGGACAGCCTTATGGAAGGTGGGGTGCAGGCGGTTGAACCGGGGCACGTCGAGGGGCGGGTTCTCCGGGTCGGCGAGAGTGTTGACCCATTCGAGGGCGTCTTCCGCCATCACCGCGAGTTCGGCCGGCGTATAGGCGCGGTCGAAGGTGAACGTCACCGACCCCCCGGCCTCCGCCGCCGTCAGGACCGTCTGGCCGTTGACGACGTTGGCGGTCCACTTCTGAGCCACCAACGCTTCCAGGGCGCTGACCAGGGTCGCCCCTTCGGTCAGTTGCAGCCTCAGCGCCCGCACCAGCATCCGGACTTCCAGTCTTGGACGTGCCGTCACGCCCAAGGCGGAACGTTACGCTTCAACCTTGGGCCGGAGGTGGAAGCAACGCTGTCCGGCGCAGTAGACTGCTTCGCCGAAGGTCGCACTTGTCGGACGGCCCGTTTGATCGCCGTTGATGTGGACCACCCTCGACAAACAATGAGCGAAAGAGCACTCTCGCATCTGACGCAGACACATCCATGACAAGTAGATCACCGAATACCAGCTCGGCACCCTTCTATCCGAGAAAAGGACACGAATGAGACTCCTGTGTCGTCTATGCAAGGGCGAAGGTGAGACCCGAACACGCTGGGAATTGGCGGGCACATCTCCACATATCCGTAATGAAACCAGGTTCGGCAAGTGTCCATTGTGTGGCGGAAACCGGAAGATCTCTTTGCGAAGGTGGATAGCGTTCGTTCTTGTTCGTCGCATCTTGATTTGCACAGAGTGCTGGGGGAAAGGGTACAAATCCTCCCATGGATTCCGACGAGACACATTGTATGCCGGTCCCTATCAGACAGAGTGGCGTTGTTATAAATGCGACGGATTAGGGACAAGGATGATCAAGAGCATGGGTAGATGAAGGCCGGCCCATGGTGAGTGGAGCGAGCACCCGCTGGCCCGAATGCTCGGGCCGTGCCTGCGCGGACGCATTGGGTCCTTGCCCTCTGTCATTCTGCACCGACTTCAGCAAGCCTGAAATAACTGCCGCCGCGTCGATCATCAGCTCACAGTCCAGGTAGTGGTTGTCCCGGCGCTTCTGAACCCACAGCACCTTGATCCGGCCTCGCGAGTCCTCCCGTTCCTCCCGGACCTCCGCCGTGACCTGGTCGATGTAGTCCCGTCCGGTCTTCTTCGGAATGGTCCACTGGCCGACCACGCCGTGCGTGAACAGCGCCAGATGGTCCTTCAGGCTCGGATTGGACCACTGGAAGAGCGGCAGGTGCCGGCGTATCCGCGCCCGGCGCGTCCCCAGGCTCGGGTCCACCAGCACGCGGCGCCACACCCGCCGGATGGTCTTCCCCGTCCGCGGGTCCTGGGAGAGGAACCACTCGGCATCGTCGCCCTTCATCGCCTTCCAGCCCGTGGCCATGCAGAACCGGTACACCTCCGAGGCTTTGAAACCGGTGTCGATCATAGCGTTGACCAGCGGCACGTTCAGTTGCTTGCGGACCTCCTCGAGTTCGGAGGTCGTGTTGCACCGCCCGTAGGCGATCATGCGACTGGCCCCGCCTGGTCCGAACGCCCGCGCCACCCAGAAGTAATGCTCCCCTCCTCGGGCCTGGCGGTCGGCCGCCAGGAAGCGGGTCTTCTCGAGCGGCCACGGGTCGCCGAAGTCGTAATCCCCGCGCCGCTGTTCCATGAAGTCGTCCCCGGTGACCATCCAGCGGTCGAGGTCCCACGGTTCGCCCAGCGTCTCCGTGACAAACGTGAACATCGGCTCGATGTCGCCCTCGATCCGCGTGGCGTCCACGGCGGCGAGGAACTCTTCGACGATGGACCGCCACTCGATCCAGTGCGGCAGGAGCGCGTTCCAGGTGTAGCTGACCCTCGATCTCGGGGCGTTGGGGTTCTGCGGGACAAAGCGTCCGTGGTTCTCGATCCATCGCCGGTCCACGGGTGTGTCCTTAATCCGGTGTCCGCACCCGACGCACTCGAAGCGGATCGTCTCGGCCAGGGCGTCGAACCGCCACTTGCCTTCCGGCTTGGTGGTGTCGTTGGAGTCCCACTTCAGTTGCCCGAACGCAAGCGGTTGAAGCCGCTGACAGGCCGGACACTCGAAATGCCAGACCCGCTGGTCCCCGGCCCGGTACGCGGTGTCCATCGCGTCGCCCTTGGTCCCCGGCGTCGAGATCAGGAATCGCCTCGAGTTCCAGAAGGACCGGGTGCGCTTCAGGAGCATTTCAAGGCGGCCGGGAGCGTAGTTCCGGACCTCGTCAGCGAACACGTACCGAATGGGCTTGGACTGCAACCGTGCCTTCGAGCCCGACCAGCCCGCGTAGAACGGCATCCCGTCGAAGGCGAAGCCGGTCAGGGTCGGCTCCGCCATTCGTTCCTTGACGGGGCGGCAGGTCTCGAACGTCGGCGTCAGGCGGTCGCGGAGGAAGTCCCGCAACTCGTCCTTGGTGGCGGTGACCCACATGGCCGGGCCGGGGTCCTCGGCGATGGCCCAGCAGGCGCAGTTCATGACGGTCTGGGTCTTGGCGCTCTGGGCGGCGCACTGGACGGCGATGTCTCGCACGGCGTTGTTGGCGAAGTCCTCCATGACGGCACGGACCCAGGGCGAAGCGTCGGAGCGCCACCGGCCTGGCAGGGGCGAGGTTTCGTCCACGTGGACGTGTTCCTCACACCACTGCCACGGAGGGCGGCGGTCGGCCGGTTTGCAGGCAGAGCAGAAGCCTTCGATCAGCGGATGTTGTGGCGATCCCACGCTACAGTGCGGAACGTTGTCCTACGCCGGCCGGCGCTCGCGGGCAGTAGGCTACCCCTGGCGGGTCGGTTCCGACGCGTCTCGCACCGGTTTGCGCCTGATCTCGCGGCGGTTCTCGAGGCCGATCGATGACGCAAAACCGGCCCCCCGGTCGCCCGAGGGGCCGTATCGTCGGCGAGGTCGCCGCCTACTTCGACGCCATGAGGTCGAAGGCCCGGCGGAAGAACCGGGCCCGGCGGCATGAGCTTTTCGCGTGGATTAGCGCCCGCGCGAAGCGTACCCTACGCGCTATGGAAGCTCCCGGTCACCGGGACGTGCGCCGTGCCTGGCGTCACGCCGTGGAATCCTGGCTCCGCCGCCAGGGCCTGATCGAGGTCTCCATTAACCGCAATAGTGTTACCCCATGTTCCATGTAAAAGTGCTCATGCACTCGTTTGTTGCACACTTGTACAGAATCGGCTTGTTCGTGGCCTCGGCATGGCCACCTTCTCCGGCGCGTCACGCCTACGAACATACGCCACGGTTGTCGACTGCGAGCATAATCAGCGTAATGGTCTGCGCAGGAGTAGTCGTTGCGTGGCTTGTGAAGAAAAGCCGCAGATGAAGGCAAGAGGAAACGTATGCAACTCCACGGTCCGGTGATGACGAAGCGCCCGGCAAGAGAGGTGTGTTGCCGTGGCACTCTGTTGGCTCTGTTTCGGTGGCGCTTGGTCTCGCTAGGCCTGATAGCCGTTGGCGTGGTGTATTTGGTTAACGGTGTCGTCCAAACGGTGTTTGCGTTGCTGGCGCTCGGTGGCGCAGAGAGTCTCGGTTATGCTGCTAGTGTGCATTCCTCACCGGAGCGGCTC
>JAKQDD010000124.1 GCA_029556615.1 Verrucomicrobiota bacterium | reverse complement strand
CTGAAGGTGAGGTACTATGGGGCGCAGACGACGAACGCCTTCGTGGCGTACGACGGCAACGGCAACGTGCGGGCGCTGGTGGATGCCTCGACGGGCGCGACCCTGGCCCGGTATGAATACGGCCCCTTCGGAGAGCCGCTGTGGGTCAGCGGCAGCCTGGGGACCTGGAACCCGATCCGCTTCTCGACCAAGTACACCGACGACGAGTCGGGGTTCCTGGACTACGGGTACCGGTACTACAGCCCATCGATTGGTAGGTGGCCAAGTAGGGATCCCATCGGGGAAAAAGGAGGACTGAATCTCTACGGGTTCGTTCACAACAGCCCTGTGAACTACGTTGACCCATTTGGCTTGGCCGACGATTCAAATCCTTGGCAGGTTGGTTGGGAATGGCTCACAGGTGGGAACAAGCAGCGCAATTTCGAGGGCGGCGACCCGTTCACAGAACTGCTCAAGCAGCACAAGCACATCGAACACGTTCGCAATGCGCTTCGTGACCAACTTGCGGCACAGTGCGGCAAGTGCGACCAAACACCGCTCCGCGACAACGCGAATTACAAACTTGGGGGGCTGCAGGGCGTTCCAAAATACATCGGTGACTACTCCACTTTGCTCACTGGCGGGCTGACCGGGAATCTTGCCGTGACCTATCTCGGCAGCTACGAACTCTCCTACCACACGACTCGCATCAACTGCAAAGGTGGTATCGCGCAAGTTCATTTCCACGTTCACAACTCATCAACCATTGAGTCAGCGACGCATCCACCGGTCATCGGCTACACGGATTGGTGGCACAACTACATCGGCGGTCCGCTCAATAACTTTTTCTCCTCCGGCCCGTTGTCGAAGACAGAGCAAGCATTCGATTGGGACGAACTGCTGGACTTCAAAGGCAACCCTTGCTGCAAGAAATAGCAATATGCGCCGAACCGCAACTCAGTGGGCAACCAGCTTGTCGCTCATCGCGGCGGTCGTTGCGTTGCTTTGTTCGTCGTGCTCTGGCCGTCAGACAGCCAAATCCGAAATGGAAGGCACTTGGATTCCAAACGCGTCGTCGCAAGCGTTGATCAAAACCGTCGGTGCAAAATGCCAAATCGTTTTGCGAGCCGATGGAACTTTCAGCGCGAGCGTGCTGGACTACCTGATGAAGACATCAGACCAAGCGTCAGGGCGAATCATGGTTGGAACTGGGGGCTGGTCTTTTCTTCAAACTGGACAAGGCCAAGTCAAATTGAACTTCACTGACGTTGACGGGCAACGCGTCAACTGGGGCGCGCAAGTTCTTCAAGTCAGAACGGCAGGCAAAGACCTAGAATTGTTCTTCTGGATTGGCGAAGAAGGAGAAAAGCGATTCGTGTTCGAGCGTCAACCAACGCCCCCCGAAGTAATCCCAACCGCCCGGTGACTTCGACAGCTTTGCAATGTCGCATCCGTGTTCTGCTAGGAATCTTCATTGCCGGGTTGGTCGTGAGCGGTGCGACGGCCATTCCGCTGGAAAGCGAACTGAAGCTGCTCGTCCAAATCGCCGGGGCTGGCGGCAACGCGGAACACAGCGGCTTCGCCGCGTGGCTGCTCAAGGTGCGCGACGCGCTTGTTGCAACCAACGCCAGGTATCCGTTCATCGCCTACGGCACGGACTGGCTGGCGTTCGCTCACTTCGTCATCGCGGTTGCGTTCATCGGGCCGTGGCGCGACCCGGTGCGAAATGTTTGGGTCGTCGAGTTCGGAATGATTGCTTGTGTGCTCGTCGTGCCGTTCGCGCTGGTAATGGGAAGTGTCCGAGGAATCCCGTTCGGCTGGCGATTGATTGATTGCTCGTTTGGAGTTTTCGGAATCATCCCGCTTTGGTTCTGCTGGCGACTCATCAAGCAACTGGCGAAAGCGAACCCGCCGGTGTCCCGCCAAATGGTGTAAGGAATTTTGCACCGCTCAGGCCGTGCGGCAGTGGGTCGGCCACGCGCCTGCTTGCGGTTTGCGACACCGGTCCGCGCCACGTAGAACGTGACAAACCCGCCGCCCAGCCCGGCTGCTGGCGACGGGCAAGGGGCTGGCCTCGGCCCCGGTGAAGGTGACTTTCACGGCCATGATCGGGGCTGTTCCATTGGTCGTGGGCGGCGGCGCTACTCTGCGGGACGCCACCTGACCCGCCCCTGAGAGGCAACCGCCAGCAATCGCTTCTTGCTGAGGTGACAAGGGGTGGTTGGAGGTGCGTGACGGTAAACGACCCTCTTGACGCCTGGTCAAGAGGGGAGTCCACCTGCGCCGCCGGACGCGGATCGGCGCGATGGTGGTCACCGGGATGACGAGGCTGCCGACCCTTTAGCCGCAATAGCTGCCGCCGCCTGGTGGACCACAGCGGCGACTTCGGGCGGTAGTTCACGATGCCGGTCCAGGTAGTAGCGGGGAGTGGCGGGGTCGTATTCCCAGAGCTGGTCCGGGTCCAGGGGCACGATGGGGAGTTTGGTTTTGTTCCAACCCCAATAGGCCAGCTCGCTTTCGGTGAACCACCGGCGGATGGTCTCCCAGGCGTTCACATCCTCGAACAACCCGACCTCGGCTTCCACCTTGCCGGTGTGCATGGAGGCCAGGAACTGGCGGGGGTCAAGGCTGTGGGAGATGTGGTAGAGCTGGCGGCGCTTGTTCCTGGGCTGATCGCCCTGGCGGGCGAGCTGCCAGGCGTGGATGGCCACGGCCAGCGGGAAGTCGCCGGTGACCGCCGGGTGGTCCCGGAAATAGCGGTAAGCGGCCTGCTTGTCGGCCAGGGTGAAGGTGCTGGAAGCGAGGGCGCGGGAGCGGACGATGGCTTCCTGCCACATGAGCGCGAAGCGCGTGGCCTTGCGCCAGGCTCTTTGGTCGTCGTCGGTGACGAGCTGGATGCTGTTGGGCGGAGGGGGCGGCGACCAGGGCGGCGGAGCCGCAGCGGTCGAGGGGTCGTTGGCCGGGCGGGGATCGCCATTGCCGTTGACCTTGGCGCTGGGCTGGCAGGGATGCGCCGGTGCCTTCGGCCTGGGCGCGGGCGGGGCTAAGTCGGCTTTAGGGTCGGCGTCGCCACTCACTCGCTGACGCTCGCTCGTTCCGCCGCCTCCGGCCCCAGCTCGTCTCTGCCTGCCGTGGGCAGGTTGGTCGGTGGTAACCCCGGTCAGAGCCTCGCTGCTGCCTTCGGCAGTGGTCGGCTTGGCAGCCGAGCTAAGAGAGGAATGGCTTTGAGCATGGGGGTGGAGTTGCCTTGAACCGGGGGATGAGGTTGCCTTGAAGGTGGGGGTGGAGTTGCCTTCAAGGCCATCTCTGGACGGGGCCGTGTCCGAAGCCGCATCCGGCACTCGCCCCTTGACCGGCATGGGGTGGCCATGTTCGAGGAAGTAGTCGCGCAGCTCCAGGAGCCGTTCCACGTTGGGCCAAGCAAAGGTCTGCGAGCCGCAGGGCTGGCAGTCCACCAGACGGACCCGCTGGTCCCTGCCGATGACGCCCAGCTCGTCAGCCAGCCAAGTCAGGGTCAGGCTGATCTCTTTCAAGCTCGTGGGGATGCTCACAGCCCAGGCTTCCCGGTTGACCTGGTAGAGCGGTCCCCGGAAGAAGACCTGGCCGTCTTTGAGCCGGTGGGCGGAGAGGATGTCGCACAGAATGTATTGGGCCACGTAATCGCGCCAGCCGCGCCGCTTGCCGCCTCGTAGATGCTTCGGTTCAAGAACTTGAGGCCCGTCTGAAGCTGCTCGACGTTGGCCTTCGAGATCGTCGCCGCGTAGCCGAGGGTCGAGAGATCCTTGACGCCAACGCCGAACTTCTGGGCGGCCGCCCCGGCGGCATCGAGCGTACCGACCGCGTCCTGGATCCCGCGCGTCAACTCGCGCACGGACAACGCCGCGCCCATGACGGCGCCGAGGCCGGACACCCACGACTTGACGCTCGAAAGGACGCCCCCCAGGACCTTCTGCACGGCGGAGGCACCCTTGGTCGTGAGCTCGATCTCGATGCGAGGTCGGGCCATGGGAGGTCAGTTCAGTGGCGTCGGCTTCCGAGTGCCCGGTTCATGGCTTCGAGCCGTTCAAGGGCCAACCGGGCGAAGTGGAAGAGTTGGCGCACAGTCATGCCCTCGGTGTCAGAAAGGGAGTAGCCTTGGTGCACCAGGAGGTCGATCAGGCGTCCCCAGGAGGTTTCGTGGCGAGGCCGAGCGAGCGGCTGAGCGCCTGGCCGACGCCGCGGGCTTTTCCCAGGAGATCCTCGTGCAGGTTGACCTCGATGGCGGCAGCGAGAAGGTCGAGAACCTCGACCGGCCGCAGGTCATCGAGGGTCTCACGCCCAAGGCCGGTGGTCCGCTCGAGGAGTTGGGTGGCCAAGTCCCCGCTGCGGGCGATCACGGCGCCCAGCTTCTCCGGGGTCACCACCAGCCGGCCGTCCGGTTCGGTGAACTCGCGTGCCAGGCCCGAGAGCTTCTCGGTGAACGCAATCGCCTCTTTCCACCGCATCTCGCGGACAACGACCGTCTCGCCGCGCAGGGGGATCTCCCGGACCGGGTGCAGGATGGGAAAGTCACTCATAGTGGGTGGTTGGAAAGAACCGGGGAGAAAGCGCACTGCGCGTTTGCTCCCCGGCCCCTGGGTGAAACTACGCCGCCGAACGCCGTTTGATGGCGGGTTTGGTGGTCGCGGTGGCCCGGACCTTCCAGGTGCCGAACTCGCCGCTCTGAGTCGGGAACTCGGTTGCCCGCAACACGCCCGTGAACGTCGTGGTCTTGAGCGGGATCTTCGAGAACTGGTGGCGGTGGCCTGCGGGGCCGTGGCGCCGGAAGTCGGCCGGGGGTGGGTCCGGTCCCAGCGGCGCCAGAGAGTCTGACGGGGAGGCAAGAACGGTGCCGGGAGCCGGCGGGTCCACGAATCTTCTCTTGACGGGCTCGGGAATCGGAGCGAGGAAGTCCGGGACACGACGAGAAGCCAATTGTAGCGACGTTGCTTGGTGCCATGAGAGCGCCCGTCTTCCCTTTCCTGCCGGCACTGGCAGCGGCAATCATCTGTGGGGCGGGGCTCCTGCCGGCCTCTCTGGGCGCCGCCGAACCCGAATACACGATTCTCGACGCCGGCCCCAACCATCGGGAGATCGAGTGGGTGGCCGAGGAAGCGGACGCCGGGGGCCACGGCACGCGTGTGACTCACAGCTATGTCGAACTCGATCCCGGCATTTGCTACGCGGAGGCGGGGAACGGCAAGTGGGTTTCCAGCCGGGCGGAGTTCGAACAGGCGGAGAGCGGTCATTTCGTGGCCCGGCAGACGCAGTTCCAGGTGATCCTGGCCCCCGATCTTGGGGAGGCGGGCGCGGTGGACGTGCTGACGCCGGAGGGGGTGCGGCTGGTGTCGACGCCCCG
>JAKQDD010000118.1 GCA_029556615.1 Verrucomicrobiota bacterium | reverse complement strand
CTTATCCCCCCATTCCTTTATCCCCCCCTTCCTTTATCCCCTCATTCCTTTGTGCCCCCTCACGGAATCGGTTCGTGACAATCACCTGCAATCCGTGTAGATGCGGTTCCCATGACGTTTCGCAAGCCTCCCGCACCGACTGCCAGCACACGACGGTTCTTCCTTCAGTCTCTGGGCCTCGGCACTGCCGCCGCCGCCCTTCCCCGATGGGCCCATTCCCAGCAGGTCCCCATCGCCGGCTTCGAGAAGGCGCCTGCTGACCCCAAGGCTTCCCAGGGCTGGACCCCCGTCTCCGACCGCCGCATCCGCGTCGGCATCGTCGGGTTTGGAGTCTGTCAATTCGGGGCTGCCTTCAGTTTCCAGGATCATCCCAACGTCGAGATTCTCGCCGTCAGCGATCTGATCCCGGACCGCTGCCAGGCTCTGGCCAAGGCCTGTCGCTGCGCCAAGACCTATCCTTCCCTCGAGGAACTCGTCAAAGACGACCGCATCGAGGCGGTCTTTGTCGCCACCGACGCTCCGAGCCACGCCCGGCATTGCATCGAAGTCCTCAAGCACGGCAAGCACGTCGCCTCGGCCGTGCCGGCGGTCTTCGGATCGCTCGAGGAAGCCGACCTGCTGTTCGAGGCGGTCAAGACCAGCGGCTGCAAGTACATGATGTTCGAGACCTCCTGTTACCATGAGGATCTCCATGCGATGCGGGAGATCTACCGCGCCGGCGGGCTCGGCGAGTTGGTTTACACCGAGGGCGAGTACTACCACTACATGGAGCAACCCATCCCCTCCTACCTGGATTGGCGCGTTGGTCTTCCGCCCCAGTGGTACCCCACCCACTCGAATGCCTACCACCTCGGCGTCACCGGCGGCAGCTTCACCGAAGTCACCTGCCTCGGCATGCCGAGCACAATCCACCACCTCCAACCGGCCAACAACCGCTACAAGAACCCGTTCGGCACTGAAATCGCCCTGTTCAGGGCCCGCGAAGGCGGCATGTCCCGCATGGCAGTCAGTTGGGACACCCCCGGCGACGAGGGAGAACGCGGACGCGTCCG
Organism: Verrucomicrobiota bacterium; assembly: GCA_029556615.1. Taxonomy (GTDB): domain Bacteria; phylum Verrucomicrobiota; class Verrucomicrobiia; order Limisphaerales; family J093; genus JAKQDD01. Next base: position 70,410 of record JAKQDD010000118.1, on the reverse strand, counting down.
CGGTCAGCGTGGCGCTTATCACCGGCAATACCAGGGACTCGAGAAACAGCTGCCCAACACCCGCCGCCCCCCCCTTCCGCCCAAGGTCGACGCCGGCGGTCACGGCGGCTCCCACGGCTACCTCATGAACGAGTTCGTTCACGCCATCCTCCAGAACCGCAAACCCCTCGTGGACGTCGCCCTCGCCCTGAACATGACCGTCTCCGGCATCGTCGCCCATCAGTCCGCCCTCAAAAACGGCGAGACAATCAAGATCCCACAGTACACCCTCCCGAACGCGGGATGAACCGATCCGCGACTGCCGACGCCAGAGTCCTCGACTTGTGGAACATGAGGTCAACAGGTCAAGTTTGGTCCCTGCTGTTCCAGGCCTCCCCACCTTCCGTCGAGGACTCTCCATTGGCGAGGCGCGGAGGCAGGGAGCCCCGCTGCTCCCCACGGTTCCTTTGCACTGCATGCTTCATCGGTCGGAGACGCGCCTCGCCGGGAATTCTCCGGGCTGGAGGCGCGATTCTGCTCCTGGTGTCCCTCCTCGCTGGCGGTTGGGATAGCGCCATGGGCGCCCCTCTCCCTCCACCAGCCGGCAATCCTCCGGAATCTCCCCGACCCAACGTCCTCTTCATCGCCATTGACGACCAGAACGATTGGGTGGGACCGCTGGCTGGACATCCATTGGTGAAGACGCCGCATCTGGACCGCCTGGCCGCGCGCGGCACCACCTTCCTCAACGCGCACATCCAAAGCCCCCTCTGCAATCCCTCCCGCACGAGCCTCATGCTCGGCCTCCGCCCCGGGACCACGGGCATCTACGGCCTGGCACCGTGGTTCCGCACGCTCGGACCCTGGAAGAACCGCTGCACCCTGCCCCAGCACTTCAAAGCCCACGGGTACCGCACCCTCACCACCGGCAAGATCTACCATGGCGGCGTGGGCGGTCCCCAACAGCAGGCGGCCGAATTCGACGTCTGGGGCCCCCCCAGCGGCATTGGCGCCAAGCCCGATCGCAAGCTCATTCCGCCCACCCCCATGGGCAACCATCCCCTCATGGATTGGGGCGTCTTTCCCCATGCGGATGAGGATAAACAGGACTACAAAGTGGCTTCCTGGGCCGTCGAGCAGCTCGAGACCCTGCCCCGAACGGAGCCCTTCTTCCTCGCCGTCGGGTTCTTCCTCCCGCATGTTCCCTGCTACGCCACCCAGCGCTGGTTCGATCTCTACCCGGACGACGACACCGTCCTGCCGCCTGTTCTCGAGAACGATCGTGCCGACACCCCACGCTTCGCCTGGTACCTGCACTGGTCCCTCCCCGAACCCCGACTGCCCTGGGTCCGCGACAACCATCAGTGGCGCAACCTCGTCCGCTCCTACCTCGCCTGTACCAGCTTCGTCGACGCCCAGATCGGCCGCCTCCTCGATGCGCTCGAAAAGACCGGCCTCGCCACGAACACCATCGTTGTCGTCTGGGGCGATAATGGCTGGCACCTCGGCGAGAAGGGGGTCACTGGCAAGAACACCCTCTGGGAACGCTCAACCCGCGTACCCCTCATCCTGGCTGGCCCCGGCATCGCCCAAGGAGGCCACTGCCGCCAACCGGCCGAGCTCCTCGACCTCTACCCCACCCTCATCGACCTCTGCAGAATCACCCCCCGCACCGACCTCGAAGGCCTCAGCCTCGTCCCGCAGCTCCGTGACGCGCAAGCCCGACGCGACCGCCCCGCCATCACCACTCACAACCCCGGCAACCATGGAGTCCGGAGCGAACGCTGGCGTTACATCCGGTACGCCGATGGCACCGAGGAGCTCTACGACCACCAGAACGACCCCAACGAATGGAACAACCTGTCCCAGGACCCCCACCACGCCCCCGTCCTCGCTGACCACCGCCGTTGGCTCCCGCAACACGACGCCCCTCTCGCCCCGGGAAGCGCTGATCGCATCCTCGTCTACGACCCGGCCACCGACGAAGCCGTGTGGGAAGGCCGGATCGCGATCCGCCGCCACGACCCCATCCCGTAGCGAGGCGCGCCTCAGACCCCGTCGCGTCCTCAGGCTCACAAAGACCCTGCTGTGCTTGCCCACCCTCTGTTCCGCGCCTCGCTAATGCACAGCGCATGCGCATCGGAGTTGAATCGCTTGGGCCGGCTTGATAGACTACCACCAAGAACACATCGCAGCAGCACTCCATGGGTGCCGAGGCCCCAAAAGACCAACAGCACTCGGGAAAGGCAGAACACCATGAAACGACATCTCGCCCGACGGGGATTCATCCGCACCGCAGCCGCCGGGTCCGTGGCCCTCGCATGGCTCGGCTCGCGCCGGTTGTCCGCAGCGTCCGCCGCCGACGCCGCCAAACCGGCGCTCCTCGGCGGCACCCCCGTCCACCAGGGCGGCTGGACCCGCTGGCCGCAGTGGCGCGAGTCCTGGGAGCCGGAAATCCTCAAGGTCTTTCGGAGCTGCCGCTGGTTCCGGGGCTCCGACCAGCGGGTGTCGGAGTTCGAGCAAGGCTACGCGCAGCTCCTCGGCGCCCGGCGTTGCCTGGCCACCGCCAGCGGCACGACCGCCCTCATGGTGAGCCTCCACGTCATGGACGTGGATGCCGGGGACGAGGTGATCGTGTCCCCCTACACGTTCATTGCCACCTACAACGCTGTCCTCAACAGCCGGGCCCTGCCAGTGTTCGCGGATACCGACCCGGCCACGCTCACGATGGATCCCGCCTCGGTCGCGAGCCGGATCACGGATCGCACTCGCGCCATCATGCCTGTCCATATCTTCGGCATGCCCTGCGACATGGACCCCATCAACGCCATCGCCCGCCAGCACAAGCTCGCTGTCATCGAGGACGCCTGCCAAGCCTGGCTGGCCGAATACCAGGGACGCAAGTGCGGCACCCTCGGCGACCTCGGCTGCTTTAGCTTCCAAGAGTCCAAACACATGCCCGCCGGCGAAGGCGGCGCCATCACCGGCATGAGCGATGTGCTCATCGACAAATGCGATTCCTTCCACAACTGCGGCCGCGCGGTCGGCACCAACAAAGGCTCGGGCAGTTTCACCCGGGGCAATAACTACCGAATGACCCAGGCCCAGGCCGTCCTCCTCATCCTGCAACTCGAGAAGATCGTGAAGGAAACGGAAATCCGCCGCCAGAACGCCGCTCACCTCGAGGCCGGCCTCCGGCAAATCCCGGGGATCACCCCCGTCCGCCTGCCGCAGAACAGCCGCGCCGTGTGGCACCTCTACCCGTTCCGCTACGATGCCGCCCACTTCAATGGCCTCTCCCGCGATCAGTTCGCGAAAGCCGTCTCCGCGGAGGGCGTCCCCTGCGGCGGCGTCTATCGCGAGCAGTACTACGATGGACTCCTGGACGAGGCGATCGCCTCGCGCGGCTTCCGCCGGCTCTGGAGCGCCGAGCGGCTCAAGGCGTACCGCGACAGCTTCCAAGAACTCAAGGGCAACAAGCAGGTTTGCGAGACCACGGTCGCCATCACCCAGAACATGCTGCTCGGAAACTCGAGCGACATCGATCACATCGTCGAGGCCATCCGAAAGGTCCATGCCCACAGCGCTGCCCTGGCCAAGGCCATGGCATGAAGACCTCACGCCTCCTCGGCCCCCAACGCGGCAGGGTCGCCCTGGCCCTGGCCGCCGCTGCCGCCCTCTCGATCCACGCCCCCGCCGCCCAACCCCCAGGCCCTAACATCGGCATCGCCGTGCGCGATATCACCCCCGAACTGCCGATCCGCCTCGCCGGCTACGCCGGACGCAAACGACCGGCTGACAAGCGGGATCACGCCCTCCAGGTCCAGGCGCTCGCGATGCAAAACCCGTCCGGAGAACGGTTCGTCTTCGTCGCCCTCGACAACTGCGAGGTCAGTCACGCCTTCATGCAACCGGTCCGGGACCGCCTGAAAGAAACGCTTCAGCTCGAACCCGGCACGGTCGCGGTCGTCTCGAGTCACACCCACTCCGCCCCCGTCCTCGATCAGACGCTGACCGACATGACCCAGCCCCCGCCCGCCGACCAGGAGCGCATCCAGCACTATAGCCGATCCCTCCAGAACACCCTCGTCGAGGTCGTCGGCGCCGCCCTCGCCGATTGCCAGCCCGCCACACTCGAACACGGTTGCGGCCGCGCCACCTTTGCCATGAACCGCCGCGTCTATCAGGGCGATCAGGTCGTCTTCGGCGACAACCCCGACGGCCCCGTGGACTGGGATGTCCCTGTGCTCCAGGTCAAGGGAACCAACGGGACCGTCCGCGCCGTTCTCTTCGGCTACGCCTGCCACGGCACTTCCGTGCGCTCCGGCGACGACTGGTATGTCGTCTCCGGCGAGTACATGGCCTATGCCCGACAACACCTCGAAACCCACCAGCCCGGCGCCATGGCCCTGTTCCTGACCGGCATGGGAGCCGACGCGGATCCCGCACCGCGAGGCCGCTTGCTCGATGCCAAACGCCACGGCCTCGAACTCGCCGGCGCGGTCATCGGCGTCCTCGGTCGCCCCATGCGACCCGTCTCCGGCCCTTTCAAACTCGCTTACGACGAGATTCAACTGCCCCTCGCCCCGCCTCCCACCCGCGAACAGTTGGACAAAGACGCCCAAAGCAACGACGCCCATGTCAGGATGCGAGCGGCAGCCTACCTCGAACGCCTCGCGGCGGGCCAACCCTTGCCCCAGTCCGTCCCGCTGCCCATCGCTGTCCTCCGACTCGGCGACGACCTCACGTTCGTCCTCATGGGCGGAGAAGTCGTGGTGGACTATTCCCACCGCCTCAAGCGGGTCCTGGCAGCCGACCACCCGTGGACCATCGGCTACGCCTACGAGGTGCCCTGCTACATCCCCTCGGCCCGCCTCATCAAGGAGGGCGGCTATGAAACCGATTCATCGATGGTCTATTACGGATTCTACGGCCCCTTCCGGGGCGCCATCGAGAACCAACTGATCCAGCAGTTCGAATCCATGGTCGCCCAGTTGCGCTCGCACCCCTGACCCCCGCAGACTCGGCGCACCCCGGCACCGGCCCGTTGCCGGGCTCTTCAGCGACAGTTGAGTTTGTGCCTCGTTCATGATTCACTCGGGATCATCAACAGCGATTCCGAGACATGCACCCGATGAAGACTCACCTCCCCCTTCTTGCCTTGGCCGTCACCTGCACCCTGGCCGCCTGCGCGGACGACCTCGACCCGCGACAGTGGATAGGACACGACCGCACCCGACCCCTGCCCCGCGTCGTCGAACCGGGCTCCGCCAGCACCCAGGATCAGCCCGGCAAAGCGCCCGCCGACGCCATCGTCCTCTTCGACGGCACCAGCATCGCCCCGTGGGTCGCCATGAACGGCGAACCCACCCGCTGGATCGTCAAGGACGGCGCCATGGAGTGCGTCCCCGGCAGCGGTTACATCCGCACGCTCCAGTGCTTCGGCGACGCCCAGGTCCATGTCGAATTCGCCACACCCGCCCAAGCCGAGGGATCCAGCCAGGGACGCGGCAACTCCGGCTTCTTCCTGGGCATGACCCGCTACGAAATTCAGATCCTGGACAGCTACAACAATCCCACCTACGCCGATGGCTCGTGCGCTTCCGTCTACAATCAATACCCGCCCCTCGTGAACGCCTCGCGCCCGCCCGGCCAGTGGCAGAGCTACGATCTCGTGTGGACAGCCCCGCGGTTCACCCCCGACGGCGCGCTGCAGTCGCCCGCCCGGCTCACCTTGCTCCACAACGGCGTCCTCGTGCACCATAACGCCGAGCTCATCGGCAATACCGGCTGGGTCACCCGCGGCCCCTACCATCCCCACCCGGAAAAACTCCCCCTCTGCATCCAGGACCACGGCAACCCGGTCCGCTTCCGCAATATCTGGGTCCGCGAATTGGGCCGGCCCGGACGCCCGGAGTATTACCTCGCCGACGCCACGCTCGACCGTTACACCGGCAAGTACGAGGTCAACAAGGATTGGATCGTCGAGATCACCCGCCGGGACGGCAACCTCTTCTTCCAGTGGTACGGCGAGGACTTCCTCGTCTTCGCCACCTCGCCCAACCGCTTCTTCGCCAAGACCACCGACGTGCAGGTCGAATTCAAAACCGAAGGCAATGTGCCGGTCGCCTACTTCTCGATCGGCGAGGACGGCGGCATGCGGGCGATCAAGGTGAAATAGCAACCCCCTCCCCGCTTGCTGCGGCCCAGCCGCCTCCGATGACCCTGCAGCGGCCAGAGCAGCGCCGAGATCCCAACACCTTCCGAGAGCCCGGGTCGGCTTGACCCGCCGCCGGACACCTGCGTCACGAGTTGCCCCCCCGATCCTCCGCGTCTTCCGCCTCGTCGCCCCCAACGACGTCAGGAAAGGGGCCCAACGCCAGAATGTAGTGGAAACCGTCCGGCCCCAGTCGGCGCATCAGAGTACCCATGACCCGATTCGCAAACGCCTCCGAGTCGTGCGGCGTCCTGATGTACAACGGCTTCCCGTCATGGCCATACACGAACGTCTCCGTGCACTCCGCCGGATCGATGCCGCCGAACACGCGGGCTCCATCACGATAGTCCGGGTGCGGCTCCAACCCGAGGCCCCGCGCATAAGCCACCGCGCCCTCGACAAGCTTTCGGACGCACGCAGGCGACATCGACCGGCGCCCTCCCTCCTCGTCCAAAGACGCCAGCAGACTCCCCTCGTAGTCGAACAAGGAGACACGCGTGAAAAAGGCGTTCTTCACCCCCAGACAGTAGAGGTCCAAAAGGAAAACGCCCACCTCGACTTCATCCTGGCCTTTGAAGCGGGCCACCATGACCTGCCCGAACCCCTCCTTGAACAGCGTCGCCCCACGCCACGCTTCAGCACGCCTCTTCATCGATTCCTCTCCACACACCCAGTGTGCCCCCAAGGTGGCCCCCGGTGCAACTCACAGCGCAATCCACACGGGGTGGCTCCTCAGTCGCCGACCGCGCTGGCGGTTAGGCTCCGTCCTCGCGCGGCCCGACCGATCTCGCCCAGGTCCCCGCCAGCGAGCCCAATCCGCTCCAGTCAACCCGAGTTGATTCTTGCGCTGATTCTTGCGCTGACCCGAAGCGCTCGACACTGTAGTCTGCCGCTGTGCATGGACACCATGAGAATCAAGACCGCCACCAACCCCAACCCCCGACTCACACCATGACTCGAACACCCTTCAACCGCCGCCGCTTTCTCGAAACTGCCGGAGCCGCCGCCGCCGTGGGCACCCTCGTCCGCTCCGCCGACTCCCACGCCGCCAACGCGCAGGACCCGGCCGGTCCCAAGGTCAAGATCATCGCCATCTCCGGCAGCCACCGCAAAGGCAAGACAACTGCCGCCGCCCTCGGCATCGCCCTCGACGCCGCCCGAGCCGTCAGCCCCGACATCGAAACCGAGTTGATCGAGCTCGCGGATTACAAGCTCGCCCCGGCCGTGCCCGGCGGCACCGCCGTCGATGACTACCCCAAGATCGAATCGAGAATCCTCGACCCCGCCGTGGGCGGCATCCTCTTCGGATCCCCGGTCTATTTCAGCAATATGAGCTCGCTGCTGAAGATGTTCATCGAGCACTTCGGCCCCTACAAGACCAGCGGCGCCCTCTCGAACAAGGTGGCCGGCGTCCTCACCGTGGCCGGCGCGCGCAACGGGGGACAGGAAGGAGTCGCCCAGTCCATTATGGCCGCCCTCCTCGGCGTTGAAATGATCGTCGTCGGCGACGGCCGGCCCACCGGCCACAGCGGCGCCACCCTCTGGAACAACGCCAAAGACGACATCGCCAAAGACGACTTCGGCTGCGCCACCGCCAAGGGCCTCGGCAAACGCGTCGCCGAAGTCGCCCTTCGCATCACACGGATGACCCCACGCAGCCTCTAGAGTCCTCGACCTGTGGAATGTGGGGTCAACAGGTCAAGTTCCTGCGCCGCGCAGCGCCGCCCCTTGGCGAGGCGTCGAACGGCGCAAACCGCAATCGAGACCCGCCGCGTGCGAGCGGACGACAGGCCTCGTCGGTCTGAGACAGAGCGTCGCTGACCCTAGTCTTTTTGCCGAGGTCGAGCTCGGGTTTTGGTCAATGGCTACTCCTGGACGGAAAAGCCATAGTCGTTTCCCAGATGACAAGAGATCGCGGTCTCGGGCGACGCGAGCGGCCCGAACAGGCAAGCATGCGGCGCCCATGCTCTCGGTGACCCGAGCTCGTGGCCGGCAGGGTCAAGGACCCTGCCGAGGAGGATGGGAACGAGTTGACCGCCGCCCAGCGCGTCTGAGCCATTGCTGCAGTCCATGGATACCAACGATACCCGGAAACCTGAGCCATGAACAACGCTGCCCGATCGTCCGTCATCCTCCGAAGAAGCCGGTTTGACGGGGTGATCTTCGACCTCGATGGAGTGGTCACTCGGACGGCGCAAGTTCACGCTGCCGCCTGGAAGCAGTTGTTTGATGAATACCGGGAGGAGCGTGTCCGCCGCCACCTGCCGGCTTACGCACCTTTTGACATAGACCGCGATTATCGCCTCTACGTGGACGGTAAGCTGCGCTATGACGGCATTCAGAGTTTCCTCGAATCCTGCGGCATCGGAATCCCCTACGGTCAGCCGGAGGATTCCCCGGAACAGGAGACCGTCTGCGGTCTGGCCAACCGCAAGAACAACTTGTTCCTGCAGCACCTGCAGCGTGCCGGGGTGCAGGTCTATGACTCAACCATCCGGTTGATCCGGCAACTGCGCGATCACGGCTTCAAAGTCGCCGTCATCTCCGCCAGCAAGAACTGCCTTGCCGTCCTGCAGGCTGCCCGCGTCGAAGGCCTGTTCCACGCCCGCGTGGACGGCGTGGTCGCGGCCAAACTCCACCTCATGGGCAAACCCGCGCCCGACCTCTTCGCGGAAGCGGCAAGCCGCCTCGGCACCGCGCCAACCCGCACCGTCGTCGTCGAGGACGCCATCGCCGGGGTTGAGGCAGGGCGACGCGGCGGCTTTGGCCTGGTCATCGGGGTCGATCGCACCGGCAAACCCCACCAACTCCTTGACCACGGCGCCCATGTCGTCGTGGCGGACTTGGCGGAAGCGGAAGTCACCGAGGACGCCACCCCCCCCACGAAAAACACCGCCGACCTGCCGTCGGCGCTCGAGTGCATCGATCAAATCCTCAACTCGCGCGCCCGGCGCGCGGCGGTGTTCACGGACTACGACGGCACGCTGACGCCCATCGTCGCCCACCCGGAGGACGCTGTCCTCAGACAACAAATGCGCGAGATTGTCCGCCGGCTCTCCCACATCACCCCCGTCGCTGTCATCAGTGGACGCGATCTCGCCGATGTCCGGGAGCGGGTGGACCTCGAAGACATCATCTACGCGGGCAGCCACGGATTCGACATCATCGGCCCGGCCGGCTTGCGCCTCGAACGCCCCGAAGCCAAGGAATGCCTGCCGGCGTTGGATGTGGCTGAAGCCCGACTGCGCGAGAAACTCAGCGGCATCCCCGGCGCCCAGATCGAACGCAAGAAGTACTCCATCGCCATCCATTTCCGCAACGTCGCCGAATGCCGCCTCCCCGACATCGAATCCCTCGTGGACGCCATGGCGGCGCAACACCCGAATCTCCGCAAACGACATGGAAAAAAAGTCTTCGAGCTCCAACCCAACGTCGCCTGGCACAAGGGCCGCGCGGTGCTTTGGCTGCTGGAAGTGCTCCGCCTGGACACACCCGACGTCGTGCCCATCTACCTCGGGGACGACCTCACCGATGAAGACGCCTTCGAGGCACTGCACGACCGGGGTGCCGGCATCGTCGTGCGCGATGAACCGCATCCCACGGCCGCACGCTATGCGCTGGAGAATCCCGCGGAGGTCGGTTCCTTTCTCGCCTTGCTTGCCACACAGACGCCCCCACGCCCATGAGCCAGTGGACCCTCACCTACGAAGGCTTCGAACCGGAGCAGGAAGGCCTGCGCGAGACCCTTTGCACGCTGGGCAACGGCTATTTCGCCACACGCGGCGCCGCACCAGAGTCGACTGCGGATGAGGTGCACTACCCGGGAACCTACCTCGCCGGTGGCTACAACCGGCTGACAACCCGCATCGCGGACCGAACGGTGGAAAACGAGGACCTCGTCAACCTGCCCAACTGGTTGTCGTTCTCATTCCGCCTGCCGGATGGGGATTGGTTCGATCTTCGACGCGTCGAGCTCCTCGCCTGCCGTCAGGAGCTGGACCTGCGCGCCGGAGTGCTGACACGCCATGTCCGGTTCCGCGATGCGCAGGGCCGCCGCACCACGCTCACCCAGCGGCGCTTCGTCCACATGGCACACCCCCACCTGGCCGGCCTCGAAACCACCTGGGTCGCGGAGAATTGGTCCGGCACCATCGAGATCCGTTCCGCACTGGACGGACGCCTCGGGAACAGTGGCGTTCCGCGCTACCGCCACCTCAACGGCAAACACCTTGTCCCGCTGGAAACTGCAACCGTCGGAAACGACGCCGTCTTCCTCAAAGTCCAGACGTCGCAGTCCGAGCTCCGCATCGCCGAGGGCGCGCGATTGCGGCTGTTTGCTTTGGACCAGCCCATTGAGCCCCCTGCCCGCATCGCCCGCGAAACGGGCTGGATCGCCCAACACGTCGAGCTGCAGATCGCCGAAAGTCGAGCCGTGCGCGCTGAGAAGATCGTCGCCCTGTTCTCCTCCCGTGACCGCGCCATTTCCGAATGCGGTCTTGCAGCGCGCGAAGCGCTGGCGGACGCCCCCGGTTTCTCCGTTCTTCTGCAGAGCCACACCCTGGCCTGGCAGCGGCTCTGGGACCGGTTCGCAATGGAACTCGAGTTTGCCAGCCCCGCCGCCACGCAGAATCACACCGACCTCATCCTCTGTCTGCACATCTTCCATCTGCTGCAGACCACGTCGCCGCATACGATCGATCTGGACGTTGGCGTGCCGTCCCGGGGCTGGCACGGCGAAGCCTATCGCGGCCACATCTTCTGGGATGAGCTGTTCATCTTCCCGCTGCTGAACCTGCGGATCCCCGACATCACGCGCGCTCTCTTGCGATACCGGCACCGGCGGCTCGATGCCGCCCGCCGGGCCGCGCACGCCGCAGGATACGCGGGCGCGATGTACCCGTGGCAAAGTGGCAGCGACGGCCGTGAGGAAACCCAGGTGCTCCACCTGAACCCCAGGTCCGACCGCTGGCTGCCGGATCATTCGCACCTCCAACGTCACGTCAACGCCGCCATCGTCTATAATATCTGGCAGTATTACCAGGTCACCGGCGACCTGGAATTCCTCTGCTTTCACGGCTCCGAGATCATCATCGAAATCGCCCGGTTCTGGACCAGCCTCGCCACCTTCAATCAGGAGTTGGGACGCTACGAAATCGTCGGCGTCATGGGCCCGGACGAATACCACGACGCCTACCCCGACGCGCAGGAGCCCGGCCTGGTCAATAATGCCTACACCAACTTGATGGCGGTCTGGTGCCTCGCCCGGGCATTGGACCTGATCCAACTCCTGCCCGGCGCACACTGCTCGCGCGTCCGCCAGAAGCTGCGCGTGCGCGACGAGGAAATCCGGGCCTGGGACGAAATCAGCCGCAAAATGCACCTCGTGTTCCACGACGACGGCATCCTCAGCCAGTTCGAAGGCTACGCCGACCTCGAGGAACTCGATTGGGAGTCATACCGCAGACAACACGGTCCGGCCCTGCGGCTGGATCGCATCCTCGAGGCCTCAGGTGACACCCCGAACCGCTACAAGGCCTCCAAACAGGCCGACGTCCTGATGCTCTTCTACTTGTTCTCCGCCGAGGAACTCGGGCAGTTGTTCGAGCGGTTGGGCTATCCCTTTGACCGGCAGCTGATACCGAAGACGGTGGACTACTACCTCCAACGAACGGCCAACGGCTCAACCCTCAGCGAGGTGGTCAACTCCTGGGTGCTCGCCCGGTCGGACCGTACCCGCTCCTGGCGGCTCTTCACCGAGGCGCTGCAAAGTGACTTCGCCGACGTGCAGGGCGGAACCACGCCCGAGGGCATTCACCTGGGCGCCATGGCCGGTACGGTGGACCTCATTCAGCGCTGTTACCTCGGCCTGGAGGCCCGGCAGGAAGTCCTCTGGCTGAACCCACGCCTCCCCACCGAAATCAAGCGGCTGCGCTTGCGTATTCGCTATCGCCAAGCCTCCCTCTGCCTCGATGCCACCCGCGAAGTCCTCAGAGTCCGGGTCCTGCATTGCCCGATTGAGCCAACCCGCATCGGCTTCGGCGACCGCGTCATGGAGTTGGTGGAAGGCGAAGAAGTCAACTTGAACCTCGTCGCGCCCGACGCACCGGCACTTCCACCCACGGAAGCACCGCCCGTGGCCCCCCGCTGATCGCCCCAGCCCGCTGCCGCTGTACCCCGCGGGCAATACCCTCGCTACCGACACCCCCGCGCCAGTCCTCGCCTCTTCCCGTTCCGCTTTCTCAGAAAGTGCGTGACCGGCAGAAACCACGCGTACTCGGCAGCATCGGGAACCATGCCGGGCAATAGCCGGGATCCACTTCGACGCCCCAAAGGTCCGCCCCTTGCTTGTGCAACGGGAGCGGTTGTTTCTGCCAGCCGGTGAAGTCGCCGACGAGCAACACGCTCGTCGCACCGGGCGCCCGGAACCTGAACGTTTGCTTGATGAGCGCACCAGCCTGGCTGCCGATTTGCGACCCAGCTTGCGGCAGAGGCTCAGCCGATGCGCCTCCACGGTCTTCGGGCTGAGGCTCAGTTCCCTCGCGATCCGTGAGCCGGTCCCGCATCAATTCCTCCCCGCGCGCCCGCCGGCCACCGAACGTCTCAAAGGGCTTGGCCGACATCGCCGCGCTGAGATACGGCTGACGCTGCAACACCTCGCGGATGGCCTTCAGCAGCAGATTCGCCCCGCCCTCGCTCTTCATGATGTAACCATGGGCCCCGGCGCGAATCAGCCGTTCCGCATGGATCGACTCGTCATGCGTCAACAGGATCAACACCGGCACGCCGGGATGCAGCGCTTTCAGATTCTTGATGAACTCAATGATGCTCTGGCCCGGCATGCCAACATCCGCCACCACAAGGTCGGGCAACGGCGGCTGGATTGCGGTGAAGGCCTCCTGCGCGTTCTCCGCCTCTCCACTACGACCAGATTCGGCTCCCGGTTCAGCAACGCGGTCACCCCCATCCGCGTGACCGGGTGATCAGCCACAAGGAAAACCCGCTTGCGCGCGACTGTGCGCGCGGCATTCGATCGCTGGGGGTGGAGGGCCTTCACCGGATCCGCCACAAGCGCGGCGGCATCGCCGCGAAAAGAACAGGCTCTCCGATAAACACTCCGGGTGCGGGCGGCCAGGTCCTTCAACCCCAACAACAACCCGTGCGCGTCCAGCGACAACGGTGACAGCCCACGCGCCCGTCCACGCGCACAACCCGGTGCTCCAACTCGAATACGCTCTTGAGGTCCTGCCATACCAACTCATCCGGATTGAGCTCGGGACTGTAGGGAGGCAGGTAGCACAACCGCAGCTTGCCATCGAACGGCGCGACACAGCCCACCGGTTATCTCGGGCGTGTGGCCGGCGGGACGTAAGTCTTGTGCCAGTACAACTGCCAGAGGCGATCCAACTTCACGGTCTCCACATGGCCGTCCATGCACGACATGTTGACCGCGCCCGGCAACGGTTCACCGGGGTTCATCCTTCTCGGAGCCGCGCCCGGACTGCCAGCGCTGTGGCGCGCAATGCAGTACCGCCCCATCCCGCCGGCCGGACCGTCGCCTTCGTACAGGTTCCGGGCCGGAATGTCGTCCGAGTCCGGCCAGGCATCCACCCACATCGCATCCCCCACGAAGGGCGTGAGCGCCGGCATGGCGATCTCCGCCTCGCGCCCCATGACCTTGCTCTGCTCCCAGCCCAGATCGTAGTACAGCCACCCGTTGTACGAATAGCTTCCCTGGTAGCCCAGGTTGCCGTTCGTGGGCCAGATCCAGGTCTCGTCCGCCGTGCCATAGTACGGGTTCAGCGGATGCCGGTTGATCCGCCTTCGCGGCTCCGGCGCCGAGGGACAGTACCGGATCAGATGCACCTTGCCCTGGTACTCCATCAGCTTCGCCATCCACAGGCTGTCCCCCTGGTCATAAGGCACCGAGCGGCCGTAATCCGTCACGTACATCGAATGGGCCAACACCATCTGCTTGAGGTTGCTTGTGCACTTGACATGCTGCGCCTTCGCCTTCGCGCGACTCAAGGCCGGCAACAGCAGGCCGGCCAGGATCGCAATGATCGCGATCACCACCAGTAATTCGATCAGCGTGAAGCCCGTCGGAAACCGCCCGCCCTCGCCTGTCCTCATGAGTGTTGCCTTGCGTCACTGGTCCTCTGCCGCCCCCCCCGAAACCCCGCAGTTCTGCTCCTAGCCATCACCCGGTTGGGCGGACTTGTCAAGACGCCGCTGCCCCTGCGGTTTCCCGCATGATCCGCACATCGCCGGCCGGCGTTCGACCCACAGGCGTTGGGCGAGGATCCGGGCCGGGACTCCAGTCTTGCCATCAGCACGTCGAATCCCGTAGCAATGTACGGAAGTTCAGACGGCAACCCTTAAACCACGGAAACGATGACCACCTCCCAAACCACCCGCCGCGAATTCCTGAAGCGTTCGACAACCGCCGGTGCCGCCGTGTTGATCTGCGGCACGTCGGCCACCTCCCGCGTCTTCGGCGCCAACGACCGCCTGCGCATCGCGGTGGCCGGCGTCAATGGCCGCGGCAGCAGCCACATCAGCGGCTTCCTGGACCAGCCCAACGTCGAAGTCGCCTACCTCATCGACCCCGACCGCACCGTGCTCGATCAGAAACTCAAGGCGCTCACCCAGAAAGTCCAGGGCAAGTACACCCCCAAAGGCGTGACCGACGTGCGGCAAGCACTCGAGGACAAGACGCTCGACGCCCTCTCGATCGCCACTCCCAACCATTGGCATTCGCTCATGACCATCTGGGCGGCTCAGGCCGGCAAACATGTCTACGTGGAAAAGCCGTTGAGCCATGACATCGCCGAAGGACGCGCCGCCTGGGAAGCCCAGAAGAAATACAAGGTCGTGGTCCAACACGGCACCCAAAGCCGCAGCAGCGCCGCCACTGCCGGATTGCACCAGGCCATCCACGAGGGCAAGTTCGGCAAGCTGAAGATCTCTTACGGCTACGCCTGCAAACCGCGACAGGGCATCGGATTCAAGACCCCCTCCGCCCCACCGGCCGACCTCGACTGGAGCCTCTGGCGGGGTCCCGCCGTCATCGAGCAGTTCCACGGCAACCTCGTGCACTACAATTGGCACTGGTTCTGGGTGACCGGCAACGGCGAGCTCAACAACCAGGGCACCCACCAGCTCGATATGGCCTTCTGGGCCCTCGATCCCAAGGTCACCCACCCCGTCCGCGCCATGGCCATCGGCGGCCGGTTCCAGTGGAATGATCAGGCCGAAACTCCCAATACCCTGTTCGGCATCGCCCAATACCCCAATGGCCAGTACGTGTTCTTCAACGTCCGAAATGTCAATTTCACCGGGTACGAACACCAGGTCGAAAACGAGTACTACTTCGAGGACGGCGGCCGCATCGTCCGCAGCCAATACTACGCCAAAGGCAGCAGCACGGGTGAAAAGGTCTCCGTCCCGCCCGGCAAAGTCACCCCCGGCGGCAACTGGGGCAGTTTCGTCGCCGCCTGCCGCGCGGGAAAACCCGAGATGGCCAACGGCACCGCCGCCGAGGCGCACCTTAGTTGCACCCTCGGCCATGTCATCAACAATTCCTATCGGCTCGGCCAAAAGGTGCCGTTCAATGCCAAAGCCGGCCGCTTCGGCGATAACGCCGATGCCCACGAGCACTTCATGAAACTCCACGCGATCATGCGCGACGGCGTCGGCGTGCCCGAGGACAAAGCCGAGTACATCGTCGGCCCGTGGCTGACCTTCGATCCCCAGACCGAACGCTTTGTCGGCGAGTTCGCCGCCGAGGCCAACCGCCTCGTCAAAGATCCCAACCGGCCCGGCTTCGAGGTCCCCGCTCCCGACAAGGTCTGAGAGCTTCCCTGAACGCGTCACCCCATCCCGCCCGCAGCGGAACGGCCACCTGCCGCGGCCCAGGCCGTTCCCTGCTCCTCGCGCTGCTGTTGCCCGTTGCCGCACTCGCATGCCCCCCGGCAGACGCGAAGCCGGCCCCGGCGCCAAGCCTACCCCCGGGCTGCGTCCAGGGTGATGTCATCAGCCATTCCTACGTGCCCATCCGCCATTACCCCCCGGCTGCCGGGATCGGCATCCTGCCCTACTTGATGGAGTACTATCTGATGCAATGGTCGGGCGACCAACCTCTCGCCACCTACCACACGGAGAACGTCCGGCGCATCGACATCGCCAGCCAATGGTCCACCGCCGTCATGCTCTACGCCCGCAAAGACGAATGGCGCGATGAACTCGTCCACCTCATGGTCCGCGCGTTTCATCACCGCCAGTTGCTCGTCATTCGCTGTTACCACAACCCCAAAAGCGGCGACGACAGCCAATACCTCCCGTTTCGCCGCATCCTCGAAACGCTCTGGGAACACCGCGACCGCGACTGGATCAGCCCCGAGGGCCAGCGCGCAACCGGCCGGCAGCTCATCAACAATATCCTCGCCTGCAAACTCGGCGATGAAGGCGAATGCGGCCTCGGAACCGCCGGGCTCGGGCGAGTCTACGCCGACTACGAGCGGCTGATCCGCCTCCGCACCCTCGAAGGCGAACAGCCCTTCCGCCATATCAAAGGCTGGTACAACATGCTCGGGTACGCCGCCCTGGACTACAATGGCTGCTATGCCGCCTCCCAGGCCGATGTCGACCAGCACCGTCGGGTCAAACTCCCCCCCAACACCCAGGCTGTCGGCGTCGACGTCTATCACTACTGGGGCCACGCCTACAGCCCCTTCGACCCCGCCAACCTCTCCGTGCCGCGCCACAAAGTCCGCGAACACTCGGACGAATGGCAGCGGCTCCGCACCCGCTACGACCCCGAGGGCCTCCAGGTCGGCGTCTGCACCAACAGCCAGGACACCGCCACCTGGATCCCCGCCTGCTGGAACGACACCCACGCCCTCATGAGCGCCATCCAGTTCGCAGGCGCAACCAACGCCGAGATGTGGTACATCGGCGTCTCCGGCCAACTCGGCCCCTCGAAAGGCGACGCCTCCACGTACACCACCCCCGTCGAAACCATGCTCTCTTACTACGATCACCTCAAGGCCGGCCCCTGGGTGGCCCTCGCCTGGTGGACGTTCGGCACCGACCGAACCTGCCACGGCGGACTCGAGTACTACGACACAACGCTCACTCATTACACCCCGCAACATCCCGAGGGCGAGCCGTACTCGCCCGAAATGTTGCAGTACTGGCACGACGCCTACGTGGACGTCAAACGCCGCATGTTCAACGACGTGGTCTACGGCCAGTTCAAGCACCTCAACAGCCCATAGAGTCTGTGCAGCAACCAACCCCCGCATCCCTTGCCGCATTGCTCGCCGTCGCCCTCGGCGCAGGTCTCGTCAGTTGTTCAAGCCCGCCTCCACAACCCGTTGCCGCATCCCCTGCCCCCCCCGCCCTCGAACGCGCCCTCCAGTCCGTCCGCGCCACGCACGCGCCCGACCCTCACCTCGCCATCTTCCGCGTCGGTGCCACATACCGGGGCAGCACGCTCGTCCTCACCGGCGACGTCGCCACCGCCGCCGCCAGAACCGATGCGCTCGCCGCAGCCCGCGCCGCTGGCTTCCACGCCAGGGATGACATCACTGTCCTCCCCGAGCCCGCCCTGGGCGAAGCCACCTGGGGACTCGTCTGCCTCAGCGTCGCCACCGGCCGCGAACTCCCGGATAACCCCGCCGAAATGGGCACCCAGGAATTGATGGGGCATCCCCTCCGGGTCTGGAAACGAGCCGGCAACTGGTACCTCGTGCAAACGGCGGATCGTTACGTCGCCTGGATGGAAGAAGGCTCGTTCCAACCGTGCACCGCCGCCGAACTGAACGCGTGGAATCAGTCGCCCTTGCTCCTCGTCACCGCGTTCGAGGACCAAATCCTCGAAGCTCCCCACCCCGAGGCACAACCCGTCAGCGACGTCGTCATGGGCGGCCTCGTCAAGAAGACCGGCGAGACCGGCGATTGGCTCAGCGTCGAGCTGCCAGACCGCCGCACCGGTTACCTCCCCAAACCGGCCGCCGAGGACTACGCCGCCTGGAAACAGTCGCGCCAATCCACCCCCGAGGCCGTCGAGCGCACCGCCCGCTCGCTCCTCGGCCGTCCGTACCTCTGGGGAGCCAACTCGCCCAAGGCGTTCGATTGCTCCGGCTTCACCAAGTTCGTCTTCTTCCTCAACGGCGTCAGCCTCGACCGCAATGCCAGCCACCAGGCCCGACAAGGGGTCGAGGTCCCGCTCGATTCCCGCCTCGCCCGCCTGAACAAGGGCGACCTGCTCTTCTTCGGCCGTCGCCCGCACCACGGCCGGCCCGAGCGCGTCATCCACACCGGCATCTACCTCGGCGGCCACCTCTTCATCCATGCCTCCGATCGCGTCCGCATCAGCAGTCTCGACCCCGCCTCACCCCTCCGCGACGAACACCGCATCCGCACCCTGATTCACGCCCGGCGCGTCCTGCCCGCGGCCGCCGCGCCTTCCCACGATCTCATCATCCGCAATGGCCAAGGTCCTCAGGCGAGGATCAGGGCCGGCACCCCAGCCTGTACACCGGCGCGGAGTTGTGGTACCCTTATGCCGTGTTCCCCGAGGATGCCATCCACCGGCACCGGTCGGGACCCTCTCGACCGGTCGGCCCGATCCGCGAGCTCCAAACGCGCCAGCTCGAGCCCGGTCTTGCTTTCACCCTCATCGAGTTGCTGGTGGTGATCGCGATCATCGCCATCCTGGCCGGCCTCTTGTTGCCCGCCCTCGCCAAGTCGAAATACACGGGACATCGCACGCTCTGTGTCAACAACATCCGCCAGCAGTACCTCAGCCAGATCATGTACGCCGACGACAGCAACGGCCGCTTCCCGTTCCACGAGGACCTGAGTCCCGATTACCACCGGACCTCGGTCACCGGCACGCGCAGCATCGTGAACTGCCTGCGCGGCACCTACGTCAAGGAGACCCAGATCCTCATCTGCCCGATCACCCGCAAGTCGTTCGGCCGGATCTGGTTGAACTACGAAAGCATGACCAATTTCGCGGACACAACGACGCGGGATTACGGCGGCTGGGACACGCCGGCCGCCAACGTCTACACCCCCTACATGTGGCTGGCCCATTTCACGGCAACGCCTGCCATGAAGTTCGTCGCCCCCGATGGCAAGGTGAACGCGAACCCTGAAATCAACGAACCCTCCTGGCCCACAACCGCCAGCGATTGCGACAGCCGACGCGCTTTCATCACGCATCGGATCAGTGATACGCCGGGGACCGCGCTTTGGGACGTCGGCCACCTGGGCCGCTTTGGCGCAGGCAGCCAATCCAAGCCGCTTTGGGCCTTCTCCGTCACGCCCGACCAGCCGGTCGGCCACGCCGACGGCAGTGTCAAGGTCCGGCCCAAAGCCCAACTGCTGCCACGCGCCAAAGGGGGCCCCAGTCCCGACACCACCTACTACTACTAGAAGTCGAGGACTCTGGCGTGGTGTTCCTCCTCGACGGCGTCAGCCTGGACCACAATCCCAGCCATCGCTTCAGTTCTTCTTGCCAGGACCTGAGGATTCGACTATCAAGATGGTCACACACAGACAGCACGCGCCCAGCGTGGCGTGCGCTGTGCTGGCGCGGAACAACCTCAACCCATCAACACCCGCGAACCGTGAAAAGAACCTGCCTCCATCAACTCCTCTCGGCGGCCGGCATGGCCGCCGTCTGGTGCGGCGCTGTCATGTCCTGTCGCGCCGACTACCCCACGGAAGTCCTGGCCCAACAACCGCTGGCTTACTGGCGATTCAACGAGAACGTCTCGGCGCCGGAATACGACACGGCCGCGAACCTCGGTTCGCTGGGCGCAC
This sequence comes from Verrucomicrobiota bacterium, assembly GCA_029556615.1. Taxonomy (GTDB): domain Bacteria; phylum Verrucomicrobiota; class Verrucomicrobiia; order Limisphaerales; family J093; genus JAKQDD01. Next base: position 50,381 of record JAKQDD010000118.1, on the reverse strand, counting down.
CCGGCACCGGACGATACTACGATACCGTCCTGCGGTCGGTCGAAGGCGCTGTTGCCGGCGACGCCGCCGTCGGCTTCAGCAACCCGACTCTGGGCACATCCTATTTCGGCTCCATGCGCGTGCCCAATGACCCGGCGCTCAATCCCAATGGCCCCTTCACCATCGAGTTCTGGGCCAAACCCAGCAATAACACCGCCTCCCTGCTCTCGCCGGTCAGCTCCATGAGCTTCGTCACGGGCCGCCTCGGCTACTTGTTCTACCAGAACGCAGCCTCCTGGCAGTTCCGCGTCGGCGTGGGCAGCAGCACCACGGCTTCGTTGATTAATGGCGGCGTCGTCGCCCCAAACGAGTGGCAGCATGTGGTGGGCGTTTTCACGCCGACGGCGCTCCCTGCCGGCACAATGACCCTCTACGTGAACGGCGTTCAAGTGGCCACCGGGGTCGGCAATTACGAACCGAATACAGACGCTGCCTTCTTCGTCGGGTCCACCGCGTCTCCCAATCGCACGTTTGACGGCGCGGTGGATGAAGTGGCCTTCTACAGCACAGCCCTCACCGCCGGCCAAATCGCCGCCCACTTCGCGGCGCGCACCGACAATCCCGCGGGTTACGCCAACCAGATCCAGCAGGATGCCCCGGTCGGCTACTGGCGCCTCAACGAGCCGGTGCGAGTGTTCCCGATCGCCGCCAATGCCGGCTCCCTGGGAACCGCCGCCGACGGCGATTACATCGGCGTCACCAACGTCGAGGGGCCTTCCGGCGGCGCCTATCCTGGCCTGGAAGCCAACAACAAGGCCGCCGCCTTCGACGGAACGGCGTCGAGCTACGTTCAGGCCGACAGCCTGGGATTGGCTGGACCCCTGACGATGCTCGCATGGGTGAAGCCCAGCGTCCTGGCGGGGGACCGGGCCATCGCCGGTGAAAACACCAGCTACGCCTTCAAGCTGCTGGACACCGAACTCCGGTTCACCACTCCGGGCATCGTGGACCACACCACCTCCGGCGCCGGCGTCCAGGCCGAGGCCTGGCAGCACGTGGCCGTCACGTTCGACCCCAGCACCGTCGGCGGTGCCAGCTTCTACCTCAATGGCATGGCCATCGAACCGCCCATCGAAGCTTCGGCACTGAATAGGGGCACGACGGCATTCTGGATCGGCAAGAACCAGTGGGCCGGCCAGGAGTTCAACGGGGCGATCGATGAAGTGGCGGTCTTTGACAAAGTCCTGAACGCGGGACGTATCATCAGCCTCTACCTCACCGCAACCGGCTCGAGCACCGCGCCGTACATGGTGTCCGATCCCCCGGCCGTCAGCCCCGCCGGCACCATCTACGCCACCACGTCCTTTACCCTCACCCCGAACGTCGCCGGTTCTCTGCCCATGTCCTACCAGTGGCGTCTCAACGGCGTCAACCTGCCGGGCGCAACCGACTACGTCTATTCCAAGCCGGCAGCCGCGGTGAGCGACACGGGGACCTATGATGTGGTCATCAGCAACGCCGCTGGCATGGTCACCAGCGCGGGCGTCACCGTAACCGTGGATCCGGCCGTGCCGCCAACGATTGACTTCCAGCCCGCCTCGCGCTCCGTCTATCCGGGGGGTACCGCGAGCTTCACCGTCGCAACCAGCGGCACCCAGCCCATGACCTACCAGTGGAAACACGCCGGCGCCAATATCACCGGAGCAACCAACGCCACCCTCGTCATCGCCGGTTGCACCGCCGCTGAAGCCGGCGCCTACACGGTGAGTGTCGCCAACGTCGCCGGCACCCGCACCAGTACCACCGCAACCCTGACCCTGATCACGCCCGCTGCCGGCACCTACGAAGAGGCCGTGGTCGACGCGGATCCGGTCGCCTATTGGCGCTTCAATGAGACCGCCGGCACAACCGCCTACGACTTCGCGGGCGGCCACGATGGTCTCGTCTTTAACAACGTCACCCCCAGCACCGCCGGTCCAGCCGCCCCTCCGTATCCAGGCTTTGAGACCGCCAATACCGCCTACGCGTTCGATGGTGCAGACGCCTACGTCGAAGGCGGCAGCCTTGGATTGTCGGGGCCGATCTCCGTCGCCGCATGGGTCAAACCCAATGCCCTGGCCGGCGACAGGGCCATCGCCGGCGAGAACGCCAGTTGGGCGCTTAAGCTCTACAACAGTGAAGTGCGGTTCACCACGCCCGGTCTTGTCGATCATAGCAGCTCCGGCGCCGCCCTGACCGTGGGAGAATGGCAGCACGTCGCCGTCACGTTCGCGCCCGGTGCAGCCGACGGCGCCAGGTTCTATGTGAACGGCCGCTTCGTCAGCTCGACACTCGCCTCCGCCCTCAACAAGGGCAACTCGACCTTCTGGATCGGCAAGAACCAGTGGGCCGGCCAGGTCTTCGATGGAGCCATCGACGAGGTCGTCGTCTACGATAAGATCCTGTCGGCAGACACGATCGCCGCCATGTACGCCCAGGCTGCGTACGGCACCACCACCGCACCGTTCATCACCGCGGAGCCCGTTCCCCAAGTCGCGGTCGTGGACGGCGTAGCCACCCTGAAAGTCGGCGCAGCGGGCAGCTTGCCGATCAACTACCAGTGGAAGAAGGACGGAGTCCCCATCGACGGCGCCACCGGGCCTGCCTTGATCATCCCCAGCGCTGGCTTTGCCGACACCGGAAGCTACAGCGTCACGGTCAGCAACGGCGTCGGCACCGTCAACAGCGCGCCCGCCACGCTCACCGTGCTGCCCGAGCCCACCTTCGCCAATCTGACCGACAACCTCGTGCTGCACCTGCGCTTCGATGGCAACTTCGACGACAGCTCCGGCCGTGGCAACTACGCCTACGCCGTCGGCTCGCCGAACTTCGTCGCCGGCAAGGTGGGACAGGGAGTCCACATCGCCACCGTCCCCGGCGATAATTACCTCCAAGTCTATGATCCCGCCATGGACCTCACCTTCGATGAAACCGCGAGCTTCACGGTGTCGTTCTGGCTGCGATACTCCTCCGGCTTCAACGACGTGCCCATCATCGGCAACGCCGTCAACTCCACCTGGCAGATCGGCTGGGTCTTCACCGACAGCGCCACGGCCGGCAAAATCGAATGGTCCCTCGCCAGCACCGCCAATACCGGCACCTACCTGCGCGATCCCGTTCCCGGTTGCCCGACCATCAACGACGGCACCTGGCACAATGTGATCGGAGTCGTGGACCGCACCCAGGAAGAGGCCCTGGTCTACGTCGACGGCGCCTTCGCAGGCTCCTGGTCGATCGCAGGCCTGGGGACACTCGCCTCCGGCTACGATATCACCATCGGCCAGGACCCCCTTGGGTACTACGGCTCGGCAACCTTCGACCTCGATGATGTCGGCATCTGGCGCCGGGCGCTCAGTTCCTATGAAGCCCTCAGCATCTACAACGCCGCTCAAGATGCCAACCAGAGCTTCGACGTCTACGGCCCCGTCAAGCTCACCATCGCCCCCGCCGGTGCCGACCTGATCGTCGCCTGGCAGGCGGGCACACTCGAATCCAATACCGACCTGAAGAACGCCAGCGGCTGGACGACTGTTCAAGGCGCCAGCGCCCCGGTCTTCAAGGTCACAGCCGGCCCCGGCCGCGTGTTCTACCGGGTCCGTCAGTAATCCCTGATCGACGCGCCTCATCAGGCGCATAACGCACGCGACCGTGCCCCAGGCACGGTCGCTTTTTTTTGCACTGGAGAAGTCAACCGTGGTTGCGTCACCCTCGAGCACCATGCCATCGACCGCAGACAGCAGCGCCGCCGCCCCAAAGACCACCGCCCCCAGGAGCCTGGGAGTCTCCCTTCTCGCACTGTCTGCGGGCACCCTGACGATGCTGCTCGGTCTGACGACCGCGATCGTTGGGATCGGCTTCGCCAACCCCAGCGCCAGCGGCACCGGCGTAGCAGCCACGGGAGTCGGACTCTGGACCATGCTGGCGCTGCCCGGTGCCGCCCGTCGGCAATCGATCATGTTGATCGGACTCACCCTGGCCTGGGCCTGGCTCTGGTTCCGCCTGGCCGTGGACTGGAACGCCACCGCGGGCGGAGCCGTGGTCCTGCTGTTCCTGATCCCGACGGTCAGCATCCCGGTTTGTCTCGCATGGGCGGTTCTGACCGCCGCCCTCGCCATTGTGCTGCTCGGGCGCACCGTCGCCGCCATCCGCCGCGGATCATTGCCTCACGCACCCGGACTCCGACGGTCCACGTGGGCTCTTGTCCCAGGCACGGCGGCACCCTTGGCCCTCCTGGTGCTCTGCACCCTCGCCATTCCTCATGGCGTCTCCCAACACCGCGGCCGACAGATCCAGGAACTCGCCCGCCGCTATGCACCACCTGCTGGTGAAATCGCAGGACCAACAGCTTGGGGAGCCTGCTCGCTGGTGTTCCTTGGCTATGAGCTGACCCAGCACGGGGCCGAGTCCACACGAAACGCGGTCGGTCGGCAGCGCATCCTCGACCGGACCCTGGCAGACGCCAAGGCCGACTTGGCGTCGATCGCGGCAGCAGGCGCTCGCTATGTACGCTTGGGCGCGTCGGGCGACCACTTGCTCGAATCCCGACCCGACCAGGAACGTCTTGATGACCTCTTCCTAACCGAAGTCCGAAACACGGGAATGGAGTTGGTCCTGGTGGATACGCAGCACCCCCAAGCCTTGCGCACGCACAGGTTGGATTGGCCCGCCTTCTGTCGCTTTCAGCGGCAGCGGATCGAGTACTACCAACGCCGATATCAGCCCAAGGTCTACATCGTCGCCTGCGAACCGATGTCGTACCACCACTTCGCGCTCGCCCAACACACCCGATTCTCCGCGGACGCCTGGGCCGCCCAACTGGCAGACCTGTGTCGCTTGGTGAAGTCAATCAACCCCGCAACCCAAACCGGCCTCTGCCTGCTGGTGACCCCCAATAAGGAACCGGAATGGGAGGTGTGGACACGCCTCAAGAACCTACCGGAGTTGGACATCCTGTCCGTCGAGATCTATGCACCCGAGCACTTCCATCAGACCGAAGACCGCTTGCGCGCCTACGGCCACCCCCTCCAGAACGGCAAGGCCTTCTGGATCGCAGAAACCTACAACGGCTGGGCCTTGTGCGGACAGCGACGCTGGGATCAGGACGCTGCCTGGATCAACCTCGCCGCCGATTTCGCTCGCCGGGTCGAGGCGGAAGCAGTCCTGGTTTGGACCTTCGGCACGTTCGTTCCACGCGGTCATCTGCTCAGCTTCGGCCGCGGGCAATTGCGAGAGCGCTGGGGCCGCGGCGACCGTCTTTCGCCCGTGGGAGAAGCCTTCCTCAAGGCTCAGACCCGCGCGTTGGCGCCGGGGAGTCCGCCCTAGAACTAAGCGGTCCAATTCGCCAATACGGTCACGTTCGCGGCAAGGTGTCTTTGGCGCAGGCACGGACTTCGGCGACCTCAGTCGAGCCGAACCGCATGATGTTCCCCAGCGGCCTCCGGTCCGCAAAGGGGTTGTCGACACACTCCCTGCCGCATACCATCCCACGACAAACCCATGAAAACACCGCTGCCACCCCCCACGCCAAAAGCCGCCGCCCCACCCGCGGGCGCAGCAATACTCCTCCTGGGCGTCCTCGGCCTGCTGGCAATGCTCTTTCCCGCCCGGGCCGCCCAGTCGCCGCAGCCCAAACTCAACGTCCTCTTCGTCGCCACCGATGACCTGAATTGCGACCTCGGCTGCTACGGCCATCCGCTCGTCAAAACCCCCAACCTCGACCGCCTGGCAGCCCGTGGAACCCGGTTCGAGCGCGCCTATTGCCAGTTTCCCCTCTGCAGTCCAAGCCGCACTTCCCTGATGACCGGCCTGCGCCCGGACACAACCCAGGTGTTCGACCTGAAAAAGCACTTCCGCACCGTCCTGCCCGATGTCGTCACCCTGCCGCAGTTGTTCCGTGCTCACGGCTATGTCGCCGCACGCGTCGGAAAAATCTATCACTACGGCGTGCCCGGCGACATCGGAACCAGCGGCCTCGACGACCCCGCCTCCTGGGACTCCGTCGTCAATCCGCGCGGCAGGGACAAGACCGAAGAATCCCGGCTCACCAACCATACGCCCCGCCGCGGCCTGGGCAGTTCGCTGAGCTTTCTGCAGGCCGACGGCACCGACGAGGAACAAACCGATGGGATCGGCGCCACCGAGGCCATCCGCCTGCTCGAGCAACACCGCGATCGCCCCTTCTTCATCGCCTGCGGCTTCTACCGGCCCCACTGCCCCTACGTCGCCCCCAAGAAGTACTTCGACCAGACCCCGATCGAGCACGTGCGCATGCCCGCCATCCCCCTCGGCTTCCAGGACGCCGTGCCCAAACCGTCCCTCGCCTCCACGTCGCCCTGGCCCCGGTTCGGTGTCACCGAAACCCAGGCCCGCGAGGCTAAACAAGCCTACTGGGCCTCCATCGCGTTCGTCGACGCCCAGGTCGGCCGGCTCCTCGACGCCCTCGACCGGCTCAACCTGGCGAGCCAAACCCTCGTCGTGTTCTGGAGCGACAACGGCTACCATGTCGGCGAGCTCGGCCTCTGGAAGAAACAGAGCCTCTTCGAGAACTCAGCACGCGTCCCCCTCATCGTGGCCGCCCCGCAACAGAAGGCCAAGGGCCAGGCGTGCCGTCGCACTGTCGAATTGCTCGACCTCTATCCCACCCTCGCCGATCTCTGCGGCCTCACCCCCAGACACCAGCTCGCAGGCCACAGCCTCCGCCCCTTGCTCGACAACCCCCAAGCCGCCTGGAGCAAACCCGCCTTCACCCAGGTCTGGCGCGGCGGATTCCCCGGCTACAGCGTCCGCACCGAACGCTGGCGCTACACGGAGTGGGACAACGGCAACCGCGGCGCACAACTCTACGACTGCCAATCGGACCCGGAGGAACGCCACAACCTCGCCAGCCACCCGGACCACGCGTCCACCGTGTCCGATCTCAAAGCCCTGATTCGGCAGAACTGGGCCACCCCTTACTTGCCACCCCGATGACAACCCTGCCCGCCGATTACCACCTGCACACCCCGCTCTGCCGCCACGCCACAGGCGAACCCTCCGCCCTCGCCGCCGTCGCCGTCGCCCGCGGCCTCCCCGAAATCGGATTCTCCGATCACAACCCCATGCCGCGCGATGACTTCGACGACTGGCGGATGCGCCTCGATCAGCTCGATGGCTACGTCGACGCCGTCGCTCGCGCCCGGCATGACCACCCCACCCTCGTGGTCCGCCTCGGGCTCGAGGTGGATTACCTCCCCGATCACGAAGACTGGATCCGCGACCTCGCCGCACGCCATCCCTGGGACTATTTCATCGGCTCCGTCCACTACATCGATCGCGCATGGGACATCGACAACCCCGCGAAAGTGTCCCGCTGGCGCAACCGCGATCCCTTCGAAGTCTGGACCCTCTACTTCGAACGCCTGACCCAAGCCGCCGCTTCCCGCCTCTTCGATATCATCGGCCATGCCGACCTCTGCAAAAAGTTCGGGTTCCGACCCGCCCGTGACTGGCTGCCTCTGGCGATGCCGTTCCTCGATGCAACACGCGCCGCCGGCGCCGCCCTCGAGATCAATACCGCCGGACTCCGCAAGGACTGCGCCGAAATGTACCCCAACCCCCAGTTGCTCGCCGCCGCCGCCAGCCTCGGCATTCCCATCACGTTCGGCTCCGATGCCCACGCGCCCGGCGAAGTCGGCGCCGACTTCGATCGCGCCGTCGCCTTCGCACGCCAAACCGGCTACACCCATGCCCTCCGCTTCCAGCGCCGACGCTCGACCCCCGTACCCCTGTGACCGCTTCCGCGCCCCCCCACTGACCGTATTTGTCATACCCCCCATGCGACCCTGCACGCATGGAACATCAGAACTCTCAGCGGACAATGCAGGGCCGCCAGCTCGAGCTCGGTTTGAACGGCACGACCACACCCTCGCCTTGCCCCGAAGCGCGGATCGCCCGCGCTCCATGGTGGTTCGAACGCATGCGTCGCACCGTGGCCGCGGCCATCGATTGGTCCCCTCGCCCGCCAGCCCGCCCCGAGCAAGCCCGCCTCCCGCTGCCAACCTGCTAGCGAGGCGCGCCTCAGACCTAACAAAGTCCGCGATCCCATGAAGCCTTCCGGCCTCTTCGAACCCTCTCTTCCGCGCCTCGCTAACGTAGAGTCCTCGAAGGCAGGGGGGTGGGGTTGGAACGGCAGGGACCCAACCTGACCTGTTTACCACACATTCCACAAGTCGAGGACTCTAGCGAGGCCAGACTAGTCGAGGTGCGCCAGCATGTGGCGCAACTCGGCGTCCGTGTTGTAAAAGTGCGGCGAAAGCCGGACGTAAGGCTTGCCGGCGCGATCCGCCCGCAGCGAGGTCACCACGCCGGATCGCGCCAGACGCTCGTACACCCGGGCCATGTCGGTCCCGGGCCGGTCCAGGCTCAGTATCGCCGACGCCCGCCCCGGAGCCGCAGCCGCGTTGGCCACCCGGTAGCCTCGCGCCTCCAGCTCGGGAACCAACCACGCCCGCTTCCGCAAGAGCTCGGCGCCAATCGCCTCCATCCCAATCTCCCCGAGCAGATCGAGCGCCGCTCGCAGCCCCACCAAACCCAGCAGATTCGCCGTGCCCGGCTCGTACCGGCGCGCATCCCGGCGCCAGACCAACTCCGGCTGGGTGATGAAGTTCGGACACTCGATGCTGTGCCAGCCCCACGCGCTGGGCCGAAGCGCCTCCTGACATTCCCGCCGCACATGGAGAATCCCCGCCCCGCACGGGCCCAGCAGCCACTTGTGCGCGTCCGCCGCAAGGTAATCCACCGAGCCCGCCTCGATCGGAAACGCGCCAAGCGTCTGGATCGCATCCAGACAGAATCCGACACCGCGCGCCCGCAGAGCCCGGCCGAGTGCAACATGATCCAGCCGCCAGCCCGAGACATAATGGCATGACGCCAGCGCCACCAGCCGGGTCGAAGCATCGACACGGGCGAGCACGTCCTCCACCTCGATCTGCCCCCACTGCCGCGGCATCACCCGCCGCACCTCAACCCCGCGCTCCGCCATCGCCATCCATGGGTAGACCGCCGTGGGATAGTCGTCGTAATAGACAACCACACTCTCCCCAGCCTTCCACAACAGGCCGCCCGCCACCACGCTCAGCGCCGACGACGTCGGCCCCACCCACGCAATCTCCTCCGGCGTGCTTCCCAGGAACGCCGCGGCGACTTCGCGCGTCTCCTGGAGAAACCGCTCGGACACCACCGCCTCCTGGTCCCCGCTGCTCGCCTCATCCGCATACCGGCGGATGGCCTCCTGAACTCGGAACGGCAGCGGGCAGACACCCGCGTGCGCCAGATAGACCTTCCGCCGGGCAATCGGAAACTCCCGCTGGCGCCATGACTCGTCAGCCAGGATTCGAGCCAGCCGCCCGAATCCCGCCGACTCCCCCTCGCCCACGGCGCCACCATCGCGCTGGCAGTCAGTCGTCTTCACAGGTCCATGTTCAGAATGCCTTCGTAGTAGCCCGCCCAGAACCCAACAATCCGAAACGCCAGGTAGATCAGAATCCCAAAATAGATCAACCTGGGCAGCCACGTCGCGAACGCCCTCAGCCTCCGGGTCGCCTCATCCTGATAGTACGTATGCAGCCGCCTTAGCGCGTCCTCCAACGTCCCGCTGATCTCGCCCGTCCGGTAGAGGTTCGTGAACAACTCCGGAAACACCGGGGCCCGCACCAGCAAATCACCGGGCGGCGTCCCCTTCTGCAGCTCGGGTTCCCATCCGCGCACGGCACGCCAGAGCGCCGGCGACCCGCTGGACGCGGCCGCCATCGGCCAGGAGGTCAGGATCGACACACCCGCATTCAGCAGCGCACCCAGTGCCGCCGAAAGCCGCGCCAGCCCCAGGAACCGCCGTGCCTTCCCGAGCATCGGCACGGGGTGCAGCACCGCCTCCAAAAGAGCCCGCCACCGCTCCCCACGCCGCCCCTGGACGGCAATCGCCAAAAACAATCCCACGGCATAGAACGGCAGGAGCACACCCAGAGTCTGGCGCGCATAGGCCCCGACGTTGCCACTCAGGAATAACTGCGGAAAGGGCGCCAGCAAAACCGCCGCGTGCACAATCACGACCGGATACGCAAGATCCGACAGGACCTGGCGTGTCAGTTGGGCCCGACTTTGATAGTACTCGGACAGCAGCCGGCACGACGCATCCAGACGCCCGCTCTCTTCCCCGGCCTTCACCAACGCAAGGTCAAACGCCGGCAGCCAACCCGCCACTTGCGACGCCGCTTCGGCAAAGGTCATCCCCTGGCCCAATCCGCCGAGTAGGGCCTGCAAGGGACGACGAAAACCCGGGCCCGGCGGCGCTTTGGCGGTCTGCTGCAGGGCTTGGACAACCGGGATCCCGGCAGCCATCATCGCCGCCAGTTGATGATAGAACTCGGCCTGGCGAACCAGTTGACCCGGGGTGATGATCCAGGGCATGGTGCGCCCCTGGCTTCCACAGAGCCTAGGCCGGCGTCAACACCCGCTCGATGCTGGCCTTCAAATCCCGCTTGCTCTTCAAACCCACAATCACATCCTGCACCTGCCCATCCTTGAAGAGCACCAGCGTGGGAATCCCGCGGATGTCGTACTCCTGCTGCAGCATCTGCTGCTTCTCGATGTCCACCTTGCCAATTCGAATCTGTCCGTCGTACTCGCCGGCAAGCTCCTCGAGCAACGGCGCCACCATGCGGCACGGCGCACACCATTCAGCCCAAAAATCCACAAGCACCGGCACCGGCGCCTGCAGGACTTCAGCGGCAAAATTGGACTCCGTCAGGGTAATGATCATCTCTGAAGCCATACCGGCAGCGCAAATCACCCCACCTCAGATCTCGACGTTCTCCCCGTCACGGCACGGCACGCTCAGTTGTTGATCTGCCCGATCAGCAGAAACACGCGCACCAACGCAATCACCCCAATCACCGCCGCCGCAATCGCCAACCCGCTGTCCAGCATGCTCACCGTCGCAGCACCGGACCGCGCAGGGCCAGCCATCGGCCGGCCCATCCCGCCGGCTGATGGGGCCGTCGCCGGAGCCGCAGAAGCCGTCGGACGCACCGGCACCGGAGCGGCACCGCCGCCCGCCGCCGCCGCGGGCGCCTGCACCGGCGCCGCGGCCGCCACCGGCGCCGCAGCCGGACCCGGGGCGGACGGGGCCGGGATCTTGATCGTCGGCGCTGCCGTCGGCTTCGCAGGCAGGCTGATCCGCACCGTCTCCTTCTTCGGCTGCACCTTCACGGGCTCGGCTGGCTTCGGAGGAACCCCAGCGCCCGGTGTGCTCGTTGTGTTGTCAGACATATCGTGTGCGAACCTAGAAACGGATCCAGAGCGTGTCAAATACTATCGCCACGCCGCCGGCGAAATTGAACTGCGTTTCCGATTCCGCTTGCGTAACCTCAGCCCATGGGATCCGCCGCTGCACCCGCTCCGCCCCTGTTGATGGCGCTGCCATTCCTGCTCCTGCTCTGCGCCATCGCGTTCGGCCCGCTCTGGGCACCCCGCGGCTGGAACCGCCATTATCCCAAAGTAGCCCTCGGCCTCGGCGCACTCACCGTCGCCTACTACGCCATCCACCTCCAAGCCTGGACCCCCCTCGAACACACCGCCCACGAGTACTTCAGTTTCATCGTGCTCATCGGCTCCCTGTTCGTCGTCGCCGGCGGAATCCATATCACCGTCCAGGGCGAGGCAACGCCCCTCGCCAACACCGTCTTCCTCCTCCTCGGCGCCGTCATCGCCAACCTGCTGGGCACCACCGGCGCCGCCATGCTCCTCATTCGCCCCTGGCTCCGCATGAACCGATACCGCCTCACGACCCACCACGTCGTGTTCTTCATCTTCCTCGTCGCCAACGTCGGCGGCTGCCTCACGCCCATCGGCGATCCCCCGCTCTTCCTGGGCTACTTGCGCGGCGTGCCCTTCTGGTGGGTCGCCGCCCATTGCTGGCCCATGTGGCTCGTCGGCGTCGGCACCCTCCTCCTGTTCTTCTATGCGCTGGACCGCCGCAACTACCTCCGGGCACCCGCGGAAGTCCGCCAGGCGCTCGCCGAACCCAAGGACACCTGGCGATTCGAGGGCCTGGGTAATCTCGCGGTCCTTGCCGTCATCCTCGCAGCCGTGTTCATCAAGCACCCGCCGCTCCTCCGCGAGTCGATCATGATCGCCGCCGCGGTCGTTTCCCATCGGTTCACCCGACGCGAGATCCATCGGGCCAACGAGTTCAACTTCCATCCCATCCGCGAAGTGGCCATCCTTTTTGCAGGGATCTTCGCCACCATGATCCCCGCTCTCCAATGGCTTCAGGCCAACGCCTCGCGCTTGGGCGAGCCCAGCCTCACCTTCTTTTTCTGGGCCACGGGTTCTCTCTCGAGCCTGCTCGACAACGCCCCCACCTACCTCAGCTTCCTCAGCACCGCAACCGGCGCCTTGATCCCCCCGGAATTCGTCCGGGAAACCCTCGCCGCAGCCACCACAACCGCGGCCAGCGCGTTCCCGCCGCCCATCGCCGCCGCCCTCGACGGCGTGCGTCAGATCTTCCCTGACGCCCTCCGCAACGCCACCCTTTCGACCGCCCAGATCGAAATGGCCTGCCTCCTGACCAACCCGGCCCTCAACCCCAACCTCGTGGCCATCAGCGTCGGCGCCGTCTTCTTCGGAGCCAATACCTACATCGGGAATGGCCCCAACTTCATGGTGAAAGCCATCGCCGATCAACAAAAGGTCCGGATGCCAACCTTCCTCGGCTATGTGGCACGTTATGCGGTCCCCTTCATGCTGCCGATGCTGATCCTCGTCTGGGCCCTCTTCTTCCGGTAGCCGACCGCGCCTACAACGTGTACCGCAGTCCCATGCTGACCAGGTGCCGCGTATACTCCCGGCCCTCCGTGCGCGGCACCTTGCTCTCGACCCAGTCGTAAGCGTACGCAAAATCCCAGCCCAGCCGATCCGTGATCGCCCAGGTCACGGACACCCCGGGCGTGTAGATCCAATCCTCCCGGTCGACCGGTGCCTGCCAATCCCCCAGGTAGGCCCGAAATCCCAGCCGCGCACTGACCCGCGACGAAAACGTGTGCTTCCACGTCACGTCGTATGTGATGTCCTCGTACACGCTGTGGCTCGAAAACGCTGGCTGCTCATAGCGCCGGCACGCCAGCGTCACGCTGTCCCGCTTCCCCGGCAACCACGTCACCGACGCATCAATCCAGTATAGCACCTCGTCCGGATCAAACGCAGGGTCCGGGTTGTCCGCAAAATCCCGCAGGTCCGGCCCCCCCAGAATCGCCACCTTCAACCCCGGAAGCAGCGTCCCCTCCAGGCCGACCAGCAATCGATGATAGGCGCTGTCGTACGGGCTGTCGACGCCCAGCAGTTGATACTGGTCCTGCCGGCCAAACCGGTAGCCAAGGACCACCGACGCCTCCTCCAGGCACTTGAGCCCCACATCCACCCCGCCGGAGACATCCTGCCGGTCAATGTAGTTCTCGTACCCCACGTAAGGCGCAACCCTCGGGTCGTGCTGCTCCGTCATGAAATCATGCAGGTACGCCGTCGCCACCGGCCGCAGGAACCAACGCCCCACAGGATACGTCAGCTTGAACCCGCCCCGGTAGATGAACGCCTCCCGCCGGTCCCGGAGCGGGATTCCCCCAATCGCCGGCACCGCGCCCGGAGCCCCGAAAATCGGCCCCAGACGGTTGCCATCCGTGTAAGTGAACGCATTGGATTGCTCCCACGCAGTGTCCCGGCTCTTCCCGCTCAGCGCCAGCGTGACCCGGTGCGCCACGTAATCCTCCCCATGCTCCGAGTGATACACCGCCACCTCTGGCGCGTACGCGACATTGACCCCAAAAGCCGCCCCAGGCCGATAGCTCAGCCCCAGCCGCGGCAATACCGTCGTCACCCAGGACGCCTGCTCCGGTTGCACCGCGTTCACCGCGCCCGGTGCCGGCGCCGTGTCCTGCAGATACACGTTGCTGTCGTAGCTCTCCTTCACTGCCACCTCGGCCTGGAAAGTGACGTTCGTCGCCGCCCAGACCCCACCGCAACCCAGCACTCCGAAGGCGGCCCAACCCAACCCTCGAAGCACCCCAACCAACTCCCGAACCGCGCCAACCCGGATCATTGTTTTCATGAGCTTCAGCCCGCGTCGATGGTAGGATCGCACACTTCCCCCGCCCCCTCACGCCGACGTTGCCGGGGGGACGGCCGCCGCCCGCGGCTTGAGAAGGAACGTCAAAGCCGCCCCCACCAGCAGCAGCAAGCCCGCCGTCACCAGCGACGACGTGAACGATCCGCTCTGCGCCTTGAGCATCTGCTGGAGCCGGCTCAGACAGAACCCGCCCACACCCCAGGCCGTAAACACAAAGCCGTAGTTCACGCCGAAGCTCTTCAGGCCCCACAAGTCCTTCGTAAACGACGGGAACAACGACAGGTTCGCGCCGTAATTGAAGCCGATCAGCGTCGCCACCACCACAATCGCGGCACCGGTGCCGCCACTGCCCCCCGCCACCGGAATGGTCAGGAACATCAGAACCGCCTGGAACAGCAACACGACCATCAGCGTCATCCGCCGGCCAATCCGATCGGACAGCATGCCCGCCACAATCCGGCCCGCGGCATTGCCCACCGCCAGCACGGCCACCGCGACAAAAGCCGCCTCCCCCATGCTCTTCTTCGCCATGCCGCTCACGCTGCTGATCACCATCAGTCCCGCGCCCGCGCCAATGAAGTAGATCACCCACAGCAGATAAAACATCGGCGAACGAAGCATCTCGCCCGGTGTGCTGCTCGCGGCAGCCGCCGCCTTCGCGGTCGCCGATCCCGGCGCCGCCCCGCCCGGCACATGCCCCGCAGGCGGATTCACCAACAGCAACGAAAGACCGCACACCACCAGCGTGAACGCCACACTGTAAAACGTCATCGCCCATAACACGTCGCCCCGGCGGAGCAGATACTCCGTCAACGGCGCGATGTAGACCGACGCCAGCCCAAATCCGGAGACCACCAACCCCGCAATCAGGCCCGTCTTCGAGGGGGGAAACCACTTGAGCGCAGGCGGTGTCGCGCTCGAGTAGCCAAAGCCGATGCCCATCCCCGCCAGCAGGCCGAACCCAAGCACCCAGGCCCAGTAGTTCGTGGTGCGCGAGGCCACCAGCAAACCCACCCCCACCAGCAAGCCCCCAAGAAACGCCGTGAGCCTCGGCCCCAACCGGTCCTGACAACGCCCCGCCAGAATCATCGAAAACGCAAACACCAGGCAACAGACCGCGTAGGGATCGTTCAGCCGCGCCGGATCCCACCCGAACGACTTCTCGATGGCCCCCTTGAAAATGCTCCAGGCATACAACACGCCCAAAGCCAGGTTGATGCCGGTGCCGGCAAACGTCACCGTCCAACCCCGGTTCGATGCCGCGGACGCGGCCGCTGTGGACTCTGCGTTCATAGGCTCTCTCTGCTTCGCCAATTCACCACCCGGATCCGGCCGCCGCCCGGAACACTCCGGACGGCGACCGGCTCGCGTGGCCACTCTCGCCACTCGCTATTGCTTGCCCTTGATCAGCGCCTCGACCACGTGCGGATCCGCCAGCGTCGTCGTGTCCCCGATCTGATCGACCTGGTTCTCGGCGATCTTCCGCAAAATGCGGCGCATGATCTTGCCCGACCGGGTCTTGGGCAGCCCCGGCGCAAATTGGATCTTCTCCGGCACGGCGATCGGCCCGATCTCCTTGCGGACGTGCAGCGCCAGGTCCTTGCGCAGTTCGTCGCTCTCGTGCTCGCCTTCCTTCAGGGTCACAAACGCATAGAGCGCCTGGCCCTTGATGTCGTGCGGCATGGGTGCCACCGCCGCCTCGGCCACCTTCGGATGGCTCACCAGCGCGCTCTCGACTTCCGCGGTGCCAATCCGATGCCCGGACACGTTCACCACATCGTCAATCCGCCCCATCAGCCAGTAGTCACCGTCCGGGTCCATCCGGCAGCCGTCACCGGTGAAGTAGATGTTCGGGTACATCGTGAAGTACGTGTCGATGAACCGGTCGTGATCCCCCCACGTCGTCCGCATCATCCCCGGCCACGGCTTCCTGATGCACAGCTTGCCACCCTCGTTCGGCGGACATTCCGTCCCGTCATCGCGCAACACCACCGGCTCGACACCAAAAAACGGACGGCTCGCACTGCCCGGCTTCAGGGTGTGCGCCCCGGGCAAGGGCGTGATCAGGATCCCACCCGTCTCCGTCTGCCACCAGGTGTCGACGATCGGACACCGCTCCTTGCCAATCACCCGGTAATACCACATCCACGCCTCCGGATTGATCGGCTCGCCCACCGACCCCAGAACCCGCAGCGTGCTCAGATCATACTTGTTCGGCCACTCGTCCCCCAGGCGGATCAGCGAGCGAATCGCCGTCGGCGCCGTGTAGAACACCGTGACCTTGAACTTCTGAACGATCTGCCAGAAACGGCCGGCATCAGGGAACGTCGGCACACCCTCGAACATGAGACTCGTCGCCCCGTTGCACAGCGGCCCGTAAACAATGTACGTGTGGCCCGTCACCCACCCGATGTCGGCCGTGCACCAGTACATGTCGTCATCGTGAACATCAAAGATGTACTTGTGCGACAGCGCCGCATGCAGCAGATACCCGGCTGTCGTGTGGACGACCCCCTTGGGCTTGCCGGTCGAGCCCGACGTGTACAGCATGAACAGCACGTCCTCCGCCTTCACGGGCACCGGATCGCAGCTCGTCGCCGCCCCCGCCATCAGTTCGTGGTACCAAAGGTCCCGACCCTCGACCAACGCGCAGGGAGTCTCGTTCCGCTTCACCACAACCACCTTCTCGACGCTCTTCGTCTGCTTGAGCGCCTCGTCCGCAATCGCCTTCAGCGGAATGCTCTTGCCCGCCCGCAACGACGTGTTCGAGGTCACCAGCAGCTTGCACGAGGAATCATTGATCCGCCCCGCCAACGCGTCGGCGCTGAACCCGCCGAACACCACCGAGTGAATCGCCCCCACCCGGGCGCACGCCAGCATCACCACCGGCAGCTCCGGAATCATCGGAAGGTAGATCGATACGCGATCGCCCTTCTGCACCCCAAGGGACTTCAACACATTCGCGAACTTGCAGACCTCGACGTGCATCTGCGCGTACGTCAGCACCCGCACGTCATTCTCCGGCTCCCCCTGCCAGACCAGCGCCGGCTTGTTCCCCAGCGCCGCCAAATGGCGATCGAGGCAGTTGACACTCACGTTGAGCTCGCCGTCCTCGAACCAAGTGTGCTCGATGCGCCGCGCCGCCGTGTCCCACTGGTACCGGCGAGCCACCGTCGGCGGCCGGAACCATTGCAGGGTCTGCGCCTGCTCGAGCCAGAAGGCATCCGGTTCCCGCACCGAACGATCGTACATCGCCCGGTACTGCTCGTTGTTGAGATGCGCACGCCCGATCACCTCGGGCGCCGGCGGGAAGGTTCGCGTCTCCTGGAGCAGGGACTCGGAACGGACGGGCTTTGCTGATTCTGCCATGGCGGTGTCTCCTTTCTGGTCGGTCTCTTTGTTCTTGTTTTGTTTCGGTCAAATCATCGCTCGGCGTCGATCACAACTAGCCCCCCCTCAGGCCCTGGCGCCTTAGGGTCCAGCCTCCCCGGGCGGGCTCCCCGGCAGCGCCGACTCCGCCCCAAGCCCGTGGCGCGAAAACACCGTTCTTCGTATTCGATCCATGACGGCGCGCAACTCCGGCTCGACGCTACGCCGGTCCTCCTCCATCACCACCCGCACCGGATCCCGCAGCCCCCCGGCCCACTCGGAACTGGCCAGCATGACGCCTCCCAGCCCGCATCCAAAATCGTCAGCTTCGCCTTCCCCCGCAAAAACCCTCCAGGCCAAAGACCATCCCCGAACGGTGTGAGCCAAATGATACCCGCCACCCCCCGCAACAAGAACCGGCCGGTCCAGCCCCTGGATTCTCTCAACCACCGCGGCCAATGCGTTGTTCGTCAGACTCAGGTGGGTCAGCGGATCACCGGCCAGGGCGTCCATCCCAAGTTCCATCACCACCACATCCGGACCGTAGGCACCCAGGATCGGAGCGACCACGCCGTCAAAAGCCTCGAGAAACGCCTCGTCGTAAATGCCCGCAGGCAACGGCACGTTCACGTTGTACCCCAGCCCCGCCCCCTCCCCAAGCTCGGTCTCAAACCCTCCCCACGGATAGAGCGTCTTCCCACTCTCGTGCATCGACACCGTCAAAACATCGCTCCGGCCATAAAACGCCTCCTGAACTCCGTCCCCGTGGTGGGCATCAATGTCCAGATAGGCAACCCTCCTCCCAGCCGCTGCCAGCCGGCTGCAGGCCAACACCACGTCGTTCAGGTAGCAAAAACCACCGGCATGCGCCGCCTTGGCGTGATGAAAACCGCCCGGGAGACTGAAGACAACGTCGGCATCGCCCGCAATCAACAGGTCTGCCGCCCTCAAAGCCGCGCCGCAAGCCAATGCCCCGTACCGGAATAGGTCCGGAAAGACCGGCGTGTCCAGCCCACCCAAACCCATATGCAGACCCTGAATCGTCAGGTTGCCCCCCGCCGCACGCTGCAACTCCTCGAGATAGGGCTCGGTATGGAATCCACTCAACTCCTCGATGGTTGCCGAATTGAACCCGATTTCGTCCCTCCCCGGACCGCCGATCAAGCCGAACGATTGCAACTGCTTGCGCACCATGCCCGTTCGCTGCGTCTTGAATGGGCAATCCTCCGGGTACCTGAGTCCCTCGATTTCAGCCACGTACATGAAGGCCAGTCGGGGGTCGTTCATGGGCGTCGCTGCTCTCAGCGGCGATCAAACGCCGTACTCCGGGCCTTTCGCTGGGACAACATGGGGTTGCACGGTAGGGTCCTGACTTTCAAGCGGCTTCACCCTTTTTGGCAAAGACTAACCGTTTTTTGAACCGGAATTCGCTATTGACGACGGCGGGACACTTGGTAGGATCTTCGCGCGCAAAGAATTAGTAGTGTCGGCGTGACAGAGGTCGGTAAGTCAGATAGGATGAAGCGGCTTCGGAGATCCTGCGGGTGCAGTTCCCCCACTTTTTTCTTTGAGCGGTTCTGAGTTGGTATGAGTAACAGCGCGTGTCGTTTGTTTGTCGGTAATCTGTCCTACCGCACACTGGAAAGTGACCTGCAGGACTACTTCTCGCAGGCTGGGGTCGTCACCTCCTGCAATTTGATGCTGGACAAGTACACGGGCAAGTCCCGTGGCTTCGCCTTCGTCGAGTTCTCAAGCCCCGAGGAAGCCAACCGGGCGGTGGAAATGTTCCACAGCAAGGAGTTTCAAGGGCGATCGCTGACGGTCAACATCGCCCGTCCTCGCGAGGAACGCCCGGACCGCCCGCCCCGCCACGGGGGCGATCGCCACGACGCCGAGTGACCCGGTGTCCGCGCATCGACGTCGCGGGGACCGTTACGCGGGTTTTGCGAAGGCCGCCTCCGCCGTGGGGCGGCCTTCTGTCTGTGGACGGGCGGGGTAATCCCGTCCGCGAAACTCTGCGACGGTTCATGGAAACCGGACGACCCGCCGCAGAATGCGAGTTCATGCCCAACCCAGGCGCCTGAGCACCAACGAATTAAAATGAAACGCCAATATCAACCCTCCAAGATCCGAAGGAAACGCCAACACGGCTTCCTGGCTCGCAGCGCATCCAAAAGCGGTCGCGCAACCCTGGCCCGGCGTCGCCGCGCCGGCCGTAAGCGCCTCACCCCCGTGTAACCCCACTCCCCAGGAGTGTGGGGCGGCCCCGCGTGCCAACCGCACCGTCGCCCATGAGCACCCACCCCGGGTCCCATCCCAAGCCGCCGGCAGGTGTGGCCCCCCGGACCTCGCCGCGTTCCCGGCTCCGTCTCGGGCGCTCGATGCGCCTGCGCCGGCCCTCGGAATTCGCCAACCTCCGCCAACAGGGCCAGCGCTTGATCCGCGGTTGCCTGGTGGCCAATTGGATGCGTCTGCCCTCCGGTTCATCCCACCGCCTCGGCGTCGTCACCAGCCGCGCAATCGGCTCCGCCTGCATCCGCAGCCGCGCGCGGCGCCTCCTCCGGGAGTCCTTCCGCCGCCACCAGCACGAATACCTCTGGCCCGTCGCCGTCGTCCTCGTGGCGCGACCCTCGATCCGCGACAGGAAGCTCGCTGAGGTGGATGGCGATCTGCTGGCGGCCTTCCGCAGAGCGGGTATCATGCCTCGTGGCGCTGACTAATCCCGCAGTGAATCCGACCCAACATCTCCTGCTCGCCGGCCTCTGGGTCTATCGTCGCCTGCTGTCGCCTCTCAAAACCGCGATCTTCGGTCCCATCGGCCGCTGTCGCTATACGCCAACCTGCTCCGCTTACGCCGCCGATGCCATTCGCCTCCACGGAGCCCTGCGCGGCTCGTGGCTGGCCGCAAAGCGAATCCTCCGTTGCCACCCGTGGGGCGGCTGCGGCGAAGACCCCGTGCCACCCAAACGCCGCGTTCCCCAGCATACCCGGCATCACCCCCCCCATCCCCAGGACTCCCCACGATCGAGGAATCGGCACAGCCACGCTCTCCCAATACCCCGAGGCCTCGCCGAGGCCGCCGACAAACCCTCCCCCCTCTGAATCCGCACCCCGGAGCTTGACCCCCAGGTTGCCTCATGGACCGAAAAACCATACTGCTTCTCGCCGTCTGCTTCCTCCTGTTGTTCGCCTGGACGCCGCTCGTCAATAGGATCTACCCCCCTGTCCCAGTCCAGGGATCAACGAACGCCCCATCGGCCAACGTCACTCAGCTCCAGGCGCCCACCAACACCGCCACCGCCCCGCTCACCCCCACGCTTCAGGCTCCCACAGTCCCCCAGCCCGCCTCGGTCTGGACGCCCCCCTCGACCGCCGAATCACTGGTGTCGCTCGAAACCGAGGAGACCCGCTTCGTGTTCACCTCCCATGGCGGCGGCTTGCGACGCGTCGAACTGAAAAAATACCCGGAGAGCGTCCGACGCAAGAAAGGCGACTCGGATCAAGCCCAGCGCTTGGCAACGCTCAACGCCCATGCCCCCGTCCCAGCCCTCGCCCTCCTCGGCGGCCCCGAGATCCATGACGCCCAGCCGTACCGGCTCACCGAACCGGCACAAGGCGTCGTGCGCGCCGAGAAGTCGCTCTCCAACGGCCTCGCCATCCTCAAGGAGTTCCGCATCGACACCAACCACCTGCTCCACGTCGCCCTCCGTCTCGAGAACCAGGGCAAGGAACCCCTCGTGCTCCCAGCCCACGAACTGGTCATCGGCACCGCCACACCCATCAGCGGAACCGACGACGGCACCATGGTCCGGGTCGAGTGGTTCGACGGCCGGAGCGCATCCTCGGCCGACCAGGCCTGGTTCGCCAATCGCACGCTCGGATGCCTCCCCGGCACGCCCCGGACCGAATACGCCAGCGCCGGCACCAGCAACATCGTCTGGGGCTCCGTCCAAAACCAGTTCTTTGCCATGATCGCCCTGCCAGCCGAAATCGCCCCACGGCTGGTCGCACGCCCCGTCGACCTTCCCCGGCCAACCCCCGAGGAGCTCGCCGCCAACAAACGGCTCAATGCCCAGCCGCGCGGCTTCCAAGCAGCCCTCGCTTACGACGCGCTCACCCTCGCCCCCGGACAGGCTCTCACCCGGGAACTCGACGTGTTCGCCGGCCCCAAGGAGTACAACGCCCTGGTCAAACTCGGCCGCGGCATCGATCAGGTGATGGGCTTCAGCGGCTTCTTCGGCTGGTTTGCCAAGCTCCTCCTCCTCTCGATGAACGGCCTGCACCGGTTCGGGCTCCCCTACGGCGCCGCCATCATCGCCATCACTGTCATCATCAAAATCCTCTTCTGGCCGCTCACCCAGGCCAGCACCCGCTCCATGAAGCGGATGCAAAGCCTCCAGCCCCAGATGAAGGCCATCCAGGCAAAATACAAGGATGACCCCAAGAAGATGAACCAGAAGCTCATGGAGTTCATGAAGCAGAACCGCGTCAGCCCCCTCGGCGGCTGTCTGCCCCTCCTCCTTCAGATTCCGGTCTTCTTTGGCTTCTTCCAGATGCTGCGCAGCGCCATTGAGCTGCGCGGCGCCAGATTCCTCTGGGCGTACGACCTCTCCCAGCCGGATACCGTCGCCATGATCTTCGGCTTCCCCCTCAACCCCCTCCCCTTGATCATGGGAGCCACTCAGTTCTGGCAGGCCCGGCTCACTCCCCCCTCCCCGGGAGTCGATCCCATGCAGCAGAAGCTCATGCAGTACATGCCGCTGATCTTCGTCTTCATGCTCTACAATTTCTCCGCCGGTTTGGCACTTTACTGGACCGTCCAAAACCTGCTAAGCATCCTCCAGATGAAACTGACCAAGGGCACGGCACCTGCCCCAGCCCCGGTTCCCTCTCCGGCTCCAGCACGCCGGCGCTGATTCCCCCCCTTCACACCCCACTCCACAACCCCCGACCCGCCATGGACGTCAACCCCAAAGCCATCACCGAGGAGTTCCTGCGCCTGCTCGGCTTTAACCCCAACGTCGAGGAACAGCACCTCGACGACGGTCTCCTCCTCGAAGTCCAGTGCGACGATGCCGGACGCCTCATCGGCCGCCAGGGCCAAACCCTCTCCCAGCTCCAGTACCTGATCAATCGGATGATCTACCAGCGGGACCGAGAGCACCCCAAAGTCACGCTCGACGTCGGCAATTACCGCGCCCAAGCCCGCGAGGCCCTCATCCAACGGGCCAGGGAAGCCGCGGAAAAAGTCCGGCGCTGGGGCGATATCGTCGAGCTCGAACCCATGAACGCCTTCGATCGCCGCATCGTCCATCACGCCCTCAAGGACGATCCGGGAGTCGAAACCCACAGCGTCGAGGTCGCCGGCACCACCAGGAAAGCCATCCTCCTCCGGCCGAAACACTAGAGTCCTCGACCTGTGGAATGTGGGGTCAACAGGTCAAGTTTGACCCCTGCCGTTCCAGGCCTCCCCACCTTCCGTCGAGGACTCTTCATTAGCGAGGCGCGGAAGAGAGGGTGGGCAAGCACAGCAGGGTCTACGTGAGTCTGAGGACTTCACTGGGTCTGAGGTGGCGCCTCGCTAGAAAAGACAATCCGCAGGCTCGTCAGAACCTGCGGATCGAGCGTCGTAATCGGAGATAGACTGGCGTTCTTCAGGAGCGCCGTCGGGCGATCCAGAGGCTGAGGCCCCCAAGGCCCAGCAGCAGCACCACGCCAGGTTCCGGAACCACGGTGCCATAGAGCTGGACTTCACTGAACTGCATCGAGTTCGCTGTGCCAGAATCCTGAATGGTGGTCACAAGCAACCGATACGTGTTGAATACCTGGGCGTTGTCGAATGTCATGACGTCTCCGATGCCATACCGCGGCCCGCCGGCAGTCAACCCGCTCGCCCCTTCGTAAAGCAGCGTCCAGTCCGCTCCGCCCGCCGCCGCCAACGCATCCGTCGCAATCGCCCCCTCCAGCGTCAGAGTCATCGGATCCCGGTTCGCCGAGTCATTGGCCGAGAATAGCTGAAACCCCGTCACGTTGGCCGCCGCACGATCGCCCGGCAACGTCAGGATGAACCCCACGTTCACTTCCGCAAAATTCAGGTATTTCGTCCCCAGGCTGTCGTCGAGCAGCTTCTCGGGCGATTCCCCCCCAGGATAATTGTTGACGCCCCCCGCGGTCCCCACCACCGAGAGCACGCTCGTCACGTCGCCCTTCACAGCCCCCACCCCGATGATCTGGTCCCCAGGTCGGGTCAAATCATAGTCCACCTGCGCCACCGCAGACGGTGCCACGAGTACCGCAGCCGCCAAAGCCGCCTCCAAAAGAAAACCCAAGGTGCTTTTCATGGATTGCCTCTCTCCGTTGTTTGAGTGTGGGCAATTCTCCCTCTCGGTCCAAGCGATTGGCAAGCTCTTTCTCGCGCATTCTTGGCCCTCGCTCTGAACCTCGCCAGGACATACTTTGGTATGCTCCAGTCCTGCCATCGCTCGTCAGACGGCAAGTCGCCATCGCCCCAACCACGGCCCCCAACGGTCATTGACCCGTCCGAAGCCACCGGCGAAGCCGTGTCATCCGCCGACCCCAACGCAGCCGGAACAGAAACCACCGCGCCCGAAGCCCCCCGCGAACCCGAGGGGCGGAACGGTTGACCTCGCGCTCGGCATAGTCCACCGCGAGGCGGCAGCAGTGCAAGTCATTGGCAAATTCCTCCGCCAGGTCTTCATGCTCCGCTATTACCCGCTCCATCAGCTTCAACGCCCGACCATCCCCGGCATCGGCCTGCACCGCCCGAATCCAGGCACGCACAGCTTCGCGACATCGCCCCTGCCCGTGCAGCGAGATGCCAAGGTTCAGGTGCCCGTGGGGACGCCCAGGCTCGATCTGCACCGCGCGCCGTCCATAGCGCTCCCCGTCCGCGAATCGGCCCAGGGCGTTCAAGCAGCTCCCAAGATTGTTGTGGAGCAAGTACCAAACCCGCTGACTCGAGGGCTCGAGCACCAGCGCCTGCTTGTACAACTCAAGCGCCCCGGCAGGGTCCTGCAACCGCTCCGTGGCCTGACCCAAGGCCAGAAGGCACTCCGCCCGAGCCTCCGGATCCGCCGTCCGGGCGAGAATGTCGCGCAGGCACTCGATCGCCCGCTCTGAACGGCCTGAGTGATTGTAAAACCGAGCCAAATCCCACAGGGCTGCCGAAGGGTTCTCCGACGTCGTCAACCGGTCCCGCAACACCCGTTCCGTCTCGGTTTCCGGCACCTCGGTAAGCGGGCCGAGATTCACGGGCGGCCTCGAGAACCGAAAGGGCCAATGCCATCCGCGCGCCACGGCGACACTCTACACCGCGCCCACCGTCCACCGTCAATAGGGAGTCCGCGATCCCATGAAGCCTTCCTGCCTTTCCGGACCCTCTCTTCCGCGCCTCGCTAATGTGGAGTCCTCGAAGGCGGGAGAGTGGGTTTGGAACTGCAGGGACCGAACTTGACCTGTTGACCCCACATTCCACAGTTCGAGGACTCTAGCCGCCCGCGGTGAGGGCGGCACGAGCACCGTTTGCGTTCCCCCATCCCCCGCCGTGGTCGGCGCCCGCGGCTGCAGCGGGCGGCCACTCCCCGTCAGCCGAGGCCGCTGGCCGCCTCCGCGTCCAAGTAGAGCGTGGTCTGCGCCTGCCGGCGCAGCCAGGACGCCGGGCAGGCCGGCGCCACCGGCCCCCGCAAGGCGCGCCGCACCGCCTCGGCCTTGCGCCGCTCCGGCACAACCCCAAGGATCCGCCTCGCCGAACATAGCGCGGGCATCGTGAGCGTGAACGCGTACTGCGGCACGGCCTGCAGGGACGGGAAACAACCTTCGCCCACCTGCTGCCGCCGACAGGCGTCGTCCAACCTCACGAGCTTCATTGTCTCCGGATCGCTGAAATCCGCCACGGGCGGATCGTTGAACGCAAGATGACCGTTCTCCCCGATTCCCAGGCAGCATAAGTCCACCGCCTGAGCCCGAAGCAAACCCGCGTAACGGGCGCATTCCTTCAGCGGTTCGAGACAATCGCCGCCCACGTAATGAACCGCCCCCGGTCGAACGCGATCCGCCACGTGCTCCCGAAGAAACCTCCGGAAACTCGCCGGATGGTCCTCCGCCAAGCCGAGATACTCGTCCATGTGGAACACCGTCACGCGCTCCCAGCAGATCGACCGGTCCCCCGTCAGCGCCGCCAGGAACTGGATCTGCGAGGTCGCCGACGCCAGGATCACCGAAGCCCCCGCTTGTTCACGAAGCACCGCCGCCAGATGTCCCGCCGCGGCAGCCGCGGCAGCCAACGCCATCTCCGCCTGGCTGCGGTAAACCCGGACTTCAAGGGCGTCCACGCGACACTCCCGGATCGGCTCGGGGCTCATGCGGGTCGCCCCTCCCGGTCAGCGGTACGGCTCCCACTCCGGTTCATTGTCAAACAGCCACCGGTAGTAGTCCGCCCCCTCGAGCCCGCCCGCCGCAGACTCGTCCACAATCACCGTGCACCGCGGATGCAGCTGCAAGGCCGTCGCCGAAATCATCGACGTGATCGGCCCCTCGACCGCCCTCGCCACAATGGCCGCTTTCTCCTTCCCGGTGGCCAGCAGAAGGCATCGCCGGCTCTCAAGAATCGTCCCCACCCCCATCGTGATCGCCCGCCGGGGCATCGCCGACGCGTCGCGGAAGAGCGGAGCGTTCTGCTCCAGGGTCGTGGGGGAAAGCGCCTTCACCCGGGTCCGTGAATGCAGGGCGGACAGCGGTTCATTGAAACCGATGTGCCCCGCCCGGCCCAGCCCCAGCAGCTGCAAATCAATGCCGTTGAATTTCTTGATGAGCCGCTCGTAGCCCAAACACTCGGCGTCGAGATCCGACGCCATCCCGTCCGGCAGGTGCGTGTTCCGCAAATCCACGTTCACCTGCAACAACAGGTGGTGGTTCATGTAGTGCCGATACGAATGCCGGTCGCTGGGAGCCAGACCGACGTATTCGTCCAGATTGAACGTCGTGCACAGCGAAAAATCGAGCCCCTCCTCGCGGTGCAGTTCCAGCAGCCGGGCGTAAACCCGCTCCATCGTGCGGCCCGTGGCCAGCCCCAAAACCAAGTGCGGGTTCGCGCGAAGCTCCCGCGCGATGATCCGGGCCACCAAATCGGATGCAGCCGCAGCGTCAGGTCGGATGATGACTTCCATGACGTCGGCGGGGGCCTCTGCGGATCAGAGACCAAACTCCTTCCGATTCGCTTCGCAGGAGGGAACCACCGGACGGTCCTCGAGCCGATCCCGCAGAAGGGCCTGCTCGTCCATCCCGGTCGCCAGCGGCAGCGCCACCTGGCCGCCGTCGACCGCCGACCGCTGCATCGCCAGCATGATCTCCGCCCCCTGGCAGGCGCGCTCGAACTGGCACGAATGCGCCTTGCTCCCGTCGTCGAGCCAGTCGGCCATCTCCTGGATGTAAGGCGGCATGTCGAGGTCGTAGTTCATCGCCCCCTCGCCGCTTTGCGCCCCGCCGCCAGCGGTCACCGCCCGCCAACCGCCATTCGTCAGGACCTCGGCAAAGCCCTCCGTCCCCTGGGCGCCGAGGCGATTCTTGCCCCACCACTTGGCCACCTCCGGTTGGTCCGGCGCACCCGCCCCGCACTCGTAGATGCCGCGAACGCCGTTCGCGAACTGCACGAAGCCGGCAATGTAGTCCGGAGACGGATGATTGTCGGCCAGCTTGCGGCGCCCCGCCGCCTGGGCCATCACCCAGGCCGCGGGCGCGTAGTCGTTGAACCAGCAGGTGTAGTCGATCAGGTGCGACAGCATGTGCGTCATCCATCCCGTGGCGCTCCCGTAAACCGTATGCACCCGGCCCAACGCACCGCCGGCAACCAGGTCGCGCACCTTCCGATAGTGCACGCCATACCGATGCTGATGGCTGACCACAGCCTTCACGCCGGCACCCCGGATCAACTCCCGGATCGCAAACAGCTCGGCGCTCGTGAGCGCCACCGGCTTCTCGAACGCCAGCAGCTTCGCCCCGCTCTCGATCCCCGCCCGAATCATCGGCATCCGAAGATTCGGCAGGGTCGTGAAACAAAAGACGTCCGGCTTCAGGGACCGCGCCAGGGCCGCCGCGTCCGACCCGGTCGCCGGATCGCCCAGCTTGGCCGCCGCCGCCGCCAGGCGCGCGGGATCAATGTCGCATAGCCCCACCACCTTGAACCGGGGGTTGGCGTTGAAGCACACGGCATGGTGCATGCCGCGTTTGCCCATGCCCACAACCAAGACCGTGTAGGGAGTGCTCATGTGATCCTCGCGCCGGCGGTGTTCGTCTCTTCTCCCGGGTCCGTTCGCTCGATCGGCCTCAGGAACAGCAAGGACACGGCTTTCCGCTCCGGGCAAGCCCCGGCCCTTCGCTCCCCTCCGCCGCATGCGCCGCATCCCATTCCCGCACCTTCGCAATCACGTAGTCCACCTCCTCGGCCGTCAGCTCGGGGAACATCGGGAGACTGACGCAGCACGCCGCATTCGCCTCCGCGTTGGCCACCGAACCCGCAACCCGAGCCTCCCGACCCCACGGATACCCGGCCTGCTGGTGAATCGCGATCGAATAGTGCGTCTTGGCGTCAATGGTGTTCTTCACCAGGAAGTCCACCAGCGCGTCGCGCAGCGCGGGCTTCTTGGTCTCGATCACATAGAGGTGATACACGTGCCGATACCCCGGCAGCTCGACCGGGAGATCGAACGTCCGACACCCCTTCAGCCCCGCCGTGTAACGGGCCGCCCACTGCCGACGCTGGTCGTTCCAGGCGTCGATGTGCTTCAGCTTCGCACTCAGAACCCCCGCATGCAGATCGTCCAGGCGGCTGTTGAAGCCGTAGCTGTGCACGTTCCGCTTGTTCGAGCCGTGGTTGCGCAGCTGTCGCACCCGCGCGTCCAGCTCGGAGCAGTTCGTCACCAGCGCGCCGCTGTCGCCAAAAGTCCCCAGGTTCTTCTGAATGATGAAGCTGGTCGTCGCCGCGTCGCTGAGCTGGCCGATGCGGAAACTCGGCCCGTGCGCGCCGATCGCCTGCGCATTGTCCTCGATCAGCCGCAGCTTGTGCCGGTCCGCAATCTTCTTGATCGCCACCATGTCCGCACACTGCCCATAAAGATGCACCGGGATGATCGCCTTCGTCTTGGGCGTGATCGCCGCCTCGATCAGGCCGGGGCAGATGCACTTCGTCTTCGGACAGCAGTCGACAAACACCGCTGTCGCACCCGCAATCCATATCGCCTCCGCCGTCGCAAAAAACGTGTTCGGATGCGTGATCACCTCGTCCCCGGGACCAATGCCAAGTCCCATCAGCGCCAGCCAGATCGCATCCGTGCCGTTCGCCACCCCAATCGCGTGCTTCGTGCCGTGATAGGCCGCCAGCTCCCCTTCAAATTGCTTGAGCATCGGACCCATCACGTAGGACCCGCTCTCCAGCACCTGCTTCACATTCGCGTCAATCTCACTCTGGATGGCGTGGTATTGTCGCACGTGTCCGTAGAATTCAACTTTCATCCCTGCACGCTAGGCGGCGCCTCGCACTTCTGACAAGCACTTTTCCGCCCCGGTCAGGCCACCCGGGTGTACCGCTTGCCAGGGTACTGCCGGACAAGCCGCTTCATCTCGAGCCCGAAGAGCGCCACGGAAACCGCCGACGCCGGCAGCCCGCTCCGCTGAATCACGGCGTCAATGTCCGCCTCCTCCGCCCCGAGACAGGCCAAAACCCGCGATTCCGCCTCCGATAGCTCGATCGCAGGCAACGTCCGCGTCTCCGCAGGCGACGCCGGCTGCCGCGATGCCGGAAACAGATACTCGAACTCGGAAAGGACGTCCTCCACGCTCTCGCAGAGCTTCGCACCCCGCTTGATCAGGTCGTGACACCCCTTGCTCTGAGGCGAGTCAATCCGCCCCGGCACCGCGAAAACCTGGCGCCCGTTGTCCACCGCCATCCCGGCGGTGATCAGAGCACCGCTGTTCAAGCCCGCCTCGATCACCAGCGTGCCCAGGGTCATCCCCGCCACAATCCGGTTCCGGATCGGAAACGACTGCCGATCCGGCACGCGATGAAACGGGAACTGCGTCACAAGCGCGCCCGCCGCCGCCACCCGCCGGAACAAATCCGCGTTCTCAGGCGGAAATACACGGTCGATCCCCGTGCCCAGCACCGCCACCGTCCGGCCCTTCGCCGTCAACGCCCCCTGGTGCGCCGCCGTGTCGATCCCCCGCGCCCCGCCACTCACCACCGTCACCCCCACATACGCCAGCTGATACGCCAACCGGCGGGCCGTCTCCTGCCCATACGGCGTCGTCCGACGCGACCCCACCACCGCCACCGCATTCCGATCCCGTGCCGTCAGCCGCCCCTGAACGTACAGCACCATCGGCGGATCATAAATCTCCCGCAGCAACGGCGGATACTCCTCGTCCGCCCCGGTCAGTATCTCACAGCCATAGTCCCGGATCCGACGCAGCTCCCCCGCCAAATCCACCCGGCCCTCCCAACCCGCCAAAGCCTCCGCCGTCTCCTCCCCAATCCCCGGAACCCGCCGCAGTTGGTCGCGTGACGCTCCAAGAATCGCCGGCGGATCGGGAAAACACTCGAGGAGCTGACGCAGCCGCACCGGACCCACATGCTCGAGCATGTTCAGAGCAATCAGCGCCTCCTTGGCATTCACACTCGTCCCATAGCGCATCCCGAACCCTGCCGCAAGCCCATTGCATTTTTCCCCAGCTCTGCTTTGCTTCCCGCCGGACATGTTGACACCCGCCAACGACACGGCCGCGCGATGGCGTGCGCTCTTTGTCCTGGGGCGCTTCCCCTCCCTGCCGACGGTCTGGTCCAATGGCCTCGCAGCCTGGCTTCTCGCGGGCGACGGGCCCCCCGGCCGCTTGCTCTGGCTCCTCCTGGGCACCTCCCTCCTGCACGTCGGAGGCATGTACCTCAATGATTACTTCGACGAAGCCCATGACCGCGCATTCCGAAAGGACCGCCCCATCCCCTCCGGCCGGATCCCCGCCGCCACCGTGGGGCGGTTGGGCGGACTCTGGCTGCTGATGGGCACCGTGGTCCTCCTGACCCTGGCCGCCACCCACGCCTGGCTTACCCTCGCCCTGGCCGGCACAATCCTCGCCTGCGACGCCCTGCACAAAGCCACCGTGCTCGCCCCACTCCTCATCGGCGCCTGCCGGTTCCTGCTCTACCTCGTGGCCGGTTCGGCCGCCGCAGACGGCATCAACGGTCTGCTCCTCTGGTGCGCCATCGCCATGGCCTGCTACGTCGCCGGCACCGCCACCCTCGCCCGCCATGAGACCACACGCCAACCCGTCGAACGCTGGCCCGTCCTGCTCCTCGCAGCCCCACTCCTCCTCGCCTGGATTGCAAACCGACACGAATTCCGGCAGGTCGCCCTCTGGCTCAGCCTCGTCCTCGTGCTCTGGTTGCTGCCCTGCCTGCGACACGCCTTCCGGGGGCCGGAACCCAACGTCGGCCTCACCGTGGCCGGCCTCGGCTCCGGCATCGTCCTCGTCGACCTCCTCGCCGTTGCCGGATACTCCCCCCTCATGGCGCTCGCTTTCGGCCTGCTCTTCCTCGCCACCATCGTGGCACAGCGCTTCCTCCCCAACGCCTGAAACACCCCCAAGCCCCGCTCACCGAGCGTTCCCGCCCCTCACCGACAGCGCGCCACGAACCTGCTCCAGCCAGTCCCGCTGGATCGGAAACAGGTGCCGTCGGTTGATCCGCTCGATGTCCTCGCGCGCCCGGTCAAACTCGCCGCGATGAAAGTGTATGTCCACGGCGCACAGATGATACGCGCTGGCGCCGTAGTCATTCAAATCCTCCAGCTTCACCGTCCGCAACAGCGCGTCGGCCTCGTCATACCGCCCGTTCATCGCAAGGGCCGCGCTGTGCGTCACCCGCGGCTCCGGCCGGTCCGAAGCCTCAGCCGCCATCTCCCGCGTCAACACAATCAGCTCCGCCGGCGCCTGCCGATTCGCAATCAGCGCCAAGGCATAGTCGGCGTCCCAGCTCGGATTCTGCGGCTGCAGCTGCCGGCCGCGCGCCGCCGCCTTCAACAGCAACACCGAATCCTCCTTCATCACGTCAGCCACCTTCAACACGGTCGCCCAAAACGCCGGGTCATTCGCCATGTCTGGCTCGATCCGCCGCAGCACATCCCGCGCCACGGCCAGATGGCCGAGCTTGCGCAGCTCCCCAGCCACGAGGTGCGCTACTTCCGGCATCGGGAATTCGCCGTCCCGCACACGTTCGAACGCCACGGCCGCGAGCTCAGTGTGCCCGAGTCCAAGATGCGCCCGGCCTTCAATGTAGCGAATGTAGCCCCCCATCTCCCCCGCAAGCCATTCGTTGAACCGCAATTGGGTCGCCACGTCCAGCAGTTCGCTCCACCGCCCGTCCTCAATCAGCAAATCCCCCTGCGTCAGCCACATCGCCATCGCCCAGGGCCCTCCGTGTTGGCCGTACTCCGGCAAGTACCGTCTCACCGTCGCCAACGCATGGTCCCGCATCCCCAGAGATATCAAGGTCTCAGCCAGATCGGTCACCTCCCACGGCCATCGGGGTGGTAGAACAAATCCCTGGGCGAGTTGCCGCGCCTCTTCCTTGCGCCCCACCGACCCCAACAGCCGCCAGTACCCTAATCGGTCCGACAACCGGTCCGCACCGGCTGCCTCCAACTCCTCGAGCACGCGCACGTACTCGACCGGATCCATCAGCTTCACGGAGACCGCCAGCAACAACCGCCGCGCCAGCAGCCCGTGCGGGGAATCCAAGGGCACCTCCACCAGACGCCGACGGCCTTCCCTGGCTCGCTCGATGGGACCCCAGCCCGCAAGATACGCCGCGTGATACAGCGCCAACTCCGGATCCGCGGCGCCGTGCTCCTCCCTCCGAAGCCAGAATCGCGTGAATTCCTCGATCTCCTGGGACTGGAACGCCGCCTTCATGTAAGGCACCTCCTGTTCCGGCGAGAGCGTGTCCCTCACCGGCTGAAGAAGCCGATACAAATCGCTCGCCAGCCCGTACTTGTCATATACCCGGGTCGCCAGCTCGAGATCCGCCGAGTTGGTCCCTCCCAGGCGCAGCAGCCACCCGGTCTGCGATATCGCTTCCGAAATGTACTTCCGGCTCAGCCGATCGTTCCGCACCAGTTGATTCAGGGCCTCCCGATGCACCTCCGCGTCCGCCGGATTGTTCGCCGCCGCCCCCTGCCACGCCATCGCCGCTTCATCCTCCCGGCCCGCGGCTGCCAACCGGTAGCCCGACGCCTTCAACGCGCGCGCCTGCACCAAGTCCACCAGGCTGATCCGAACCACGGGACGGAAACCAGGCGGCGACACCGTCCAGAACTTGGGAAGGGCAATCAACATCCCTATCACCCCCGCCAAGGCAATCAGGAACACAGCCCGAAATGCCGGCTGCACAATCAAGAGCCGCAGTAAGGCGCGATCGGCATACCGTTCTGCCAGCCGCTCCTTCCATGTCGTTCGCGGTTCCATTCGCACCCCAGGCGCCCTAGAGTCCTCGACTCTTGGAATGTGCGGTCAACAAGTCAAGTTTGGTCCCTGCCCCCAAATCCGCGCGTAAGCGTCCTTTGCGGCTCAACCTCCTGGACTTGACCAGGCGCCTTGAGCCGCCCACGTTAGGCGAGGATCCGGGCTGCCGTTCCAGGCCTTCCCTCCGTCCGCCGCAGGCGAACGCCATTTTCCCTGCGCAACCCCGGAATTTGGTTGCGCCCACCCCGAGTTGCCGCTATTCCTGCGAGGACACTTAACGCATCAAACTTATGGCTCAACCTGTATTTCATCCCAGCGTCGAAGGGGCGCAGCACGGCGCCAAAACCCTCGAACAATTCCTTGACTACGCAAAAGCCGCCGGAGCAACCGGCGTTCAGCCCTCGAATTACATGCTGCAGGACGGCAAGAAGTTCCGCTCCGCCGCCAGTATCCTCGAGGCCTTCGCATCCCGCGGGATGTCCCTCGACGGCATCTCCTGCCACTGCCCGATCTGGGTCCACACCACCGCCTGGACCGGCAGCCCCACCATCCGACCCTTTATCCCCGCCGACGTCGCCCAGAAATCCCCCACCGCCATCGAGCAGTGGGCCGAAGATTACCTCCTCCGGTTCTTCGATCTGGCAGTCCAACTCAAGGTCAAAATCCTGCCCATGTTCTGGGGCATCGCGTTCGGCTGGGAGCTCGCCACCGGCTACCCCTGGGGCTTCTGGAAGGGCGGCGATTATGATCTGCTCGAGAAGGGCAAGGAGCGCTTCGTCAAGAAAACTGCCAAGATCCGCAAGCGCGCCAACGAACTCGGGATCTACCTCTGCCACGAAATCCACCCGGGCACAGGAGCCATGTGCGCCGATGACTTCAACCTCCTCGTGTCGATTTGTGACGGCGATCAATGCCTCGGCGTCAACGCCGATCCGTCCCATTGCTGGGAGGGCGAGTCCTGGGAAACGCGGTTCACCAAGGTCGGCCCCAGAGTCCATGCCTGCCACGTCAAGAACTTCGTCATCCGACCCGGCCTTCCGCTCCGCATGATGGCCCCCAACTGGCCGGACCGCGCCATGCAGTTCGTCGATATCCCCTCCGGCGACCTCAACATGACCCGCTACGTCGAGCTCCTCATCAACGTCGGCTACCCCAGGCGGTACTGCCAGATCATGGCCCGCAAAACCGCCCCGCTGATCGTCGAGGCGGAAAGCGCCTACCGCGACCTGGATGCCACCAGCGCCAACGGCATCGCGTACGTCCGCGATCACCTCTGCTTCCCCGTCGCCACCGGCTCCTTCGAGGACGGCATGGGCGCCTGAAGCCCGCAGCAGCTGATCGATGAGCGGCACCGCCTGTGCGTTGAAAGAAAGGTCGTGAACCGTGCGGGCTGAAGTCCGCGACTCCTGGAACGTGCGGTCAGCAGGTCAAGTTCGGCCCTTGCCATTCCACGCCTTTCCTCCTTCCGTTCCGCAGGGCGAGCGGCTCCAACCAGAGGACTGCGATGTTCCTCGCGCGATGGCGCGTAAGGCGATGGTTGCGTGATCCAAGAGTCGCGGCAGGGCAGATCACAGCGGCAGGCGCCCCTGCCGTCAGTGCGCTTTGTGAGTGCCTGGCTGCGAAGCAAGTCACGGTCCGCCGTCGCGCATCCGAGGTGGCCGGCCAGCTCGCGGTTGACCGCACACTGGCAGAGTCGCTGATGCGCGTGGCCGCAAGTGATCCCGACCAGGCCACGCGCACCGGTGCCGAATCGGCTCTTGCCCGTATGGCTGCCGCCGACACCGATGTCGCGGTCACTGTTGTCAAGGCGGCCCTCGAGGGGACGACACGCGGCCTGCGATCTTGTGCCAAACGCTTGATTGCTATCATCGGGCCGAGTCAGTGCCAACCCTTTCCCCTCGCGCCGTCTGGCTCTCCGTGCGCCGTCGATGACTCTTGGGCTTCGCTTGTACCAGCCTGCTCGCCCCCGGGTCGCCCGCCTCGCTGCCAGTTCGTGTTCCTACGGTCGAAGGTTCGCCTCCGGCTCTTTCAGTCGGTCCCTTGCGGTGCCCCGCTTAGCCTTCAGCTTCGGTTGTCGTCATCTCCCCGTCGGGGACCTCTCACCTCGATAGGGCTGGCAGCTGCCAGGCACACATGCCCGCCCGCTGGCGGGCGGGCGCTATAGGGTTTGGAGGGAATGGGCCCGCCCCGGGGGCGGGCTTTCAAATCCGCAAAAACCCCGGACTGGGCGGCTCAAGGCGTCTGGTCAAGCCCAGGAAGTTGAGCCGCAAGGGACGCTAACGCGCGGATTTGGGATCCGGGTTTCTCATTGCCACAGGACGCATCTCAGGTACGATGCCCCCCATGCGGGACCGTTTGCCGAAAAAGGACATGACCACGACGCCATAGCGTCCACGGCCTGCCGTGGACGCCTCCGCCTCGCACTGGATACCGACGGTTCGAGGCGTTTTTTTTGGCATGACCCGCATCACCTATGGAAAGCAACGCACCACAAACCGACCGCAAGTCCCTCGAGGAACGCCACCGGATGACCGACCTCGAACGGCTCCGCCACTCCTGCGCCCATGTCCTCGCCACCGCCATCGCCCGCCTCTGGCCCGATGCCCAGTTCGCCGCCGGCCCGCCCGTCGAAGCGGGTTTCTACTACGACGTCGAACTCGAACACCGCATCACGCCCGAAGATTTCCCCGCGCTCGAAGCGGAAATGAAACGCATCATCAAGGAGAACCAGGTGTTCGAACGCAGCGTCGTCACCCGGGCCCAAGCCATCGCCGACGCCTCCCGGGGCCGGCTCGGTGCCCTCGGCGACCGGCCCGTCTCCAGCAAGTTCAAGCTCGATATCCTCCAGACCATCCCCGAGGACGAGCCCATCTCCTACTACCGCAATGGCGATTTCATCGACCTCTGCGCCGGACCCCATGTCCTCCGCACCGGCAACATCGGCGCCTTCAAGCTCACCACCGTCGCCAGCGCCTACTACAAGGGCGACGAACACAACCCCCAGCTCCAGCGCGTCTACGGCGTCGCCTTCAAAAACAAAACCGAGCTCGACGCCTGGCTCAAAATGCAGGAGGAAGCCAAACGCCGCGACCACCGCAAGATCGGCACCGAGATGGGCCTCTTCATGATGGACGCCGAGTACGTCGGACCCGGCCTCCCCCTCTGGCTCCCCAGAGGCACCGTCCTGGTCGAAGAACTCGAAAAGCTCGCCAAGGAAACCGAGTTCGCCGCCGGCTACGTCCGCGTCCGCACACCCCACCTGGCCCGGGAAAAAATGTACCGCACCTCCGGCCACCTCCCCTACTACGCCGAGTCCATGTTCCCCCCCATGGAGCTCCACGCCGAGGAGGGCCAGACCGAGGATCGCTATTACCTCAAGGCGATGAACTGCCCGCATCACCACCGGATCTTCGCCGCCGAACCGCGCAGCTACCGCGACATGCCGCTCCGCCTGGCCGAGTACGGCACTTGCTACCGATACGAACAATCCGGCGAACTCTTCGGGCTCATGCGCGTCCGGTCGCTCCAGATGAACGACGCCCATATCTACTGCACCCCCGACCAGTTCGCCGAGGAGTTCCAGGCGGTCAACGCCATGTACCTTAAGTACTTCAAAATCTTCGGGCTCGAAAAGTACGTCATGCGCTTCAGCACCCATGACCCCGCCCGCCTGGGACAGAAATTCGTGGATGAACCCGCCCTCTGGGTGCAGACCGAGGACATGGTCCGCCGCGTGCTCCAGGAAAGCGGCATCAACTTCGTCGAGGTCCCCAACGAAGCCGCGTTCTACGGACCCAAAATCGATGTCCAGGTCTGGAGCGCCATCGGCCGCGAATTCACCATCGCCACCAACCAGGTCGACTTCGCCGTCCCCAAACGCTTCGGCCTCGTCTATCGCGACCGCGATAACACCGACAAAACCCCCCTCTGCATCCATCGCGCGCCCCTCGGCACCCACGAGCGCTTTATCGGCTTCCTCATCGAGCATTACGCCGGCAATTTCCCCCTCTGGCTCGCTCCCGACCAGGTCCGCGTCCTCCCCGTCACCGAACAACAAATCCCCTACGCCCGCAGCATCGTCGACGAACTGCGCTCCCAGCAGGTCCGCGCCGACTGGGAGTTCAGCAACGACAAGCTCCAGGGCCGGATCCTCCGCGCCGAAGAACGCCGCGTCCATACCATGCTCGTCGTCGGCCCCAAAGAACAGGAAGCCAACGCCCTCGCCGTCCGCACCCACGGCAAAGGCAACCAGGGCGTCCGACCCCGCGACGCCGTGATCGCCGAACTCCTCCAGACGATCCGCGAGCGGCGCGCAACCACCCCGGCCGCAGCCCCATGACCGACGTCCCCGAATCCGCGCCGTCGACGCCGGACCCCGCCGGCGACCCCGCCCCCCCGGCAGCCTCCCGCCGGACACCCTGGGTGCAGTTGCGGACCTTCAGCTTCCACCCCTGCCTCTTCCCGTCCATGCTGAAGACCGCCTCCCCGGACGCCCGCCCGGGAGACCTGGTCCATGTCTACGACAAACAGGGGCACCCCTTCGGCGCTGGGCTCTACAACCCCCGTGCCCGCGTCCCCCTGCGCATGGTCCACCACGGCCCCCAAGCCGTGGGCGAGGAGATCTTCCTCCAACGGCTCGATCGCGCGCTGCAGCTCCGCCTCGACTGGCTCGACCTGCCAGCCCACACCAACGCCTTCCGCGTCGTCCACTCCGATGGCGACGGATTGAGCGGACTCGTCGTCGACCGATTCGACGACGTCCTCAGCATCGAGACCCACAGCCTCGGCGTCTTCCGCAGGCTCCGCTCCTGGATCCCCCACCTCCACGCCCGCTTGCATACCCGCCGCGCCGTCGTCGAAACCGATCCGCGCATCGCCCGCATCGAAGGCCTCCCCCAGCCCCAAGCCCTCTCCGATTCCGTCCGCAGCGTCCGCGTCCGCGAACACGGCGTCCGCTACGAAATCGACTTCGTCCAAGGGCATAAGACCGGCTTCTTCTGCGACCAGCGCGAGAACCGGCGCCAATGGGCCGGCTGGGTCCGCGGACGCACCGTGCTCGACCTCTGCTGCTATACCGGCGGCTTCGCCCTCGCCGCCGCCGTCCTCGCACGCACCGAGTCCGTCACCGGCGTCGACCTCGACGAGACCGCCATCGCCCAGGCGCGACGCAACGCCAACCTCAATCAGGCCCGCATCAACTGGGTCCACTGCGACGCCTTCGCCTACGCCCGCCAGATGCAGCGGAACCAACGCCGCTGGGGCGCTGTCGTGCTCGATCCGCCCAAGCTCGTCCTCAGCCGCGAGGAAACCGAGGACGGCCGCCGCAAGTACGAAGACCTCAACCGCCTCGCCCTCAGCCTCGTCGACCCCGGCGGCCTCTTCGTCACCTGCTCCTGCTCCGGCCTCTTGCCCGCGGAAGAATTCGAAAGCCTCGTCGCCCGCGCCGCCCACCGCAGCGGACGACGCCTCCAGTTCCTCGATCGCACCGGCGCCGGGCCCGATCACCCCGTCCTCTCCAATTGCCCCGAAAGCCGATACCTCAAAGTCCTCTGGACCCGCGTCGATCCTTGACCCCCCCCGCACCCCCGCGCGCCCCGCATTTCTGTTTGCCCCGGCCAACTCCACTGTCTACAGTCCCCGCCCCTTGAAATGACACTCAATCCAATCGCACCGAGCGAAATCAACGACATGGTCGTGGGCCTCAATCGCCTGGCCCGAAACCTCTGGTGGACCTGGGATCAGGAGGCTCAAGACCTCTTCCAGGAGCTCTCCCCACGCGGCTGGCGGAACATGTTCCATAACGCTGTCGCCATCCTCCACGAGGTCTCCGATTACGAGCTCCGCGTCCGCCTCCAGGACGCCGCCATGGCCCGCCGGGTCCAGAAGATCCTCCAGAGTTTCGACCGCTACCTCGAAGCGCCTGACACCTGGGCCGCTGCCCACGCCCCCCAGTTCGCCACCCACCCCGTCGCCTACTTCAGCGCCGAGTTCGGCTTCCACGAGACGCTCCCCATCGCCGCCGGAGGACTGGGGATGCTCGCCGGCGACCACACCAAGGCCGCCAGCGACCTCGGCCTGGGATTCGTCGGCGTCAGCCTGTTCTATCGCGAGGGGTACTTCATGCAGGCGATCAACCCGGATAACTGGCAGACCGAATACTACACACTCCTCAATCCGAAAAACCTGCCCATCGAGCCGGTCCTCAACGCCCGCGGCGAACCCCTCATCGGTCACGTCGGCGTCGCCACCAGCCAGGTCGCCTTCCAGGCCTGGCGCGTCAATGTCGGCCGCGCCTCGGTCTACTTGCTCGATACCAACCTCCCCGAAAACGAACCCCACTACCGCGATCTCACCCTGCGCGTCTACGGCGGCGATGCCACCACCCGCGTCATGCAGGAAATCGTCCTCGGCGTCGGCGGCGTCCGCCTCCTCCGCGCCCTGGGCATCACCCCGTCCGTGTTCCATCTCAACGAAGGCCACGCCGCCTTCCTCGTGCTCGAACTCATCCGCGAGCGCATGGCCGAGGGCATGACCTTCGAGGCCGCCCTCGCCGCAACCCGCCAGCAGTGCCTCTTCACCACCCATACCCCCGTCGAGGCCGGCCATGACCGGTTCAGCCCCGACCTCATGCACTTCGCCATGCACCGGCTCTTCCGCCAGATCAAGGTGCACCAGGCCGACCTCCTCGGCCTCGGCCGCCTCGACCCCGCCAATGAACGCGAGCCGTTCTGCATGACCGTCCTCGCCCTCAAAACCGCCCGCGCCGCCAACGGCGTCAGCGAGCTCCATGGCCAGGTCAGCCGCCGCATGTGGCAGCCTCTCTTCCCCGACCGCACCGCCGCCGAAGTCCCCATCGGCCATGTCACCAACGGCGTCCACCTCCTGGGCTGGATGAAGGGAACCGTTCGCACGTTCTGGAAGCGAAAACTCGGCTGCGACTGGGAACGCAATGTCAATACCCCCGAGTTCTGGCAGCGCATCCTCGATCCCCAGTTCGTCACCGACGAGGAGCTCTGGGCTCTCCGCTACACCCTCCGGCGCGAATTGGTCGAGTTCACCCGCCGCCGCCTCCTCCTCCAGGGCGAGCGACTCGGCCGCAGCGACTTCATCGCCTTCGATCACCTGCTCAACGTCGACGCCCTGACCATCGGCTTCGCCCGTCGCTTCGCCACCTATAAGCGCGCACCTCTCGTCTTCCAGCAGCTCGCCCACATCGTCGAGCTCGTCAAGGACCCAACCCGTCCCATCCAGTTCATCTTCGCCGGCAAAGCCCACCCCCGCGACGATGACGGCAAACGCTTCATCCAGCAGATCATTCACCTCTCCCGCTACAGCGAACTCCAGGGCCACCTCGTGTTCATCGAAAACTACGACATGCACATCGCCCGCCAAATGGTCGCCGGCTGTGATGTCTGGCTCAACAACCCGCGCCGGCCCCTCGAAGCCAGCGGAACCAGCGGCATGAAAACCGCCCCCCACGGCGGCCTCAACCTCAGCATCCTCGATGGCTGGTGGCGCGAAGCCTACGACGGCACCAATGGCTTCGCCATCGGCGAGGATTCCCACCCCGACTCCATCGAAGAACAGGACCGCCGCGACGGCGAAAACCTCGCCCAGGTCCTCAATGAAGAGGTCATCCCCTGCTTCTTCAACCGCGACGCCAACGGCATCCCACGCCAGTGGATCCACAAAATCCGCCGCGCCATGGCCACCGTCGCCCCGCAATACAATACCTGGCGCATGGTCCAGCAATACGTCACCCGTTACTACCTCCCCCAGCCCCAGACCCGCCCCGCCCCATCGACCGCCGATCCCATCCCCGCCTCCCCGTGAGCGAACCCTCCCCCATCCCACCCGCCCCACGCCTGCGCGATGTCCGTTCCCAAACCCTCGAGGAGCTCCAGGCCGAATTCCAGAATTGGCAGGAACCCGCCTACCGCGCCAGCCAGGTCGTCGAGTGGCTCTACGTCCATCGCGCCACGGATTGGACCGCCATGTCCAACCTCCCCCTCCGCCTGAGGGAGCGCCTCCGACACAACTTCGCCCTCGACCCCATCACCCTCGTCGCACACCAGGGGTCCCCAGATCATACCCAGAAGTTCCTCTGGCGCCTCGCCGACGGCGCGCTCATCGAGAGCGTTCTCATCCCCGCCAACCCCGCCCTCTGCGGCGAAGAAAGCGACCGCCGCACGCTCTGCGTCTCAACCCAGGTCGGTTGCGCCTACGGCTGCGCGTTCTGCGCCAGCGGCCTCCAGGGATGGAAACGCAACCTCGGCGTCGAGGAGATCGTCGACCAAGTCCTCGCCGCCGAGCGCTGGCATGCCGCCAACCCCGCGCCCGCCGATGCCGCCTCTCCTCGCGAGCGCCTCGTCGATAACCTCGTCATCATGGGCATGGGCGAGCCGCTCGCCAACTACGACCCCCTCCTCAAGGCGCTGCGCATCCTGAACGCCCCCTGGGGCGGCCGAATTGGCGCCCGCCGCATCACCGTCTCAACCAGCGGCCTCTGCCCCCAAATCCGCCGCCTCGCCGAAGAACCCCTCCAGCTCCAGCTCGCCGTCTCCCTCCACGGCGCCACTGACCCCGTCCGTTCTCGCCTCATGCCCGTCAACCGCAAATACCCTATCCGGGAACTGATGGCCGCCTGCGAGTTCTACGTGGCCCGCAAAGGCCGCCTCCTGACCTTCGAGTACCTCCTGATCGCCGGAGTCAATGACGACCTCGCCCACGTCCCACCGCTGGCCGACCTCGCACGCCGCGTCCACGCCAAGGTCAATCTCATCCCCTATAACCACGTCCCAACCCTCCCCTGGCAGCGCCCCGACGACAACACCCAACAGGCCTTCCTCGAAGCCCTCCAAGCCCGCGGGATCAACGCCACCCTCCGCCGCGAAAAAGGACATGACATCGACGCCGCCTGCGGCCAGCTCCGCCTCCGAGCCGAGGCCGGAAACGCCTGACTTCCTTCACCCCTAGCGAGGCGCGCCTTAGACCAATGAAACATGCAGTCCACAGGAACCGTGGGGGGCAGCGGGGCACCCTGCCTCCGCGCCTCGCTCATCAGAGTCCTCGACGGAGGAAGGGGAGGCCTGGAACAACAGAGCCCCAAACTTGACCTAATCGCATCGACTTCCACCAGTCGAGGACTCTGGCCTATACTCCCCCCGTGATTGCGCTCATCGACTACGGCGCCGGCAACCTCCGCAGCGTCCATAAAGCCCTGGTCCACGTCGGTGCCCGGGTCCAACTCGCCAGCCGGCCCGAACAGCTGGACGATGCCCACGCCCTCGTCCTGCCAGGCGTCGGTGCCTTCGATGACTGCCTCAACGCAATCCGACGCCAGAACCTCCATGACGCCATCCCGGCCTTCGTCAACACCGGCCGGCCTTTCCTCGGCATCTGCGTCGGCTACCAGGCGCTCTTCGAACGAAGCGAGGAGTTCCAAAGCCGCGCCCCCGGACTCGCCCTCCTCGAAGGCAGGGTCGTCCGATTCGCCGATCGCCCCGGACTCAAAGTGCCCCAGATCGGGTGGAACCAAATCGAAATCACCCGCCCCGATTGCCCCCTCTTCCACGGCATCCCCTCCGGCAGCTACGTCTACTTCGTCCATAGCTTCTACCCCGTCCCCACCAACCCCGCCGTCGTCGCCGCCTCGACCACCCACGGCGAGCGCTTCGCCTCCGCCATCTGGCACAACAACATCTTCGCCACCCAGTTCCATCCGGAAAAAAGCCAGACCGTCGGGCTCCGGCTCCTCCAGAACTTCGTCCGCTGCGCCGCACCGTAAGGGGCCGTCAAGAGATCAACTTCACACTTCGCTGCTGACCTCGTCCCGCGCCCGCGGCAGCCGTGGCGCCGCTCGCAGCGCGAGTTCCTTCATCGATCGGCCTTGCGCCTCGGCTGACGCAAACGGTCCAACGCCAGGCCGAGTTGCACCAGGTCTTCCGCAAGAATCGCCCCGACCCGCCCCAACACGTCCCGGTAGGCCGGCATGGCCCGACCGCCCACGAGCAACGCCGTCTCCGCCGGCAACGCTTCACGCAACATGTGCAATTCGCCCGGCAGGCTCGCGTCGTCTTCAGGATATACCAGGCTCAAGGCCACCG
Organism: Verrucomicrobiota bacterium; assembly: GCA_029556615.1. GTDB lineage: Bacteria > Verrucomicrobiota > Verrucomicrobiia > Limisphaerales > J093 > JAKQDD01. The sequence continues at coordinate 7,208 of JAKQDD010000118.1, read as the reverse complement.
CCCGCGCCCGCTTCTGCCGCGCCGCTCCGGCAATCTCCGCTGCGGGCAGACTCGCCCCGAGATTCGTCACCTGCCAGCCGAGGTTCGCCGCCATAGCCCCCGCCAACAGCGCCCCCAACTCGTGCAGTTGCCCGGCGGGCGTCGCCACCACCAGGACAGGCGCGCCCTCGCGGCCCCCAAAAGGCCTCGCGAGGCCCGCAAGGAAAGCGCGGAGATGCCCGGTGGCACAATGCTCGTGGGCGGCGCTGATCCTGCCCTCGCGCCACAGGTCGCCCACAGCCTGCGCCAAGGGACCCGCCAACCGTTGCAGCACCCCCTGCGCGCCCAGTGACGTCGCCGCACGCTCGAGCACCCCCTCCAGCGCGCGCCCGTCCAGGGCCTGCACAGCAGCCACGCACTCCTCCAGCAAGCCATCGGCTTCCGAGGCGGCTGCGGCCCAGCGCGGCGCTTCCAGCTTCGACCCGCGGGCGCTCGCCGTCAGCGCCCGCAGCCCCTCGTTCGAGAGCCGCGCCATCTGGCTGATGCTGTGGCCCGCCCGGGTGACATCCCGCAGGAGACTCAACCGATCGAGGTCGCCCTGGGAATAAAGACGATGGTTCGTCGGCGTGCGCTTCGGTTCGACCGCGCGATAGCGCTGCTCCCAAATCCGAAGGACATGGGTGCTCAAGCCGGTCAGGCGCGCGGCTAGGTGGATCGGATAATGCGCTTCCGTCATATTTTGCACAATCATTCTACATGACAACCTCGGCAGCAAGTGAAAAATGTCCGGGCTCTCGTCCCCAGGATGCGCATCACAGCAAGTCAGCGCCATCTCGCCACTCTTCTCCCCCCATCAACCGTGGAATAAACTCGCTATCAATTACTTGAGTAGATAGAAACAGGCCGATGAGACCGGACCCTGGCTGGCTTGTGTGCCAACCCTGGCGTCAGTCCGATCCTCAGCGACACCGGAGTCAAGCCACACAAACACCGTTATCGGCATTTGACATTCTACGTAACCTACACAATCTTCCCTCACGCTCGGCGGCCAATGGCCGGCACCCGAGCCCGTCAACGACAGGATCGAGCAACAGTGGAAACGATGAACACCAGGCGCAGACTCATTCCGATGATTGCAGGACTCGGCACTCTGACTGGGCTGCTCGCCACGGGCTGCGGCGCGGTGCGCGGCGGCTATGAATCCGCTCCGTACCAGGTGGTGCGCGCCGACGGCAGCGTCGAGGTGCGCGACTACCCCGCCCTGACCGTGGTCGAGACCCCCATGGCCGCCCGCCAAGGCGGTGGATCCGACGGCAGCTTCAACCGGCTGTTCCGGTTTATCACCGGCGGCAACGCCGCGAAGCAGAAGATCGCGATGACGACCCCGGTCTTCATGTCCGGCCATGAAACCAATGCCACCATGGCCTTCGTCATGCCGGCTGCGATGAAGACCGGCGACGTGCCCAAACCGTCGGATGGCGCCGTCACGGTGCGAGAGCTCGAGCCCGGTCGATTTGCCGTTCTGCGTTACAGCGGCGGGCGCAACGCGAAGAACGAATCGGAGTCGCTCGATCGGCTGCGGGCCTGGATGCAAAAGGAAGGTCTGAAAGAGTTGTCCCCGCCCGTGTACGGCTACTTCGACCCGCCGTGGACACCCGCCTTCCTGCGCCGCAACGAAGTGATGGTGCGCACCGAATCGGTCTCCAATCCAAGATCCTCCGCATGAACAAGTCCCTCTCGCCCCAATTGCTCTCGCCCTTTGACCTGCGCGGGTTGTCCTTGCGCAACCGCGTCGTGATGGCCCCACTCACCCGCGCCCGCGCCGGGCGCGAGAATCCTCGTGGGGTGACGATCGGCACGCCGGGTGGTTTCTGCTTCTCAGGTGCAGCGGGCGCAGGGGTCGGTGCGGCCCTCGCGCAAGTCCTCTAACTCGTAGCTGGCGCGCAGCGCGCGGCCCGGGACGGCTTCCCATCCGAACCAGAACCGGAAGGTGTGATAGGCCGCCGAATGGGACAACGGGAAGCGGTCGAACACTTCCCGCCATTGCGCCAGCAATCGGAAGGTCTCGGGTTCGGGGACAATCCCATAGTCCCACTGGGCGCAGACCCGATGCACATAGTCGGCCCGGTCCTCGAGGGTCGCCAGATCCGCGGACTCGCGCGGCGGTTGGTCCAGATCGGGATAAACGCTATGGTCCAGTCTCATGTCTAGCGAGGCGCCGCCTCAGACCCGGTCGAGTCGTCAGGCTCATGAAGACCCTGCTGTGCCTGCCCATCCCCTCTTCCGCGCCTCGCTAATGTAGCGTCCTCGACGGAAGGAGGAAAGGCCTGGAACAGCAGGAACCCAACTTGACCTTTTGACCCCATGGTTCACAAGTCGAGGACTCTAGGGCGGCTGCAGGAACACAGCCCGGAACCAGGCCCGGGTTTGCCGTGCCTGCTCGCGCTGCGCGGGGTCGGTCAAGGTGTCCAGCGGCCGGCGCAACTCGATTTCGTGCAGGTGACGCCCGACTTCCGCGCGGGCGTCGTCCGGATTCAGATCCGGGTTCTTCCGTTTCCAGAGGTCCCAAGACTCCGTCGCGGTGAGGTGGCCGGTGGTGACCAATTGCCGAATGTCGGTGAAATCGCGGGGTGCGCCTCGTTGAACGAGGGCGTTCATTTTCGAGGCGACGTTGTCCGCGAAGGTCTCGATGAGCAACGGGGGCCAGGGGCTCGGCAACGACGGTTCCAGGTGCAGCGTCCGACTCGCGATTTGAAACGAAAAAACCTTGATCCCCGCCCGCAACAGCTCCCACGACTCGGTGTCACCAAAATGGCGCCGGTTGACGGTCAATCCCTGTTCGCTGGCCAGGGACTCGAGCACGGCTCTCAACGCGCCGCGGGCCTGTTCCCGGTCGGACTCGCAGCTCTCTTCGGTCCACCAGGCATCCACGTCATGGGTGATGCGGTAATCACAGTAATGCTTCAGGGCAAAGTAACCTCCCAGAACGATCCAACGTGCGGCGGGGAATGACTGGAGCCGAGTCAGCAAGGCTTCGGCCAGCGGATCGATGTCTCCCGGTCGTTGTGGCACTGGGTGCTGCATATCGCGGCGGCCAGTCATTAATGAATAGACACTCGCCTTCCCAACGTGCCTGAAGCCTGCCCGGGCGGAAGGCGAGATTCAAGCTCGAGCTTGCGGAGCGCGTCGTCGAGAGTCTGAACTCGAAAGGCTGGAGCCGCGGACCGGGGCCTTCGATCAGCAGGTCCACTTCCAATCCCGCCTTGGTGCGGAGGAAGAACAGGCGCGGGGGCTCACCGCACGCCGCAAACGCCTTGAGGGTTTCCTGTACGCAGAAGTTCTCGAACGCCGCGCGCGGGTCCCCGGCCCGATGCTCCTTGCCCGGACAGCGCCTCTTCTCCTCCAGGCCGAAGGGCAGCAACTCCAGCAGCCCATTTCGCCCGGCCAGCGTCTCCCCCAACCCTTTCATGAGGACGAACGGCTGCACACCCGTCAGGATGAATTGGCCCGGCGTGGCGCGAACACGGTTCACGCTTGCCCCCCTCAGTACACTTCAAGTTCGCGGACGGCATTCCCCCACCCCGTGCCACGCTGGGTGCAGACAAGCCGGACATGCCGGGCTTCGGTCGGGTCCCAGGTGATATGGGTGGTGCCGCCCTGGCCGTTCGCCGTCCGGTACACCTCCTTCCATGACGCCCCATCGATCGAGACCTCGACGGTGAACGCCCGGGCAAACGCGGTCTCCCAGACGATGGTCACCCGGCCGATCCGGCGGACGGCGCCCAGGTCCACCGCCAGCCACGCGTCATCCTGGAACGCCGACGACCAATAGCTGCTTTCGTCTCCGTCCACGGCGTGTTCGGCCCGATAGGCCGGCTGATAGACGGAGGACGCGGTGACGGTGCCATGCTCCGTGAGCGAGACGGCTTGGGCCTTGATCTCGAACTCCCGGACGCTGCGGACGGGCTGGCCGTCGGCACCGCGCAGTTCCGCCTCCAGGACCGCAGGGCCTTCCTCCGTGGGCCAGGCGAGGTCAAAGCCCAGGGCCGCGGTTCCGAACGACGCGATTTCCGCGCTGGCTTGCTTCTCCTGGACCGGCCGCCCGGGGCGCTTCAGCCGCAGGCTGACCGGGCCTTTCCAGGGGCGTTCGAGATCGTTGACCAGCAGGACTGGCACCCGGGCGGCGGCCCCGGGCCGCAGGTGGTCCTTGCCCAGGTTGATCATCAGGCCAACGGGCGCAAAGGCATCGCGGACGTACCGGTGGAACTCCGGTTCCCATTCGAGGCTGGCGACCTTGCCCTCGAGCCAGTGGTCGGACGTCTGGCCGTCGGCACGGGAATAGCCGAGCGTGACGAAGTGCATCACGGCGGCGCAATTCCGGTGAGCCCGCCAGAACTCCGTGGCGGCCGCCAGCCAGGTGGCTTGCAGGTGGAACCGCTCCTGGGGGGTGGCATTCTCGCCGAGGACGTCCCGGTAGATACCGCTCGTCAGCGTCGTCGGCGTGCCGTTCCGGTTGACCCAATGCCAGCCGTACTCGTTGTTGATGACCGCGTGCTTGCCGTCGCCGCCACCGTTGTTATAGGCCTCGGGATCGGTCTTCGCGGTCGCCAGCTTCCACACCCGAAAGTTCGAGTTGAATTGATACGGATGCTGCTCGCTGGTGTCGCCCGGCCGCCGCGGCCACGAATAGCCGTCGTCCCAGGGACGATCCGAGAGATCCAGCCCGCGAATCCGCATGAACGCGTCCCCGGTCTTCCGGCTCCGGGTCTCGTTGCAGGCGTCCCAAATGACCACGCTCGGGTGATTCCACTGGTCGCGCAACCACTCGGCGTATTCCAACGCCAGTCCCTCCACCGTCATCGCCTCCGGCACATCCCCGCCGTACCAGATGGGGAATTCGTTCTGGATCAGGACGCCTTCCTCGTCGGCGATGTCGTACCAGCGTTCCGGAGCCAGGCCAATGCAGTACCGGAGGCAGTTCCAGTGCATCGCCTTGACGCGCTGATGCAACGTGCGCACCCAGTCGTCGTCCCACGGCAGCGCCCCGCGCTCCGAATCCTCGAAGAAGCGGTAGAGCGTGACGTTGCTGCCGCGCAGAAAGTACGGCTTGCCGTTCAGCACCGCCCGACGGGAAGCCGGGTCGAAGCCGAACTCCCGCATCCCGAAGCGCGTCGTGAATTCGTCGCCGCGCGTCCGCACCGTGACGCTGTAAAGGAACGGATCGTCCGGCGACCACAAACGGCAGCCCTCGATCGGCACGGTCACATCCAGTTCCTTGACGCCCGCACCCGCGTTCGCGGCGGCTTGGCCGGCGAGCTTGCCGGACTTCGCCTCGCGGATCTCCACCTCGACACGGGTCGCCTGCGAGCCGTCAAGATACGCGCGCACCTTCGCCCGCCCCCCGGCGATGTCCGGCGCCACCTGCACGTTGTCGAGGCGCGGCGTGCCGGCCAGAATCAGCGTGACGGAATCGAAAATGCCGGGAATGTAGCGCGCCTTCTCGAAATCGAACCCGTCGGGATGCGCGCGGCCCACGGCATCCCGGTCCGCCCCGATCCGGATGACCACTTCGTTCGCGCCGTTTTTCAGCGCCGGCCTGGCGTTGAACAACCCCGGCGTCCAGCACGGCGCATGATCGCCCAGCAGCTGGCCATTGAGAACGACCCGCGTGCCAAACATCGCCTTGGCCACTTTCAGCATCGCTGTCTCCGGGATCGGGCCCTCGATAGTGAAGGTCCGCCGGTACCAGAACGCGTCCCGACGCGGGTCCTTCTGCGGAATCGCGTCGCGCTTGGCCACCTTCGGGCCAGGCTCGAGAAACGCGGGCGCGGCCATGTCTACCAACCCCGGCACGGGCACGGTGCGCGCGAAGTCGGCCGGCAGCGTCGCCATCGTCCCCTCGGCGATCTGCCAGGTGCCGTCCAGCGACAGGATTCGGCGCAGCGGTTCCTGGGCGGCACTTAACGTGATGGCTGCCACGCCGACGGCGGTCGCCACACCGACCCTGGTTGAACTTCGCATATTCATGGCACTCTGCTGACAAGACCCAAGGGCCGACCCCGTGATCCATTCGCCCCCGACGAGTCGAGCGTGAGCCGAGGGAGCGGTGTTCGTCAAGGCGTCGCCGAGCGTGTTCACCGGCGTTCCCCCCCGCACCCGCCGCGGTCGCCGCCCGCGGCTGCAGCCAAGTGGCCGCCGCTGACTGTCCCGAGGATCGATCGGACTTCTTCCCGCTGTCGTGTGTCGCAGGCCGCAAGTCCCCGGCGATTCACCTTGCACCCTGCCCCGCGGAGGGATCACGCTCAGCGAAAACAGCACCATGTCCATCACGATCATGAAGAAGAACCGACTGTTTGCCGCGCTGTGTTTGTACCTTTCCGTGGCCGCCTGGAGCGCTGCCGACACGCCGCCGGAGGGTTTCGTCGCCTTGTTCAACGGCAAGGACCTGGGCGGCTGGGTGCAGATGAACGGCAGCCAGTTCGTCGCCGAAGACGGCGTCATCAAGCACCGGAAAGGCATGGGCTGGCTGCGGACCACCGAGCAATACGACCACTTCATTCTCCGGCTCGAGGTCCGCTGGCTCAAAGATCGCCAGGACAGCGGCGTGTTCCTCCGCGCCGGGGCCGAGGGCGCCAACTGGCCCGACCGGAAGTACGAGGTGCAGTGCGAGAACAGCGAACGCATCGTCCATGTGTTCGGAGCTACCTGCCAACGCGACCCGACCAAGGCCCAGGGCCTGCTCAAGCCAACCGGCGAATGGAATGCGCTCGAGATCCTCTGCCGCGGCCCGCGCTGTGAGGTCAAATTGAATGGTGTGCTGGCCAGCTCCGCCTCCGATCTCGCCCCGGGAAAGGGCTACCTCGGCCTGCAGGGCGAGAACGGCGAAATGGAGTTCCGCAAGGTGTTCCTCAAACGACTCGAACCGTGATCAAAATGCTCCGATGAAGACCTTGTCGTCACCCCGCTGCCGGCGTCGAGGTGCAGCGTCGCTGCTGGCCCTGCTGGCTCTGCTGCTTCCGTGCCATGCCGTCTGCGCGCAATACTCGATTGACTGGTCCACAATCGATGGCGGCGGCGGCACCGCCGCTGGCGGTCCCTATGCCCTTAGCGGCACCGTCGGCCAACCCGATGCCGCAGCCATGGGGGCCGGGCAGTATGCCATGCACGGCGGATTCTGGCCGGGCCTGATCGTGCCTTCCGCCGGCGAAGCGCCGACGCTGTTCATTCAG